>JBKECK010000112.1:0-32759 GCA_047974625.1 Acidimicrobiales bacterium
AAGGACGACAGCACCGACCAGACGATCATGGTGTTCGACCTCTGTGGTCGCACCTTCGACGTCTCCAGCCTGGAGATCGGTGACGGTGTGTTCGAGGTGAAGAGCACCTCGGGTGACACCAACCTCGGCGGTGACGACTGGGACCAGGCGATCATCGACTGGATGGTGAGCGAGTTCAAGAATGCCCACGGGATCGACCTGGCCAAGGACAAGATGGCCGCCCAGCGTCTCAAGGAGGCGGCCGAGAAAGCCAAGATCGAGCTATCCCAGGTTCAGTCCACCTCGATCAACCTGCCGTTCATCACCGCCACCGCGGATGGTCCCCTTCACCTCGAGCTCACCCTGAGTCGGGCCAAGTTCCAGGAGCTCACCAGCGATCTGCTGGCCCGGGTCCGCAAGCCGTTCGAGACCGCCATTACCGACGCCGGCCTCAGCAAGGGCGACATCGACCATGTCGTCCTGGTCGGCGGATCCACCCGGATGCCCGCGGTGGTGGAGCTGGTCGAGTCGATGACAGGCAACGAGGCCAACAAGTCGGTCAACCCCGACGAGGTCGTGGCCGTCGGCGCCGCCATCCAGGCCGGTGTGCTCAAGGGTGACGTCAAGGACGTGCTCCTGCTCGACGTGACCCCCCTGTCGCTCGGTATCGAGACCAAGGGCCAGGTCATGCACAAGCTGATCGAGCGCAACACCACCATCCCCACCCGGCGCACCGAGACCTTCACCACGGCCGACGACAACCAGCCGTCGGTGGAGATCCACGTCCTGCAGGGTGACCGGGACATGGCGATGAACAACAAGACGCTCGGCAAGTTCGAGCTGGTCGACCTGCCCCCGGCCCCCCGTGGGGTGCCCCAGATCGAGGTCACCTTCGACATCGACGCCAACGGCATCGTGAACGTGTCGGCCAAGGACCGGGCCACCAACAGGGAGCAGTCGATCACCATCACCGGCCAGTCGACCCTATCCAAGGACGAGATCGACCAGATGGTGAAGGACGCCGAGGCCCACGCCGAGGAGGACCGTCAGCGCCGCGAGGAGGCCGAGGTCCGCAACAACGCCGACTCGCTGGTCTACCAGACCGAGAAGCTCCTCAAGGACGTGGAGAACATCGCCCCCGACGAGCGCAAGGCGGTCGACGACGCCCTAGCCGAGCTGAAGTCGGCCATCGACGGCAGCGATCTCGAAGCCATCAAGGACGGCACCGAGAAACTGATGGCGGCCAGCCAGACCGTGAGCACCAAGCTCTACGAGCAGGCCACGGCCTCCGCCGGTGCCTCCGACGGCCCGAGCGACACGATCGACGACGATGAGGTCGTGGACGCCGAGATCGTCGACGACGATCAGGACGACAAGTGAGCCGGCCGTCGGACCACAGGGGCGGTGGGCCGTCACCCGGTTCGGCGCCCGCCGGTTCGACCCCGCCGAACAACGGGGCGGACCCGGGCTCGCCCGACGCCGGGCCGCACGACAGTGGGCGGCAAGACAGTGGGCCGCAAGACAGTGGGACCTGGGACCCGGGACCGCAGGACGCGGCCCCGTCGGACGAGGGCACCGCCGATCCGGTGATGGTGGAGGATCTGGTCGTCGATCTCGAGCGGGTGACCGCTGAACGTGACCAGTTCCTCGACGCCTCCCGTCGGCTGCAGGCCGACATGGAGAACTACCGCAAGCAGGTGGCCCGCCGCGAGGTCGAGACCCGGGAACGGGCGGCCGAGTCGCTGGTGGCCGAGCTGTTGCCGGTGCTCGACGCCTGTGACGGGGCGTTGACGTCCGGAGCCACCGACGTGGAACCGGTGCGGGCGATGCTGTTGTCGGTCCTGGAGAAGCAGGGCCTGGCCCGTATCGACGGAGTCGACGAACCGTTCGACCCCGTCCAGCACGACGCCGTCATGCACGAACCCGACGAGTCCGGAGGTGCCGACGGTCCCGTCGTGGCCGAGGTCATGCGGGCCGGGTACACGTGGAACGGCCGGGTGGTCCGGCCGGCCATGGTCAAGGTCAGGGGATGAGGTCGGGCGGGGCTAACGCTCCAACTCGCCGGACCGGAGATCGAGGTGAGCGCTGATGCCACAACACGATTGGCTGGACAAGGACTTCTACAAGATCCTCGGGGTATCCGAGGACGTGAGCGAGAAGGATCTCACCAAGGCCTACCGCAAGCTGGCCCGGCAATACCACCCCGACGCCAACCCGGACGACCCCAAGGCCGAGGACCGTTTCAAGGAGATCTCCGAGGCCTACGACGTCCTGAGCGATTCCGAACGCCGGGCCGAGTACGACGAGGTGCGGCGGTTCGGGGCGTCGGGGGGCTTCGGGGGCTTCTCCGGTGGGGCTGGGCCCGGCGCCAACGGCGACGGCGGGTTCACCTTCGACGGCGACCTGGGCGACATCCTGGGTGGTATCTTCGGGGGCGGCCGGCGCCGCCCGTCCGGTCCCCCACCCGGGGCAGGCCCCCGCCGGGGTGACGACCTTGAGACGGAGCTCCACCTGAGCTTCAGCGAGGCCGTCGACGGGATCACCACCTCGGTTCACCTGACCTCCGACGCGGCCTGTCACACCTGCCACGGTTCGGGGGCGGCTCCGGGGACAGCGCCCCAGGTATGTCCCAAGTGCCACGGCCGGGGTGTATTGGACGACAACCAGGGCTTCTTCTCCTTCAGTCAGCCGTGCGACCGTTGCGGCGGCCAGGGGAGGGTGGTCACCGACCCGTGCCCGACCTGTCGCGGCAGCGGGATCGAGCGCAAGCCCCGCATGGTCAAGGTGCGGATCCCGGCCGGAGTCAAGGACGGCCAGCGGATCCGGGTCAAGGGCCGGGGGGCGCCCGGCCGGAACGGCGGACCGGCCGGGGACCTCTACGTGACGGTCAAGGTCGCCCGTCACGAGCTCTTCGGCCGGTCAGGCAACAACCTGACCCTGAACGTGCCCGTCACCTTCGCCGAGGCGGCCCTGGGGGCCAAGGTCACCGTCCCCACCCTGGATGGCTCCACCGTCACCCTGAGGGTGCCGGCGGGAACCAGCTCGGGCAAGAAGTTCCGGGTCAAGGGCAAGGGTGTGACCGGCGCCAGGAGCACCGGTGACCTGCTGGTCACCGTCACGGTCGACGTCCCAACCAGCCTCACTGCCGAACAGCGGGAGGCCATCGAAGCCCTGGCCGCGGCCACCACCGAGTCGCCCCGGGCCCACCTGCTGTCCAAGGCCGGTGCGTCGTGAACGAGCAGCCCGAGCATCGGGCCGTCTACGTCATCTCGGTCGCCGCCGAGCTGGCCGGGGTCCACCCACAGACCCTGCGCATCTACGAGCGCAAGGGCCTGGTGGCCCCGGCCCGCACCGGCGGGGGCAGCCGCCGCTATAGCGACTCCGACATCTCCCTGCTGCGTCGCATCCAGGAGCTGACCGATCAGGGTCTCAATCTGGCCGGGGTGAAACGGGTCCTCGAGCTCGAGGGTGAGGTGGAGGATCTCCGCCAGCAGCTCGAAGCCCTCCGGCGGGCCAAGGACGAGGAGGTGGCGATGGCGGAGCGGCGCCACCGCCGCGACATCGTGCCGGTACGGGGCAGCCTGACCCTCTACCGGCGCCATCGCTGAGTAAATAAGATTCATAAAACCTGATGGTCTCATTGTTAGGTTTACTATCTGTGGATAGGATGTGGATATGGCTGTCGATCCCAACAAGTGGACCCTGAAGACCCAGGAGGCGATGGCCGCCGCGATCCAGCGGGCCACCGACGCCTCCAACCCCGAGGTCACCCCCGACCATGTGCTGAGTGCCCTGCTGAGCCAGCCCGAGGGTGTCGTCCTCCCCCTGCTCACCAAGGTCGAGCGGCCGGTGGCGGCGCTCCGGGCCTCCACCGACGAGGCGCTCGCCTCCCTGCCCAAGGCGTACGGCACCGAGCCCCGGCTCAGCCGTCAGACCAACCGGGTCCTGGCCGACGCCGACAATGTCCGGTCCGAGCTGGGTGACGAGTACCTCTCCACCGAGCACCTCCTGCTCGCCCTGGCCAACCCCGATCCCGGGGGGGCCACGGCCAAGCGGCTCGACCTCACCCGGGACGAGCTCCTCTCCGCCCTGCGGGACGTCCGCGGCTCGCACCGGGTCACCAGCCAGAACCCCGAGGAGCAGTTCCAGGCCCTCGAGCGGTACGGCCGCGACCTTACCGATGACGCCCGCACCGGCAAGCTCGATCCCGTCATCGGCCGGGACGAAGAGATCCGCCGGGTCGTCCAGGTGCTCAGCCGGCGCACCAAGAACAATCCGGTGTTGATCGGCGAACCCGGGGTGGGTAAGACGGCCATTGTGGAGGGTCTGGCCCAGAGGATCGTCGAGGGCGACGTGCCCGAGAGCCTCCGCAACCGGCGCCTCATCGCCCTGGACATCTCGGCCATGCTGGCTGGGGCGAAGTTCCGCGGCGAGTTCGAGGAGCGGTTGAAGGCCGTCCTGAAGGAGATCACCGACTCCGCCGGTGAGGTCATCACCTTCATCGACGAGATGCACACCGTGGTTGGCACCGGGGCCGCTGGCGATTCGGCCATGGACGCCTCGAACATGCTCAAGCCCATGCTGGCCCGGGGCGAGCTGCGCATGGTCGGCGCCACCACCCTCGATGAGTACCGCAAGTACATCGAGAAGGATCCCGCCCTCGAACGCCGCTTCCAGCAGGTGATGGTGGGTGAGCCCTCGGTCGAGGACTCCATCGCCATCCTCCGCGGCCTCAAGGAGCGGTACGAGGTCCACCACGGGGTCCGGATCCAGGATTCCGCCATCGTGGCCGCGGCCATGCTATCCGACCGGTACCTCACCGGCCGGTTCCTGCCCGACAAGGCCATCGACCTGATGGACGAGGCCGCCTCCAAGTTGCGGATCGAGATCGACTCCCTGCCCACCGAGATCGACATCGTCGAGCGCCGCATCCGTCAGCTCGAGATGGAGCTGGTGGCCTTGGGCAAGGAGACCGACGACGCCTCGCGGGAACGGACCGAGGAGATCGAGTCCGAACTGGCCGGGCTGAACGAGCAGGCCACCGCCATGCGGGCCCACTGGCAGAACGAGAAGGAGGCGATCGGTCGGATCCAGGCCCTCAAGGAGGAGCACGAGGTGCTCCGCCAGCAGGCCGAGCGTGAGACCGATCTGGAGAAGGCGGCCGAGATCCGCTACGGCCGGATGCCCGAGCTGGAGCGCCAGATGGCCGCGGCCAGCGGGGTCCTGGCCGAACTCCAGGCTGACCAGACCATGCTCAAGGAAGAGGTGGATGAGGAGGACATCGCCGAGGTGGTCAGCCGCTGGACCGGGGTTCCGGTCAGCCGGCTGGTCGAGGGCGAGGCCGCTAAGCTGCTCCGGTTGGAGGACGAGCTCCACCGGCGGGTCGTTGGCCAGGACGAGGCGGTCACCGCGGTGGCCAGCGCCATCCGGAGGAGCCGGGCCGGCCTGTCGGATCCCAACCGCCCGATCGGCTCGTTCCTGTTCCTCGGGCCCACCGGTGTCGGCAAGACTGAGCTGGCCCGCACCCTGGCCGAGTTCCTCTTCGACGACGAACGGGCCATGACCCGCATCGACATGTCGGAGTACATGGAGAAGCACGCGGTCTCCCGCCTCATCGGCGCCCCTCCCGGCTACGTCGGCTACGACCAGGGTGGCCAGCTCACCGAGGCGGTGCGGCGTCGACCCTACTCGGTGGTCCTGCTCGATGAGGTAGAGAAGGCCCACCCGGACGTGTTCAACGTCCTGCTCCAGCTCATGGACGACGGTCGCCTCACCGACGGTCAGGGCCGCACGGTCGACTTCACCAACGTGGTGTTGATCATGACCTCGAACCTCCCCGGTGACCCGAAGGACTTCTTCCGGCCCGAGTTCATCAACCGGGTGGACGACATCGTCCGCTTCGCCGCCCTCAGCGAGGCCGACCTGGTCGACATCGTCGACATCCAGCTCGGCTCCCTGGCCCGTCGCCTGGCCGACCGGCGTATCACCCTGGAGGTCACCGACGAGGCCAAGGCCCTGCTAGCCAAGCAGGGTTACGATCCGGCGTTCGGGGCCCGGCCGCTCAAGCGGGTCATCCAGAAGGAGCTGGCCGACCGGCTCGCCCTCGAACTGCTCGACGGCAAGCTGGCCGACGGCGATACCGTCAGCGTCGGCGCTGACGGCGGCCACCTCACCTTCACCGGGTCCGCCCCCACCGGTCGCCGGGAGGACTGAAGGTCCGGGTCTACCCGGGCCCGGCGTCGAGGAGTTCGGCCAGGGCCCGGCGGTAGCCCGTGAAGGCGGCCCGTCCGGCGTCGGTGAGTTCCAGGTAGGTGGCGGGGGTCCGGCCCACGATCGTCTTGGTGATCTGGATGTAGCCGGCGTCCTCGAGCTTGCGGTTGTGGGCGGAGAGGTTGCCCGCCGTCATCCCCAACATCTCCTGGAGACGGGGGAACGACAGGCGGTCACCGATCGGCAGTGCGGCCAGGGCCGCCATCACCCGGAGCCGGGCCTCGGCGTGGATCACCGGGTCGAGACCGGTGGTCGGGGTCGTGTTCCTGGTGGAGCTGGTCATGTGGCCACCGGCCTCAGGCCGGCTTCCGGGCGACCATGGCGGTGGTCTCGGCTCCGGTCCGGCCCCCGGTCCGGACGGTCTCGGCCGCGCCGAGGGCCAACAGCCCGATCCCGATGCCGAACTGGATCCAGTAGTACCACGGCAGGCCGATGGCCAGCGCCACCGCCGATATGGCGGCGATGAGGACACCGACGATGTACTGGGTCCGGTCGTCCCAGATGCCGCCGCCAGCCATGAACTGGGTGCCGACCAGCACCATCGAGACCCCGTTGATGATCACCCCCGCGGTCGCGGCGTGGTCGGTGGGGAGATCGAGCTGGCCGAGCTGGATGCTCAGGGCGCCGACGCCCATGAAGGCGATCCACCAGGAGATGCCGTACTGCTGGCCCTGGCGGGCGGAGGTGCCGCTGATGCCCTGGATGTAGCGGCCCGTGATCACCAGCGAGGCGACGATTCCGGCCAGGATGCAGAGGGCGAAGAAGGCGAGGGTCGGCCGGATGGGGATGTCCACGAGGGGATCATCGCCCTGGCTCAGGGCCAAGGGCAGGTATCCCGCCGAGAAGGCGATACCCCAGGTGAGATACATGAGGCTGTCGGGGTAGCGGAGCTGACGCCGGGTGTCGGCGGTTTGACGGTCGATCAGTTGGGAGGCGACCCGAGGGTCCAGTGGCTGGTCCTTTTCGTTCATAGAGATCTTTGTATCGCAAAGTTCTCTGCTCCGGCAAGAGGTTTGTTTCTCGGCCGCCTGGCGAAACGGGCTCGAATGGTAATGGCGGCCGGGACGGTCTAGCCTGTCACGCTTTCGTGCCACTAGGCACAGCAAGCCGACCGTCGCCCGTCACACCATGACGATCGGTCGGAGGAGTGGCACTTGACCGACGGTGGCGACTAGACCCGATGAGACCCCCATCACCCAAAACCCAGGAGCGACATTCATGAGGCGTCGTTTACTGTCCCTGTTCGCGCTGTTTTTATCGCTGGCCTTCGTGGCCGCCGCCTGTGGCGGTGGCGATGACACCTCGGCCGACGGCGATACGTCGACCGGAACTGAAGACGGGCCGGCCGAAGCACCCCGTGATGCCGGTGAAACAACCGACACGCGCGAGGTCAACCGCGACGGCACCTTGCGTATCTCTTACACCGTTGGACCCTCTCGCTTCGATCCGCACAAGGCGACGTCGAGCTACGACAACACCTCGCTGTTCCTCACCTACGACCGCCTGATCCACCAGTCGCCGGCCGCGGAGGCCGTTCCGGGCCTGGCCGAGTCGTGGACGTTCGCCGACGACGGTTCGTACCTGGAGCTCGCCCTGCGTTCGGGCGTGACCTTCCACGACGGCCAGCCCTTCAACGCCGAGGCGGTGAAGGGCAACATCGAACGGGCCAAGACGGTTGAAGGTTCAGCCGTCGCCCCCGAGCTGGCCGTCATCGACAGCGTCGAGGTCGTCGACGACACCACCGTCCACCTGATGCTGAACGGCCCGGCCGCCTCCCTGCCCTTGGTCCTCTCCGACCGGGCCGGCATGATGATCTCGCCGGCCGCTTTCGACGATCCGAACCTGGTCAATCAGCCGGTTGGCGCCGGCATGTACAAGGTCACCGAATACCGCCAGGATGACACCATCATCTACGAGCGGTACGAGGACTACTGGGATCCGGACGCGGCCGCCGCGGCCAAGATCGAGTACCTGATCCAGCCGGACTCGAACACCCGGCTGAACGCCATCACCACCGGTCAGATCGACTGGACCTTGATCGACCCGGTCCAGGTGGCCGACGCCGAGGGGGCCGGCCTCGTGGTGGACCCAAGCCCGAGCCTGGCGTTCCTGCACCTCCAGCTCAACCGTTCGTTCGAGCCGTTCCAGGACGCCCGGGTGCGTAAGGCGCTCAACCACGCCATCGACAACGCCGGCATCGTCCAGACCGTGCTCCTCGGCTACGGCGACCTGAACGACCAGAGCTTCCCCGAGTGGTACTTCGCCTTCGACGAGGCCACGGGCACCGAGGTCTACGACTACAACCCCGAGACCGCCCGCCAGCTGCTGGCCGAGGCCGGGTACGCCGATGGCTTCAGCTTCGAGGTCGTGGTGCCCACGATCCCGATCTACCAGGAGCTCTACCAGGCCATGCAGCCCATGATGGCCGCGGTCGGGATCGACATGACCCTGCGCAGCGTCCCGGGTGCCCAGGTGGCCGACATCTTCTACGCCCAGAAGGAGGGGCAGGCCATCATCTCCCCGTGGGGTGGTCGTCCGGACCCGAGCCAGACCCTGTACCTGCTGTTCACCCCCGACGGGTTCTCGAACCCGGGTGGGGTCACGACCGACAAGTTCATGGATCTGTACCCGGCCACCCTCGAGGTCGACGGTCGTGAGGCGGCCCTGCAGGCCGCGTCGGCCGAGATCACCGCCGAGGCCATGGACGTCGTCATGTACTACCCCCAGACCCCGTACGTGTACGGACAGAACGTCGTCGGCGTCCAGCAGTGGTACTCGGGCAAGCCTGAGTTCCGTGGCATGGGCGTAAGCGCCGAAGGCTGATTTCAACTTGAGGACCGCCGGGTAACCGGCGGATGATCTGACCCGGTGGGCACGGCCCTGCGGTCGAGGAGGACTTGACACGATGCTCAGAACGATCGGGCAGCGACTACTTGCGCTGATCCCCCTGCTGTTCCTGGTGTCGTTGGTCGTGTTCCTGCTGGTGACGATCATCCCCGGTGACCCGGCGGTGACCCTCGCCGGCGAGAACGCCAGCGAGGCGAGAATCGCCGAGATCCGGGACAACCTGGGGTTGAACGACCCCCTGGTGACCCAGTACACGGACTGGATGGGTTCCCTGTTCCAGGGAGACCTGGGCAAGTCGCTGTTCAGCTCCCGCAACGTCACCGACGTCATCGTCGAACGGGCGCCCGCCACCATCTCCCTGACCGTGGGTGCGGTGGTGTTCGCCCTGCTGATCGGGATCCCGGCCGGCCTCATCGCCGGCTCCCGGCCCGGTGGAGCCGTCGACCGAGCCCTGATGGTGTTCGCCACCTCCGGGGTGGCGCTGCCCAGCTACTTCCTGGCCGTCCTGCTCATCCTCTTCTTCGCCCAATGGAACCCCTGGTTCCCGGCCACCCAGTTCACCCCCCTCAGTGACGGGTTCGGCCCGTGGCTGAGGAGCATCACCCTGCCAGCCATCGCCCTGGGCACAAACGGGGCGGCCCTCATCTCCCGCCAGCTCCGGAGCTCGCTGGTCGAGGTGTACCAGCAGGACTACATCCGGACCGCCCGGGCCAAGGGGATCCGACCCCGGTTCGTGTTGCTGAAGCACGCGGTGAAGAACGCGGCCATCCCCACCGTTACCGTGCTCGGTCTCCAGATCGCGTCCCTGCTCGGTGGCACGGTGGTCATCGAGACCCTCTTCGGAATCTCCGGCCTCGGGCAGCTCGCCTACCTGTCGGTGACCCAGAAGGACATCCCCGTGATCCAGGGGATCGTGATGGTGATGGCCCTCGCCGTCGTGGTGGTCAACCTGATCGTTGACCTCCTGTACCTGTACCTCAACCCACGGGTGCGTACCTGATGACCGAGAACAGCACGGACGTGACCAACCGAGGCACCGTCGATCCGTCGACCGACGTTCCCGAACTGGACTCGGCCAGCGTCACCATCGACACCGCCGCCCTGGAACAGCAGGCGGTGGAGGAGGAGACCCGGGAGCTCCTCGCCCACTCCGAAACCCCGAGACAGCGGTTCATTCGGCGGTTCAGGTCGAACAAGCTGGCCGTCGCCGCCCTCATCTACCTCATCATCCTGGTGCTGGTGGCCATCTTCGCCAGCCAGCTGGCCCCCAAGGGCCTGCTCGATCAGAACCTCGGCAACGCCCTGGCCGATCCCGGCCAAGGCGGGGTGCTCGGTACCGACGGTCTGGGCCGCGATGTCCTCACCCGCATGATCTTCGCCACCCGGGTCGCTCTGGTGGCGGTGCTCCAGGCCCTGGTCGTCGGCCTGCTCCTGGGGGTCATCCCCGGCCTGATCGCCGGCTACTTCGGGGGCTGGGTCGATGCCATCATCATGCGGATAACCGACGCCATCATGGCCTTCCCGCCGCTGATCCTGGCCGTGGCCATCGTCGGTGTCCTCGGTATCAACCTGCGCAACGCCATGATCGCCGTCGGGGTGATCTTCGCCCCGTCCTTCCTGCGTCTCGTGCGGGGCTCGGTGGTGTCGGTGCGGGAGGAGACCTACATCGAGGCGGCACGAAGTACCGGGACCTCCAGCGCCCGGATCATCTACCGGCACATCCTTCCCAACGTGCTGCCCCCGCTGCTGGTCCAGCTCGCCCTCACCGCCGGTTTCGCCATGCTGGCCGAGGCGTCGCTCAGCTTCCTCGGGCTCGGCGTCCAGCCGCCCGACGCCTCGTGGGGCACCATGCTCGACGAGGGCCGACGCCGGATGTCGGAACAGCCATGGCTGGTGGTGTGGCCGGGTCTTGCCCTGTCGCTCACCGTGCTCGCCTTCAACATGCTCGGCGACGGGATCCGTGACTCGCTCGGCCGCGAAACTCGCAAGGAGTAGCCGCTCATGACCGATTTGGCGACCGCCACCGCCGGTGGCTCGACCACCGACGGCCCCGAACTCGAGGTGCGTGGGCTCGAGGTGGACTTCCTCACCCAGCACGGCTGGGTCAACACCGTCAGCGGTATCGACTTCGATCTCCAGCGGGGCGAGACGCTGGCCCTGGTGGGCGAGTCAGGGAGTGGAAAGTCGGTCACCTCGATGGCCGTCATGGGCCTGGTGCCCCAGCCCCCGGGCCGGGTCCGGGCCGACAAGATCAGCCTGGGTGGACGGGACCTCCTCAGCCTCAGCCCACGAGAGATGTCGGACCTGCGCGGCGACCGCCTGGCCATGATCTTCCAGGAGCCCATGACCAGCCTCAACCCGGCCTACACCATCGGTGAACAGATCGCCGAGGTCGTCCGCCGGCACGAGGGGGCCAGCCGCAAGGAGGCCAGGCTGCGGGCCATCGAAGCCCTCAGCGAGGTGGGCATCCCCAACGCGGCCCGCCGCTCGAAGGCCTATCCCCACGAGTTCTCCGGCGGTATGCGCCAGCGGGCTGTGATCGCCATGGCCCTGGTGTGCCGGCCCGACGTGATCATCGCCGACGAGCCGACCACGGCCCTCGACGTGACCATCCAGGCCCAGATCCTGGACCTGCTCCGGCAGATCCAGCAGGAACACCACATGGCCATCCTGTTCATCACCCACGATCTGGGCGTCGTGGCCGACCTGTGCAACCGGGTCATCGTCATGTACGCCGGTCAGGTGGTGGAGCAGGCCGACATCGACCCCCTCTACGCCGACCCCCGCCACCCCTACACCGAAGGCCTGATGCGTTCCATGCCCCAGGTCGGCACCCAGGGGTCCGCACTGTCGTCCATCCCGGGTCGCCCCCCGGAACCGTGGAACTTCCCCGACGGTTGCCGTTTCGGGCCCCGGTGCCAGTTCAAGATCGACGCCTGTGACACCCCCCAGACCCTCGACCAGCTCGTGTCCGGCCATCTGTGCCGGTGCGTGCGGGCCGATGCCCTGCACCAGGAGGCCAACTCCCGATGACCAGTAATTCCACCGGGCCGATCTCCGGGAGCGCAACCGACACCGCCCAGGACGCGGTCAACGGGACGCAGGGTGACGCCATGCTCGACGTGAAGGATCTGGGCGTCACGTTCTCACTCGGCGGACCGCCCTGGAACCGGCGGGAGCTCCGCGCTGTGAAGGGGGTCGACATGACCCTGGCCCGGGGCGAGACGCTGGGCCTGGTGGGGGAGTCGGGGAGCGGCAAGTCGACCACCGGTCGCGCCATCCTGCGGCTCCTGCCCCATACCGGGCAGGTCACCCTCGACGGCACCGACGTGTCCAAGGCCGGCCGTGGCACCCTGCGCGGCCTCCGCAAGCGGATGCAGATGGTGTTCCAGGACCCGTACTCCTCGCTCGACCCGTCGATGGTCGTGGGCGAGTCCATCGCCGAACCGCTCCGCACCCACACCTCGATGGGCAAGGACGAGCGGGAGGACGAGGTCAAGTCGCTCCTCGAGAAGGTCGGTCTCAGCCCCGCTCACGCCTCCCGCTACCCGTACGAGTTCTCAGGGGGTCAGCGCCAGCGCGTGGCCATCGCCCGGGCCATCGCCCTCCGCCCGGACCTCGTGGTCATGGACGAGGCGGTTTCGGCCCTGGACGTGTCGACCCAGAACCAGGTGATCAACCTGGTCGAGGACCTCCGCAACGAGTTCAACCTCGCCTACCTCTTCATCGCCCACGACCTCTCCGTGGTCCGGCACATATCCCACCGGGTGGCGGTGATGTATCTGGGCGAGATCGTCGAGTCCGGTCCCACCGAGCGGCTCTACCGGCACCCGGCTCATCCCTACACCGAGGCCTTGCTCTCGGCGGTCCCGGTGCCCAACCCGGTGCTGCAGCGCACCCGTGACCGGGTGATCCTGCGGGGTGACCTCCCCGACCCGTCCAACCCGCCGGCCGGTTGCTCGTTCCACACCCGCTGCCCCTACGCCATGGACATCTGCGCGGTGGAGACCCCGCCCACGGTCGCCGTCCAGGGAGGTGGCGAGACCCAGTGCCATCTCCACACCAGCGGGCCCACCCTGAACGGGGCACCCCTGGAGTCGCAGGAACTGGCCCGGGCCAGCGCCTGAACCGTGGTCGCTCCCGGAGGGGTGGCGACAGACCGATAGCCTGACCGTCGTGCCTGCAACGATCGTGGTTGGAACCCAGTGGGGCGACGAGGGGAAGGGCAAGTTCACCGATCTTCTCGCCAAGGAGATGGCGATGGTGGTCCGCTACCAGGGCGGCCACAACGCCGGCCACACCCTGGTGGTGGACGGTGAGCGGTTCGCCCTCCAGCTCGTACCCAGCGGCGTCCTCTACGACCACATCGTGCCCGTCATCGGCAACGGTGTCGTGGTCGACCCGTTCGTCCTCCTCAGCGAGATGGACATGCTCCTGTCCCGGGGGATCGACACCAGCCGGCTCCGGGTCTCCGGCAACGCCCACCTGATCCTCCCCTACCACCAGCAGCTCGACGCCCTCAACGAGCGGTACCTGGGCAAGGCCAAGCTGGGCACCACCAAGCGGGGCATCGGTCCGGCCTACGCCGACAAGGCCCTCCGCATCGGGATCCGGGTCCAGGACCTGTTCGACGAGGGCATCTTCCGGGCCAAGCTGACCGCCGCCCTCGACCACACCAACCGGGTTCTCACCAAGGTCTACAACCGGCTGCCCGTCGATCCCGACACCCTGGCCGACAAGGTGCTGGCCGAGTGCCGGGAGCGGCTCGAGCCGCACGTGGTCGACACCGTGGATCTGGTGCACGAGGCCCTGGAGTCCGGCCAGCACGTCCTGCTGGAAGGGGCCCAGGCCACCTTCCTGGACCTCGATCACGGCACCTACCCGTTCGTGACCTCGAGCAATCCCACCGCGGGTGGCGCCTGCACCGGGGCTGGCGTCGGCCCGAAGTACATCGACCGGGTGGTGGGCATCGCCAAGGCCTACGTGACCCGGGTCGGGGCGGGCCCGTTCCCCACCGAGCTGTTCGACGCGGCCGGTGACACCATGGTCGACCGGGGCCACGAGTTCGGCACCAACACCGGTCGGCGGCGGCGCCCCGGCTGGTTCGACGCCGTCATGATGCGCCAGGCCGTCCGGATCAACAGCCTCACCGAGCTGGCCATCACCAAGCTCGACGTCCTGGACACCCTGGAAACCATCAAGGTCTGTGTGGGCTACGAGATCGGCGGTCGCGTCGTGTCGAAGCTTCCCTACCACCAGAGCGAGGTGCACCACGCCAAGCCGGTCTACGAGGAGCTTCCCGGCTGGTGCACCGACCTGACCAGCTGCACCGAGCTGTCCCAGCTCCCCGGCCCGGCCCGGGCCTACCTGGACCTGATCGAGGACCGGGTGGGCGTGCCCATCAGCCTCGTCTCCACCGGCCCCAGCCGCGACCAGGTCCTCCACCGGACCGACCCGTCAGTGGGAACCTGAACCGAACCGGTCAGTCGGTGGGACGCCGCCGGTGGGGGAGCGCAGTCTTGGCCTCGTCCGCGTCGGCCGACAGGCCCCGGAGGATCGGCGGGATCCAGTTGCCGTTGGGGTCGGTGTCGGCCCGTCCCGGCCGGAGGACCTGACCGCGCCGGTGCTCGACCGGCCCAGGGTCCTCCTCGTCGTGGTCCCCGACCTCGACCTCCTCGACCTCCTCGACCTCGACCTCGATGACGGCTCCGGGCTCGTCCGCCTCTGGCCCGTCCCCCCTTGTCCCATCTGCGCCGTCCCCGCCCTCCGCGGGGCGGACGTCCAGGGCTGGGGCCTCCAGCTCGATCACCCGGGTCGGTGCCGGCGCCGGTGCGGGAGCGTCGGGACGGGTGACCCCGTCGCCGCCGGTGCGCCGGAGGGCGTCGAGCCGGCGCATGGCCGGGGTCCCCGGCCGCGGCTCGGGCCGGCGGTCCCCGTCCGGCTCGGCCGGGTCGGCGGCTTCGGTCCCGTCCGGGCCGTTCGGATCGGTCGGGACGTCCGCGATCTCCGGTTCGGTCGGGACCTCGTCGAAGAACTGGAAGGCCGGGCGGCCCGGCCTGGCCTCCTGGAGGGCGCGGCGTCGGGCCTTGGCCGTCCGTCGGTCGCCCCTGAGGGTGGCCGGCTCCGAACCCCGCACCCCGGACGCGTTGATGGCGCACTGGGTGCAGAAGGGGTGCTTCCGACCCGGCAGCTTGACCAGGCAGGCTTCACAGAACTCCCCGAAACAGCGCTGGCACACGTCGACGGCAGCATCCAGAGGATCTGTTTCACACCGGCCGTTCATGGACCTCGTTCTGCTTTCGTCGACGGGACAGGCAGACTGGACTGCTCGTCTGAATCCATCGTCGCCCCGCGACCGGTGCTTGAGCCTTCCGAGAAAGTGGTACCCCTAATGATCCCGAACGTCCTGGCTCAGCGGTACGCCAGCACCGAGATGCGAACCCTGTTCGATCCCGTCAATCGCGTCCGCATCGAACGTGAGCTGTGGGTCGCTGTACTCGAGACCCAGGCCGACCTGGGGATGTCCGTCGGCGACGGGGTGATCGACGACTACCGGGCCGTGATCGACAAGGTGGATCTAGCCTCGATCGAGGCCCGGGAACGGGTGACCCGTCACGATGTCAAGGCCCGCCTCGAGGAGTTCAATGCCCTGGCCGGGCACGAGGACGTCCACCGGGCGATGACCAGTCGGGACGTCACCGAGAACGTGGAACAGGTGCTCGTGGCCCGGGCCCTCCAACTGGTCGACGAGCGCACGGTGGCCCTCCTGGTCCGCCTGGCCGACCGGGCCCGGGAGCTGGCCGACACCGTGATCGTGGGGAGAACCCACAACGTCGCCGCCCAGCCCACCACCGTGGGTAAGCGTCTGGCCCAAGTGGGGGAGGAACTGCTGGCGGCCCACAGCCAGATCAGGTCGCTGCGTGACCGGGCCGCGTTGCGGGGGATCAAGGGCCCGGTCGGTTCCCAACAGGACCAGATCGATCTGCTCGGCTCACCCGAAGCGGCCGCCCGCCTCGATGAGGTAGTGGCCCGCCGCCTGGGGTTCGAACGAACCCTCTCGGCCGTGGGACAGGTCTACCCCCGCTCGCTGGACTATGCGGTGGTGGCCGGGTTGGTTCAATTGGCTTCGGGGCCGGCCAACCTGGCCCTCAGCGTGCGGCTAATGGCTGGGCACGACCTGGCCACCGAGGGGTTCCGGCCCGGCCAGGTGGGATCCTCGGCCATGCCCCACAAAATGAACACGAGGTCGTGTGAGCGCATCAACGGCCTCGATTCGATCCTTAAGGGCCACCTCGCCATGGCCGCCGCTCTGACCGGCGACCAGTGGAACGAGGGGGATGTCTCCTGTTCGGTGGTGCGGCGGGTGGTCATCCCCGACGCCTTCTTCGCCCTCGACGGGCTCCTAGAGACGACCTTTGCCGTGATTGCCGACTTCGGCGTCTACCCCGGGGTGATCGCGGCCGAGCTGGATCGTTACGGATCGTTCCTGGCCACCACCGCTCTGCTCCTCCACGCGGTCCGGGCCGGTATGGGACGGGAGGAGGCCCACGAGGTCATCAAAGAACACGCGGTGGCGGCTGCCCTCCAGCTCCGCCGGGGCGACGGTGACGGCTCCGAACTGGTACGTCGCCTGTCCGAAGATCCCCGGTTCCCCGGCACGGCCACGGAGCTGGCCCCCGTCGTCGCCGATGCCGGTTCGGCCGTGGGGGCCGTGTCGGCCCAGATCGAGTCGTTCGGCGATCAGGTGGATGATCTGGCCGCCGCATCCCCGAATACGGACTACCGGGGTGCCGACATCATCTGATCCGGGTCCGCCGGACCGGCCTCACCCGAATTGGTGAATGTCGGGCGGGAATGCCGGCGCGGTGATGGTCAATATTCGGATCATCGGCTGAACGCGACAACCGGCCGAGGCGGTTCGGCTTCGGCCGGTTGTCGCATCTGTTTTCGATGGTCGGTCCCGATGGGGGGCGGGTTGGGGCCGCCCGGAAGGTGGGCTCAGGCGGCCCGGCCGATACCGGCCTTCTTCAGCACCGCGGCCGGCACGCCGATCTGGCGGAACGCCGCGTAGCTGATGCCCTTGCGCTCGGCGTAGCCCTTGGCCACCCGAACGAACTCCTGCTCCAGCTCGGTGATGTCCACGCCCTGGCTCATATTCTCCAGCTCATTGGAGAGATCGAGCTGTTCCTGGGTCAGCTGAAGGCGGCGGAGGGGATCGGCTGCCTCGAGCTCGTCATCGATCCTGTCGAGCCGGGTGGCGATCGACTCCTTGGTTCGCTTACGTCCCCGCTTGGGCTTACTCGACTCCAGTGCCTCAAGGTACGCTCGGACGGCGCGACCCTCGGCCCGCCCGACGGCGAGGGCCTCCTTGTGGTCGTCGCTCATCGGTGTCTTCTTGGTCGTAGCCATGTCCAAATCACTCGCACCTGCGGTCAGCCGGGCTGCGGTGGACCGCGAACCCGGGGGATGGTTCCAATGGGATTCTGTCGTCACCGACACCTGAACCTCAGTTCGTCTGGTCCGCACAACCGCCAACTAGACTTGGCGGGAATCTGTACACGGATCATAGAACATCAGCTGGGTTATTCTATTGATCGGCAGTTCTATCGCAAGTTTAGTAACTGAACTGACTAGTTGTCCGGGCACATAGGGTAAACATCTGGGCTGGGGTGGGTATGTCGATCGGTCCAGGCCGGGCTTCCGGGGGTCGGCGGCACATCTCAACCGATCCCGCAAATAGGGGACATTTGAACGGCCTTGCGCGGGACCTGCCGGCCCTTCGGTCGAGGCCCCATCGTTGGAGTCCGAGTTGTTGACCCGTCGGCCGAGGCGTCCTCACCCCAGAGTGTTTGTCGATGATGGGAGGTAGGATCCCAGCTCCACGGCCGCAGCGAAGTCCGGTGGGATTCCGGCGCTGTCCCGCAACTGTGATGCCCTTCGGGGTGAGCCAGGTCGCCTGCCCGTGGTAACGAGGCGGACCTCGAGGACGGCCTGTTCGTGCGGTTGCATTGTCGGCCGCGGGAGCGAACCTCCTCGACGACACGAGGATGTTCATGACTCGAATCTGCGGCTTGGCCCCGCTGTTGGCCATCATTCTGCTCTTGGGTGCCTGTGGTGACACCACGGCGACGGTCGAGGGGGAATCGGAGGCCACCCTGACCCCGCCCGCCGCCCCGAGCTCGCCCCCCCCACCCGCCGACCAGGCGTTTCCCGTCACGGTGTCCGCCGACAACGGCGACGTCACCATTGCCAGCAAACCGACCGCGATCGTTTCACTGTCACCGTCGATCACCGAGATGCTCTACGCCATCGACGCTGGTTCCCAGGTCACGGCGGTGGACGGCTCGTCGAACTATCCGCCCGGTGCGCCGATCACCGATCTGAGCGGTTTCCGTCCGAACGTCGAAGCCATTGCCGCGCTGGACCCCGATCTGGTCTTCCTCGCCCGCGACCGGGACGATGTCGTGGCCACCCTGGAGTCGGTGGGTATCACCGTGGTCCTCTTGGAGGCGGCCGGCGACGTGGAGGACGTCTTCACCCAGGTGCGCACCGTGGGCGCGGCCACCGGGAACACGGCCGCGGCCAATGCACTCGCCGATGACCTGGACACCACGATCGACGAATTGACGGCGAGCGTGCCCGAACGGGCCGAACCGGTGACCTATTTCTACGAATTGTCCGACGAGTATCACAGCGCCACCTCCGGCACCTTCATCGGCTCGGTCATGGGTCACGCCGGCCTCGAGAACATCGCCGATTCCGCCGACCCGGCCGCTGGCGACTATCCCCAACTGACCGCCGAATACGTCCTTGACGCCGACCCCGACGTGATCGTCATTGCCCACGTCGAGGCCGATTCCGATCCGGCGGTGGCCGAGCAGCAGCTCGCCGAACGCCCCGGCTGGGCCGACCTGACCGCGGTCACCACCGGCCAGGTGGTGGTGCTCGATTCGGACATCGCCTCCCGGTGGGGGCCGCGGGTGGTCGATCTCCTGCGCGTCATGGTCGAGGCCACCGCCGGTATCGACTGAAATGGCGTTCGTCTCGTCCCGGCACCGCCGGGTCGGGCCGCGCCGGCACCCCACCCGGCTCCCCCGCGGCTGGCTGGTGGGGGCCGTCGCGGTCATGGTGGCGGTGATGACGGTGTCGCTCACCGTCGGAGCGCTACCGGTCGGCGTGGGCGCCGTGCTCAGGGCGTCGCTCGACCGGTTGCCGCTCGTCTCGGTTGACCACGGCCTCGACGCCACCACCGCGGCGATCATCACCGAGGTCCGCCTCCCCCGGGTGGTGCTGGCCGGTCTGGTCGGCTCGGTGCTGGCCGCCGCAGGCGGGGCCTACCAGGCCACCTTCCGCAACCCGTTGGCCGATCCGTTCCTCCTCGGCGCCGCGGCCGGGGCCGGCCTCGGGGTCACGGTCGCCCTGGCCGGACCGGGTCGCCACCTTGGCTCGACCGGTGTCGCCGTCACCGCGGTGGCCTTCGGCGGCGCCGCCGGGGCCGTCGCCCTCGCCTACGGGCTGGGGACGTCGTCGGGCGGCCGATCGGGGGCGTCGCTGATCCTGGCCGGCGTGGCCGTGGCCGCCCTGCTGGGCGCGGTCCAGAACCTGCTGTTGCAACGCGACAACGAAGCCATCCGTGACGTCTACGCCTGGCTCCTGGGTCGCTTCAATGTGGCCGGCTGGGACGAGGTCCGCCTCCTGGCGCCCACCGCCGCCCTGGCCGTCCTGGTCGGCTCGGGCCGTCAGCTCGACGTGATCACCCTCGGTGACGACGAGGCCCGGGCGCTTGGGGTGGACCCGGGCCGGCTCCGGTTGCTCGTGGTGGCCGCGGCCACCCTGGGCACGGCCGCTGCCGTGGCGGTCAGCGGCCTGATCGGCTTCGTCGGGATCGTGGTGCCCCACGCCATCCGGTTGTGCGCCGGCGCCAGCTACCGGCGGATCCTCCCCCTGGCCGCCGCCCTCGGCGCCCCTTTCCTCTGCCTGGCCGATCTGGTGGCCCGCACCGTCCTGGCCCCGGCCGAGGTCCCCATCGGGGTGATCACCGCCACGCTCGGCGGCCCCTTCTTCCTGTTCCTGCTCCGACGGTCCCCGGTCGGGGCGGTCTGAGGGGGTGTGACCGTGGCGCGGCCTGCAATCTATGCCACCGGGGTGACGGTGACCCTCGGCGGTCGCCAGGTGGTCGGCCCGGCCGACCTGACCGTGGGGGCCGGGGACTGGGTCAACATCATCGGGGCCAACGGGGCGGGCAAGACCACCCTGCTCCGGGCCCTGGGCGGCCTGGTGCCCGCCACCGGCCGGATCGAGATCTTCGGCACCCCCCTGAGGGCGATGGGCCGCCGACTCCGGACCACCCGCATCGGCTACGTCCCCCAGCGTCCGGTCATGCCGGTCGGGATGACCGTAGAACAGTACGCCCTCATCGGCCGCCACCCCCACCTCGGTCGCCTGGCCACCGAGGGGCCCGCCGATCTCGCCGCCGTGGACGCCGCCCTGACCCGCCTCGGTCTCACCGGGTTGGCCGGCCGGACCCTCGACACCCTCTCCGGGGGCGAGCGCCAGCGGGCCAACCTGGCCCGGGTCCTGGTCCAGGAACCACGCCTCCTGCTACTCGACGAACCGACTACGGCGCTCGACATCGGCCACCAGCAGGACGTGCTCGAGCTCATCGACGGTCAGCGTCGATCCCTCGGGCTCACTGTGGTGTCGACCATGCACGACCTGACCCTCGCCGCCCGCTACGGCGACCACCTGGTCCTCCTGGCCGACGGCCGACCGGTGGCCGACGGCCCCCCGGTCCAGGTACTGACCGGCGCCCACCTGGCCGGGCACTACGGCGCCCGGGTGGACGTGATCGAGCACGCCGGCGGTCTCGTTGTGGTGCCCCTCCGCCCCGAGCCGGCCCCATGACGCCGACCCCCCGACCCACACCCCGAAACCACGTTCAGGAGCCGACCATGACCGACCACGACGCCAGCCACGTGCCCACCGAGGATCCGCGACCCGACGATCTGCGACGGGCCCCGTCCCTGGTGGTCGTCAACACCGGCCCCGGCAAGGGCAAGACGACCGCCGCCATGGGGATCGTGATGCGCGGGGTGGCCCGGGGCTGGCCCGTGGGCGTGGTTCAGTTCCTCAAGTCGGGGACCTGGCGCACCGGGGAGGAGAAGGTGTGCCGCCGGCTCGGTGTGGATTGGTGGGCGGAGGGCGAGGGCTTCACCTGGCTGTCCGATGACCTGTCGGTCGACGAGGCGGTGGCCGCCGCAGCCTGGGACCGGGCCGAGCGGCTCATCGGCACCGGCGACCACCAGCTGGTCGTGCTCGACGAGATCACCTACCCGGTCAACTGGGGGTGGATCCCCGTCGAGGCCGTCGTCTCGGCCATCACGGGTCGACCCGACCACGTCAATGTGGTCCTCACCGGCCGCAACGCCCCCGCCGAGCTGATCGAGGTGGCGGACACCGTCTCGGAGGTCACCGTGGTCAAACACGCCTACGAGGCCGGGATCCGGGCCAAGAAGGGCATCGACTTCTAGGCCACGGGTGAGCAGGCCCGCACGAACGCCTCGATCAGGCCTGGGTCGCCGCCGGCGTGGTGGTGGACGTAGGTGGCCAGCAGGGTCGGGGTGGCGAAACCGTCGGCGCCGGGCCGGTCGGTGTAGGTGCTGAGGACCGACAGGGCCCGCCCGGCCGGGTTGCCGGTGGAGTAGTGGTGCTCGTGGCCCCGGAAGCTGGTGCCGGGCGGTCCGATCGGGGACCGGCTGGTCGTGGTGGCCACCCGGTAGCCGAGCACGGGCCGGGATCCGAGCGAGACCGACGCCGGGACCGCGCCCACCATGGGCCGGCCGTCGAGGTCACGGGCCAGCCAACCGAGACCGCCGCACTCGGCCCAGGTGGGCAACCCGAGGCCGATCCGGCGGCGGGCGTCGGCCATGAGCGGGCCGTTCCCGGCCAGCTCCTCGCCGTACACCTCGGGGAACCCGCCCCCGACCACCAGGCCGTGGATCCCCGGGGGGAGGGCCGGGTCGGACCGGGGGTCGAACGGCACCAGCTCGGCCCCGGCCGCGGCCAGGGCCTCGAGGTTGTCGGTGTAGGCGAAGGTGAAGGCGGCGCCCGAGGCCACGGCCACCCGGCAGGCACCCACCCGGGTCGCGGTCGGCGGCCCGTCCACCCTCAGCCGCGGGGCCGTCGCCGCCAGCCGGTCGATGGCCTCCAGGTCGACCGAGGCGGCCACCGACGTGGCCAGCCGGTCCAGGGCCCCGGTGACCGTGTCGGGATGCTCACTCACCGGGACCAGGCCGAGGTGACGGTCCCTCCAGGTGAAGGCGTCGTCCCGGCGCAGGCAGCCCAGTACGGGGACGCCGAGCTCTTGGAGGGCCCGCCGGATCAGGGCCTCGTGCCGGTCGGAGCCCACCCGGTTGGCTATCACCCCACCCAGGCGGACCCGGGGGTCGTGGTCGCGGAAGCCCCGCACCATGGCGGCCACCGACGTGCCCATGGCGGCGGCGTTCACCACCAGCACCACCGGGGCGTCGAGCAGGACGGCCACGTCGGCCGTCGAGGACGGCGTGCCGTCGTCGGCCCCGTCGAACAGGCCCATGACTCCCTCGGCGATGAGCAGGTCGGCGCCCTCGCCCGCCCGTGCGGCCAGGGGGCGGACCATCTCCGGGCCGCACATCCAGGGGTCGAGGTTCCGGGGTGGTCGGCCCGTGGCCAGGGCGTGGTAGCCGGGGTCGATGAAGTCGGGGCCGATCTTGGCCGGTGCCACCCTGACCCCGCGCCGGCGCATGGCCGCCATCAGGCCGGTGGCCAGGGTCGTCTTGCCGGCCCCGGAGGACACCCCCGCTACCACGATCCGGGGGCCGAGGTGCCCGCCAGTTCCGCTCCCGGGCCCCGCCGGGGCCGGCCCGGTCAGGAGCCGCGGGTCGGGGCGGCCTGCACGGCAGCCACCAACCGGTCGGGTTCTAGGGAGTCGACCCGGACGTGGGGTGCGCCCATGGCCTCGGCCAGCTCGGCGGCCAGGCCGAGGGGGTGGGGCCCGGTCTCACAGTCGAGCATCACGGCCGAGACCGGCGAGCGGCGGATGGCCTCGGCCATGGCCATGGCGGCGTCGATCCCACCGGCCCCGGTGGCCCGACCGTCGGTGAGCACCGCCACCACCGCGTCGGTGTTGGCGCCGACCGAGCGCATGGCCATCCTCAGGGCCTCGGCCAGGCCGGCGGCCAGGGGGGTGGGGCCGCCCGTCGCCAGACCGTCCAGGCGGTTGCGGGCCACCTCGACGCTGGAGGTCGGGGTCAACACCGTGGTCGCCCCTTCCGCCCGGAAGGTGACCAGGCCCACCTTGTCCCGCTGGACGTAGGCGTCGGCCAGCAGGCCGAGCACCGTGCCGGTGGCTGCCTCGGCCCGCTCCGGCGCACCCATGGAGCCGCTCAGGTCCACACAGAGCACGACCACCCGCGACCTCGGGGCGGCCCGGACCGCGGCCCGGAGGTCGGATGGCTCCAACGGGGCCCCGGTACCGGCGCCGGGGCGGCGGACGGAGGCCCGGACGGTGGGGACGACGGCCACCGACCCGCTGTCGCTGGCCGGCTCATCGCCCACCACCCGGCCCCTCGCAGCCCGGCCCCGGCCGACCACCGGCGTCGGAGCGTGGCGGGGGGTGCCGATCGGGAGCGGACGGTCCGGCGCCCCGGTTGGGCCGGACCCCGGGTCCGGTTCGGATCCGGGACCGGGGGATCCCGGTTCGGGTTCGAGCTCAGCGGATTCCGGGTCGGACGGGTCGGGGAGGTGGTCGGCGATGAGGCGGTCCAGCTCATCGCGGGGCGTGACGGGCGGGTCGAACGGCCGCCGCCGGCTGCGGTGGGCGAGGGCGAGGGGGGCGACCCGGCGGAGATCGTCGTCGGTCACGGTGGCCCGGCCCTCCAGCTCGGCGTGGGCGGTGGCGGCCCGGCACAGGGCTAGGTCGGCCCGGAGCCCCTCAGCGCCCACCGCCAGGGCGAGGCGGCTGGCCGCCTCGATCACCCCAGCCGGCAGGTCGGCGGAGTCCCGCCCGGCGGCAGGGCGCGGCCCGGGGTCGGCGGTGGCGCCGGGCCGGTGGACGACGGAGCCGGGCCGGTCAAAGCTGAGGCGCCGGCGGACCGCCTCGGTGCGCTCGGCCAGATCGAGGGGCGCGGCCACCTCGACGCACAGGCCGAACCGGTCGAGCAGCTGGGGCCGCAGCTCGCCCTCCTCGGGGTTCATCGAGCCGATCAGCACGAACCGGGCCGGGTGGCGGTGGGACAGGCCGTCCCGTTCCACCAGGTTCTCACCCGACGCGGCCACGTCCAGCAGGACATCGACCAGATGATCGGGCAGCAGGTTGATCTCGTCCACGTAGAGGACGCCACCGTCGGCGGCGGCGAGCAGGCCCGCCTCGAACCGGAGCTCGCCCCCGGTCAGGGCGGCCCGGGTGTTGAGGGTGCCGACCACCCGGTCCTCGGTGGCCCCGATGGGCAGGTCAACGAACGGGGCGTCGCCGAGCAGGCCGGCCAGGCCCCGGGCCAGGGTGGTCTTGGCCGAGCCCTTCTGACCCCTCAGTAACACCCCGCCCAGGAGGGGATCCCAGGCGGCCAGTCGGAGCGCCAGCTTGGCCTCCTCCTGGCCCACCACCGAGGCGAACGGGAAGGGGTCCGGAACGGCCGCCGGGCTGTGGGAGTCGGTCACCGGTGATCCTCCCGGCCCTCGGCAGCCGACACGGGGTCGGTCCGGGTGCTCCGGGCCGGTTCAGCGGTTTCGGCCATGGCGGGGTCCTCCATCCTCGTGGTGTACGACGGCCCGGCGGAAACGAGGCCAGGCCAGACCGAAGCCCGGCCTGGCCTGGTTGTCTTAATGGTGGTCGGGACCGGCGTCGATCCGGTGACCTACCGCTTTTCAGGCGGTCGCTCTGCCAACTGAGCTACCCGACCCCGCTGGGTCCGTGTCGGGGGTGAACACCCCCGGACGAACCACACCCGGCGGCCGGGGCCGACGGGTGGTGCGCGGTCCTGACGAGATTTGAACTCGCGACCTCCGCCTTGACAGGGCGGCGTGCACTCCAGACTGCACTACAGGACCAGATCTGCTGTTGTAACGGCTGGCACCCCCAACGGGATTCGAACCCGTGTTGCCTGCGTGAAAGGCAGGTGTCCTAGGCCACTGAACGATGGGGGCCGGGATAACTGCGCTCGCTCCCAGGGGGACATGTATCCCGAGGCCTCGACAATCTAGCAGGCGCCCACCGGAAGCCACACCCGATTATTGTCGATGTCGGGCACGGGTTGCTCAGGCGAGGTCGACAGGGGGTTCGGGGGCGTCGGGTCTGCCCTCGGGCGGGAGGACACCAGCGAGGGTGTCGACGATCTCCCCGAGGAGGGAGCCGAGCTGGTGGTACACCATGAACGCGGCCCGTTCGTCGTCGTCGGCGGGGGCCTCGTCGTCTTCCTCGCTCACGTCGAGTCGGGTGCCGAGGACCAGCCGCAGGTCGTTGATGATGGTCAGCCACGACACGAGCTCGGTCTCGCTCAGCGACGGGGCCGTCACGGTCTCCCGCATGGTGTCGATGGCGGCCCGGCGTTCGTCGATCAGTTCGGAGCGTCCGAGGATCTGGTACGCGGCGTCGAGTTGGGGGTCGTTCGGGTAGGCGGTGGGGAACAGGCGCCGGGTGTCGTCCAACTCTAGGTCGAGGAGCTCGTCGAGCTGGTCGGCCAGTTCCACCACCCAGGCTCGGGACTCCGGGGCCAGGCGCACGGCGAACCGACCGTCGGTGGTCGCCTCGAACAGTCGGCGATCGCGAAAGATGCCCATGTCTACCCCCGCCTAGTCGTCGTGTTCCATCGTTGCCCACAGGCCGTGGTGATGGAGACGTTGGACGTCCCGCTCCGCCTCGGTCCGGGTTCCGCTCGCCACCACCGCCCGGCCCTTGTGGTGGACGTCGAGCATGAGCTGGTTGGCCTTCTCCTCGCTGTACCCGAACAACTTCCTGAAGACATAGGCCACGTAAGTCATCAGGTTGATGGGGTCGTTCCAGACGATGACCAGCCAGGGCCGGTCCTCCTCGGTCAGTTCGTCGCCCTCGGTCTGGTGGACCTCGAGCGGGGCGGTCACGACCCGACCCCGGCGGGCTCGGTGGGTGCGGTGCCGGTGCTGAGCGGGTCGGGCCCGGGGTTCGGTTCGGGCTCCATCGGTGGCCGGTGCCACAGGCGCAGGTGGAGGACCAGCAGCAGGTCCCACACCACCATCGAGCCGATCAGGTGCAGCATCACCAGGGCTGGAGGGACGCTGAGGGTGAACTGGAGGTAGCCGATCCCGCCTTGGACCACCACGGCGGCCACCAGCAGCCGGGCCGTGGCCGCCGACGACTCGGGGCCGTGGCGTTGGAGTTGGACGGCCAATGCCACCACCGCGGCCAGCAGCAGCCATACCGCGACGCTGTGGATCCGGGTGACGTCGGTTAGCTCGAACGGGAGGCGGTCGGCCCGGGCGTCGCCACTGTTGGGGCCCGTACCGGTGACGGCGGTGCCGAGGACCATGACCAGGACGGCCAAGCCCAGCGCGACCCGGCTGGTGGTGATCACCTGGGGTTGGACCGCGGGTTCTGTGGGGGGTCCGCCGGAGCCGGCCCGCACCCAGGCCACGGCCCCGGCCCACAGCAGGGCCATCGAGATGAGGAAGTGGAGACCCACGGTGGCCGGATGGAGGTGGGCGAAGACGACCACGGCACCTACGATCACCTGGGCCGCCACCCCCGCCACCATGGCCCACGCCGGGGCCAGGAGGTCCCGGCGGAACGGGCGTCGTCGGTAGGCGGTGAGGACGGCCAAGGCCACCGCCACCGCCACGGCGCCGGTGAACAGGCGGTTGCCGAACTCGATCCAGCCGTGGAGCTCCCATTGGGGCACCGGGTGCTCCTGGCTGCAGATGGGCCAGTTGTCACACCCGAGCCCAGCGTCGGTCAAGCGCACCAGGGCACCGGTGACGACGATCGTGGCCAACAATGCCCACGCCACCGTAACGATGGAGCGGTATCGGGCGGGCCCCACGGTGCGCACGCTTCCACGCTAACCCGTCCGGCCCGCGGTGGGCGATCGCTACGAAAGATGGTTGCAGTTCGGTCATCTCCTGGCTCAGGGCGGTGCGCGGTGGGTACGCTGCGGGCGTGGTAGCCACTGCGGTCCCTAGTCGGCACCGAGCGATGGCGTTCGTCGCGCTCACCAAGCCCCGGATCATCGAGCTGTTGCTCGTGACCACCGTGCCGACCATGGTCCTGGCCCAGCAGGGCATGCCGCCGATCTGGTTGATGATCAACACCGTGGTGGGCGGAACCCTGGCCGCGGGTGGGGCCAACGCGTTCAACATGTACATCGACCGCGACATCGACGCGGTGATGAACCGGACCAAGGGCCGGCCCCTGGTCACCGGCGAGGTGGCCCCCACTGAGGCCCTGGTGTTCGCCTTCGCTGTGGAGGCCGCCGCCTTCGTGTGGTTGTGGGTCCTGGTGAACCTGTTGTCGGCCGTGCTCGCCCTGGCCGCCTGCGCCTTCTACGTGGGGGTCTACACCCTGTGGCTCAAGCGGACCTCCACCCAGAACATCGTGATCGGCGGGGCCGCCGGTGCCGTCCCCGTCCTCATCGGGTGGTCGTCGGTCACCGACTCCCTGAGCTGGGCGGCCGTCGTCCTCTTCGCCGTGATCTTCTTCTGGACCCCGCCCCACTTCTGGGCCCTGGCCATCAAGTACACCGACGACTACTCGGCCGCCGAGGTGCCGATGATGCCCGTGGTCGAGGGGTACCGGTCCACGGCCCGTCAGATGGCCGTCTACGCCGCCATCGTCTGGGTCCTCAGCCTGGCCCTCTGGTTCGTGGCCCCGGTGGGCTGGCTCTACCTGGGCACCGCCTTCGTCCTGGGTGCATGGTTCACCTTCGGTGCCCTCCGCCTGCTGAGCGAGACCGACCCCGAGGTCCGGTCCCAGCAGGCCATCCGGTACTTCGCCTTCTCCATCACCTATCTCACCGTGCTGTTCGCCGCCCTGGCCGTTGATCAGTTCGTCGGTTGGGGTATGTGACAAGTTTCGAAAACCAGTACCACCCGCGGTTACAGTACGTGGCCGCACGCCCGGCGGGTGCCCTTTGGTGCGCTCACCGGGCAGCGGGACCGCACCGGTTCGAAGGCCTCCACCGCTTCTCCGAACCGGGTCCGTCCCGGATAAGTCAGTACCATCCGCGCAACGCTCGTCGAGGGCAAACGAACCATGGCATCTCCATCCCCCCGTCCCGCCGACACGGCTGATCCGCTCAACGCGGGCACCATCGACGGCCTGCTCGGTTCGGCCGATCACAAGACGATCGGGCGGTTCTGGATCGCCGCCGGCTTCGTCGGCCTGATCGGCGGCCTGGTGGTGTCGGCCGTCGCCGGCTACGAGTCGATCGATCTGGCCGGCTTCACGGTCGTGGACGACCCCGGTCAGTTCACCCAGCTGTTCTCCCTCGGCGAGGAGCTGGTGCTGTTCGGGGGCCTGGTGCCGATCCTGATCGGCCTGGGCACCTTCCTGGTGCCCCTCCAGGTGGGCGCCCCCGCCATCGCCTTCGCCCGGGGCGCCGCCGGTGCGTTCTGGGCCTGGCTCCTCGGTATGGCCCTGGTGGTGGTGGCCCTGTCGGTCAACGGTGGCCCCGGCGGCGGCCGGCAGGACTTCGTCATCCTCTGGGCCCTCGCCCTGGTCATCACCCTCGGGGCCCAGGTCTGGGCCCTGGCCGTGCTGGCCTCCACCATCCTCGGTGCCCGCACCAGCGGCATGACCCTGGACCGGGTCCCGTTCACCACCTGGTCGTTCCTGGTCTTCTCACTCCTCGGCCTGGTCACCCTGCCGGTCATCATCGCCGATCTGGTCTACGCCTACATCCGGGTCCGCTACGGCCTGCTGCCCAACGACGCCAACACATCCCTCGTCGGGGTGGTCGCCCCGGTAGCCCTCGCCCCCGGCGTCTACTGGTTCGGCATCCCCGTGCTCGGGATGGCCGCCGACATCATCGGTGTCCACACCGGTCGGGCGGTCCGGGCCCAGCGGGCCCTGTTGGGCGCCATCGGCGCCCTCGGGTTCGTCTCCTTCGCCGCCGACTACTTCGCCTTCGGCACGGTTCGGCCCCCCCAGTTCGACCAGGCCCTCGGAGTCATCGCCATCGTCCTCGCCGTCCTGGTCATCCTGGCCAACCTCGGTCTGGCCGGCGACAGCATCCGCGCCGGCGAGCCCAGGTTCCGGGCACCGATGGTGGCCGCCCTCCTATCCGGCCTCGTGCTCCTGCTCGGAGCGGCCACCGCCGTCCTGGGCGTGTTCGAGCCGGTAGCCCTTTGGCTCCACCGGAACACCTCGATCGGCATCAACCTCGACAAGCTGCTCATCGTCAACGGCACCCGCTTCAACGACGGGATCCGGGCCGTGGTGATCGGCGCCACCGTGACCGCCATCGTGGCCGGTCTCGCCAACTGGGCGCCGAAGCTGTGGGGTCGCACCCTGGGTTCGACCGTGGTCTTCGCCGCCATGCTCCTGGCGGCGGGTGGAGCTGTGGTCGGCGGCGCCGGGGCCGTGCTGGCCGGGATCGACGATCAACCGGCCCTCCCGTACCCCAGCTTGGCCGGTGGCGACTCGGTCGAGTTCGGTAACCTGCTCGCCTTCCTGGGAACCCTCGCCGTCCTCGCCGCCGCCGTGATCATCGCCTTGGAGGCCGCCCGGGTCGCCTCCGGGTCGGGCCGTCCGACCGGCGGCGACCCCTGGACCGGGGTCACCCTGGAATGGGCCACCGATTCGCCCCCCTCGTTCGGCAACTTCGCCTCGGCCCCGATCGTCCGCTCGGCCACCCCCCTGGCCGACGACGGGATGGTCGTGCCCCCCGAGGAGGAGGACACCGACGGCGGGGCCGCAGAACTGGCCGGCGTGAGCAGCGGCGGGTCGGAGGAGAGCAATGACTGACATCTCGGCGTACTACAACGCTCACGAGAACCCCCACGACATCATCCCGGAGTACGTCGACGCTCCGGAACCGGCCCGACCGAGGCTGCTCCTGCTGGCCACCTCCCTGGTGTCCGCGGCCGTCCTTGTGGGCTACGGGGCCATGGTCGGCTACTACCTGTCGGTCCGGGCCCCGGTGCGGGCCTCCGGCGAGTCGTGGCTCCCGGCCGACATCCCGCTGACCCAGCCCAATTTCATGCTGATCACGATCGTCATGTCGGTGATCTCCGCTGGCTGGACCATCCAGGCGGTGCGCAACAACGACAAGGCGAACAGTTACATCGCCTTCTCCCTAACCATCCTGTTCGGGTTTGCTCAGGTGGCCCAGACCGCCTACCTGCTCACCCTGCTCGAGACGCCCGCCGGCGACGGTGAAGCGGCGTCCCTGATGTACCTGTTGATCGGTACCCAGATTGCCGTGATGTTGGCGGCGATGGCCTTCATGGCTCTGACCCTGTTGCGGACCCTGGGCGGGGGTTACTCCGCCCGGGACTCCGAGGGCGTGCTGAGCTCGGCGATCTTCTGGTTCGTGTCGGCCGGGGTTTACACCCTGCTGTGGTACGTCGTCTACATCAGCAAGTAGTGGTCGAGGAGTAGGTCGAGAAACGATGTTCACCTGGGGTTCCAAGTTCCTCTTCGGCCTGTCGGCCGGGTCCCTAGTCGGCGCCTGGCTGTACGGCCTGTTCAGCAGCGGATCGCTGGTCGGTGTGATCAGCATCGGCTACAAGGGCGCGGTCGGTGATCTCACCGGCTACACCATCCTGTTGACGATCGCCGCCGTCATGTTCCTGCTCGGGCTGCTCAATCTGGTCATCCGGGACGGGTCGGCCGAGCTGGCCGCCGAGTCCGTCGGGGCCGATCACGCCCTCACCGTCAGCACCCCCCGGGTCCCTTCCTACTGGGGCCCCCTGGCCGCCTTCGGGTTGGCCGCAGTGGTGCTCGGCGTCGCGGTGTCCAGCGCCTTCCTGATCCTCGGCCTGGTGGTCCTCTTCGCGGTGGCCATCGAGTGGCTGATACTCGACTGGTCCGACCGGGCTACCGGTGATCCCGACGTCAACGCCGCCATCCGCAGCCGCCTGGCCTCGCCGTTCGAGGTGCCGGTGCTGGCCATGGTGGCGGCGGCCTTCCTGGTGCTGGCCCTGTCCCGGGTGATGCTCGCCCTCAGCAGTCCCACGGCCTCCACCATCTTCGCGGGGGTGGCCGCCGCCATCGTGTTCGCCCTGGCGATCGCCATCGCCAAGTCGAACGCCCCCCGATCGATCATCAGCGGTGTCGTGGCCCTGGGGGCCATCGCCGTCCTGGCCGGTGGGGTCGTCGGCGCCGTTGTCGGCGAGCGCCCCATCGGACATCACGAGACCGACTCGGCCGATCACGCCGACGTCGAAGGAGGCCAAGGCGAGTGACCATCGACCGTGACGCTGCTGCCCCCAGCGCCCGGGCCGGCCGGCCCCGCCGCCGATCCCGCGGGTTTCGCCTGAGCCTGCTGGCCTCGGTCACCGCTCTGGTCGTGGCCGGTTGCGCCGACGACAAGCCGCTGAACACCTTCGAGCCCCGCGGTCCCAAGGCCGAGCAGATCGATTCCCTGATGATGCCCATCTGGGGGATCATGGGCGTCGTGTTCGTCCTGGTCATCGGCGGGACGATCTGGCTGGCCCTCCGGAACCGGGTGAGCCCCGACAACTACGACCCCGAGGACCTGCCGGCCCAGACCCACGGCAACTTCCGCCTCGAGATCGCCTGGACGATCGCCCCGGCCCTGGTCCTGGCCGTCATCTGCATCCCAGTGGTGGCCAGCATCTGGTCGCTGGAGGAAAAGAACGACGGCCTCGAGGTGATGGTCATCGGCCAGCAATGGTGGTGGGAGTACCGCTATGACATCGACGGTGACGGTTTCTTCGCCGACGCCAACGGTGACGGCGTGGTCGACGACGCCGACCGAGAGCTGCCCCTCAACATCGCCCTCGACCGTGATGACGTGGCCACCGCCAACGAGCTGGTGATCCCGGCTGGTGAACAGGTCGATCTGGTCCTGACCTCCCGTGACGTGATCCACTCGTTCTGGATCCCCCGCCTGAACGGCAAGCGGGACACGGTCCCCGGCCGCTGGCACACCTGGGCGCTCCAGGCCGACAATCCGGGCAAGTACACGGGCTGGTGCACGGAGTTCTGCGGCATGTCCCACGCCCGGATGCGGATGTCCACCATCGCCCTTCCCCGGGAGGACTTCGACCAGTGGTTGGACAATCAGGCCACTCCGGCCGAGGTGCCCACCGAGGAAGAAGCTGCGGCCGGCTACGAACTGTTCCAGAATCAGTGCATGAGCTGCCACGTGATCAACGACGGCAGCCTCGACTACGGCGAGAACTTCGAGGCCGCTCTCACCGCGGGCGAGGCCCCGAACCTCACCCACTTCGCCACCCGCACCGTGTTCGCCGGGGCGACCCTGCCCGTCTACCTGGGCCCGGGAACCGACCCGAACGACGACGCCTTCAACGTCGAGAACTACCTGGACCTGTCGGCCCTCGCCGCCGACGCTGACAGCCCGGACGACTACCGGCTGAACCGGCCCCTGCTGAAACAGTGGGTCAGTGACGCCTCCCAGCTGAAGGACATGTCGCCCGACGACGGGCGGGGCATGCTCCCGTTCCCTCAG
>JBKECK010000113.1:0-19460 GCA_047974625.1 Acidimicrobiales bacterium
CACTGGTGAGCCATTCGGCTCGGAGCCGGCGCCCTCGGCCCGGAGCCGGCACTGGTGAGCCATTCGGCTCGGAGCCGGCGCCCTCGGCCCTCGGCCCCGGAGCCGGCGCTGGTGGCTCGGAGCCGGCGCCCTCGGCCCGGAGCCGGCACTGGTGGCCATTCGGCTCGGAGCCGGAGCCCTCGGCCCTCGGCCCCGGAGCCGGCGCTGGTGGCCATGAGGCTCAGAGCGCCAAGGCGAATCCGCGTCGCTCGGCCAGCTCGGCCAGCTCGGCCCGGTCCGCAGCGGTCGCCCAAAAAATCCGCACGCGGTCCATGTCGGCGCCCCGCGGCACGCGCCCGCGTCGCGTCGGCGGATCGATGACGACAGCGGACAGCACGATTCGCATCGCCTCGGCTTGGCGCTTGATCGGCGCCGACCAAAACGCGTCGACTGATTCCAGGGCGGAGATTGTCGCCGATGACGGCGCGGGTGAGTCCAGGCCGCTGCGGAGTCTCGCCGCGGTCGCTTCCAGCTCGGCCGCTTGCGCGTCCAGATCGGACAATGCCGCTCGGATCCGGTCACTCAATGCGGCCGATCGGGCCGAGCCAAGCTGGTCGACCAGCATCGACATCCGCTCGTCAATCGATTGCTGGCGTCGGCGGACATCGTCCAATGCCGCCGCGGCCGCGGCATTGTCGCGGGATTCGGCCAGCGCCTCCGCCGAAATGTCGCCGATCTGGTCGAAAAGGAAGGTGACCACGGCGCGGGTGATGCCGATCGTTTCGACGCCATCGGCGAAAACCTCGTCGTGGAGGCCGATGATCCGGTTGCCGCATCCGGGCCGGCCGGTCCGATCCGAGCAGAGCAGGCCGACAGATCGGGCCGGAGGGACCGTGCCGCGCAGGCGCGCGGGCACAAAACGTTCTCGGCTCGTCACCGACATCGCCTGTCCGCAAACGCCACAAAACGCGAATCGGTTTGTGAGCAAATGCCGCTGGTCCGGCCGGTTCCGCGAGCCGATCCGGACCCTGGTCCGCCCGTTCGCGTCGACGACCTCGGTCCGTTTGCCAATCATGGCCAGCGCGGCGAGGCGCGTTTCCGGAGTGACCAGCGGCTCCCACCGGCCAGGTGTCGGCCGAGCGTTGGTGCGCCGGTTCATTGGCCTTTCGCCAGTGTGCTCATCCGCGACAATGTGGTTGTTGCATCCGATTTGAGTCCAGCAGGTGAGCCATTGCCTGATCGCCCCCCCGGTCCAATGGCCACCGCGCAGGGTGAGAAAAGACCGATCGGTCTCGCCTTCGGCGTTGAGCCATTGAGCGATGGCGCCGAGGCTCCGACCATCGATGACGCGTCGATAGATTTCGGTCGCGGCCGCTCGGCGCGACTCGTCGACAACGATCCCGCCACACGCCTCGCGCTTGGCCCGGTTCTCGCTTGTCGTCAAATCAGAATCGTTGCGATAGCGGACATAGCCCCAAAGGGGAAATGCGCCAGTGAAGATGCCATCGTTCTCGGCTTGCATTCGTTGGTCGCGAATGTCCTGCCCCAATTGCTCCGCTTCCAGTGAGGCGCGGATGCCCTCGGTCTGGAACTCGTGGATGGGCCCGCCCGGGGCGAGGGACCATGATTTGCCGCGGCCGGACGTCGTGAACACATTGGCCACGCGATGCCGCCATGCCGTTTGGCTGAAATCAATGATTTGGGCGGCCTGTCGGGATAGCCGCGACACTTTCCATGTGACGACGAGGCCAACGGAAATGAATGCGTCCGAGGCGATGTCGCTGCGGAGCCGGTCGAATGCGGGCCGAACGACGGCCGGATTTGACCCTGAAAGGTCGTCGTCGACGTAGAAACGGAGCACGTACCCGTCGTGGCCCAAATTGCGGGCCGAAAGGTAGTCCGGGAGCATGTCGCGTGTGCCGACAATGATGTCGTCGCGTTGGCGCTCGACGGACCGTTTGGTTTTGTTGTCGCCGTCCGTGGTGGAGAATCGGACGTAGCAGGGCACGACGGCCGGATTGTTGCCCGTGGAGAAACTCACGTCAACAAGCATCGATTTGGGACCTAGGGTGATCGAATTAGCACTAATGGGTTCGGCAATCTCGGCGCTCATGCCACCTAGCGTACTAGCGGGTAGACGACCGCGTAACAGCAGGCGGGGTGAACATCTACCCGCAGGAGGCGGAGAACGCTCTCGTCACCCACCCGAAGGTGGTGGACGTGGCCGTGTTCGGCGTACCCAACGACGACTTCGGTGAAGAGGTCAAGGCCGTGGTCCAGCCGGCCACCATGCCCGCCGACGATGCTGAGGCCGCGGCCCTGAGTGAGGAGCTGATCACCTACTGCCGCAGCCAGCTGGCCGACGTGAAGTGCCCCCGTTCCATCGACTTCCGGGACGAGCTGCCCCGCCACCCCACCGGGAAGCTGTACAAGCGGCTGCTCAAGGACGAGTACTGGAAGGCGGCCGGCCGCTCCATCTGACCCTCCGGGGCCCCGCCGGCGGCGGGCGACCATAAGTCCCTGGCGCGCCGGCCGGCCGGTCTGCCACCATGGGCGTCATGCTCAGCTGAGGACCGCTCCGTTCCCGTCCACCCGTTCCCGGAGGTTCCTCTTGCTTGCCAGCCTGTCCCTGCTCGACGTGTCGGTGTCCCGTGGCGGCCACCCCGTCCTCGAAGGGGTGGACCTGTCGGTGTCACCCGGGCACCGCATCGGCCTCGTCGGTCCCAACGGGGCCGGCAAGTCCACCCTGCTCGCGGCGGCGGCCGGAGCGGTCGCCCTGGACACCGGCGAGGTCCGGGTCACGCCCCACGGGGCCGCCGTCGGCTGGCTCCGTCAGGAGACCGAACCGGTGGCGTACCCACTGGACGCGCCGGACCGGACGGTGGCCGACGAGCTCCGGGCCCGGACCGGGGTGGCCGCGGCCGAAGCCGCCCTGGAGGCGGCCACCGCCGGCCTGGCCGACGGTTCGCCCGGCGCCGACGACCGCTACGACGAGGCCTGGCAGCGGTGGCTGGCCCTCGGCGCCGCCGATTTCGACGCCCGCCTGGGCGAGACGTGCGCCGAGTTGGGCCTCGACGAACGCCTGTTGGGCCACGACCTCCGCCGGCTCTCCGGGGGTGAGGCGGCCCGCGTCGGCCTGGCCGCGCTCCTCCTGTCCCAGTTCGACGTCTACCTGCTCGACGAGCCCACCAACGATCTCGACCTCGACGGCCTCGAACGGTTGGAACGGTGGGTGCTGGGCACCGACCGCGGGATGCTGCTGGTGAGCCACGACCGGCGGTTCCTGGACCGGGTGGTCACCGAGGTGGCCGAGCTCGACGAGGCATCCCACCGGCTCACGGTGTTCGGGGGCGGCTGGGCCGCCTACCAGGAGGAACGGAAGGTGGCCCACCAGCACGCCTGGGACCGCTACCACCGCTACGACCAGGACCGCCGTTCCCTGGCCAACCGGGCCCAGCAGCAGCGGGAATGGGCCCAGCAGGGCATCGGCAAGGCCCGCCGCTCGGTCGGCGACGAGCGCGACAAGTTCGTCAAGGCGTTCAAGATCAACCAGACCGAGCATCTCGCCGCCAAGGCGGCCCAGACCGAGCGGGCCATGGAACGGCTGGAGCAGGTCGACAAGCCGTGGGAACCGTGGCAGCTCCGCCTGGAGCTCCCCAACCCGGGCCGGAGCGGCGACGTGGTGGTGCGTCTCAGCGGAGCCGAGGTCCGTCGGGGCTCCTTCCGGTTGGGACCGCTCGACCTCATGATCGAGTACGGCGAACGGGTCGGTCTGGTGGGAGCCAACGGGGCCGGCAAGTCGACCCTTATCGGTTTGATCACCGGCCGGGTTACCCCCACCGCGGGGGCGGTGACCCGGGGTGCCGGGGTGGTGGTGGGCGAGGTGGAGCAGGTGCGCCACCAGCTCGTCGGCGACCGGCCCCTGGTCGAGACGTTCCAGGACGCCACCGGCGACGACATCGCCGAGGTCCGATCGCTCCTGGCCAAGTTCGGCCTCGTGGGGGACCACATCAACCGGTCGGCGGGTTCACTGTCGCCGGGGGAACGGACCCGGGCCGCCCTGGCCCAGCTCATGGCCAACGGGGCCAACCTGCTTATCCTCGACGAGCCCACCAACCACCTGGACCTGCCGGCGATCGAACAGTTGGAACAGGCCCTGGACTCCTTCGACGGGACCCTGATCGTGGTGTCCCACGACCGGGCCTTCCTGGACCGGGTTGCCCTGACCCGGGAGATCCGGGTCAGTCCTTCGGCAGGTGGTTGTTGAGCCAGGTCAGGACGTCGTTGGTGACCTCGTCCCGGTTGGTCTCGTTGAGGAGCTCGTGGCGGGCCCCGGGGTACAGCTCGGCGGTCACGTCGGTGACCCCCAGCCGCTTGTACTGTTCGGCCACCTCGATGACCCCTTCCCCCAGCTCCCCACCGACCGGGTCCATGTCCCCGGAGATCAGCAGGATGGGGAGGTCCTTGGGCACGCTGGCCACGACGTCGTCGTCGTTGATGGGCCCACTGGCCCGGAACAGGTCGACGAAGAAGCCGGTGGTAAAGACCTCGCCGCACCACGGGTCCTCGGCGTAGGCGTCCACCTCGGCGTCGTCGCGCGACAGCCAGTCGAAGTCGGTCCGGTTCGGTTTGAACTCCCGGTTGAACGAGCCGAACGTCATCTTGCTCAGCATCGTGCTGGGAGCCTGCCTGCCCCGGATCCGGGCCTCGGCCCGGGCCAGCCAGAGGGCCAGTTTGGACAGGCGCCGGCCCGAGCCGCCGGTGCCGGAGAGGATCAGGCCGGCGAGGTCGTCGCCGTAGCGGAGCACGTAGGCCCGGGACAGGAACGACCCCATGCTGTGACCGAACAGGACCACCGGTTTGCCGGGCTGCTCGGCCCGGGCCCGGGCGGTCACCTCGGCCATGTCCTTGACCACCCGGTCGAAGCCGGCACCGTCGGCGAAGTAGCCCCGGTTCCCGCTGAACTCGGCCGTCTGGCCGTGGCCGCGGTGGTCGTTGGCGTAGACGGCGTACCCGGCCCCGGTGAGCGCCCGGGCGAAACGCTCGTAGCGCTGGGAGTGCTCGGCCATGCCGTGGGCGATCTGGAGCACCGCCCGCACCGGGGTGCCCTCATCGGGCAGCCAGCGGGCCGTGTGGATTCGCGCCCCGTCGGTCGCCTCAATGGTCATGGTGTCGGTCTGCATGCGCCCTCCCGGTCGGCTGCCCCGGATCGTAGCCGCCGCCGCCGGCACCGGCCGATTCACGCTCCGGGACGGCCGGAGATTCCAACGGATCCCGTTAGCCCGCCCGGGGCCGGTTCGCGTCGGCGGCCCCGGCCCCGGGGATACCGGGGACCGGGGCCGCTCATGGCCCGGCTCGATCGGTTGTGGTGGAGGGGACCGGTGAACCGATCGATCCTGGCGTCTAGTCGCGGGCGGCCTGGTCCGACAGGTCGACCGGCTGGGCCGAGGCCGGGGCCTCGATGTCCTGGGGAACGCCGAGGTCCTGGAAGTCGACGACCACCTCGGCCGAGACGGGGGTGCCCTGCTCGTCGGTGAGATCGACCCCGGTGAAGGTCACGATGTCGATCTGGTCAGTGTCGTCCAAGCGGATGTCGAGATTGACCTGCTGGCCGGCCAGCTCGGGCGGGAGCTCGCGGTCCACCTCGTTCGCCTCCAACCCGCTCGTTCCGTCGAGGACGGGGTTGGCGGGGATGAGGTCGGCCAGTTCGGCCATCGTGGTGGTGGCGGTGTAGTGACCCGGCTCCACCTCCTCGGCGTTCTCCGCGTTGGTGGCGATGTCGATCAGGCCGGAGGCGACCTGGTCCTTCACGTCGATGGGGGCCAGGCCGGACACCACCGAGGTGACGGCCGGGTCGTCCACCGAGTACCAGGCCCCGGTGTCATCCATAAAGTAGGCCACCCCATCGACGAGGCGCAGCTCGACCTGATCGAACTCATCCGCGGGGTCGAGGCCCTCACCCGGCTCGAGGATCATCGTCAGGTCGTCGCCGTCGAAGTGGCTGACCATCTCGAAGTTGCCGGCCTCGCCGCCGCTGGCCATGTTGGCGGTGATGACCACGGAGCCGGACTCGGCCGAGCCCGTGGTCTGGGCCGCCGAAACCATGGCCTCCGCCGCCGCGGGCGTGGATCCCGGCAGGATGACGGCGACGCCGGCGGCAACCACCGCGGCCGCCGCGGCCGCCGCGGTGGCGGGCACGCCCCAGCGGCGCAGCCGGCCGCGGCGCTGTTCGGAGGCGGTGAGGGCGGCGATGGTGGGGGGAGCGAACCCGGGCTCGGGAACGTTCACGGGTTCAGCGATCGGGTCGGGGGTCGACCGGTCGGGGGTGGGGGTTGTCATGATGATCTCCTGGAAACGTCGACGGGCCTCAGGGGTGGCGGCCGCGCCGGTGGTTGATGGGGGAACTGGATTGGCCCGGGCGAGCAGCTCGATCGGATCGAGATGGCGGCCCGGTTCGGAGCCGGGGGTGACGTTCGGGATCGCATCGGGGATGGAGTGATCGGTCACTACGACTCCTCGGGAACGCGGGCTGCGTCGGACGCCGACCGGGCGGTCGGGGGATGTTGGTGATCGATGCCCTCGTCCAGGAGGGCATCGCTGAGACGGCGACGGGCCCGGTGCAGACGGATGGTGGCCGCGTTCACGGTGCAATCGAGCACCGAGGCCACCTCGGCCAGGGACAGGCCGTCCCAGGCCACCATGCGCAAGAGATCCTGGTCGTTGCCGCCGAGGCGTTCCAGGGCGGCGACCACGCCGTCGACACCGTGCTGATCGGCGGCCGGGGCGGTGGGGGCGGTGCCGGGCGTAGCGGTGAGACGCTCGGTAAGGCGACGGCGGTTCCGGTCCGACCGTGAGGCGTTGGCCACAACGTTGCGGGCCACGCCGAACAGCCACGGCCGGACCTCGCCGTCCGGCGGGAGGTCGTCGAGGCGGCGCCAGGCGACCACGAAGACCTCGTTGACCGCCTCGTCAGCGGCGTCCGGGGGGAGCCGGCGGCGGCAGTAGCCGTCGATGGGGCCGTAGTTCGCCTCGTACACCGACCGGAACCGCACCACCCGGGGGTCGTCGGCGGCGGGGCCGGTGGGAGTCGGGTCGGAACCGTCGGCCATCACCCGGTCGCCCGACGGTTCGTCGGCGGCGACGGCACCGGGCCGGTGGGTGGCCGGGGCGGGGGATTGGAGGGTTTGCACAATCCATACCTGTCAACCACCGGCCCCATCATTTCATCTGGGCCGAAAAAAACCGGTCAGGGCAGATTGGCCTCGATCGCGGTGATGACCTCGTCGGCGTCAGGCTCGGTGCGGGGCCGGAACCGGGCCACCACCTCCCCGCCCGGGGCGACGAGGAACTTCTCGAAGTTCCACTGGATGTCCCCGGCCGCCCCCTCCGCGTCGGCGGTCTGAGTCAGCTCCCCGTAGAGGGGGTCCCGCTGGTCGCCGTTGACGTCGACCTTGGCGAACATGGGGAAGGTGACGCCGTAGGTGGTGGAGCAGAAGGTCTCGATCTCGTCCGGTGTCCCCGGTTCCTGAGCCCCGAACTGGTTGCAGGGAAAGCCGAGGACGGTGAACCCCCGGTCGCTGTAGCGCTGCTGGAGGGCTTCGAGGGCCGAGTACTGGGGGGTGAGCCCGCACTTCGAGGCGACGTTGACGATCAGGGCCACCTGGTCGGCGTAGTCGCGGAGGTCGGCGGGCTGACCCTGGAGGGTGGACACGTCGTGGTCGTAGATGCTCATCGGGGCCGATGCTAGTCCCAGCGGACCGGGGGCGACGGCTCGCCGGCGGCGGGCGGGGCGTCGCCGGCCCCTAGGATCGAGGTCCATGGCACGACGCAGGCGCGGCATACCGGCCATCGAGTACGAACCCCATCTCGACGGCGACCCCGATCCGGGCGAGGTGGTGTGGGCCTGGGTGCCGTTCGAGGACGACCCGACCCGGGGGAAGGACCGGCCCGTCCTGGTGATCGGTCGGTCGGGCGCCGAGCTCACCGCCCTGTTCATGACCAGCAAGGACCACGGCCGCGACGCCGACGACGAGGCCCAGTGGGGTCGTCACTGGTTCGACGTCGGCCCCGGGGTGTGGGACCCCCGGGGTCGTCCGAGCGAGATCAGGCTGGATCGGCTGCTACGGCTCGACCCGGCGAAGGTCCGCCGGGAAGGGGCCGTGCTCGACCGCCGCCGGTTCGACGCCGTGGTGGCCGCCGCCCGTCCCTACCTCCGCGGCCGGATCTGACGGGCGGGCGTCGTTCGGGGTCGCCGTGACGTCGCCCCGACGATGGGACCGTGGCCGCGTTGTCGGCCGGTGGGGGATCCGTGACCTCCACCTTCGATCCCGGGCCGCCGCGGATGGGGGATCGGAGACCGGCACCGTCCCCGGAGCGGCCCGGGGACGGACCGCTGACCTAGGCTTTGGCCGTGTCCGACCTTCACTGTCCGGTGACGTTGCTCGTGGTCCGTCACGCTCACGCCCGGGCCCAGCCCGGCGACGGGGCCGGGGTCGGACCCCGGCTCACCGACCGGGGGCGGGTCCAGGCGACCGTCCTGGCCGACCAGCTGAGCGGCCGGCGGGTGGCGGCGGTGATGACCAGTCCCCTGACCCGGGCCGTGGAGACGGGCGCGGTGGTGGCCGACCGGCTGACCGTGCGGGCCACCGTGGTTCCGGAGCTCCGGGAGTTCGACCTCGGCGAGCTGGCCGGGGCGGCCCTGGACGATCCCCGCCTGGAGGCCGTGCTCGACTCCTGGACGGCCGAAGATCTCGACGTCCGCCCGCCCGGCGGCGAGGCCGGTCAGACCGTGGTCGACCGGGTCCGGCGGGCTGCCGACCAGCTGGCCGATCGCTTCCGGGGCGAGACCGTGCTGGTGGTGTCCCACAGCGGCATCCTCGCCCTCGGTCTGCCTTCGCTCACCGGGGCCGCGCCGTGGCCGTGGCACCCGGCCATCCCCCACTGCGTCCCGTTCGAACTGATCGGCGACGCTGACGGCTGGCGGTTGGCGACCTGAAACCGAAGTCACCGCTCAAGAGGGCGGGGTCACCGGCCGAGAGCCGGGTCCAGCCCGGGAGGGGACCGCCGGGCCACGGCCAGACGGTCCGCTTCGGCTAGGTGCTGTGCTAGTGGTGCTCGTCGTGGATACCGATGGCCAGACGGGCCACCCGCCACTGGCTGGCGGCGATGCCGGCCACGAGGATGCTGGCGATGATGGCCAGCGACAGGTACGTGTTCATGTGGTACCAGTGCGAGAAGGTCATCTTGACCCCGACGAAGATCAGCACGGCGCCGAGGGCGTGGGACAGGAAGTGGAAGCGTTCCTTGGCGTTGGCCAGCAGGAAATACATGGCCCGCAGACCGAGGATGGCGAAGGCGTTCGAGGCGAACACCAGGAACGGCTCGCGCGACACGGCCAGGATCGCCGGTACGGAGTCGACGGCGAAGACGATGTCAGTGAACTCGACGACCACCAGGGCGGCGAGCAGAGGGGTGGCCATGCGGACCCCGTTCTTGACGGTGAAGAAGTTGTGCCCGTTGAACTCCTCGCTGACCGGGATGACTCGTTTCAGCAGGCCGAGGCCGCGGGTGGTACCGGCCTCTCCCTCGTCGTCGCGGTGCCGGATGACCCGGACACCGGTGTAGACAAGGAACAGCCCGAAGATGACCAGCAGCCACCAGAACCGCAGGATCAGGGCGGAACCGGCAAAGATGAACGCGGCCCGGAACACCAGGGCGCCGAAGATCCCCCAGAACAGCACCCGGTGTTGGTACCGCAGGGGGATGGCCATGCTGGAGAAGATCATCGACCAGACGAAGACGTTGTCGACGCTGAGAGCCTTCTCGATAAGGTAGCCGTTGAGGTATTCGCCAAAGGCCTCGGATCCCCACGCCCAGGCCACCACCCCACCGAAGCTGAGACCGCAAGCGATCCAGCCGAGGGTCTCCATCGTGGATTCCCGGTAGGTGGGCTCGTGGTCGTCTCGGTGGCGGACGAGGTCGAACCCGAGCAGCAGCAGGATGATGGCCAGGAGACCGACCCAGGCCCATACGGGCACGTCGACACTGACGAACCTGTGGTGGTTGCCGCTGAGTTCGGCAGCGAGCTGAAGGGGCACGATCCATCCTCCGTCGGAAGGCGGTTAGGTGGGTTTGAAGGTCTCTCCGTCCCAACCGAGGCGTGAGGCTCCCGGCAGAACAGACTCCCCGGGCCCTGAACGGACCGTGATGACGACGAGCCTCGAGGGATACTCCCCTTCGCTTGCCGGCAGTGTACGCGCCACGCCGCCCATCCGGCGGACCTACAGCTCCGCCCCCGGCCCCCCGACCCGGGTCGGGGGACGGACAAAGGCCCGCAGCGCTAGCGCACCACCGGCATCCGCCCTACGTTGACGCCATGGCCGAGCCGTTCGCGACACGTCACTTCTGGCGGGTGATCGCCGGCTCGGTCGTGGTGGGTCTCATATCGGCGGTTTGCTGCCTGGTGTTCCTGGCCCTAGAGCACGCCGTGACCGGCCGGCTGTGGGGTGAAGGCGAGACCCCGATGGGGTATTTCTCCGGTTCGTGGTCGGCGGTGGCCATCGTGCTGGCCGCGGCGGTCGCGGTCGGCCTGCTGCGGCGTTGGATGACGATCGACGGGGCGGACCCGAACTTCATCGCCGAGATGGTGGAGGGCCGGGTGCCGTGGCAACGGGGCTTCCAGTTCGGCGCCCTCGGCCTGGTCAGCCTGGTCGGTGGAGCATCCGTCGGCCCGGAGGCTCCACTGGGCACGGTGGGCGGAGCCATCGGCACTGCGGTGGGCGACCGGATCGAGCCGGGGAGGCCGGAAACCACCGAGGATCTCACCTACGCCGGCATCTCCGGGGTGTTCGGCGGGCTCGGGGTCTTCCCGTTCGCCGGGCCGATCATGGCGTCCGAGGTGAACAACACTCGATGGCAGGCCGCCCCCCATCGCCTGCTCCCGGGGATCGTCTCGGCCACCGCGGCGGTGGCCGTGCTCTACCCGACGGTGGGCACCCCGTTCCTCGACCTGTACGACCTCGGCACCACCGACCTGGAGGTGCGCTGGATCCTCCTCGCCGTGGCCTTCGGGGTGGCGGGCGCCGTTCTGGGAACGCTCACGCTGTTGGTCATGGGGGTCTCGGCCCGCCTGGCCAACCGGGTGACCGACCCGTTGCTCAGGGCCACGGTGAGCGGGGTGGTGATCGCCGCCATCGGGTATGCCCTGCCCCTGACCTTGTTCTCGGGTCGTGACCAGCTGACCGGTATCCTCGCCGGCGGGGCCGGGGTGAGCGTGAGCCTGCTGGCCGCGGTCATCGTCGGTAAGATCGTCACCTTCACCCTGTCGATGCGGTGGGGGTTCTTCGGTGGCCCGATCTTTCCGCTGATCTTCATGGGCGCCGTGTGCGGCACGCTGGTGCACGTGGCCATTCCCTCCGTTCCCTTGCACGTGGCCGCACCGGCCATGGCGGCCGCGGTGGCGGTGGCTGTCGTCCCGCTCCCGTTGATGGTGATGGTGTTCACCACCATGATGTTCGGCCTCCAGCTCGAGCTCGGGGTGATCCCGGCGGTCGCGGTGGTGACCTCCTTCGTGCTCGTTCAGGGCACCGGCGTGGTCACCCGACTCCAGTCGGCCCTGATGAGCCGGTCTTCAGGGCCGCCACCGCCCGGGCTGGAGGGCGGGGCGTCCCGAACGTAGACTTTCAGGACACCGGCCGGCCGGTATCGCGTCCCGGGGAGGACGGTCCGGGCGGCGGCACCGCCAGGGGGTCACCGCCACGGGCAACGGCCGGGAAATCCAGGGGGTGGATCATGGTCCCAGCCGTTCGCGAACTCACTGCCGAGGAAATCGCCACGTACCACCGGGACGGGGTGGTGGCGCTCCGTGACATCATCCCGTTGGGGTGGGTCGACCAGCTCCGCGTCGCCATGCAGGAGGTCTTCGACCGCCCCGACGAGGTCGACCGCGACGCCTACGCCACCGGGGCGAGCCGGGCCGGGGCCCGGGGTGAGATGGTCGGCATCATGCGGGACCTGCTGGAACGGGTCGACCCCGGCACCCTGGCCGTCGAAGCGGGGCACACCCCGTCAGGGCGCAGCATCGTGGAGACCGACGCCTGCTCGTGGCACGAGGGCCTCCGCGCCCTGCACGTCACTGGGCCGTTGCCCCCGATCGTGGCCTCCCTGACCGACAGCACCCGGGTCAATCTGTACAGCGACCAGCTGTTCCTGAAGGAACCGGGCTCCTCGGTGCGTACCCCGTGGCACCAGGACCAGCCGTTCTGGGTGCTGCAGGGCACCAAGGTGGCGGTCTGCTGGGTGCCCGTCGACGAGGTCACCGTGGCCAGCGGCGCCATGGGGTACGTGAGGGGCAGCCATCGCTGGGGCACCACCTACAAGCCCAGCGACTTCGTGACCATGACGGGCGCGTCCCGCATCCCCGGGCTCGAATACGACGGTCTGGCCGACCTGCCCCCGATCGACGCCGATACCGACGCCTACGACATCGTCCGGTTCGAGGCCGGCCCCGGGGACGTGATCATCCACCACTGGATGACCCTGCACGGATCCACGGGGAACGTTTCGGCCGACCGGATGCGGCGGGCGGCCTCGGTCCGCTTCGCCGGCGACGACGTCACCTTCTATCTCCGCCCGTCGTCACCGGAGCCGTTCCGTCACACCGTCGGGCTCACGGATGGGGCCGACCTGGACGGCTCGCCCCGTTTCCCCCGGGTGTGGCCCCGAGGCTGACCCCGTTGCCCCGGCCGGCCAGCGAGGCCACCGGCGGTCGTTCGCCCAGGTTGAGGGCCACCACCGACCCGTCGGGTCGCCGCAGGACGGGTGGGCCGCTGGGGAGGAGGGAGCCGTCCGGGATCCGGTCGAGGATGGTGGCCATCACCTCGGCCGCCTGGACGCTCAGCGATTCGAGGGGCCGGTGGGAATGCTCCCGCACCCCGAGCTCCACCTGGGCGATCGCTTCGGGGCCCCAGCGGTGGGCGATGTCAATGAGCAGGGCGATCTCGACGCCCCAGCCCTGACGGAACGGGAGCTGTTCGACGACGCTCCGCCGGACCGCGTACTCCCCGGCCAGGGGTTGGTGGAGGCCGGCCAGACGGGGGAAGTAGAGCGACAGGAGGGGACGGACCACGAGCTCGGTGGTGCGCCCTCCCCCACCCCGGCCCTGGGGGCGGTGGGCGTCGGCCTTGACCAGGGCGACGCTGGGGTCGGTGAGGAGGGGGGCCGCCAGACCGGCCACCCAGGCGGGTTCGAAGCTGGTGAGGTCACCGTCGATCCACACGAGGATGTCCGCCGTCGAGGCCAGCAGGCTGGCCCACAGGACGGTGCCCTTGCCGGCCCCGCCGCCGTGGCGGAGATGGATGTCGTCGATGGGGACGACGGTGGCTCCGGCCTCGGTGGCGACGGCGGCGGTGTCGTCGATGCTGTTGTCGTCCATCACGATCAGCTCGTCCACCAGGGGCGGGCCGCCCTCGGGGGCCCGGCCCCCGTGGACGGCGCCGTCCGTCATCAGGGTGGAGCGGACGGACCGCACGAGTGACCCGATGGTCGCCCCCTCGTCGCGGCAGGGGATGCAGACGGCCACGGTACGGCCGCGTTTGGCCGCCACGACGTCGGCGATGGTCCGGTCGGTGGCGGCGAACCGGCGGACTCCGCCACCGGTTCCGGTCGCCCGCTCCATCATCGGTACGCTCCTCGATCGTGTTCCTCTACGGTGTGGTGAACGCGAGCCCGGACTCGCTCAACGTCGACTCGATCGTGGATTCTCCGGAGACGGCAGTGCGACGGGCCCGTCAGCTGCTGGTCGACGGGGCGGACGGGATCGACCTGGGCGGTCAGGGCAGTACCGACGCGGCGTCGGTGGTGCCCTGGGAGACGGAGTGGGAGCGGCTGGCCGAGATCGTGCCCGCCCTCGCCGACCTGGGGGTCCCGATCAGTGTGGACTCGTGGCGACCCGAGGTGATGCGACGGGCCCTCGAGGCCGGAGCTTCGGTGATCAACGCGGCGGACGGGATGCAGACCGACGCCATGTGGGAGGTGGCGGCCGAGTTCGACGTGCCCGTGGTGGTGCCGTTCCTTTCCGGGCCGAACCCCCGGGCCCTCGACCATGTGCGCGTCGACCCGGTCGAGGCCCTGATCGGGTTCTTCGAGGAGCGACTGGCCGACGCCGACCGGTACGGGCTCCGGCATCGCTGCGTGCTCGACCCGGGCACCGGGTTCGCCCCGCCGGACTGGCCGTGGGAGGACCGTTACGTCTATCAGAAGCGGGTGTACTCGAACCTCGACGCCCTGCGCCGGTTCGACCTCCCGCTCTACATCGCCCTGCCGTGGAAGGAGACGGCGCAGCACGACGAGCTCCTGGAGATCGTCGTGGCCCAACGGCCGGAGTTCGGGCGCGTCCACTACCCGGCCAAGGTGCGTCGCTTCGAGGCGCGCGTCCTGGGCTGAGTGGGCCGGGTACGGGGCGGGCGGGCCGGTCACCGTCACGCTGACGCTCACAGGGCGAGGGGGCCACGCGGCTCCACCACCGCGGGGGCCAGTCGGGTCTCCCACCCGTCGGGGCAGCGCTCGGGGGCGACGTCGTTGAGCGGGACGAGCACGAAGCGCCGCTCGCCAATCCGGGGGTGCGGCACCACGAGGGCGTCGGTCTCGATGCGGGCGTCGTCGTAGAACAGGATGTCCACGTCGAGGGTGCGGGGTCCCCAGTGGACGTCCCGCTGGCGGTGGGCGCCGGCCTCCAGGCTCTGACAATGGCGGAGCAGGGCGAACGGGTCGAGCCCGGTTTCGATGGCGACCACCATGTTCAGGTAGGCGCCCTGGGCGTCGGGGCCACCGATCGGTTCGGTCTCGTACACCTGTGACATGGCCGTGACCGACCCGAGGCTCCGCACCGCAGAGCGGAGGTAGTCCTCACGGTCGCCCAGGTTGGAACCGAGAGCGATGACGGCCCGGTGTCGGCGTGTCCCGTCGGCGGGTTCGGCGAACGGGGCGGGGCGGGCCCGCACCAGCCGGACCGCCGTGGTCCCGAGGGGGACGGGAACCGGGGGGCGGAGCTTGGTGACGGTGACGTCCACCTGCTCCACCCGATCGAAGCCGAGCACGAGGTCGGCCACCTCGGCGGCGAGCCGTTCCAGCAGGACGTGCTTGGTGGCTTCGGCGTGGTCGACGATCCGCTCCGCGATCAGGCCGTAGTTGGCGGTGTCGTCGAGGTCGTCGGAACGGGCGGCATCACCCAGGTCGGCGCCGATGGCCACATCGATCCGCAGCGGCTGGGCCGCCTCCCGCTCGTGCGCCAGCGCCCCGATCACGCACAGCACCCGCAGGTCATCGATGAGGATCTGGTCCATGGCAACCACCTTTCGGGAGGACAGCAACGTAGACGCGAGTACCGGCCCACGCCGCACCGCCGGTTCCACGTTCTAGCGCAACCCGGCCCGAACCCGTCCGCTCGGGTGCCCCGAGCCGCCCCGACGCGGCCACGGTGGCACCAGCGAGGACGTCGCGTCGGAACTCGGCGGTCGGATCTAGGCGCTGCCCTTTCCCGGTGCCCATCGGCTTCGCCGAGGGCTCAGGTGGATCGTTCTGGGGCCGCCCCGAAGCTCTGCTCGATCCGACGGTCCGGGCGGGGATCTCGATGTTCGCCGTGCTCGACCCGCTCGTGGTCGACCGAGCCGTCGACCGGCTGGCCGCGGACCTGGGCAGCGGCCGTTGGGATGAGCGCCGCGGCCACCTCCGGTCACTCGAGACGCTCGACGTCGGCTGTCGCGTGATCGTGTCCACAACCTCGCCCTGTACGCGATCCGCTCCCCCGCCACTGCGGTCGTCGTCGCGGTTGGGTCCTCCGGCCTCGACGGCGAGGTGCTCGCCGAGCGCGGCGGCCGCCCCGTGAAGGCAGACGATGGCCAGGGCTCCGGGGCAGTACCTGACCACCCTCCGGGCACAGCCTCCATCCGTTTCCTCCGCCTTTGCTGCACCAAAGCAGGGATCGAGGCCGCCATCAGCCCCTGCGAAGCCCCCCCACGCCGCCATCTCGACGCAAGCGAGCGATTCCCTGAACGGCCCAGCAAGGCGCTCGACACGGCTTCTCAAGGCGGTGGACCAACCCTCGCTGCCGCCCTTTCACCGGAGCATTCGCGCTCGACACCCTCGCCACTTTTCGCCAACGCATGCGCCTCCCTCGCCGAAGGCGACGGAGGCCGCCACCCGTACAGCGCAATCCCACCTGACCAGACCACCGCCGTCCTCTGGTTTTAGGGCCCATTTTGGGGGCGGGCTTAATAGCCACTTCCCGGCTACGTCGGGCATCGGCCGACCCCTGGAGTTCGTGCCCGTTCGCTGACCAGGCCGAACCGTCCACCACCGTTCGGGCCGGTCCAGGATGGGATGCTGGGCGTCGGGTGCCGGATGGGGTATCAGGTCGGCTCTGCGCATGATTCGACGAGGCCGTCACAGCATCGTTCGGCCAAGCCGGGTTGGATCCCGGTGTCGCTCGCCAGGTTGATGGGACCTTTCGTCCCCCTGCGCGTGATGACTCCAGGAGTCGAACTCCCACCCAACAACGGGCGCCACCAAGACTCGGCCAGACACAGCATTGCCTGCAGTGCTAGCATCGCTAGCACTGCAGGCGGCACAGGAGAGTAGGAGCACATGGCCACCCTGACCATCCGAGATTTCGACGACCGACTACGGGATCAACTCCGTATCCGCGCCGCCGAGCACGGCCGATCCATGGAGGCCGAGGTCCGTGCCATCCTGCGCCATGCCCTGGCCACCCAGCCGGAATCGTCCGGGCTCGGCAGCAGGATCCATCAACGGTTCGCCTCCGTTGGTGGCGTCGATCTTGAGACCCCCGAGCGGACCGAGCTACCCCGAGAGCCTGATCTCTCGTCGTGATCGTCCTGGACACCAACGTCATCTCCGAACTGATGCGGCCCGCTCCCTCGCTGGTGGTGATCGACTGGGTTGATCAGCAGATCGCCACCGATCTGCATCTTGCTTCCACCACCGTGGCCGAGTTGCTCTACGGCATCGCCCGCCTTCCCGTCGGGAGCCGTCGATCGAACCTCGCTGACCAAGTCGAGGTCATGATCACAACCGACTTCCAACAGCGCGTGCTCCCGTTCGATCTCACCGCGGCCCCCCACTACGCCGACATCGCCGCCGCCCGCGCCACTGCCGGTCGCCCGATCGGCGCAGCAGATGCCCAGATCGCCGCCACCTGCCGAAGCCATGGCGCCACCCTCGCCACCAGGAGCACCAAGGACTTCGACGACACCGGCATCACCATCATCAACCCCTGGAAGCACACACCGGTCGGCTAGCTCCGAAGCACCGCCCGAGAGCGAATCCGGGCCGGAGAGCTCCGCTCGTTCAAGGATGGCGGTCGGGCCGCGTGATGGCCCGCCCCCGGGTGCACCCGCTGGCTCCCAGTTCGGCTCCCACTCGGGGCTAGCTTGGTCGGGACCGCTGACGGTTCCGCTGCCGGGTAGCGACAACTTCCCGCTGGAGGCTCAGCGGCTCGCCCCACCCCGAGCGGCCAGGACGGCGTGCCCGAGAGCTTCGGCGATGTCGGCAGCCTCAAGCGCGGGATGCTCGGCCACGATCTCCTCGGCGGACATCCCGTCGGCGCCCACGGCCACGATCGAGGCGACGGGAAACCGTAGGTCCCGTATGCATGGCGCTCCGGCCATCTTCGTCGGGTCAGTGGAGATGCGCTCAAGCGGCATGCGGCTGATCGTACTGGAGCCGTCCGCCTGGAGCCCCGCCGATCTCAGCGATCAGCGGAGTCGTTACCGAATCCACCCTCTTCGAGAAACTCCTCAGCGTCCGCCCCACCCCAGTCATGCCCCGAACGACCTACGCCCACGAACCCAAGGGAGCGACGCTCCCGACCAAACCGCGCCAAGACTGTCTCAGCCGCCAACTCGTTCATGGTGCCACGCCTCATCTCGCCGGCAGCGTCCGGCACCGCAACATCATCATCCGGACCGTCGACCATCGACACGCCTCAAAGATAAAGGGGGCAGCACAGTATGACGGGTGAGATTTTGGACCGTTGATCCTGTCGATGGCACAAAGAGCCTGCTTCGGGGGCTGCCCCACTACGGTTTCCTTGTAGCCGTATGCGACCTGGAAGGCCCGATCGCAGCAGGTATCACGGCGCCAGCACTTGAGTGTCGATGGCTAGCAGCCTGAGCGCCTGGTGGGCTCCCCCGCCTTCAAAGCGTATTCAGGCGGTGTCTCGCTGGTCGCCGAGGGCCGAATCGCTGCTCCAATAGTACGATGCCGTTGCCGCCCGTGCACCGCAGGGCGCAGCCGCTGGCTCCCAGTTCGGCTCCCATCTCGTGGAATCAACGGGCCCCGACGGTGAGCTGTCAGGGTGCCTCTGGCAGGAGTTCGAACGCGTTGACGTGGGAGGGGCGGACGATGCGGAAGTCCCGCTTGTCGAGCGTGGCGATGGTGGTCTGGTCGAACCGTTCGGCGATGGCGATCATCGAAGCGTCGGCGGCATCGAGACCGATATCGGCGTAGGTGCCGAGCAGGGCCGCGATCCGGGCCCAGTCGTCGGCGGTGAGGTCGATCACGGTGATGCCACCCTCAGCGATCGCCTGGTAGAGCACAGCTTCGGCGTGCATGCCGAGCTGCCTACGAATCAACCAGCCGGCTTCGGTGGCCACGAGGGGAGTCGTGACGAGCGGACCCGGGTGGGATTCGAGTAAGGCAGCGCATGCCTCATTGTGACGATCGTCGAGATCAGCGGCGGCGACGAACACCCCGGTGTCAACGAGCAGCATGATTCAGGGGTGTCAGCGGTCCGCAGAATCGATGCCGAAACCGCCCTCTTCGAGCAGCTCCTCGGCCTCTGCCCCACCCCGACTACGGCCCGAACGACCTATGCCCACGAACCCGAGGGTGCGACGCTTCGGACCGAACCGCGCCGAGATCGTCTCAGCGGCCAGCTCATTCACGTTGACACCCCGCGCCTCAGCAGCAGCGGCCAGCGCCGCAGCAACATCATCCGGGAGTTCGATCGTCGACACGCACCCAAGGATAGAGCCACCGGCCCACCGACGACCCAACCAACAACAGCCGGGCAGACTACGCCATCCCCCCGAGGGCGCGAGCACCGTGCTCCCACCGCCTTCTCCGGGCGGAAGATTCCTGGTGGAGGGGACCTACGAACTACGCCACACCGCCACCTCCATGCAAGCCGACGCCGGCCACACCAGCTGAAATCGGCGCCCGCGCGCTGTTCGTGGGTTGGGGGTGAGGGCATCCGCGAGCGCACGCCGCTCTGTTCCTAGGGTTTCCGGCTGTCGAAGGCTGGATTCCTGGGGAGAGCGACGTGCGCATGTCGACGGTACTACGGATGCTGCTCGGGTTGTGCCGGGCGACGGTGATCGAGGGGTGGGCGCTGGACCGGTCCGGGGACCGCCCGGTGTTGGTGGTCCGGGTCCGTTGCCGGGCTGGCGGGGGTGCCCGGTGCG
>JBKECK010000114.1:0-133058 GCA_047974625.1 Acidimicrobiales bacterium
ACACGCCCCGCCCCAACGCGGTATCGACCGCGTCGGGATCGTTCCCTACCATCAACACCGGTGCGCCTCGCACCACTCAGGAAGGACCCTCCCGACTCGGCCAAGAGGATCAGGGAGGGTCCTTGCGCGTACAGGACCCCCCGAGCCTGCTCAACCCCCAACGACACCGACAACTCGACGAGCACCACCACGTGCTCACCCAACCTGTCGCCAACGACCGCCCGCGTGCTCAACCAAGATGGCGCTCAACAGCCCCGCCCGCCCACATTCATTTCCACGCCGAGTCCGCCGAGCTGGCATGGCTGTACGGGAAGACCGGCCAACAGATGGTGTCGATGTCCGAGGTCCATTTCCCGCTGGGCGGTCGACGGTTCCGGCCAACGGTCGAGGACATCCTGCGTTTCCTCGACCACGAGAAGATGTTCAGAGGGTGGGCGTCCGGCTGGCGCCAGGCGGTTGATCAGTCCCTGAAGGACTGGAACGACCAGCAAGCCCGTGCCACCGTGCGCCGATTCCCCGACGCTGCGGTTGATCAGCTGGCCGCCATGGGCTACACGATCACTCCACCGCTGGAACCGTAGGGGCACAGCTAGCCAATCAGCTACCCGCCTAGCCCCACCTCGCACGGCCCGGGGATGCCGTGAACCGCCCAGCCCGATCACGGGCCCGACGTGGCGACTCAGACTTGCCGGGGTTCGGGAGCTGCATCGAGCACAACAACCGGTCCAGAGATGCCCGCTGCAGCCGGACCTCGGCCAGCAACGGGTGCGGGACCAGCTGACCCACCGAACCCGTCGTCATCATCGGCCCCTCAGCGATCACCTCCTCCAAGCGCCCAATCAGATCCGCAGTGCGGCCAGCCTCCTCAAGGATCACCTGCTCATCCGGACGCAGCACGTAGTCGCGGACCACGTCACGCCAGATCTTCCGCCCAGCCGGGCCGAGACCTTCGGTGCCCGCGGCCGATCACCGGCGGGGATCTCCTCAGTGTTCACCCGCAACCTTCCCGACCTGGAAAAACGCCGGTCTCGACCACGCCAATCCCGGACCGCTATGCCTCCCGTAGGGCTTGTGGGGCGGTGTGTTGAGGGCCAGGTAGGGTTCCCAACCGTGGCCGGTGCTCTGTGGGCTATGCCGCCACCCCTGCCGGCGAGCGCGTCGGCGTACTCCGTCGTCGGCCCAACCTATCGATTCGGATGGTTCGCCGCCGGAATCGTACGGCCCCGACCTCTGTTCAGCCCGCGAGGCCGAAGAACACCAGGATCGCTCGACCGAGCCGGAGGAGACCTTCGTCATCGAGTCGGCCGATGCGCTGGCCGAGCCTGGCCCGCGGCACCGTCGTGATCTTGTCGACCATGAGACTGCAAGGCTCGCGAAGCCCGTTTGCTTCGTTGGGCTCGATCCGTAGCCGGAACAGCGGTGCCTCGGTCGAGTCGGTGGTGAACGCGCAGACCGTCACCGAGTCCGTCGCGTCGAAGCGATCGTCCTGCACGATCGCCACCGGCCGTGGCTTGCCCACGTAGCCGCTGCCAGCGGCCGCGGTCCAGATCTCGCCCCGTCTCACTCCTCGTCCAAACTGAGGGCTTCGATGAAGGCCTGATCATCGGCTGCGTGGTCACTGGCGGCGACCGCCAAGGATTGGCGGTGGGCCTCCCGCTCGAACTCCGGTGAACGCACGTCCGGCACCCAGATCTGTACAGGGCGAAGACCCTGAGCGCGCAGACGTCGACGGTGTTCGCTCACCCGTCGCTTCACACCTGAGTCTTCCTGTGGAGCAGCCATAAACACATGTTACATGTAACGCTTGTCAGCGACCGATACATCGGCTCGACAAGGACGACACACCCAAGTTTCCTTGACTGGCTACGAACAAGCTTCATCCGTCCAGCAAAGACCTGAGACAACGGAGCGGGCGTCTGGAACCTACGGTCACTCTCACCAGGGAGAACTCCTTGACCACCGAGCACGGCGGGGTGTGGCAGGCGGATGCTGACGGTGCGCTCTGCCGGCGACTGCATGTATTATGCATGCATGCCGAACGTGCAGGTTCGTGATGTGCCCGACGACGTCCACGAGGCCCTGGTGCGGCGAGCGGAGCTCGCCGGACAATCGCTGCAACAGTTCCTCGCCGCTCAATTGGCCAGGATCGCCGCGACACCGTCCATCGACGAGATCATCGATCGCATCGAGAACCGCGAGACCGGTCGGCTCTCGGCCGCAAGCGCCATCGATGCGATCAACGACGAGCGTGCTCGTCGTTGACGCATCGGTGCTCGCCCCCGTCGTCGCCGACGGCGGTGCCGATGGTCACCGGTTCCGGGCCCGGCTTCGCGGCCAGGTCGTAGTCGGGCCGGACCTGCTGCGGGTCGAGGTCGCCTCGGTTCTGCGGCGACACGCCAACCGCGGTGACCTGACCGCCGAGCAGGTCGACCGCGCGGTAGGCGATCTGCTGGCCTTCCCCATCACGGTGTTCCCGACCGCCCCACTGCTCGGGCGGGTGTGGGAACTCCGTCACAACCTCACGGCCTACGACGCCTGCTACGTCACCCTGGCCGAAGCGATTCGGCAGCCCTTGCTGACCGCCGATCACCGGCTGGCCAACGCACCCGGCCTGCTCTGTCCGGTCGAGACCCTCTGACCACAGCGACGCAAACGTGTACTGGACGTATGCAGAAGCCTTGCGACAGCCCGGGCCGGGCCAGAGCGGGCGGACAGGCTGGACGGATCGGGTGGCTCGCTGGACGCTCGTGTGCTTCCTGGGAGTCAAGGGGTGGGAGAGTTCAAATCTCCCCGGCCCGACAGAGTTCCGCGGATAAGAGCCGGTCCCACGGTGCTGGCTCCTCTGCGTTCCGGCACCCCGGGAGGTTGTGCGGAGGGATGTGTGCCTCTTGGGGCTCGAGCGGCCACGGCGTGGCCCGACGGTGGCGACGGGTTCGCGGCGGTCGACGTGTCCTCCGTTTTCGTCACCGAGCATCATCCTTCGCGGCCATCGGAGGCCGGGCCCCCGGCCGGTCGGGACCCGGTGAGGTGAGGTAGCCCCGGAGCTGGGTGGTGAACGGGCGCCTGAGTCGGGCCTGGATCAGGTCGGTGGGATCCGCCCCTTCCGGGGTCGGGTGCTCCAGAAGCCAGCGGTGTTGTTCGACGAAGTAGAGGGCCCACAGGTTGTACGCGAGCTGACGGCTGTCGACGTCGGCGTCGATCTCGCCGTCGCTCTTGGCCTTGTCGACGAGGTCGGCGGTCAGGCCGAGCAGATGGACCATGGCGAGCCTGGCCCGGTCGTCGTCTACACCGGCGGCGGTCATGTAGACCCGGGTGAGGTCGGGGGCGTCGCACATGAGGCGGAGCAGGCGGCTGTAGACGAGGACGAGACGGTCGATCAGGTCCGTGTCCGGCGGGACGTGTCCGTGGTCGAAGGCCTGGTCGATCCAGGCGGTGAAGTCCGAGTGGAAGACGCGGTTGAGCAGTTCGGCCTTGGAACCGACGTGGAAGTACAGGGCTCCCTTGCTGACCTGGGCGTGCTGGGCGATGTCGTCCATGGTGGTGCCGGCGTAGCCGCGGCGGGCGAACAGCTCCCGGGCGGCCCGCAGGATCCGATCGAGCTTGTCCCGCTTGTTCCGTTCGGCCCGGCCCACGACCGCCGACCGTACCGCCTGGCCGGGCACCCGGTGCCACCCCGATTTTCGACTCCAGTCGACTTTTTTGTGGCGGGGCCGTAGGGTTCGCGTCAGGCGTACCTGGGGGAGGTGCATGTGACTGGAGCACGGGAGGCCATCGATCGGGCCGCGGCGCTGGTCGAACCCGATCGCGGTCGGATCAACCGGCGGATCTTCACCGACGCCGAGGTGTACGACCTCGAGCTGGAGCGGATCTTCGCCCGCTGCTGGCTGTTCGTCGGTCACGAGTCCCAGGTGCCCAACCCCGGCGACTTCGTGACCTCGCTCATGGGTGAGGACCCGGTGCTGCTCGTCCGGGACCGTCACGGCACCGTCCGGGTCCTGCTGAACAGTTGCACCCACAAGGGCCGCACGGTGTGCGAGTACGACGACGGAAACACCACCACCGGGTTCACCTGCCCCTACCACGGGTGGACGTTCCGGACGACGGGCGAATTGGGCGGGGTGCCCAACAGCGCCGACGCCTACTACGGGGAGCTGGACAAGTCCGGGCTCGGACTCCGGCAGGCCAGGGTCGACCGTCATCGTGGGCTGGTCTTCGCCACCTGGGACGGGGACGCCCCCACCCTGGCCGACTACCTGGGCGACATGACCTGGTACCTCGACATCGCCCTCGACCGGGGGGCCGGCGGCTCCAAGCTCGTCGGTCCACCCCAGCGGTTCGTGGTCGAGGCGAACTGGAAGACCGGGGCCGAGAACTTCATCTCAGACTTCCAACACGCCCAGTCCATCGCCCACGCCTCGGCCCTCAACGCCACCGGACGGGGCGAACACGCCCGGGTGACCGACGGCGTCCAGGCCAACCCCGCCCCCGGGCACGGGTTGTTCCTGTTCCGGGCCCAACCGGACCGCCCGAACACCCTCCGATCCCGGGAGTACATGTCGGCCAACAGTCCCGAGGCCGTCGACCGGCTGGGTGAGCTGCGGGGCTCGGGATCGGTGGACCCGATCGCCGGAACGATCTTCCCGAACCTGTCGTTCAACTTCTCCCCCCACATCGCCAACCTTCGCATGTGGATGCCCCGGGGCCCCGGACGCATGGAGGTCTGGACCTGGGGGATCGTCGACACCGACGCCGAGCCGGCCACCCAGGCGTGGATGGTGTCCAGCTTCCAACGGATGTTCGGTGTCGCCGGCCTCATCGAACAGGACGACGGCGAGCAGTGGCAGCAGGTCACCGCCTCCGGTCGCGGGTACATGACCCGTAACGACTGGTCCTACATCGGGATGGGTCTCGGTCGGGAGTTCACCGAACCCGACCTTCCGGGCGAGTTGGGCCTCCTGATCAGCGAATCGAACGCCCGAGCCTTCTACCGGCGCTGGCAGGACCTCCTCCGCCACGACCGGTGGGCCGACCTTCCCGCCACCACCCACCGGCGGCCCGTCCGATGACCGGTTCCCGACCCTCCGTCCCGGTGCCCGCCGATCGGGTGGTGGAGCTCACCCAGGTCCTCCACCACGAAGCCCAGCTTCTCGACGACGGCCGGTACGAGGACTGGCTCGCCCTCCTCGACCACGCCGTCACCTACACCGCCCCCATCCCCACCGACCGCCTCGGTGCCCGGCCGGACGAAGGGGACCACCCCGACCGGGCCACCCTCCGGTACTTCCACGACGACCTCGCCCTCCTCCAAGTCCGAGTGGCCAAGATCAGAACCGGGCTGGCCCAGACCGAGAACCCGCCCTCGCGGACCGTCCGCCTCGTCGGCACCATCACCGTCGAGCCCGAGTCGCCGGCCGGTTCCCACCCGGTGCGGAGCGCCTTCGTGCTCTACCGCCACCGCCGCCAGCGCCAGATCGAGATCCTCGCCGGACACCGCCACGACACCTGGCGATCGACCCCCGACGGCTGGCGTCTCGCCTTTCGGGAGGTCCACTTCGCCGCCAACGTGCTCCCCACCAAAAGCCTGTCACTGCTGTACTGACTGGCGTCCTGGCGTCGGACCGCCGGCTTTTCGGCCGAGGCCTCATCGGTGTTGTCGGCTCTTCGGCCGAGGCCTCATCGGTGTTGTCGGCTCTTCGGCCGAGGCCTCATCGCAGGGCGGTGAGCAGGGTCAGGTCGTCGGCAGGGAGCTGGTCCACGGTCGCGGTGACGACGACCGGGCCCGGGACCATCGAACCCCGCAGCACGGAGGTGAACGCGGTGTCGGCCGCGTCACGCCCGGTGGCGATCCGCAGCAGGCTGGGCCGGGGGGCCAGCGTGGTGGCGTCGACCACCCACCAGCCGTCGTCCACCCAGGCTTCGGCCACGGCGTGGAAGTCCATCGGGCTCAGGCCCGGGGCGTAGACCGACACCATCCGGGCCGGCACCCCCAGGCCGCGGAGCAGGGCGATGACCAGATGGGCGAAGTCCCGGCACACCCCCTGGCGTCGCAGGAAGGTGTCGACCGCTCCGTCGACGGGGCGGGAGGAGCCGGACACGTAGGCGAGCTGTCGACCCACCCAGCTCGACACCGCATCCAGCAGGTCCTTGCCGGCCGCCGATCCGAACTCGGAGGTGGCCACCGCCAGCAACCGGTCGGAATCGCAGTACCGGCTCGGACGCAGGTACTCGATACGATCGAACGCCCCGGCCGGGGGTGCGGCCGCCAGGGCGTCGGTCTCCGCTGCGTAGTCCACGACCAAGGCCCCGCCGCCGCTGATGCGGTGCCAGCGGCCGCCGGTGGCGTCGACCATCTCGGTGACGGCGGCCGGAGCCCCGTCGAGGGTGACGGCGAGGGACTCCCCGGTGAGGGGCACGCCGTCGGCCACCGCCACCGAGAGCACGATCTCCGAGTCCGGCTCCAGCGATCCTTCGACGTGGGCGGTGACCGTACGACGCATGGCTCGATGCTGACACGGGCCCCCGCCGCGGCATCGGCCGGTGACCGAAGTCATCACCGGAGGCACGAACCGGCCGATCGACCGATTCCCCCCAGCCACCTCCGCCTACCCTCGACCCGGTGACGACGAGTACACCGCCCAGTCCTCCCCGTCGGTCCCCGGTAGTTCGGCCAGGACGGCGTCGATCGAAGCTCAGGTGGGGGCTGGGTCTGGCCCTCGCCACCGTGATCGTCGCCTCCACCGCGTGTTCCGAGGAGCAGCTCGGTGATCGCGGGGGCGAAAACGGGTCACCGCCGGACAGTATCGGAGACGTCGACTACGTCGTCGTGTTCCGCAACGCCGACCGCTTCCCCAACGTGGCCCGGATCTGCATCGATGGTGTGGCGTTCGCCTCAACCTCTTCTTCCTCGGCTACCACGGGCTCGGGCGTGAGCCTGATCAGGGTCGAGGAATGGGACGACGAGTGCCGGGCCGAGGGGAGCTCATCTGGCGACGAACCGCTCGGCTAGGAGGGGGCCGGGGGTGCGCGCCACGGCGCCCGGAGCCGTTCTGGCCGAGCCACTCGACCGGCATTGCAATCGCCATTAGGATCGTGCCATCGACGTGGTACGAGCGTCGCATCCGGGGACCTGCCTCATGGCCACCGCCATCCGGTGGTGGCCATGAGGGCCCGCCTGTCACGACGGGCGGGCCGAAGGTGGTGCCCCCACTGGGGCGCGATCGGTCGAAGGGCCGGGAAGGGGGGCCGCGGTGGCGGTCACGCAGAGCCGATACGTCATCGACGACCGGGACACACCGAGGTTCCGGGTCCACCGGTCCACCATGGTGGACCACGACATCCTGGAGGAGGAGCGGCGCCGGATCTTCGACCGAACCTGGTTGTACGTCGGCCACGAGTCGGAGATCCCCGAGCCTCACGACTTCCGGACCCGCAACGTCGGCGGCCGTCCAATCATCTTCATCCGGGACGGTGACGGCGAGGTCCGAGTGTTCCTCAACGTCTGCCCCCACCGCGGCATGCAGATCGAGACCCGGCCGGAGGGCCACGGCCGGTTCCTGAAGTGCTTCTATCACGGCTGGAGCTTCAACACCGGCGGTGACCTGGTGGCCCTGCCCGACGACGCCTCCTACGGCCCGAACTTCGACCGTCAGAACCTGTGCCTGACCCGCCCGCCCCGGCTCGACCGGTACCGGGGTTTCGTGTTCCTCTCGTGGAGCCCCGACGGTCCCGACCTCGACCGCCACCTCGGCGGGGTCCTCGACATCCTCGATCTGTTCGCCGACCAGTCCGACACCGGCATGCGGGTCATCGGCGGCTCCCACGTCTACGCCGTCCGGGCCAACTGGAAGCTCCTGGCCGAGAACTCCTACGACGGCTACCACGCCATGACCACCCACCACCGCTACCTGGCCATGCTGAAGGAGTCCGGCAAGGACATGAGCCTGGTGTTCGGGGGCAACGGGGGCAAGGCCGCCCTGGCCTGGAACCTGGGGCGTGGCCACGCCGTGATCGGGGGTGCCGACGGCACTGGTGGCCGGAACACCGGACTCGGGCGGGACCTCCCCTCCGACGAGGCCCTGGCCAACCAGGTGGCCCGTCGCAACCACTTCGCCGCTCGCTACGGCGAGGACTGGGCCAACCGGATGTTCGCCTCCCGGAACCTGGTGGTGTTCCCCAACCTCGCCGTCGTCGACCTCATCATGGGGATCACCATCCGGACCTTCTATCCGATCTCCCCCGACTACATGGAGGTCACGGCCTGGAGCCTTCAGCCCTCCGACGACGATCCGGTCCTGCGGGACATGCGCCAGGAGAACTTCCTGACCTTCTGGGGTCCGGCCGGCCTGGCCACCCCGGACGACATCGAGGCCCTGGAACGGTGCCAACGCGGGTTCGCCGCCCACGCCCAGGCCCCCTGGAACGACATCAGCCGCGGCATGGTGCGCGACAACCCCATCTTCACCGACGAGCTCCAGATGCGCTGCTTCTGGCGGGAGTGGAACCGGGCCATGACCGGCACCGTCCATCCGGACGAGGCCCCCGTGATTCCCCGGGCGGGCCGGGTCGGCTGGCCCTATCCACCCCGGCCCGAACCGGATCCGGACCCGGCCGCCGAGCGGGCGGAGGTGGTTTGAGATGAGCGACCTCCCCGCCCCCCGCCCCGGTGGCCTGGCCCCGCCCCCACCCCCACTCTTGCAGGCCGACGTCGAGCACTTCCTCTACCACGACGCCGAACTGCTCGACACCTGGCGTCTCCGGGACTGGTTCGAACGGTTCTCCCTCGACTGCCGGTACCACATCCCCACCACGGACCGCCCCGACGGTGACCCCACCACCGACCTCTCGTTTGTGTGGGACGACTGGTTCCTGCTGTCCCAGCGGATCGAGTCGATCCTGGACGGCACCGCCTGGGCCGAATCGCCCCGCTCCACCACCCACCGCATGGTGGCCAACGTGCGGGCCCGGGAGCTTCCCGACGGTTCGGTCGAGGCCAAGGCCAACGTGACCGTCCACCGTTCGGCCGGATCCCGGCTCGACGTCTACCCGGCCTTCCTGACCCTCGTCCTGCTGCCGACCGTCGACGGCGGGTTCGAGATCCGGCACCGCAAGGCCGTGCTCGCCCTCCACGAGCTACGCCCCCACGGCCGGCTGAGCATCCTCCTGTGATCGTGACCGAACGACCCGTCCAACCCGTGCGACCGGTCCAACCCGTGCGACCCGTCCAACCAATGCGAGGAGCCCGACACGATGGCTGAGGTGCAGCTCCTGGGCATCACCCACTACCCGCCGTTCGGCTGGGCCGATCCGCACATGGCGGGCATCCACCACGCCCTGATGGCCGACCCGGCCGTGCCCGCCGAAGCCACGGAGCCCGGCCGGTGGCCGGCGGAGCAGCAGGCCGAGTGGGGCGACGACGGTGGGGTGGCGGCCGCCGCCGACCACCGGGCCGCCCTGATCGCCGGGCTCGACCGGGTCCGGGCCGAGCTCGAGGCGTTCGACCCCGACGTGATCGTGGTGTGGGGCGACGACCAGTACGAGAACTTCACCGAGGACCTCATCCCGGCCATGTCGATCCTCGCCTACCCCGATCGGGAGGTCTTCCCGTACCGGACCGGGGTGGGGGAGCGGTTCCCGTCGTACTGGGCCGACGAGGGCCCTGACACCTCCCGCCTGATCCGGGGCCGGCCCGACGTGGCCCGTGACCTCGCCGGCGGTTTGCTGGGCGCCGGCTTCGACATCGCTTACGCCTACCGACCCCTGCACGACGACCAGCTCCCCCACGCCTTCCTTAACGCAGTGCTGTTCCTGGACCACGACCGGCGCGGCTTCGACTGGCCTATCATCGCCATGCCCATCAACTGCTACGGGGCCCGGGTGGTGGCCGCCCACGGGGCGTGGCGGCCCTTCGGCCAGGAACTCGAACCCGACCCGCCGTCCCCGAACCCGTCCCGGCTCATGGACATGGGGGCGGCGGTGGCCCGGCACCTGCACGATTCCCCCCACCGGGTCACCCTGCTCGCCTCCTCGTCGTGGTCGCACGCCTTCCTGGTCGACCACAACTGGCGGATGCGGCCCGACACCCCGGCCGACCGACGGCTCTACGAGGCCATGGTGGCCGGCGACTTCGACACCTGGGAGAAGATGTCCACCGACGACATCGTCCGCGCCGGCCAGCAGGAGGTGCTCAACTGGTTCGCCGTGGTCGGCGCCGCCCGCGAGCTCGGCGCCGACCTGGCCTGGAGCGAGTTCGTGGAGACCTGGATCTTCAACTCCAACAAGGTGTTCGCGGCCTGGACCCCGGTCGGGGGCACCGGCGGGGAGGCCCGGTGACTTCCCCGGACCCGGCCCCCGGGGCGGCCCTGTACGCCCCCGACCTGCTGGCCGGTCGGGTCGCCGTGGTCACCGGCACCAGCCCGAACATCGGGGGCGTCATGGCCGCCGGTCTCGCCGCCGCCGGGGCCGTCGTGGCCTGCAACGACGTCGACCCGGACACGGCCAAGGCCACGGCGGAACGGATCGTGGCCGCCGGCGGTACGGCCGAGGCCGTCGCCTTCGACGTGACCGATGAGGACGCCGCCGGCGACGCGGTAGCCGGGATCGCGGCGCGCCACGGCCGGATCGACATCCTGGTCAACAACGCGGTCAAGTTCGATCAGGCCGGCCTGCTGGACATGACCCTCGAGCGGTACCGCCGCCAGCTCGACATCATCCTGGGCGGGGCCTTCATCATGACCCGGGCCGCGGCGTCGGCCATGATCGCCGGCGGCATCCGGGGGACGATCGTCAACGTCCTGTCCACCGCGGCCTGGCAGGGGCAGGCCGGCAATGTCGGGTACTCCACCGCGAAGTCGGGGTTGATCAACTTCACCCGCTCGGTGGCCATGGAGCTCGCCCCCCACGGGATCCGGGTCAACGGGTTCACCCCAACCGCCACCCAACCCGACGACCCCGAGCTGGCGGCCGGGTTCCAGCGGGCGGTGGCGGCCGGGGCCGAACGCCGGATCATGGACTTCGCCGGCCTCAACCCGTGGGAACGGTTGCCCACCCCCGCCGACTACGTCGCCCCCCTGATCTTCCTCTGCTCGGACGGGGCCGGGATGATGACCGGCACCAACCTGACCGTCGACGGCGGGGCCCTGGCCCGCTACTGGCCCCAGTTCCCGCGGCGGGCCGGGTCATGACCCCGGGGCGGGCCATCACCGGAACCGGAGCGGATCGGAGCCGACCGTGCCCCTGACCATCGACATCCACGCCCACCACTTCCCGACCGGTCTCGCCGACTTCGGGGCCCGGACCGGGGATCCGCGCTGGCCCCGGCTGGAGCGGGGTGACGGCCTTGGCCCCGGTGGAGCCCGGATCATGCGGGGTGACGACGTGTTCCGCCGGGTCACCGCCGCCTGCTTCAACCCGGCCGCCCGGATCGCCGAGCTCGACGCCGCCGGGGTCGACCGCCAGGTCATCTCCCCCGTGCCCGTCACCCTGATCGACTGGGCCCCGCCCGACCAGGCCCTCGCCTTCCTGGGCGCCCAGAACGACCGTCTGGCCGAGATCGCGGCCGGGTCCGACGGTCGGCTGATCGCCCTCGGCGCGGTCCCGCTCCACGACCCGCACCGTGCCGTGGCCGAACTGGCCCGCATCCACGACGACCTCGGTCTGGCCGGAGTGGAGATCACCGCCATGGCCGGAGGCCGTGAGCTCGACGACACCGCCCTCGACCCGTTCTGGGCCGCGGCCGCCACGGCCCGGGTGCCGGTGTTCATCCATCCCGCGCACCAGGCGGTCACCACCCGCCGGTCCGGCATGCCCTACGAGTTCGGGATCGGGATGCTCACCGACACCGCCCTGGCCGCCGCCGCCCTCGTCTACGGCGGCGTACTCGACCGCCACCCGGACCTGCGGATCGCCCTCGCCCACGGCTGCGGCGCCTTCGCCTGGACCCATCCCCGCCTGCGGTACCTGGCCACCGGCGCCGCCGCCCGGGCTGGCCACGACCCCGAGGCGGTCGGCGCAGCCCTCGACGACCTGGTCCGCACCCTCTGGGTCGACTGCCTGGTTTTCGACCCGGCCCACGTGACCCTCCTCGTCCAGCGGTTCGGGGCCGACCATGTGCTCTACGGTACCGACCATCCCTTCCTCCCCGAGGGGTTCGCCGGCCCCCGCCGCGTCATCGACGAGGCGGTGGCCGCCGGGTCCGGTCTCGACGACCGCTGCCTGGGGGCCAACGCCGCCACCTTCCTCGGGCTCTGAGGTCCCGGCCGGCGCGGCCGGTTCGATCGGTTCAGTTCGCGAGCATCGGCCGGGCGAACCGATTGGCTAGATCGCCACCGCCCGGTCCGGTCACGCCCCGAAGCCGACCACGGTCCGGGCGCCCCGCCCGACCCGCATGTCCTCGACGGCGGCGGGCAGGTCCGACAGGGGGATGGTGCCACCCACCAGTTCGTCGAGCCGGAGCAGCCCCCGGGTGTGCAGATCGAGGTAGCGGGGGATGTCGAACCGGAACCGGTTCGACCCCATCCGGGACGTCTGGACCCGGCATTCGGGCCGGAGGGCGTCGGCCGGGATCTGCCACACCGTTCCGTCCGGTGGCACCCCGACGATGGTGCACGTACCCCGGACGGCCAGGGACTGGCAGGCCTGGCGGACCAGTTCGACGTCGCCGACCGCTTCGAGGGCGTGATCCACCCCCCGCCCACCGGTCACGGCCCGCACGCCGGCGGCTACGTCGTCACCGCCGGCCCCGTCGCCGCCGACGGCACGCAGTGATGTGGCGGCTGGTAATGAGGTAGTCGACGATGAGGTAGTCGACGATGAGGTAATCGACGATGAGGTAATCGACGAGGCGGCGACCAGGTCGGTGGCTCCGGCCCGGCGGGCCTGTTCGAGCTTGGCCGGGATCCGGTCGACGGCGATGATCGGATCGGCGCCGGTGAGGGCGGCGGCCTGGATGATCGCCTGGCCCACCCCGCCACAGCCGAACACGGCCACGCTCTGGCCAGCGCGGACCCGGGCCGTTCGCAGCACAGCACCGACGCCGGTGAGGACCCCGCACCCGACCAGGCAGGCCACACCGAGGTCGAGGTCGTCGGCCACCTTCACCACCGCGTTCTGGTGGAGGATCATGGCCTCGGCGAAGGCCCCGATGCCGGCCATTGTCCGGGCGGCCCGATTGCCGATCCGGTGGCGGGGCCGCGTCCCCGGCCCCCGGTTGGCCGGGCTGTCGGTGCACAGGTTCGGATGACCGGCCAGGCACTGGTTGCACCGTCCGCAGAACACCGACAGGCAGGCGACCACCCGGTCACCCGGGGCCAGGCCGGTGACCCCGCCACCAACCCGTTCCACCACCCCGGCCCCTTCGTGGCCCAGCACCAGCGGACCCCGCCCCACGGCCAGGTGCCCGTCGATGATGTGGAGGTCGCTGTGGCACAGGCCGGTGGCCACCGTCCGGACCAGGATCTCGTCCGGCATCAGTTCGTCATCGAGGGTCACGGTCTCGATGCTCAACGGTTGTTCGGCCGTGAAGACGGCCGCCTCGATGTCCATGCCTCCTCCAAGCGGAGGTCCTCCGGACGCCGGGGCCGTCGCGGCCATGCCGGGTCCGCTAGTCCCCTCTCCGGAGCTTGGCACCGCGGGTCGGTCCTAACCAAAGCGGGGCAGGGTGCCCAGCGGCGGATCCGGTTCGTCGCACGCTGTTTTCGACGTTGGGGTCGTGCGTCCCTAGGCTGCCGGGATGGCATGGGACTTCAGCACCGACCCGGAATTCCAGGAGAAGCTTGACTGGATGGAGGGGTTCGTCCGCGACGAGATCTTCCCCCTCGAGACTCTCGAGGATGTGTGGCGCACACCGGACGGTCGGGCCCGGTTCGAGGCCATCGTCGACCCCTTGAAGGAGGAGGTGAAGCGGCAGGGTCTGTGGGCCGCCCACCTGCCCCCCGACCTCGGCGGTCTCGGATTCGGCCAGGTCAAGCTGGGCCTGATGCACGAGATCCTGGGCCAGACCCGGTACGGGCCGAGCATCTTCGGCAACAACGCCCCCGACTCCGGTAACGCGGAGCTGTTGGCCGTGGGGGCCACCGAGGAACAGAAGGCGCAGTGGATGCAGCCCCTGCTCGACGGTAAGTACCGCTCCTGTTTCTCGATGACCGAACCGACCGCCGGGGCCGATCCCACCCTGCTGTCGACCACGGCCGTCCGTGACGGTGACGAATGGGTCATCAACGGCCACAAGTGGTTCTCGTCCAACGCCTCCAACGCCGATTTCCTCCTGGTAATGGCCCGGACCGGCGACCAGGAGACGTCGGCTTACAAGTCCTTCTCCATCTTCATCGTCCCCACCTCGACCCCCGGGGTGAACATCCTGCGGGACACCCCCACCATGGGTGAGCCCGACCACCGCACCGGCGAGCCCGGCGGCCACTCCGAGATTCTCTACGAGGACGCCCGGATCCCGCTCGACAACATCGTCGGCGGCGAGGACGGGGTGGGCCAGGGATTCGCCCTGGCCCAGAAGCGGTTGGGTCCCGGTCGGATCCACCACGCCATGCGCTGGCTGGGCCAGTCCCGGCGGGCCTTCGACACCATGTGCGAACGGTCCCTCACCCGGTACGCCCACGGCTCGCTGCTGGCCGAGAAGCAGATGATCCAGGAGTTCATCTCCGAGAGCTACGCCGAACGCCAGGCGGCCCGCCTGCTCACCCTCCAGGCGGCCTGGAAGATGGACGAGCTCCACGCCGCCGGCAAGCACTACAGCGACGCCCGGATCGAGATCGGCGTGATCAAGTTCTGGGGGGCCAAGGTCCTCTACAACGTGATCGACCGGGCCATCCAGGTGTACGGCAGCCTGGGTTACACCACCGATCTCCCGTTGGAGTCGATGTACCGGCACGCCCGGGCGGCCCGGATCTACGACGGTCCCGACGAGGTCCACAAGGTGACCGTGGCCCGCCAGGTCCTCAAGGGTTACCGGCCGAGCGAGGTCCCCACCGAACACGTCCCCACCCGCCGGGCCGCCGCCATCGAGCGCTTCGCCGACCACCTCGACGGGTTGAGCCTCAACGCCTACTGAGCCTCAACGCCCACTGAGCCTCAACGTCCACCGAGGAAGCGCCCACCGAGGCCCGGGGCCGGCCCCGCCACCCGGCCCGAACCAGAACCACGCCCTTCAAACGACCCGATCCCGGAGCACCCCATGGACCCCCTCATCGATCTCACCGACAAGGTCGCCGTCATCACCGGCGGTAGCCGCGGCATCGGCCGGGCCATCGCCTTCGCCTACGCCGAGCACGGCGCCGACGTGGTCATCGCCAGCCGCAAGTTCGACAACTGCAAGGCGGTGGCGGCCGAGATCGCCGAGGCCACGGGACGCCGGGCTCTTCCCGTGGCCACCCACGTGGGCCGGTGGGACGAGTGCAACGCTCTGGCCGACACGGTGCTCGAGGAGTTCGGCCGGTGCGACATCCTGGTCAACAACGCCGGCATGTCCCCCCTCTACGACCGGGTCACCGACATCACCGAGGAGTACTACGACAAGGTCACCTCGGTGAACCTCAAGGGCCCGTTCGCCCTCAGCCTCCGTCTCGGGGGCCACATGATGGACAACGACGGGGGGTCCATCATCAATGTGTCCACCATCGGGTCGATCCGGCCGAGCCGGGCCGAGGTGGTGTACGGCATGGCGAAGTCGGGCCTCAACGCCATGACCGTGGCGTTGGCCGACGCCATGGGCCCGAAGGTGCGGGTCAACTGCATCCTGCCCGGTGCCATCCTGACCGACATCTCCAAGGCCTGGTCGCCCGAGACCATCGAACGGGCCCACGACACCCCCATGGGACGGGCCGGCTACGCCGAGGATTTCGCCGGAGCGGCCCTGTTCTTCGCCGGCCCGGCGTCGGAGTGGATCACCGGCACCTGCCTCCGGGTCGACGGGGGCATGGCCCGCCAGCTCGGGCTCTGAGCGCGCTGCGGTTCCGTCCCGGGCGGCGCCGGCCGATCGCGTAACCTGGGTCCATGAGCATTCCTGTCGATGTCAACGATCTGGCCCGGGCCCTGAGCGACTACGGGCCCGGATACCTGCTGTCCACCACCGACGGGCGGGTCAAGGCGGTCACCGTCGAACCGGATGTGGACGGCTCCGTGCTGCGCGTCACCGGGCCCGGTGGGGGCAGCTGCCGGAACGTGGCCGCCAACCCGGTGGTCACCCTCCTGTTCCCCCCACCCCGGCCCCGGGGCTACAGCCTCATCGTCGACGGAACCGCCGAGGTGGCCGGCGACGATGTGCTGGTCACCGCCACCGGCGCCGTCCTCCATCGCCCCGCCGCCCACGCCGAGGGCGAACTCACCGGCGAGGGCTGCGGCCACGACTGCCTCCCGGTGACCGGCGCGGCCGCCGCCGGCACCGGTTGAACCGCCCCCGCCCTCCCCGGGATCGGGTGGCGCACCCCACCCGGGTTATTCTAAGGTTTGTTAGGAACGAGGGTCGGGGGTCACCGTGCGCCAAGAACGTCAGATCGAGTTGTTGCAGCGGGTGGCCGATGCCGGCCCCCACCTTGAGGGTCTGTTCGGGTCGTCATCGATGACGAACCAGGCGTCCGCCTACACCGACCCGGACCGCTTCGCCCTCGAACAGCAGGTGCTGTTCCGTGGGGGGCCGGTCTTCTTCGGCCTGAGCGCCGATCTGCCCCGGCCTGGCTCGTGGCGGGCCATGCGGTTCGACGGGATCCCGCTGGTGGTGGTCCGCCAGGCCGACGGGTCGCTGCGGGCCCTGGTCAACATGTGCCGGCACCGGGCCGCCCCCCTGGTCGACGCGCTCGGCCGGGGCGAGGACCTGCGGGCCTTCTCCTGCCCCTACCACGCCTGGACCTACGAGCTCGACGGCAAGCTCCGGGCCCGTCCCGCCTCCTACGGGGCGTTCGACGATGTGGCCACCGATTGCGACCTGCTCAGCCGGCCGGTGGCCGAGAAGCACGGCCTGATCTTCGTCCGGCCTACCGGCGACGAACCGATCGACGTCGACGGGGCCCTGGCCGGCGCCGAGGACGACCTCGCTTCCTTCGGCCTCGAGAACTACGTCCTAGTGGACTCGTGTACCAACGAACGGGATATGAACTGGAAGCTCTTCTTCGACACCTTCACCGAGTCGTACCACATCCGCACCCTGCACCGAAACAGCCTGGCCGGCACCTTCAACTCCGAAGCCATCATCTTCGAACCGTTCGGTCGCAACCTGCTCAGCGTCGGGCTCCGGGAATCGGTCAAACAGGAGGTCACCAAACCCCGGGAGGAATGGAACCTGCTGCCCTACGGCACCATCCAGTACTTCCTGGTCCCCACCGGCCTGGTCGTGCACCAGATCGACCATGTCGAGGTGTGGAACGTGGAACCCCTCGCCGTCGACCGTTCCCGGCTGACCACCTCCATCTATGCGCCCGCCGAGCCGGCCACGGAGAAGGCCCGCAAGTACTTCCTGAAGAACCTCGACCTGCTGGTTACCGTGACGGGCACCGAGGATTTCCCCGTCATGGAGGAGATCCAGCGGAACCTGGCCTCGGGGGCCCTGCCCGAACTGGTCTACGGCCGGATCGAACCACCGCTCGTCCACTTCCACACCGAGGTCAACCGGGCCCTCGAGGCGGCCGGCCCGGCGTGACCGTGGCCGGTCGGCCCGGCCCCCGGCCCCGCCGGTGAGGGGATGTGACACCTACCCGGCCCCGGCCCGGCGGGCCCCGATGGCCCGCCCGGACCGACGGTAGGCTCCCGGCATGGCGACCCGAGCCGGCAGGCAGATCAACACCGCGGCGCCGCGGCGGGTCCCGGTGACGGCCCGGGGCGAGGACAAGCGGGCCCGGATCATCGAGGCGGCCGGCCTGCTCCTGGCCGCCCAGGGCTACGCCGGCACCACCCTGGCCGACATCGCCAAGGCGGCGGGAACCTTCGCCGGCAGCCTCTACTACCACTTCGAGAGCCGGGAGGAGCTGGCCATCGAGGTGCTCACCCAGGGGGTGGTCGTCGCCATCGACCACACGACCAACGCCCTCGATGCCCTCCCGGCCGATGCCTCGGCCCGGCTGCGCCTGGAGACAGCCATCCGGGCCCACGTCGAGTCGATCTTGCACCGCAGCCCGGCTGCCCTCGCTGCCGCCCGGGCCATCGGCCAGCTCCCCCCGGCCGTCGCCGTTCCGGTGGCCGAGGCGTTCCGGGACTACGGGCGGATCTTCGCCGGCCTGTTCGAGGCGGCCGCGGCCGAGGGCTCGATCGATCCGTCCGTCGACCTGTCGGCGGTCCGGATGCTGGTGGTGGGGGCGGCCAACTGGAGCGCCGAGTGGTTCGACCCGGACGGCTCCGCCTCGGCCGAGGACGTGGCCGGCCTCCTGTGCCGCATGGTCTTCGGGGGTCTCGGCCCGGTCGGTTAGGGTCGGCCCGAATCCGGGGCTGGCTTCGATCCGGCCCGAGTCCTAAGATCAATTAGGGATCGGGGGTCGAACCTTGACCGTGACGGTCCCCCGGGCGCCGAGGTCTCGGCCGGAGCGCCAGCAATGAACGGGGAGTTGTGCCATCGGCGCGGCTCCCCGGACAGCAGGGGGCACGGACATTGGCGGACAGCCCCTCCCGCCGCGCCACCACCGGAGGAACAGCAGACCATGGGCACCACCATTCCCGCACCGGACCTCAACAACGTCTGGCGGGTCGAGACCCCGGGCAACGAGGGCTGGTTGCGGTCGGCCCGGCCCGACGCCGACGACAAGTTCTTCATGGCCTCCGCCGACGGTCACGTCCAAGAGCCCCGCACCTTCCTCCACGACCGCCTGCCCGAGGAGGACCACGATCGGCTCCCCACGGTGGCCGTCGACGCCAAGGGCGACCAGTTCCAGAAGACCGAGGGGTTCCGCCAAGCCAAGCTCAACTGGGTCCAACCCTTCGAAGGACACGAGAAGCTCCGCAACGAGTCGGGCCGGACCCCGGCCACCCGCCTGGCCGACCTGGCCCTGGATGGGGTCGACGCCGAGATCCTGTTCCCCAACAAGGGGCTGACCATCTGGGCCACCCCGGATGTCCAGTTCAGCCACCGGATGTGCCAGGCCTACAACGACTGGGCGTGGGAGACCTTCAGCGACGTCAACGACCGCCTGATGCCTCTGGCCTGCATCGCCCCGGCCGCCGGCGACGACGCCCTGGCCGAGATCCAACGGTGCGCCGACCTCGGGTTCAAGGGGCTGTCCCTGCCCTGCAAACCGGTGTTCGGTCCCCCCAACGTCGACGACCCCAACTACAACCTGGCCGAGTTCGAACCGTTGTGGGACTGCGTTACCGACGTCGACCTGCCCGTCACCTTCCACGTGTCGACCGGGCGTGACCCGCGCACCGCCCGCAGCCAGGGGGGCGCCGTGATCAACTACACGATCCACTCCCTGGCCCCGACCATGGAGCCCCTGGTCAACATCTGTGCGTCCGGGGTGGCCCAGCGGCACCCCACCCTCCGGTTCGGGGCCATCGAGGCCGGCATCGGCTGGGTGCCGTGGATGCTCGAAGCCATGGACGAGGCCTACCTGAAGCACCACATGTGGGTCCGGCCCAAGCTCGACGAGCTCCCCAGCACCTACTTCCGGCGTCAGGGGTTCTCCAGCTTCCAGGAGGACCGGTCCGGCTTGGACCTCGCCCGTGAACACGACCTGATCGACAACTTCCTGTGGGCCAACGACTTCCCCCACCACGAAGGGTCGTGGCCGTACTCCGCCCAGGCCATCGAGCGCACCATGAGTTCGCTGACCGACGACGAGCGGGCCCGGATCCTCGGCCTCAACACGGCCCGGATCTTCCGGATCGAGATCCCCGAGCGGTACCGCAACCATCCGGACGCGGCCCAGGTGGCGGCCGAGGTCGACCGGCGGCAGGCCACCCACTAGACGGGTGGCACCGCCGCGGGATTGCGATCCCGGCTCCGGCCCCCTCCCCTCCCGGTGGGTGCCGGTGCCGGGATCAGCCCTCTGCGTCCCCCGAAGTGGTGGTGTCGGTACTGGCGGTGTCGGCCGTGGCACCGGCGGTGTCGCCAGTGAACGGGAAGTCCAGCCAGTCCGGACGATCGGGGGCCGCTCGCTCCCATGAGCGGATGTAGGTGACCACGGACTTGATCTGCTCACTGGTGAGCGGACCGCCGTGGTCCTGGTCGTAGGCGCCCATCTGGGTGCCGGGCACACCGACCGAGACCAGCAGCTGGATTTGCTCGTCGGAGGCCGAGGTCAGGAACTGCTGGGAGTTCAGGGCCGGCCCGATGGCGCCCTCGCCGTTCAGGCCGTGACAGGACTGGCAGTTGAACGACCAGGTCTGGGCCCCGGACTCGGCCAGGGACTGGAGCTGGTCCTCACGGGCCTGATCCCGGTTGGTGGGCTCGACCCACCGGTACAGGGGGAACACCAGCACTAGGGCGATCATCAGCACCGCCCCGAGGGCCATGACCTTGTTGGTCGACCGCTCCAACGACTCATCGACCTCGTAGGCCATCAGTGGCCTCCTTCACCGGCGCACATCGGGCCCTTCGGGGTCTGGTCGATGGTGACCGTTCCCGGCTTGGTGCCGTCTTCCTTGCTCGCGGTGTCGATGTACAGCAACCCGTCCTCGCCCTCCTCGACGGGGTAGTGGTCCATCCCCCGAGGGGCCGGGCCGGCCACATAGTCGCCGGCCCGGTCGAACACCGAACCGTGGCATGGGCACTCGAAATGGCCCGACGACTCGCAGTACGGGACCCGGCAACCCAGGTGGGTGCAGGTCTCCGACAACGCCACCACCTCACCATTGACCCGGGTCAGGTAGGCCCGGGCGGCGGAGACCTCGACCACGTCGGTCTCGGTCACGGCGTCCGGTTTCACCGAGCGCACCAGGCCGCCGAAGCCGGACGTGGGTAGTGGCCGGAGGAGGTCCCAGGTGGTCCAGCCGAACGCCGCCGTCATCAGGAGGCCACCGGCCTGCCAGGCCCGGGTCAGGAACTGCCGTCGATTATGGAGCTCGCTCATGCTCTTTCTCCTGCTCCGCTGGTCACAGCTCGCCGTGCCACTCTTGCCACGGCCACACCCAGCCCCAGTTCTGGCCCCGGAAGGCGAACCCGATCAGGGTCAGGATGATGAAGATCACCAGGAACGTGGTGAAGGTCAGGATCGCCACCTTGCGGTGCCGGGCCAGCACGTAGGGGCTCCGGTCGAGGTAGGGGATGGACAGGAGGCCCAACACGATGGCGCCTGGGACGAGGACCCCGGCGATGAGCGGGTGGAAGTGGGCGAGCAGCTCCTGCAGGGCCGCGAAGTACCAGGGCGCCTTCTCGGGGTTGGGCGTCACGCTCGGGTTGGCCACGTCACGGAGCGGGGCGTCGAAGAACACCGCGATGACCATGACCAGGAGCATGATCGACAGGGCGGCTACCCCGTGGCGGACCAGCAGATGGGGCCAGACGAACACCAGGTCGTCGTCAGCGGGCTCCTTGCGCTCACCGGCCACCGGTTTGCCGGCCACGATGCCGAGCACCCGCTTGCCGCCCACCACCGACGGGGCGCCGGTCAGGCGGACCGGGGTGCTGGTGGGTGTCGCCGTGTCCCCGTCGGGGTGGGTCACCACGGTCGGGTGGGTGGGGAGGAGGAGGTTGTCGTTGCTGTCAGACACCGGGCTCCTCCACGTCGAGCTCCAACATCGAGTCCTTGCGCCACCGCCAGAAGTGGAACATCAGCAGGATCACGATCGAGGTGGGCAGCACGGCCACGTGGAGCACGTAGAACCGCAGCAGGGTGGCGGCCCCGACGATGCTGCCGCCCAGCATCATGCCCTGGACGTCGGCCCCGATGAACGGGACCCAGGCCGCCATCTGCGTACCGACGGTGACCGCCCAGTAGGCCAGCTGGTCCCACGGCAGCAGGTAGCCGGTGAACGACATCAGCAGGGTCAGGACGAGCAGGATCACCCCGATCACCCAGTTGAACTCCCGCGGCGCCGTGTAGGCGCCCCGGTAGAACACCTTGGCCATGTGGGCCGCGACGGCCAGCACCATCAGGTGGGCTGACCAGCGGTGCACGTTGCGGATGTACTGCCCGAACGGCACCTCGGTCTGGATGGTCTGGATGTCGGCGTAGGCCGAGCCCGGGGACGGGACGTAGAAGAACATCAGGTAGACGCCCGACAGGATCAACGATCCGAACAGGACGGTGGCGATCACCCCCAGGTACCAGGTGTACCGGAAGCCGATCTGGGACCGTTTCATCTTCACCGGGTACAGGTGGAGCAGGAAGCTCGACCAGTGCCCGGCCGCCCGGTCCCTCGGGGTGTCCCGGCTTGGCGATCGCCAGATCGACCGGCCGATGGCGGTGTGCCGCAGCCGGTCCACCACCCCCTCGTCGTCCTCGGCGGGCCGGGTCTCGGCCTGCGGTGGATCCTCGGTCATCGTCATTGGGGCACTCCCTGTCCCGACCACACACCCATCGACAAGGCGTCCGGGGGGCAGCGTTCGATACACAGCCCGCAGCGGATACATGCCTCCTCGTCGAGCAGTAGGGCGGTCGAATCCGACGCCCCACCGTCGATCTCCTCACCGGGAACGAGCGAGATCACGTTCACCGGGCAGACGTCAGCGCACAGTGCACACAACACGCACTTCTCGACGTCGAGCAGAATATTGGCGAAACACCGCAGGCAGCGGGATGCTTCGCAGCGGGCCTGGTCGGGGGTGAAGCCGAGCTCCACCTCGGCCAGGCCGATCCGCCGTCCGGTGTCGAGCGTGGGCACGCTCACCCGGGCCTGGCGGTCGTAGAGGTCGTCGAGGCGGTGGAACTGCTGTAGCTCCACCATCGTGCCGTGGCGGTCCTCGGCCACGGTCCCGCCGAAGTGGCGGTGGATGTCGGTGGCCGAACGGCGGCCGTCGGCGATGGCGTCGATGAGGGTCCGGGGCCCTTTGGCCGCGTCGCCGCCCGACCACACCCCGGCCAGGGAGGTGGCGCCGGTGTCGTTGTCGATCTGGATGGTCCGGCGGGGGCTGACCTCGGGCCCATCCGCGCCCAGCGCCTCCAGGTCGATGGCCTGGCCGATGGCCAGGATCACCGTGTCGGCGTCGATGCGCTGGATGTCGTCCTCGTCGAAGTCCGGGGCGAAGCGGCCCTCACCGTCGAACACCGAGCGGACCCCAACGGTGTCCACCCCGGTCACCCGGCCGTCTGCGGTGGTGATGGCCCGGGGGCCCCGGCGGTGCACGAACCGGATCCCCTCGTGCTCGGCCTCCTCCACCTCGAAGTCGTGGGCCGGCATCTCCTCGCGGGACTCGAGCGACATGATGGTGATCGATTCGGCCCCGGCCCGATGGGCGGTCCGGGCCACGTCGATGGCGTCGCCGATCGACGGGCGCTCACCGTCGGGGGCGGTCAGGTGGTCTCTGGCGTCCGCGTAGTCGGAGGCCCGCAGGGCGGTCCGGGCTGCGTCCATCGCCACGTCCCCACCCCCGATCACCAGGACCCGGCGACCGACCGACACCTCGAACCCGCGGTTCATGTTGATGAGGAACTCGATCGCCTTCAGGACCCCGTCGGCCTCGGCCCCGGGAAGATCGAGACCACGACCGAGGGTGGCCCCGATACCCAGGAATACGGCGTCGTGCCGGACCCGGAGCTGTTCCAGGGTCACGTCCACCCCGAGCCGGGTGTTGTACTCGACCTCGACGCCGGTGGCCAGGATGGCGTCGACGTCGCCCTGGAGCACGTCACGATCGAGCCGGTACTCGGGGATGCCCAGCCACATGGCCCCGCCGAGCTTGTCGGTGGCCTCGTAGATGGTCACCCCGTACCCGTAGCGCCGGAGGTCGTGGGCGCAGGCCAGGCCGGCTGGTCCTCCACCGACGATCCCGATGCTCTGGGGGAGTTCCACCGCCGGTGGTACCGCGATCTCGTTGCCCAGCCCGTCCGGGCCGGCCTCGGTGCCGTACTGTTCGGTGACGAACCGCTTCAGGGCCCGGATGGCGATGGGGCGGTCGATCTTGCCCCGCCGGCAGGCGTCCTCACACGGAGCCGCGCACACCCGGCCGCACACCGAGGCGAACGGGTTGGGTAGGCGGGCGGTCAGGTAGGCCAACTCGTCCTGGCCGTCGGCGATGGCGGCCACGTACATCCCGGCGTTGGTGTGCACTGGGCACGCCGCCAGGCAGGGAATGTTCTCGTCGAAGAACTGCAGGCTCATCTCAGCTGGTTGCCTTTCGCACCTGTCACACCTGCGACCGTTTCTCGGCCACCCAGAGGCCGCCGATGATGATGAGGACCCCGGCCCCCCACACCGCGGTGCCCACCAGATCCTGGCCGAAGCGGCTGAGGCCGCCGACCGCATTGGTCTTCAGCACCCAGTCGGGGACGACCATGATCAGTAGGGCCACCGCCAGGACGATCACTGCCGTCTTCAGGGAGGCGTCGAGCCAGGGCATGCTCAGCCGGTCGTTTCGGGCCACCAGGCGGGGGTAGAGAACCAGGCCGGCCACCGCGGCGGCCAGGAGGTAGGCCAGCACCGAGGTGAGGCTGGCGAAGGCGGGGAGCTCCGTGCCGGCCACCGGGCCGGTGGGCGCCGCGTCGGCCGTGGCCGCCGGGGCCGAGAAGCCGGAGGCGACGTACGCCGCCACCGCGGCGATGTCCTCGTCGCCCAGGGTCGAGAACGACGGCATGACCCCGTTGTAGGTCTCCCCGTTTACCGTCAGCTCGCCCTGCTTGCCGTCGGTCACCACCTCGGCCACGTAGGCCTCGTCGAGCACGTTCGGGTTGTCCACCAGGGGAGGGAACTGGCCGGGCAGGCCTGCCCCACCCGGCTGGTGGCAGGAGGAACAGATCTGCGAGTAGACCTCCTGGCCGGCCTGGAGGAGGGCCGGGTCCGGCGCCCCTTCACCGGCGGTCGCCCCGTCTCCAGTGGCGGCCCCGTCCTCGACGGTGGCCCCGTCTCCGGTGGACCCGTCGGCCTGGGTGGTGGTCGGCTCGTCCTGGGCCGTGGCCGGTGCCGCCGCGGGGCCCACCGCCACCGCGGCAACGAACACCGCCAACAGGGCCAGGGTGAGCGCGGCCGGGGACGACCGCCACGCGGGCCGGCCGGCGTGGCGCCGGTTGGGTCGACTGTCTTGTGGGGTAGAGGCCATTGGGCACCAGATTCCCGAGCTCAACGGTGGGCCGAGTGGGCTGCCACCGCCACGGTCATTCTGAGCGGCCTGCGCCGCCCGGCAAGGACCATAGCCTCTTTATCGATGAGATGGCGATGTTTCCTTCGGTTCTTCATCGCGGCTACCATCTCGGCGCGCAAGCGAACATGTGGCCAGTATCCGGCCTCCAGGTATTTACTTGGGACCAAGATGGTTGCTGGCAAAACGATTGTGCACCAATCATTTGGAGGAGGCGCGTGATGAATCAGCGCGAGTCGGCGTTGGATGATGTACCGGCATCGCCCGGCGGGGTCGACGGCGCCCACGGGACAGTTGGAGCCGAGGAGGGGCATTTCAAGCCGGTCGGCACCCTGTTCCTGCTCGGGTGCTTCGTGGTGGTCCTGGTGCTCCTGTGGCTGTCCGTCTACGTCATCCTCATCAGCCGGGGGACGACGGTATGACGGCCACGGGCACCCCGAGCGAGCCCGCTGCGCCTGACGAGGCCCAGCTGTCCATGGGTATCGACCCCTGGGAGCGCAACTGGATGCGGTTGTCGGCCCTACTGCTCATCGTGTTCTTCGTCACGGTCTCGATCGCGGGATTCTCCCAGGGGTTCCAGATCATCGGCGACGACGGATCGGTCGATCCCCGGACGGTGACTGAGACGCCCCCATGGTCGGAGCCGGGCCTACGTGAGATCTCGCCCGGTCACTACGAGGCCTACGTGATCGCCCAGACCTGGTCGTTCGTGCCCCGTGAGATCGAGGTCCCCGTCGGGTCCTCCGTCGACATCTACGTCACGAGCCCCGATCTCCAGCACGGCTTCAAGATCACCGACACCAATGTCAACATGATGGTTGTGCCGGGGCAAGTATCGAAACTCAGCTTTACGTTCGATGATCCCGGAGAGTTCCCGTATATATGCCATGAATACTGTGGCCAGGGTCACGCTTCTATGTATGGAGTCGTGCGGGTCGTGGACGAGAATGCAGACGCCGGCGCGGATGCTGCCGCTGGCAACGTGGACGGTGAAACCCCGGCCACGGACGATGGCGGGTCGACAACCCAGGGAGAGGAAGGGTCATGACGATCGTCGAGGAGTCGGCACCACCACCGTCAACCCCACGGTGGTCGGCGTCGGGCTATCAGCTCACGAAGTCCGAACGGACCTTCATCGGGGCCCATATCGGGGTGGCCATCGTCGCCCTGATGATCGGCAGCCTCATGGGGCCGCTTCAGGCCTTCCAGTTCTCGGGGCTCGACATCTACCCCTACCTCGAGCCGGTCATCAAGAGCTACTACCAGGGCCTGACCATCCACGGTGTGTTGAACGCCCTGGTGTGGACCACGTTCTTCATCGTCGGCTTCACCAACCTGACCACGATCAAGGGGCTGGGTCGGCCGCTGAGCCACCCCCGAATCAACCAGGTCGGGTTCTGGATGATGGTGGTCGGTCTGCTGGTGGCCGCGGTGCCCCTCCTGGGCAACGCCGCCACCGTGCTCTACACCTTCTATCCCCCACTCGAGGCGAGCTGGGCCTTCTACCTGGGGTTGACCCTGGTGGTGGTGGGCAGCTGGGTCGAGGGCCTCGGCTTCTACCTGACTCTGGCGGCCTGGCGTAAGGATCACCGTGGCGTCCGGTCGCCGTTCATCGCCCTCGGCGGCATCATCAACGCCGCCATGTGGCAGATCGCCACCCTCGGCATCGCTGTCGAGATCCTCACCATGCTTCTGCCCTGGTCACTGGGTCTGATCGACGGGACCGACCCGGAACTGGCCCGGACCTACTTCTGGTTCACCGGCCATCCACTGGTCTACTTCTGGTTGCTGCCGGCCTACGTGTCCTGGTACGGGATGTTGCCCCAACAGGCAGGCGGCAAGCTCTTCAGTGATTCGCTGGCCCGGCTGGCGTTCTGGATGTTCCTCATCGTGTCGGTCCCCGTGGGCTTCCACCACCAATTCGTCGATCCCGGGGTACCCCAGACGTGGAAGTGGATTCACGCCCTGCTCACCGACTCGGTGTTCGTCCCGTCGATGATCACGGCCTTTACCGTGATCGCCTCCCTGGAGTACGCGGCCCGGCGTCGTGGCGGCACCGGTCTGGTCGGCTGGATTCGTCGGCTGCCATGGATGGATCCGTCGGTGGCCGCCCAGCTGCTGGCCGCCATCCTCTTCGTGTTCGGCGGCATCGGGGGTCTGACCAACGCGTCATACAACCTCAACCTGGTAATCCACAACACCGCCTGGGTGCCCGGCCACTTCCACCTCACCGTGGCCAGCGCCGTGACCTTGTCCTACATGGGCATCACCTACTGGATGGTCCCACACCTGAGCCACCGCGCCCTCTGGCGGCCCAAGCTGGCAGTGGCCCAGGCCTGGATCTGGTTCGTGGGGATGATCATCTTCTCCAACGCCATGCACGTGCTCGGCCTGCTCGGCGCCCCTCGGCGGACCCCACTCGGTGACGCCACCTACGTGCCCGAGGCCTGGAACGGTCATCTGATGCGGGTGTCGATCGGTGGGGCCATCCTCCTCGTGTCGGTCATCATGTACGGCCTCATCATGTACAAGACGGTGCGGGGCAAGGTCGTGGCTGAGAACGAGGTGCCCCAGGTCCCGATCGCCGAATCGCTGCGGAGCCCCCAGCTCACCCCGCTGTGGTTGGACCGGTTCAAGCCGTGGCTCATCGCGGCGGCCCTGTTGCTGGTGATCGCGTACGGACCCCAGCTCATCCACCAGATCGGCAACATGAACCTCAACAGCCCCGGCGCCGATGTGACCGTCTACTGATCACCGGTGGCCGAGCCTTCCGGGTCAGCACCCGACGCCGAGTTTCGGTTCCCCGCCGCCCGCCGCGCCGTCGACCACGCCAGCTCGTGGGTCGAGCGGCCGGTGCGGCGGGTGGCCGGCTCGGCCCGGTTCAATCCGCTGCCCTACGCCGGCACGATCAGTGTGTTCCTGCTCGGCCTGGTCATCGTCACCGGGCTGTACATCACCCTCTTCTTCGAGTTCGGCCACGAGGCGTCGTACCGGTCGGTGGCCGGTATGGAGGGGCACGCCATCCAGAAGGTGATGCGGGCCCTGCACCGCTACGCGTCGGCCGCCCTGGTGGTCACCACCATGGTCCACGCCTGGCGGATCTTCGTGGCCGGTCGCTTCTCGGGCCGGGTCCGCCGCTGGCGGTGGGCCACCGGTGTGACCGCCCTGTTGCTGGTCTGGCTGGCCGGGGTCACCGGCTACTGGCTGGTGTGGGATCGTCGGGCCGCGGCCCTCAACGAGGTGGTGATCGGCCTGACCGCCTCGACCCGGGTCGGGGTCAGGGTCGCCGTCGACGACCTCGGGGTCGTCGGGGGGCGGTCGGGGTCGGGCTTCCTGCTGATCCTGTGGCTGGTCCATCTCGCCCTCACCGTGGTGATCGGTTGGTTCATCTTCCGACACCTGCGGCGGAGCAGACAGCCCTGGCTGCCCCCGCCCCTGTGGATGGCCGTCATGGGGGTTCCCCTCCTGATGGTGTCGATGGCGGTCCCGGTCGGGATGCTCGGGCCCGCCGATCCCGCCGAGCTCGTGGGCCGCATCCCGGTCGACCCGTTCGTGCTGTTTCTGCTGCCCCCGCTGCTGTCGCCGTGGGCGTGGGTCACCGTGGCGGTCACCGTCGTCGCCGGCGTGGGCCTGATACTGCTGCCCCGGATGCTCCAGCGTCACGATCCCCCGGTGGTCACGATCATCGACGACAACTGCACCGGCTGTGAGCTGTGTGTCGCCGACTGCCCCTACGACGCCCTCGCCATGGTGACCACCGGTCCGGCCGTCGACGGCGCGGTCGAGGCCGGTGCCGGTGTCGGTGTCGGCGTCGGTGCGGTTACGGGCCGCTCGGTCCACGACTTGCTAGCCGCGGTCGACACCGACCGGTGCGTGGGGTGTGGTATCTGCCTGGGGTCGTGCGCCTTCGGGGCCATCGATCTTCCCGGCGCCGAGGCCCCCGAGGCGCTCGATGTGGCCGGCCGGAACCTGCTGGTGGTCTGCGACCGGCACCTGGCCACCGTGGCCGCCGACCAGGACGCCGGGGCCGGCGAGACCGAGGGCGGCACCCCGGTGGTCTACCCGGTGCGGTGCGCGGGTGCCTTGGTCCCGACCGCCCTGCGATCCTTCGCCGAGCGGGGTGCCCTGGACGTCCAGCTCATCGGCTGCGCCCCCCACGACTGCCGCTACGGGATCGGCAACACCCTGGCCGCCGAACGGTTGGCCGGGGCCCGACGGCCCCATCCCCCCGCCCGCTACGGGCGGCGGGTGGCCCAGGACTGGGTGGACACCGACCAGGTCGACTCGGCCATGGCCCACCCGGGGGATCGGGCCACCATCGACTCCGCCCGGATCCCGGCCCGGCGGGAGGCCCTCCTCGGGGTGAGCATCATCGCCATGCTGACCGCGGCCGGTGTCGCCTTCGGGACCCGGGCCCCGTTCGGTCAACCGTCCGACACCACCCCGGTCCGCTTCGTGGCCGACCATCAGCCCGGCGAGGTCCTGGCCCAGGGGCCGGAGCTGGGGCCGGTGGGGCCCATCCACCAGGTGGAACTGATCGCCGACGGGCGGTCGTTGGTCACGATCGACGGCACCGCCGGGGACGGTCGGTGGACCCACATCCTCGACGTCGACGACCCGGGGTGGGCCACCGACGAGCCGACCGAGCTGGAGGTCAGAATCGGGACCGACGATGGACCTATTACCGCCTACACCGTGTCCGTCGACCCCACGCCCGGGCGGCGGACCATCGTCGACCTCACCGACCGTCCACCCCTGCCCGGGGTGGACGAGGGCCGCGACATCTTCATGGGCCGCACCGGGGGCTGCAGCGTGTGTCATTCGGTGCGGCCCGGCGACGACGGGGTAGGTCCCTCCTTGGCCGGGGTGGGCACCCAGGCCTCCACCCGGGTGCCGGGCCTCGACGCCGAGGGCTATCTCCGCCAGTCGATCCTGCTGCCCGACCAGTACGTCGTGCCCGGCTGGCCGGCGGGGCAGATGCTGCCCATCTACCGGGAGCGGCTCAGCGGCGAGCAGTTGGACGCCGTGGTCGCCTACCTGATGACGCTCACCGAACCGGGGGCGTCACCGGACCCCAGGTCTACCATTGATCCAGCTGCGGATGACGGGAGCGACCCATGACCACCGCCAGACCATCAGGGCTCGGGGAAGACCTCTTCGGTGCCGGGTTGGTCGAACCCGGCCGCGACCCAGGTTCCCGTCATGCTGCCGTCGGGGGCGATGACGTACTCGGTGTCGCTGGTGCCCCGACCGGTGGCGTTGTTGACCTCGTCCCAGGTGACCGCCATCCGGTCCCCGGTAACGACCCCGCGGCCGTGCTGGATGGCGCCGGTGACGATCCACTCGACGTCATAGACGTCAGCGGTGTCAGTATCGCGGATGGTGATGGTGCCGGAGTACTCAGTGCCGACCGGGTCGAGGCCGTTGACGGTGTAAACACCGGACAGTCCACTGGGGTCGTCGCGGCCGACGGCCAGGTCGCCGGGCAGGGCGCAGCTATACAGCATGACCAGGAAAGCGACGATCCCGACCACCCAGATGAGCCAGCGCACGGCGCGGATGGTAGCTCGTCGGCGGGCGGGTCGGGCGATGTATCGGGTGACAGATCGGGTGACGCCTTTCACCTGCCGTGGCCGATCAAGGTGGTGGCCGCCCTGTTCGCGTTGATGGTGGTGGCCGGGATCGCCTTCGCCGTGTTCCAGCCGATCACGGTGCTGCCCCGCATGCGGCTGGCCCCGGGATACTCACTGACCAGCGCCGACGGGACCCGGCTCACCAGTGAGGATGCCCGCTCCACCCTCACCCTCTACTCGTTCGCCCCGGTCGACTGCGGCGAGGCCTGCGACGAGCTGTTCGCCACCCTGACCGCCGTGCGCGATCAGGTGGCCGCCGACGTCGACCTGGACGGCACCAACTTCCGTATCGTGACCATCGCCCTCGACGACCTCGACCCGGCTGAGGCCCCGGCCGAGCTGCGGGATGCGACCATCCGCTCCGGGGCCGACGGGAGCGAGTGGCGCTGGGTGGGGGGTGACGCTCTCGAGGTCCGCACGGTGGTCGGATCCGGTTTCCGGGTCTGGTCGGAAACCGGGCCGGATGGTGAGATCGCCTTCGACCCGGCGTTCGTCCTCGTCGACGGCAACGGCCTCATTCGTGGTGACTACCGGTATCAGACGGTGTCGTCCGATGACGACAAGCTGATCCGTCACACTGAGATCCTGGCCGAGGAGGTTCGCAACGCGGACGGCCCGGCCGCCGTAGCCTACGAAGCCGCGCACTTGTTCCTGTGCTACCCGTGACTCCACTGTTACCCGCGACTTCACTGTTACCCGCGACTTCACTGTTACCCGCGACTTCACATGGCGAGGATGGTTCACGATGACCACGCCCGTAGCCGACGGCCCGGCGGGGCCGGCGGATCCGTCCCCGACCTCGGCCCCGTCGGATGGGCCCCCGGGCGACGGGGCCCAGTCCTCCGGGGGCCAGTCTCCGGAACCCCGGCGACGAGCCGGCTGGTGGCTGGCGATCGCCGCCGCCGTCTTCGCCGTGGCGGCCGCCGCGATCTGGCTGCTGCCGTCGGTGATCGGCCCGCCCCACCTGTACAGCGGGACTGTCCTGCAGGGCGCCGAGGCGGCCCCGTCCCTGTCGGCCCTCCGCTACGCCGATGACGGCAGCCAGGTCGACCTCGCCGCCGACGCCGGTGACGTGGTGCTCATCTACTTCGGCTTCACCAACTGCCCCGACGTGTGCCCGACCACCCTCTCGACCGTCGGCCGGGCCCTGGAAACGGTGGACGACCCCGGCCGGGTCGACGTGCTCATGGTCTCGGTCGATCCGGCTCGCGACGATCCGGCCACCCTGGAGGAGTATGTGCGGTTCTTCGGGCCCACCTTCCGCGGGGCCACCGGAGCCGAGGAGGAGGTCGCCTTGGCGGCGTCGGCCTACGGGGTGTTCTACGAGCTGGGGGTCCCCGATCAGGATGGGGCCTACAACATCGACCACACCGCCTCGCTGATGGCCATCGGCCCCGACGGGGTCCTCCGGATCGTCTGGCCCACGTCGGTGACCGACAACCAGCTGGCCGCGGACATCGACGCCTTGCTGTCGTGACCGGCCCCCGGGGGTGGGGGCTCACGGCCGTGCCCCCGGGCGTGGCATTGGCCCTGGTCGGGATGGCCGCCGCTGGGGGCCTGCTGGTCGGATGCGGTTCGTCCGGGGGGTCGTCGGCCGAGGACGGCGCCGGCTCGGGCCCGATCGAGGTCACCGACGTCTGGATCCGGCCCACCCCGCCGGTGGGCAACCTCGGCGCCTTCTACTTCATCATCACCAACACCGGGTCGGATGTCGATCGGCTCGTCGGCGTGGACTCGCCCCGTTGCGAGATGGTCGAGCTGCACCAGACCGAGGTCGAGGATGGTACGGCGTCTATGGGTCCGGCCGGGCCCGACGATCTGGTTGTCGCCCCCGACGCCCAGGTCCGGTTCGAACCGCTCGGCCTGCACGCGATGTGCCTGGGCCTCACCGATCCCGTGGTCGAGGGCGAATTGGTTCCGCTGACCCTCAGCTTCGAGACCGCCGGGCCCATCCGGGCCGAGGCCGTCGCTGCCGACCGCTGACCTGCCCACCACCGGTCACACAGCACCCCATCACACAACACCCCATCACACAACACCCCATCACACAGCACCGGTCCGGGGCACCGGCCATCACCTGGGGCCGGCCCACGTTGTAGCGACAACCGGGGGAGGGGATCGGCCGGAGGTGGCCGGGCCGGTCTGGCCCTGTATCCCAATCTCAATTAGAATCGTGGGTGGCTGCGCTACCACCGCGGCCGTCCGATGCAGGTGGAGCCAGGAGTCCGATCCATGTCACAGACCACGACGGCGGCACCGTCCGAACAGGCCGGGAGCGATACGACCCGGGCCGGGGGCGGGAAACCCGAACACCATGACGTGATCGTCATCGGGGCGGGGGTGGCCGGGATCTACCAGATCAAACGTCTAGTCGACCTCGGGGTCGACGCCATCGTGCTGGAAACCCTGTCCGGCCTGGGCGGCACCTGGTACCGGAACCGGTATCCGGGCGCCCGATTCGACTCGGAGAGCTACACCTACGGCTACTCGTTCTCCCGGGAACTGCTTGACGGCTGGCACTGGAAGGAGCGGTTCTCCCCCCAGCCCGAGAACCTCCGCTACCTGCGGTACGTGGCCGAGACATTCGACCTCGAACGTCACATGCTTTTCGACACCCGCGTCGAGACCATGCGCTTCAGCGACGACACGGTCTTTGGCGACGACACGGTCTTTGGCGACGACACGGTCTTCAGCGACGACACGGTCAGGGACAGCACGGTGGCCGGTGGGGACGGCTCGGCCGGCGGGGGCCGGACTGGTGGGCGGGGCCCGGGTTGGACGCTCACCATCGACGACGGGCGGGTGTACACCTGTCGGTTCGTGGTCACCGGCGTCGGTCTGCTGTCGGCGCCGACACCGCCCCGCATCGAGGGGATGGACCGTTTCACCGGACCGTCGTTCCACACCTTCGACTGGCCGGACGACCCCATCGACCTGAGTGACAAGCGGGTGGCCGTGATCGGCACCGGCGCCACGGGCATACAGGTCATCGGGGAGATCGCCGACAAGGTACGCGAGCTGGTGGTGTTCCAGCGCCGGCCCAACTGGAGCGCACCCCTCAACAACGCCCCGATCGACGGCGAGACCATGGCCGACATCCGGTCCCGGTACGACGAGATCTTCGCCACCTGCGCTCGTACCCCGGGCGGTTTCGTCCACGAGCCCGATCGGCGGGGTTTCTGGAACGTGTCCCGCGAGGAACGTGTCGCCCTGTGGGACCGGCTCTATGAGGAGCCGGGCTTCGGGATCTGGCTCCAGAACTTCTCCGAGATCTTCACCGATGAGGTCGCCAACGCCGAGTTCTCCGAGTACATAGCCGACCGCATCCGCTGCCGGGTCCACGATCCCGAGGTGGCCGAGAAGCTCATTCCTCGTGACCACGGATTCGGGGTCCAGCGGGTGCCGCTGGAGACCAACTACTTCGAGGCCTACAACCGCGACAACGTCCGTCTGGTCGATATCAGCGAGACACCCATCGAACGCATCACCCCCACCGGGATCGAGATCTCGGACGGTCACCACCATGACGTCGACGTCATCGTCTACGCCACCGGCTTCGACGCCATCACCGGCGCCTTCGACCGGATCAACATCGTGGGGACCGGGGGCCTGACCCTGCGGGACAAGTGGCGAGACGGCCCGATCACCTACCTCGGCGTACTGGTCAACGGGTTCCCGAACCTGATCATGGTCGCCGGGCCGCAGAGCGGATCGGCGTCCACGAACTTCCCCAGATCGATCGAGACCTCGGTCGACTGGGTTACCGATCTCCTCACCTACACCTTCGAACACGACCGCACCCGCCTGGAGGCCACCGAAGAGGCCGAGGCCGCCTGGGCGGCCCATGTCGAGGAGCTCTACGCCATCATGCTGATGCGCAAGGCCAAGGGGTGGTTCACCGGCTACAACTCCAACGTCGAGGGCCACGAGGAAGGTACGTTGCGCTACAACGTGTACAACGGCGGCGCCCCCAAGTACCTGGCCAAGATCACCGAGGTCGCCGACGGCGGCTACGCCGGCGTCGAGCTGGCCTAAGGCGAGGGCGTCCCGCCTGACCGGTACTGTCAGCGCCGGCCGGTGGCCGGCCGGCGCACGTCCCGGCGTCAGTCGAGATGGACGATGGCGGCCTGCCACTCGTCGCCGTCGTTGCCGCTGACCCCGACGGTGGCCCCACCGTCGGCGACGGCCAAGTTCGACCAGCTGTGGGCCTCGTCCAGCCCGAGGTCGAGGGCGCCCTCCTCGCCGGTCTCCAGATCGCCGGTGTGGATCTGGTCGGTGCCGTCCACCCACACCACCCAGCGGGCGTCGAGGAAGGCGAGCCCGGCGACGAACCGGCCGGTCGGGGCCGTTGCCGTGAACAGGGTCTCACCGTCGGCGTCCACCACCAGGATCTGACGATCGAGACCGAGGGCGACGAGCTCGCCGTCGGTCTCGACGGCCACCTCCGGCAGGCCGGTCGGGGTCATCGCCCCGTCGATCGGCTCATCGTCCACGGTGACGGAGTTGTCGCCCCAGAGTCGAACCCGGGCGCCGGTGGCGAACTCCGCGATCGTGGAGGCGTCGGCCGGTGGCATGGCCAGCAGCGCACCGGTACCGGGGTCGTAGGTCAGCTCGTGGAGCCGGTCGTTGTCGGTGCTGTAGGCGCTGACGAGGACCTCGGCCCCGCCGTCCGACCACACCGGTGGTGTCACCACGGTCATCCCGTCGATGATCTCGAAGGGCACGACGTCGGTGATCACGCCCTGGTCGTCGGCGGTGCCGGCCGACAGGTTGGTGATGAACCCCTCGCACAACACGTGGAACACCACGCGGTCGCCGTGGCGGATGGCCCGGTCAGCCCCGCCGTCGGGTTCGATCGCCTCGTTGAGCGCCACCCCATCCCCGTCGATGGCGTCGAGCTGGTTCAGGGGCGCGCCCTCACAGCCGACGGTGCCCGCTTCCTCGGTGGCCCGCAACCCGAGGAGGACGTCGGAATCGAGGCCGGCCGCCCACCAGCTGACCCCCTCCACCGGGGTCACCGTGCCGACCGCCGGTGGGGTGGTCCGGACCGTCGCGCCCGGCGTTGAGGTGGTCGGGTCAGCGGTGGGGGTGGACGCTCCGGTGCCGTCGGTGGCCGCGGTGGTCGGAGCCGCGGTGTCGTCGGTGATCGCGGTGTCGTCGGTGATAGTGGTGTCGTCACCGTTGAGACCGGCGCAGCCTGAACTGGCCATCAGGCCGACGGCCATCACCACACCCAGCAGGCGCCCGGCCCGCGGGTGGCGACCTGCCGGGGTCGGGCCCGCGGTCACGACGCCCCCCGACCGGTCGTGGTCCGCGCCCCGTCGACCAGGAAGCCGGCGGTCGGCCTCGGTGGGTGCGCCGCCAGGGCCGTCTCGTCGGGTTCAGTGCCCCAACCCGGCGTATCGGGCACCTCGAGGTGGCCGTCCACGAACCGGGGGGCGATGGTGAACAACTCGTCGTCCCAGGGCAACCGGTCCACGTCTACCTCCATTATCCGGAGGCGGGGAACCGCGGCGGCGAAGTGCAAGCTCATCATGGTCGAGAGGTGTCCGTAGAAGTTGTGGGGGGCGATATGGGTCTCGTGGGCGTCCACCGCGGCCGCGATCTTCATGGCCTGCCAGGTGCCGTTCCAGATCGTATCGATGATGGCCACGTCGACCGCCTGGGCCTGGAGGAACGGGAGGAAGGCGGCGGTACCGACCACCGTCTCCAGTGACGCGATCTGGGTGTCGGCCCGGTCCCGGATGAGGCGCAGGGCATCGGGGGAGTCGTTGTCGTACTCGATCCAGAACAGGTCGAGGTCGGCCAAGGCCCGCATGATTTCCAGTACCCCGCTGGTCCGGACGTTGAAGTTGAGATCGAGGAGCAGATCGACGTCGGGTCCGGCCCCGTCCCGGAAGGCCGATAGAACCGAATGGAGGCCCCGTAGCACTGGCCGGTCGGCGGTCAGCTCAGGCCGCCACGGCCGACCGAACCCGGGCGCCCACGAACGGAGGGCCCCGTCCCACTCGGTGAAGATGTTGGTCTTGAGGGCGGTGAACCCCCGATCGGCGACCTCCTGGCCCAGATCTCGTACCCCGGCCAGGTCGGTGATCCGACCCCCGTAGTGGTCGGGCCGGGCGATTCTCCAGGTGCCACAGTGCGACCAGTACACCCGCACCCGGTCGCGCTGGCGTCCACCGAGGAGCTCCACCACCGGCAGGCCGAGCGCCTTGGCTCGGGCGTCGAGGAGGGCGTTCTCGATAGCGCCCAGACCCTGGCCTACGACGGCTCCGGCCGCCGGCCGGGTGGCGGCGGTCAGCTCGGTGTGGACGACCTCGTGATGGTGGACCGACCGGCCCACCACCCGGGGAGCCAACGCCTCGATCACCGTCGTCACCCCGGGGGAGCCGAAACCCTCGTCGTACTCGCTCCAGCCGACGATGCCCTCGTCGGTGGTCACCTTGCAGAAGTGGTAGTTACGCCAACCGGCGTCAGCGTGGCGGGTCTCGACCGCGGCGACCACCGGGGCGGGGGAGTGGGACGGCATGCCCGAACGCTACGCCAGCCGGCGACCCTCGGCACGGCACCCCCGGAGCCCAGGCCGCCGGTGCCGGCGCGTCGGGGCTGGTCGGAGCGCTGAAGGCGCCCGAGTCGACTCGAACGGGCCAACCTAGTCAGGGTTCATTTCCGCGCACTGAGGCCCGTGGGCCACGGCTCATTTCCCCCAACGGTAGCGCCTGGCGGGGAGATCAGGCCCGGGGTCCGATCTCGCAAATCGATGCGTTGTGGTTGGAGTGGCGTCCACTTTGTGGACGACGTGGCGGCGGGGTTGACGGCAAGGGTGGCGGCCCGCTCACGTTTGGGGCGGGGCGTCGCAACCGGCGATGATGTGTCCTTGTTCGGCGACCTTATCGGTGATGATGTGTCAATCAATCCCGCTGACCTGGTGATACGTGGGTATCACTGGTTCCGATCTGGTTTAATTGATGATCAATCGACATTCATGGTCAAGCAAATTGGTTGGCACGGTGGGGGTTGGACTGTGGTGCCATACCTTCCACTTCCAGGGCGTACCGGGTAGATGTCAGCGTGTACATCGTCTACGTTGAATGGAAATGGTTGTTGGGGTAAGGAGCACGCTGGTGGCTGAGCAGCATCATCTGGATCCCACGCTCGTCGAGCAGGTCACGGAACTGCGGGGCGAGCGGGACGCGTTGTGGCTCGCCCTCCGGGCCGAACCCGATCCCGACCGCAGCATGGTGCTGCTCGGCCGCCTCTCTGCCGTCCGTCGAGACCTGGAAGCGTTGCTCGGCGGGCGCCTACCCGGTCGGCCCGAGCCGATCGGGCCCGTCGACGACCCACCAACCGTGCGGACCATCCGGGTAGCCTCACCCGGCCGCGCCGAGGCGGCCGCCCGCCGGCCCCGCCCCCTCTCGGCCTCGGCCCGCTCCACCACGACCCCGGCCGGCGCTACCCCGTCCGTGGCCAATCCCGCCACTGGCACCCCGACCGGCACTGGTTTGACCGGCTCCCTTTCCGGGGAGTTGTCGGTGGCCAGCCGGGCCCGGGCCACCCCGACGGCCGGCGTGGGCGGCACGAGCGTCGGGGTTGCCACCGATACCGCGGTGGGCACCGACCCCGCGCCCGGTAACGGCATGACGGGGCCGGACCTGGCCGACGATCAGGCGGTGCCCGTCACGGTGGGCGCGCCCGGCGACGACCACACAACCGGCGGGGCGGACCATGCCACCGACGGGCCGATTCCGGTGGCCAACGGCTCCCCCCGCCCGCATCGGTTGCTGGCCTGGGCCGACGATCCGGAGTCGGCCCCCACGGACCGGTCCCGGTCCGGCGGCGACGGCGACCTCCACACGATCCTTCCTCCGCCCCCCGACCGCCACGACGGTCAGGCCTCGGGGCCACCGTCCTGGTTCGGGATCGGGGATGGATCGAATGGGACCACCCCCTCCTCCCGTACCGGCCCGTCCGGTCCCAACTCCTCCGGTTCGGGTTCCTCCGGTCCCGGGCCCGCCGGTTCGACCGTCGGTGGCCTGCTGACCGGAGACCAAGACACGCCGGTCGAGCGCGACCAGGAGGCGGCGTCCGTGGTCGCTCCGCCCGAACCGGACACCGGCTCGGGCGGAGGCGGAACGACCACCTGGTCGCCCCCGGCCCGCGAGGGGGGGGAGGAGCCGGCCGAGCCCGCGCCCACCAGCGAGGTGCTCGCCGTCGCCGGCGACCCCAGCCCCGACTGGCGGGGGCCCGGCTGGGTGGCGGTGGCGGCCCTGGGGCTGGTGGCCCTGCTTCTGGTCGGGGTGTTCGTCCTGCTGCCCCGGGGCGACGAGTCCCCGCCCGAGTCCTCGACGGTCCCGTCGTCGGTGGCCCCCTCCGGCTGACACCAGCCTCAGGCTCCCCTGGGCCCGCCGCCCCGCGACCCCATTGTGCAACACTGTGTTGCGCACAACGATCGTGGTCCCTATCGTTCGCCACGGTGCCGGACCCCGTCATGATGGCGGCCCCACCGGAGGTCGCCACATGTCAGCCGACTCGCACGCCGAGCCACCCGTCGGGGACGCGCCGATGCCCTCGGGCGAGGGAGGTTCCGCGCTCCACGCGGTCTGGGATCCCGCCGTTGGCCACCCTCGCCGGGGCCTCATCCTCGGCATCATGTGCCTGTCGCTGGTACTGATCATCGCCACTGTCAGCTCCCTGAACGTGGCCATCCCCACCATCGTCCGCGAGCTCGACCCCACCAGCTCCCAGCAGTTGTGGATCATCGACGCCTACGCCCTGGTCTTCGCCGGACTGTTGCTGCTCACCGGGGCCCTCGGAGACCGGTACGGCCGCAAGTACGCCCTCATCCTCGGTCTCGTCATCTTCGCCTCGGCCTCGACGGTGGCCGCCTACGCCACCGATCCGGTCCACCTGATCGTCTACCGGGGGATCATGGGCGTCGGCGCCGCCCTGATCATGCCGGCCACCCTCTCCACCCTGACCGTGGTGTACGCCCCGAAGGACCGGGCCAAGGCCATCGCCACCTGGGCCGGTTTCGCCGGTGCCGGCGGTGCCCTCGGGCCGCTGGCCAGCGGCCTGCTGCTCGAGCGGTTCTGGTGGGGGTCGGTGTTCTTCATCGCCGCCCCGATCGCCGTCATCGCCCTCATCGGCGTGGTCGCCTACGTCCCCAACTCCGCCGATTCCGCCCACCACCGGCTCGACTATGTTGGTGCCCTGCTGTCGGTGGTGTCCCTCGTCGCCCTCGTCTACGGGATCATCCAGGGGCCCGAATCGGGATGGGGCCAGGCCAACGTGCTCGGTGCCTTCGTCGTGTCCGTCGCGGCCGGCGCCGCTTACGTCTGGTGGGAACGCTCGGTCGAGTTCCCCCTGCTCGATCCCCGCTACTTCCTGATCGCCAGGTTCGGACTCGGTGCCCTCACCGTGACCCTGGCCTTCCTGGCCATGTTCGGGATGTTCTTCCTCATGACCCTCTACCTCCAGTTCGTGCTCGGCTACTCGCCCCTGGGGGCCGCCGTCCGCCTCCTCCCGTTCTCGCTGGTCATGGTGGTCCTGGCGCCCCGCAGCCCGGCCCTCACGGCCCGGTTCGGTTCGAGGGCGGTCGTGGCCACCGGCTTCGTCATCCAGGCCGCCGGGTTCGCCGTAGCCAGCCGGCTCCAGGTGGGGAGCTCCTACCTGCTCCTCCTGACCGCGGTCCTGCCCATGGCGGTCGGAATGGCCCTGTTGATGCCGCCGACCACCAACGCCATCGTCACCTCTCTTCCCCAGGACAAGGCCGGGGTTGCCTCCGCCGTCAACGACACCACCCGTGAGGTGGGCGGCGCCCTGGGCATCGCCCTGCTCGGCACCCTGGCCACCGTCGGCTACCACAACGCCATGGCCGGTGACGCCACCGCCGGAGTCCCGGAGCCGTTGGCCGAGCTGGCCCGGGATTCGATCGGGGGTGCCATGCTGGCGGCCTCCCAGCTGCCCGATCAGTCACTGGCCGGCCCACTGGTGGCCACCGCCCGGCAGGCCTACGTGGACGCCATCAACCTGCCCCTGCTGGTCGCGTCCGGGGTGGCCGTCGTGATGGCGGTCATCATCTTCCGGTTCTACCCCTCGGGCAGCTCGGCCGACGTCGAGACCGTCGAATTCGACCGGCCCCAACCCACGAAGGGGCACTGATCAACGGGCCCGGCACCGGCGCCGACCGGCCCCCGGGCCCGGCCCGGAACCCCGACGGAACCGATCCGCGGGTGGCCCGAACCCGCGAACAGGTGATCGCCGCCGCCGTCGAACAGCTGGTCGACGTCGGTTTCGACCGGCTGTCCATCGACGCCCTGGCGGCGCGCAGCGGGGTGGCACGCAGCACGATCTACCGGAACTGGCCGGATCGGAGCGTCCTGCTGGCCGAGGCCTACCTCCGGATCCAGGGGTGCGGGCTGGAACCCGTGGTCGCCTCCGGCGATCTGGCCGCCGACCTGCGACGGCACGGCGCCCGGTTGGTAGCCCGACTCACCAGCGACGCCTGGCAGCAGACGGTGCCCAGCCTGATCAGCGGGGCGGCCCGCAACGAGACCATCGGGGCCCTGGCGGCTGGGTTTTCCGCCGACCGGCGTCGGGAACTGCGTCAGGTCTTCACCGCGGCCGAGGCCAGCGGGCGGTTGAGCTACCCGGAACGGATCGACAGTGCCATCGAACGGTTCGTCGGCCCGTTCTTCTACCGGCGGATGGTGGCCCGGGCCGACCTCGACGACGGATTCGTGACCGACCAGGTCGAGGCCACCCTCCAACAGGTCGGATGGGTGGAGGGACCCCCCCCCCATCCGACCTGTTGGAGGGCGACCTGACCACAGGCCGGGCCCGGCCCGTCTGGCCCCGGCGCGTGCGGTCCGGCACACTCCGGAGATGGACTTCGACCTCCACCAGATCGACACCCTGCTCACCACCACCCGGGCCGTCCGCAAGCGCCTCGACCTCGAACGGGAGGTTCCCGACGACGTCCTGCTGGAGTGCCTGCGGCTCGCCGTGCAGGCGCCGACGGGGTCGAACCGGCAGGGGTGGCGCTGGCTGTTCGTACGCGATCCGGCCACCAAGGCGGCCCTGGCCGACATGTACAACCGGGCCGGCCGCAGCTATCTGGAGGAGTCGGCCAAGACGGTCGAGGACGGGTCCCAGACCGGTCGGGTCATGGATTCCGCCCTCTACCTCGCCGACCACATGGCCGAGGTCCCCGTCCTGCTCATCCCGCTAATCGTCGGCCGGGTGGAGGACAACGCGGGTATGGGGGCCGGGCTGTTCGGGTCGATCTTCCCCGCCGTGTGGAGCTACCAGCTGGCGCTCCGTAGCCGTGGCCTCGGTAGCTGCCTGACCACCCTCCACCTGGCCCACGAACAGGAAGCGGCCGAGCTGCTCGGCATCCCGGCCCACATGACCCAGGCCGGGCTCCTGCCCGTGGCCTACACCCGGGGCACCGACTTCAAGCCCGCCTCCCGGCCGCCGGTGGAGGAGATCGCCTACCTCGACGGCTACAAGCAGCCCTTCGGCTCCTAGCCGGACCGTCGGGCGATCCCGGGGTGGGGGGACCGGCGGTGGGTCCGGTCACGGGCGCCTCCCGCCGGGGCCGGCGAGCCTTGTTGGCCGAGCATCGTGGACCTTGGCGGTTGTGTCGGCTGGAATGGTGGTGATGTCCAAACCCGTCTCCACGCTGCCGGTGCCGCCGGCGGCGCCCGTCGTGGTCCCTCGATGGCCGGGATGATCCGACCGTGACGGGGCCGGCGGAGGAGGCGATTCGCCGCCGGTTCGGACCGGTGATCGACCAGTTGGGCGAGGTGCTGGGTGATGGCGGCCTGCCCACGGCCAGTTCCAGCGCCTTCCGGTTCGTCGTCGACGATCGCGCCCGGCGGGACCAGGCCGACGTGAGCGCCGTGGCCGCCTCCATCGGGGTCGTGATGCGGGCCGTCACCGACCAACCGGTCGACGAGGCCCTCCTCCCGGTGGTCGTCGGCGACGCCACCGGGGGTTTCCCGGCCGCCACCGCGGCCCGCGAGCTGGCCGTCCGGGCCGGCCAGGCCCTGAGGCGGGGCTGGGACAGGGAGGCCACCCGCCTCTACGTCGAGGCGGCCGAGCGACTCCACACCGATCCGATCCTGTGGTTCGGGGCCGGCCTCGCCGCCAGTCACCGCGAGCCGGCCACCGCCGTCGACTACTTCCTCGACGCCAGCCGGTTCCTCGAACCCGACGACCCCGGCGCCGCCGCCTACGCCGCCATCCTGGCCGCGGTGGTGGCCGAGGACTCCGGCGACGTGCGCCGCGCCCGGCGCCTGCTCCGGGAGCGCTCGGCCGCGCTGCCCCGCCCGTGCCCGGCCCTCACCCTCCATCTGGCCCGGCTCGGTCCACCCCGCCTCCCCGAGCTGGGGGCCGCCCTGTTCGCCGATCCGATGGTCGAGGCCGACCTGGCCGCACTGGGCCTCGACCGGGACGGCACCGTCGGGGATCAGCGCCGCCGGCGCACCGAGCGGGAGATCGGCCAGCTCAACCAGGCCATCGAGGAGCTGTACCGCCTGGCCGGAACCGGGGACGCCGACGGGCCGGTGGGGCCTGGGCCTGCCGACGGCGGTACCGCCCGTCCGGGCCGGACCGTCGACGACGAACCCCGGGACAATGAACCCCGGGACAATGAACCCCGGGACACTGAACCCCGGGACACTGAACCCCGGGACAATGATCCCCGGGACAATGAACCCGGGGACCGGGCCCGCCCCGTCGACGCCGACTTGGATCTCGATGCCATTGGTGACGACGTCACCCGCGCCCTCGACCGGACCCAGCACGCCGCACCGTCCGGCACCGCACCGTCCGGCACCGCACCGTCCGGCACCGCACCGCCCGGCACCGCACCGCCCGGCACCGCACCGTCCCGCCGACCGATGGCGGTGGCCTCCCCGCGGCGCCGCCCCACCCTCCAGGTGGCCCCCGGACCGGATCCCGCCCCGGACGGCCAGCCGTCGGCGGGCCCGGGAGCCGAGCGTGGGGCCGACGACCGGGACGGGCCGCCGACGACCACCCCCACCGGGCGACGCTGGCCGGTGCTCGAGGCGGAGGCCGACCTGTGGCAACAGGTGGATCACTGCCGGCAGGCGATGACGGCGGCCCGGGCCTCGAGCCAGGCCCGCCAGGCCGTCCTGGCCGGAAAGCGGCAGCTCCTCGCCCACCTCCGGCGCACCGCCGACGGCGACATTAGCCGATCGGCGGCCAATCAGGCCGTGGCCTGGAACCTGATCACGGTGGGGGCGATGCTGGTCGTCGCCATCCTGGCCCGGATGCTCATCGGCCTGGCCTGGTGGCTCAGCGGCCCCGTCAAGCTCCTAGCGGTGGCCCTGCTGATCGCCCTGGCCGCCTGGGCGGCCCAGCAGGTGTGGTCGGTGTTCTCCGAGTTCCGCCACTACCGGCTGGCCCGCCTCGTCCGCCCGGATGTGGCCCGGGTGGAGCGGGAGATCTCCCGGCTGGAGGCCGCGTACGCCTCGGTGGACGAGCGGATCGACCGGGCCGTGCAGCACGCCGAGAAGCGGATCAACCAGATCGCCGCCAGCCGGCAGGTCATCGTCCCCCGCCGTCCCACCGCGGTGCCGGCTCCGAGGGGCGAGCGGATGAGACGTGGCCGCGACGGGCCCCCGGGCGACGACGCCCCGGCCGAGGAGCCGACCGTGCCGTGACCTGGCCCCCTCCGCCCGGCTCCTTACGGTCGGACGAACACGAGGCGATCTGACGAACACGAGACGGTCGGCCCGAACACGAGACGGTCGGCCCGAACCATTAGCGTGGAGGCCGTGTGTGGTCGTTTCGTGTCGGTGTCGAGCCCCGATGAGCTGGCCGGGTACTTCGAGGCTGAGATCTCCGACCACGTCCTCGGCCCCAACGGGCTGGAGCCGAACTACAACGTGGCTCCCACCGACGGGGTGTACGCCGTCCGGGTCCGGGACGGTCACCGCGAATTGACGGAGCTCCGGTGGGGTCTCGTTCCCTACTGGGCCAAGGACCGCAGGATCGGGGCCCGGATGATCAACGCCCGCTCGGAGACGGTGTTCACCAAACCGGCGTTCCGCGGGGCGGTGCACCGCCACCGCTGCCTGATCCCCGCCGACGGCTTCTACGAATGGGCCGAGGTGGCCGGCCACCGGACCAAGCAGCCCTACTTCATCCACCATCGCGACGACGACCCCCTGGTGTTCGCCGGGGTGTGGGACCGTTGGCGGCCCCGCCCCGACCCGGCCACCCCGGCCGGCGACGGGGACGAACCCCCGGCCGTGCTGGAGACCTGCGCCGTGATCACCTGCCCGGCCAACACCACCATGGCCCCCGTCCACGACCGGATGCCCGTCCTGCTCACCCCCGACCGGTGGGACCGCTGGATCGCCCCGACCGACGATCCCGAGGCCCTCGCCGACCTGCTGGTGCCGGCCCCCGACGGGGTCCTCACCCTGCGGCCGGTGACCACCCGGGTGAACAGCGTCCGGAACAACGGGTCCGGACTGCTCGACGCCGAGCCCCGCCCGCTCCAGCCCGTATCGTGAACCCGACGTGAGTGAGCTACCTGTCCGCCGGCGCCTCGATCGGACCCTGGTGCGGGCCCAGGCCCGCCTGGAGGCCGGCAACGGTGATCGTTTCATCCCGTTTGCCGTCACCCTCGGGCTCGCCGCTGTGCTCGCCTCGGCCGGCCTGGCCCGGGTCGAGTCCCTGGCCACCGGGGTCGACCTGGCCGGTTACAGCCAGGCACTGTGGCTGCTCGGCCGGGGCAACCGACCGGAGGCCTCGCTGTTCGGGTCCGGCGTCCACCTGCTAGAGCTCCACTGGTCGTTCGTGCTGTATCCGCTCGCCCTGGTGGGTCGCCTGACCGATCCGGCCCGCCTGCTCATGGTCACCCAGGCGGTCGCCCTGTCGGCCACGGTGCTCCCCCTGTGGTGGTTGGCCCGGCGGGTGGCCAAGCTCCGCATCGGGGCCGCCACCGCCGTGGTCCTCACCTTCGCCCTCCACCCGGCCACCCACGCCCTCGGTACTGCCGATTTCCAGCCCGAGGCGATGGCCGTGCCCGCCATCGTGGCCATGGCCTACTTCGGGGCCACCCGCAAATGGGTGGGCTACTGGCTGTGCATCGCGCTGGCCCTCGCCTGCCGGGCCGATCTTGGTCTGGCCATCGGCCTGTGGGGGTTCGTGGTGCTCGGCAACCGTCACCGCACCGTGGCCCTGTGGACGCTCGGGATCGGGTTCGTCTGGTCGCTCGGGTTGCTCATGGTGCTCCAGCCCCTGGTCTCCGACGGGGGCATGGTGGTCGGATCGTTCGGGATCGACGGATCGTCGCTCAGCGACCAGCTCCTCACCTCGGCCCGCAGCCCGGTGGAGACCATCCAGGCCCTGCTCGACCGGGAGAACATCGAACTGCTGGTGGCCCTCCTCGCCCCCCTCATCTTTCTCCCCCTGCTGTCCCTCCGGCACCTCGTGCCCGCCTTGCCGCTCGCCGTCATCTACCTGATCGCCGACATCCCGGTGCTGGGCACCGAGGTGGAGCGGGCGGCCATGCTGCTGGCGTTCATGATCATCGCCGCCCCCATGGCCCTCAACCGGCTGGGGAACATGGGGGTCGACCGCGTCTTCCTGGACGTCCGGATCCTCACCACCCTGCTGGCCGCGGCGGTGCTCACCTCGGTGGCCAGTTCCCCCATCTCCCCCTACGAGCGGCCCTGGCAGTGGGGTCGCCTCGACGCCACCGACGAGGCGATCCTGGCCGCGGTGGCGATGCTCGACGACGAGACCCCGGTGCGGGCGTCGCCGTCCGCCCTGGTCAGCCTGTCCGAGCGGCCCTGGCTGTTCACCCTCGACCCGGACGCGGTGCCCACCGCCGCTCAGGCCGCATTCCCCGGCTTCACCCGGGCCGTGCTCCTGGTGGAACGGGAGATACCGGAGTGGAGCGACGTCGAACGGCTGCGGTTCGACCGGGGCATGGAGTCCCTCGGCTTCGAGGTCGTCCTGGACGACCCGGCCGGTGTCACCCTCTACACACGATCCTGATGGCTGCCGCCCTTCCGTACCGCCAGCAGGTGTTCACCTGGCCCAACCTGTTCACCCTCATCCGGCTGCTGTCCATCCCGTTGTTCCTGTGGCTGCTGTTCGGGCGGGAGAACCGGGCGGCCGCGGCCTGGCTGCTGGCCCTGCTCGGCTCCACCGACTGGGTCGACGGCTGGTTGGCCCGCCGCCTCGACCAGCAGACCGAGCTCGGGGCCATGTTCGATCCGGTGGTGGACCGGTTGCTGTTCTTCGTGGCCGGCCCCGCCCTCATCGTCGACGGCTCGATCCCCTGGGCGGTGGCCGGGGCCCTGCTGGTCCGCGAGGCCCTGGTGGCAGTGATCGCTCTAGCCCTCGCCATCCGGGGCGCCCCCCGGCTGCAGGTCACCGGGGAAGGCAAGACGGGCACGTTCCTGCTCATGTTCGCCTTTCCCATGTTCCTCGGGGCCGCCAGCACCCTGTCCTACGCTCCGGTGCTGCGCTGGTTGGCGTGGCTGTTCGCCCTACCGGGGCTCGGGTACAGCTGGTACTCGCTGCTGGCCCAATATGTGCCCACCGCTTGGCGGGCCCTCTCGCATCATCCCGGCGACGAGAGCCGGTAATGTGACCGCCATGCAGGCACCGACCGATCTCCGTTATTCGTCCGACCACGAGTGGATCCGGCTGGAACAGGACAATCGGGTCCGGCTCGGGATCACCGACTACGCCCAGGACGCCCTGGGCGACGTCGTGTTCATCGAGCTGCCCGAGGTGGGCGCGGTGGTCACCGGCGGCCAGTCGATCAGTGAGGTCGAGTCGACCAAGTCGGTCTCGAACATCTACGCCCCCGTCAGCGGAGAGGTGGTGGAGATCAACGGTGATCTGGTCGATGAACCGGAACGTCTCAACACTGATCCGTACGGAGAAGGGTGGATCTGCGTGATTGAGCTAGGCTCACCAGCCGAGCTCGAGGGGCTGATGGACGCAGCCGCCTACGTCGAACTCACGGAGGCCTAGTTGTCGGACGCAGTCTGCTCATCCTGCGGTTACCAGAATCCTCTCGGTGCCCGCTTCTGCAGCTCGTGTGGCCAGCCCCTGAGCCGCCCCGGCGGTCCCGATCACACCACCGCCATGTTCGAGGCGTTATCGATCGAGGCCGAGAACGACGAAGACGCCGCGATCTCCCTCGAGGACCTGCCCGTCGGGGCCTCGGCCCTCCTGATCGTCCGGCAGGGCCCGAAGCGGGGGTCGAGGATCGGCCTCGACACCGAACTGGTCAGCATCGGTCGACATCCGGAGTCTGACATCTTCCTCGACGACGTGACCGTGTCCCGTCGCCACGCCGAACTGCGGCGGCGGCCGGACGGCTACGAGGTCAGCGACGCGGGGAGTCTGAACGGCACGTACGTCAACCAATCGCGCGTGGAGCGTCAGCTGCTCGCGGACGGTGACGAGTTGCAGATTGGGAAGTTCAAGCTGGTCTACGTGGCCCTGCCGGGCACGGAATAGACCGGACCACCACATCAATGGGAAACGACTTGGGCTGAGCCTGCCCGGGGTCGCCGCCAAGGAGTAGGTTTGGGACATGACGGTTGAGATGGAGCTGGTAGGCGTACGGGTCCAGATGCCTACCAACAACCCGATCCTGATTCTCCGGGAGACCACCGGCCGTCGGAGGGTGGTACCGATCTACATCGGCGGACCGGAGGCGCACGCCATCGATCTGGCCATCTCGGAGACCCCGACGGCGAGGCCGATGACACACGATCTGATGACCGAGGTCATCCACGCCCTCGGCGCCACCCTGGAGCGGGTGGTCATCACCGAGCTACGGGGCGGCACGTTCTACGCCGAGATGTACCTGCGTGACGCCTCGGGCGGGGTGCAGACCCTGTCGGCCCGGCCGTCTGATGCGGTGGCCCTGGCCGTCCGGTCCGGTACCCCGATCTTCGCCGAGGAGGCCCTGATCGACGAGGCCGGGATCGTGGAGGTCGACGAGGACGAGGACGAGGGCGACGAGGAGGAGATGGTGGCCGAGCTGCGCCGCTTCCTCGACGAGGTCAACCCCGAGGACTTCCTGCCCTGAGCGGTTGATGGTCGGCGATGGCGGATCCGATCCGGCTCAGACTGGTGGCCACCATGCGCTCGGTCCGTTCACCGTCGGTGCGGCGTTGGGCCAGGGCCAGCACGGCCATTCCCGGTAGCACCAGGCCGAGGCGGTACCGGGTGGCCGTGGCACCGTAACGCTCGACCAGGTCGGCCTCGGCCGCCCGCCGCACCTCGGGCCTCAGGCTGGTGGCCAACAGCCAGGCCACGTCGGCGACGCCGAACTGGATGGCCAACTGCTGCCAATCGAACAGCACCACCGGCCCCGAGGGGGCGAACACCAGGTTGTCGGCCCGGGGGTCGCCGTGGCACAGGGTGACGGGGCCGGCCTCGCTGAACCGTCGGGCCAGTTCGTCGGCGTCGGCGACCAGGGCGGCGAAGGCCGACCTCGTCCCCTGCGGGAGGCGGTCGGCCCACCGCTCGTCGAGGGCCTTCAGCCCGGCCTCCAGGGTCTGACGACCGATCGAGGACGGCACCGACCGGCGCACGTCGATGCGGTCGAGTTCGGCCTGGCCCTGCCACTGGCGGTGGAGCCGGCCCAAGGCGTCGACCACGACCCCGGCGTCGTCAGCGTCCAGACCCTGGAGCTGGTCCACGGCCCGGTGGTCGGCCAGGTCCTCCAGGACGAAACTGGCGTCGTCGCCCCGGGCCTGGACCAGGTAGCAGCGCGGGTGACCCACCCGGGACTGGCGCAGCAACCGCCGGTAGGCGAGCGCCTCCCGGCGATACGCCCCGTTGGCCCGGGCCGCGTCCCCGTTGGGTCCGGCCACCGGGGTCTTCACCACCAGCGAGGCGGGGCCGAGTCCGGGTCGGGCCCACCGGAGCCCCACCCGCCAGACCCGGCTGAACACCCCGCGCCCACCCCCGGCGTCGGTGACGTCGACCACCTCGTAGTCGCGTGGCTCCGCCTCCAGGCCGGCCAGCGCGGTGGCCACGAGGTTGGTGGCCACGGCGGCGTCGTCGGCGGGGGCGGTCGGGTGGGGCTCGGTCACGTCCGCCATCCTCGCGTCGGCCCGGGGTCCGGGGCCAGCACGTCTCGCATCCGGGCCGTCACCGACGGTCGTTGACTGGGGTTGGGGCCAGGGTTACGCTTCTTTCGGGTAAATCGCCATGGCGTAATTCCGGGTACGTGATTCGGAATTGGGCGGGCGGGATGTCCACCGCCGCACCAGATGGGCCCACGGATGATGCTCATCTGAGCGATGGTGGCGTGTCGCGCCGGCCCCGATTCCGGATCGCGGATGCGCGTGATGGTTTGCGCCAGGCGAGCGCCTGGTGCCGCACCGAGGAGTGGACGGGCCGGATGGCAGTACAGGACAGTTTCTCCGGGAAACGCAGCGCCGAGATCGTGGGAATCACCTACCGGCAGCTCGACTACTGGGCACGTACCGATCTGGTCCGGCCGTCCGTGGCCGACGCCCACGGGTCGGGTTCCCGGCGGCGCTATTCCTACCACGACCTCCTCAAACTGAAGGTCATCAAGACCCTGCTCGACTCCGGCCTCCGCCTGGAAACCGTCCGCGAGGTGTTCGCCTACCTGCAGGACCAGCTGGGCGAGGACGTGACGTCGGCCAACCTCGTGGTCTGCGGCTCCCGCTCGGTGGTCACCCGCAGCGGTGCCGAGCTGATCGATCTGGTCCAGAAGGGTCAGGGCGTGTTGAACGTGCTGCCCCTGGCTGGGATCAAGAGCGAGGTGGACGCCAGCATCGTCGCCCTCCACCCCGGCGGTGCCACTGTGCCGCCCGTCCACCCGGCCGAAGGCCACGAGCCAGCCGTCGGGTCGGTCGACGCCGCCGTCAACTGAGACGCCCGGCCGGAAACCCAGCCGGAGCCGGTCACCCGACGTTGCCCAGATCGAGTGGAGGAGCGGGGGCGACGCCGTGGGCGTCCGGTCCGGTGCCGTTGTCGGCGGCCGGGTCGGTCAGGTCGATCAGGCGGGGGAACCACATGTGGGCCCGGTTCTTGCCTGCCGCCTTGGCCTCGTAGAGGGCCTCGTCGGCCCGGCGCAGGGTCTCGGTGATGGCCACGTCGGGTCGGTGGAGGGCCACCCCGGCACTGAGGGTGGTGGATCGCCCGCCCCGCGACCAGCCGACCAGGATCCGGTCGGCCACGGCCAGGGGATCGGCGAAGGCCCGCCGGGCCACGACGAGGAACTCGTCACCCCCGAGGCGGGCCGAGGTATCGGAATCGCGCAGGCAGCGCTGGAGGTGGGCGGTCAGGGCGAGCAGGACGGCGTCGCCGGCGGCGTGACCGGCGGTGTCGTTGACTTCCTTGAAGCCGTCCAGGTCGAGCAGGATGACGGCGTCGCCGTCCTGGAGCGACTCGAGTAGGGCGTCGGCGTGCTTCCGGTTGCCGATGCCGGTCAGGGCGTCGCGGGTGGTGGCTCGCTCCAACTGGTCGATCACGAACAGGTGCTCGATGGCGATACCCACCTGGGTTCCGAACAGGCGGGCCAGGTCGAGGGTGAAGTCGGGGTCGTCGGTGACCACTGGGTGCACCACCACTGCACCGGCCGGGGCGTCCGCCGTGGGTAGGGGGAGCACCAAGAGGTGTTGGTTGGGGCCACTGGGCACCAGGCGGGGCTGTTCCCCGCCGATGGCGTCGGTGACCAGAAGGGCCGTCTCGGTGGTCGGGACTTCGTTGCTGGCCGGCCCGACGGTCACGGGAATCAGCTCGCCCTGGGAGTTGCGCAACACGACGGTTGAGCGGGGCACGTCGAAGATCTCGACGGCGGCCACCGCCACCTCGTTGGCCGCCTCGGCGAGTGAGGTCGGCCGGGAGAACCGTCGTAGGACGTCCTCTAGCCGGGCCAACCGGTCGGTCCGGCTGGTGACCCGGTCCGTGGTCCGGACGCTGCGGTCGGTGAGGGCCGAGATCAGTTCGCCCAGCATCGCCGCGATGGGCACGGCCACCAGGGGGAGGGCCAGGCTGATCCGGAACTCCTCCCGGAGGTGGGCGGCCAACACCACCAGGACGACCAGCGGGCTGAAGAAGAACGCCGAACCCGGGGGCAGGACGAACCCGACGTAGGCCATGATCACCACCGCCGCGGCCCCGAGCCCGATCGCCGCATGGGAGGTGGCCGCGCTCGACCACAACACGATTGAGGCCAGCACCGCAGCCAGGGAGACGACCGCCGGAGCGAGACGCCACCACGGCCAATGCAGGCGGTTCCAATCGATCAGGGCCGCGCCCACCGCGGCCATCCCGATGGCGACGGCCAGGCCGACGATCGGAGCCCCCGACGGCTCGGTGGCCGCCCGGGTGGAGGCGTCGAGAACGCCGAGCACAGCCATGACCAGCAGCAGGCCGGCCGCCGCCACTCGGTATCGCTGTCGCCAAAGCACTCCGTGCTACCCCTCGGAAGTCCGTGCCCGTCGCCGGGTCTCGTGTGGGTCCTCGGTGATGGTTCGCCAACCGGGCCAGGGTCCTACGTTGCGCTGATCCGTAGCAACATCCCTGGTGGCTGGTGCGGTCGGATCGTCATCGTGGGGTCTGGCTGACCACCTGGCGTGTCAGAGACAATACCCTAAGTGGTCCCTGTCGCGCGGGATGGCTCGCTAGGCGACCCCACCCGGGGTGTGTAAGCGGTCTCACCCGGTGGTATCGCGGGCCGAGGCCTCATGGTTGTTGTTGGCTCTTCGGCCGAGGCCTCATCGCGGCGACCCGGAGACTTTCAGGGGAGCTGGTGGTCCGCGGTCAGGGGGCCGACGTGGCCGGCGTCGTTGAACGACCGGATCACCCAGCCGCCGGGCCCGCTGACCAGGTGGCTGAGGGCCGTGTGACGGGAGCCGTTGAACACGAACGGCGAGGTCCCCGCCACCTGGCTGAGGATGGAGCCGATCACGCCACCGTGGCAGACCACAGCCACCAGTTCGTCGGGGTGGCGGGCCACGATCCGACCCAGGGCCCCTACGGTTCGGAGCTGGACCTCGGCGTTGGTCTCCGCCCCCGGGATCACCCCCCAGTCGCCCACCGACCGCATCCGGGCCACCAGCGGGTCACCTTCGGCCACCAGCTGGCGTAGGCGGCCACCCTCGGCCTCGCCCAACCGGACCTCGGCCAGGTCCGGTTCCACCACCGCGCTCAGGCGGAGCCGTTCGGCCAGCGGGGCCGCCGTCTGGCCGGTCCGGGTCAGGTTTGACACATAGATGGCACTGATCGCCTCACCGCCGAGTCGTTCGGCCAGGGATCGGGCCTGATGGTGGCCGAGCTCGGTGAGTGGGGGGTCCCCCCGGCCGTCGACCAGGGCGAACGGGCGCTCGGGTGTGAACGGCTGGGACTGGCCGTGACGGATCAGCACGATCTGGGTCGCCCCCGGTTCGGGCTGGTAGATGCGCTGGGGAAAGGATCTCGATTCGGCGCTCATGGCGCCGCCAACCTACCGTCCGGGCCGGACTGGCCTCAATCCGGCCCCGCCGGCGTGCTCGGTGTGAAGGAGGGCCACCCCGGCGGGCTCGTTGTCGCCTCGGGCCGTAGGCTGCGGCGATGACCCAAGCCGACAAACCCGTCCGGCCGGTCCCGGCGGCTCCGGTCGCGGCCCGCCGTCCGACCACCCGCACCCTGTGGGGCGACGTCGTGGACGACGATCTCGCCTGGCTGCGCCATGCCGACGACCCCGCCGTGGTGGCCCACCTCGAAGCCGAGAACGCCTACGCCGAGGCCGTCCTCGCCCCGGGCGACGAGCTCGAAGCGGCCGTGTTCGAGGAGATCCGGTCACGGATCCAGGAGACCGATCTCTCGGTCCCGGTGGTGGACGGCCCCTGGGCCTACTACACCCGCACCGTCGAGGGTCTGGCCTACCCGATCCACTGCCGACGCCCCACCCCGTCCGCCGGTGACGGGGGCACCGGCGTCGATGATCCGGCCGGTGACGGGGGCACCGGCGTCGATGATCTCGCCGGTGACGGGGGCACCGGCGTCGATGATCTCGCCGGTGACCGGACCGGTGAGGTCGTCCTGCTGGACGAGAACGTCGAGGCCGGGGCGTCGGAGTTCTTCGACGTCGGCCCGTTCGACGTGTCCCCTGACCACCGCCGGCTGTACTGGGGGGCCGACCACACCGGTGACGAGCGCTACCGGGCCACCATCCGCGACCTCCACACCGGTGACGAGCTCGACGACGTTCTCGAGGACGTGTCGACTTCGTCGGCCTGGGCCATCGACGGGGTGACCCTGTTCTATGTGCGCCCCGACGCCGCCAACCGGCCGTACCAGGTGTGGCGGCACACGGTGGGCACCGGCCAGACCGAGGACGTCCTGGTGTTCGAGGAGCTCGACGAGCGCTTCTTCGTCGGGGTCGGCCTCGAGCGGGACCGCTCGTTCATCCAGATCGGGGTGGGGTCGAAGATTACCGATGAGGTGTGGGTCATCCCCGCCGACCGTCCCGCCGAGGCTCCCCGGGTGCTCGCCGTCCGGCGGACCGGGGTGGAGTACGGGGTCGCCCACCACGGCAACCGGTTCGTGATCGTCACCAACGAACGCTCGGAGAATTTCTCGGTGGTCACCATGGCCGACGACATGAGCGGCCACGAGCACTGGACCGATCTGGAGATCGCCCCCGACCCGTCGGACGGTGACGAGCCGGTGATGGTCATGGACGCCGACCCCTTCGATGATCACCTTGTCCTGTTCGAGCGGGCCGGGGGCACCACCCGCATCCGGGTCCGGTGGTGGGCCGATGGCTCGGTGGTCACCATCGACCAGCCCGAGGCCGCCTCCACCGTGTGGCCCGGCGCCAACCCCGACCCCGCCGCCACCACCCTTCGGTACGGCTACACCTCGATGGTGTCCCCGCCGTCGGTGCGGTCGATTGATCTGATCACCATGACCCACACGGTGCTGAAGCAGCAGGAGGTCCTCGGGGGCTTCGACCCGGAGGACTACCTCACCGAGCGCTGGTGGGCCGAGGCCGATGACGGGACCCGCGTCCCGGTCACCGTCGTCGCCCGGCGCGACCGGCCCGCCGGTCCCGGCCCGGTGCTCCTCAACGTCTACGGCGCCTACGAGGCGTCGATGGATCCGGGCTTCTCGGTGGCCCGACTGTCCCTGCTGGAACGGGGGTTCCTGGTGGCGACCGGCCATGTGCGGGGGGGTGGCGAGCTGGGCCGCCGCTGGTACCTCGACGGCAAGCTCGAGCACAAGGCCAACACCTTCGACGATGTGGTCACCGTGGCTGAGCACCTCATCGGTCGGGGGGTCACCACCCCCGACCGGCTGGTTCTGCGGGGCGGCTCGGCCGGTGGTCTGGCCGTCGGCGCGGCTATGAACCTGCGGCCCGATCTCTTCGCCTCCGTGGTGGCCCAGGTGCCCTTCGTCGACGTGGTCAACACCATGGCCGACACCGACCTCCCCCTGACGATCACCGAGTGGGAGGAATGGGGAGACCCGGTAGCCGCCGAGGACGCCTACCGGACGATCGTCGCCTACGCCCCCTACGAGAACGTGCGTCCCGCCCCCTACCCGTCGGTGTTGGCCACCGCCGGGCTCCACGACACCCGGGTGGGATTTTGGGAGCCGGCCAAGTGGGTCCAGCGCTTGCGGGAGGCGTCCACCAGCGGCCGCCCGATCCTGTTGCTTACCGAGCTCGAGGCTGGTCACGGCGGTCCGTCGGGTCGATACGACGCCTGGCACGAGGAGGCGAAAATCTTGAGCTACGTTCTCAGGTCCGCCGGGCGAATGGCGTAAGCTGGTTGTCGACGAAGCTGCATAACGACTCTCCCGTCGAGTCCCCCCAAGACCGCCCGGGAGATGGAATGCCGGTCACGGCCGGCCCGTCCCGACCGTGACTCCCCAGATGCTCACGGCCCCAGGTCCACCCCGACCCACGTCCGTGGCCTCCCGGGTCAGCTCGACCCGGCGAGTCAACTGGCGGGCATCGGCGCCCGCCGAGCAGTAAGGACATCGTCGATTACCGACGTCAGAACCGACATGGGTATCCCGCCGCCGCATCTCCACAGAACCCCCCGCTCGTTGCGCTCCGGCGCGGTCGTGCAGGGAGAACCAATGGCACGACACCGTGCCAACCGGAGGTGTAGGGTCCCATGGAACGCCGAGGAGGTAGGGCCGTCAACGATCCCGAGTACGAAAATCGGCTGACCGCTTACGAAAGCGGGATGGCCGAGTTGCAGGAGCAGCTCAAGACGATGGAGGAGGAAGTCATCACTCTCCGTCGTCGCCTTCAGGACGCCCCGAAACGGGTGCGGACGCTGGAGGAACGGCTCCTCGACACCAAGGGCCAACTGGCCCAAGCTGTCAGCCAGAACGAGAAGCTGACATACACGCTGCGTGAGGCCCGCGAGCATATCGCCGCCCTCCGTGAGGAAGTCGACAAGCTGACCCAGCCGCCGAGCGCCTACGGAACCCTTCTGGGCATGAACTCGGATGGATCAGTCGACGTATTTTCGAGTGGCCGCAAGATGCGGGTGGAAGCCCATCCCGCCATCGAGGTGGATGAACTGGTCCGTGGGGCCGAGGTCGTCCTCAACGAGTCACTCAATGTGGTCAAGGTCCGCCCGCCCGAGCATTCCGGCGAGGTGGTCACGGTCAAGGAGATGCTCGAGGACGGCGTCCGCGCCGTCATCGTGGGCCGGGCCGACGAGGAACGGGTGGTCGACATGGCCGAACACCTGATCGGCGTCGGCGTTCGCGCCGGCGATTCGATGCTCCTCGATAGCCGTTCGTCGGTCCTGGTTGAGCGGCTACCCAAGGCCGAGGTGGAGGACCTCGTACTGGAAGAGGTTCCCGACGTCAGCTACGCCGACATCGGCGGCCTCGACGATCAGATCGAGACCATCGTCGACGCGGTCGAGCTCCCGTTCCTCCACGCCGAGCTGTTCGCCGAGCACGAGCTGCCCGCGCCCAAGGGGATCCTGCTGTACGGCCCGCCGGGCTGTGGCAAGACCCTCATCGCCAAGGCGGTGGCCAACTCCTTGGCCAAGAAGGTGAGCGAGATGTCGGGCGACGACGTCTCGCGGAGCTTCTTCCTCAACATCAAGGGTCCCGAACTGCTGAACAAGTACGTCGGCGAGACCGAGCGGCAGATCCGCCTGATCTTCCAACGGGCCCGGGAGAAGTCCGAGGAAGGCTGGCCGGTCATCATCTTCTTCGACGAGATGGAGTCACTGTTCCGGACCCGTGGGTCGGGGATCAGCTCCGACATCGAATCGACGATCGTGCCGCAGTTGCTAGCCGAGATCGACGGCGTCGAGACGCTGAAGAACGTGATCGTCATCGGGGCCTCCAACCGAGAGGACCTGATCGATCCCGCCATCCTGCGTCCCGGCCGCCTGGACGTCAAGATCAAGATCGAGCGGCCGGACGAGATGGCCGCCCGAGCCATCTTCGCCAACTATCTGACCTCCGACATCCCCATCGGCCAGTCCGAGGTGGACGCCCACGGTTCGTTGGATCAGGCCATCACGGCCATGATCGAACAGGCCGCGGCGTACATGTACCGGACCGACGACGACACGAGGTTCCTGGAGGTCACCTACCAGAACGGTGACAAGGAGATCCTGTACTTCAAGGACTTCTCCTCCGGCGCCATGATCGAGAACATCGTGCGACGGGCCAAGAAGCTGGCCATCAAGCGGTTCCTCGACGAAGGCGTCAAGGGGATCGTGACTGACGACCTGCTGGTCTCGGTCACCCAGGAGTACAAGGAGCACGAGGACCTCCCGAACACCACCAATCCCGACGATTGGGCCAAGATCTCCGGCAAGAAGGGCGAGCGCATCGTCTACGTCCGGACCCTGGTCGGCCCGACCGGCGAGGACAAGACGGGGGGCCGGGCGATCGAACAGGTCGCCACCGGCCAGTACCTGTGATCGATCGGTGAAACCACCATGGCGGTGATCAAGATCGTCGGCATCGAGACCGAGTTCGGGATCATGGTCCGGGGCACCCCGGACTGGAATCCCGTCTCGGCCTCGTCGCTGCTCATCAACGCCTACGTCGGCACCGACGTGGGCAGCGTGGACGACCGGGCGGTCCCGATCGCCTGGGACTTCATCGACGAGATGCCGGGCGCCGATGCACGCGACGTGCTCCCCCCCGAGTTCGCCATCCCCCCGGAGATGGAGACCCATCTGGTCAACGCCGTGCTGACCAACGGCGCCCGGTATTACGTCGACCACGCCCATCCGGAACTGTCCACCCCCGAGTGTCGGGACGCCCTCTCGGTGGTCAAGTTCGACCGAGCGGCGGAGCTCATCCTCATCGAGTCGATGGTGGCCGCCGCCGAAGCCCTGCCCCCCGGGCAGGAGATCGTCATCTACAAGGACAACACCGACCGCAAGGGCAACGCCTACGGCTGCCATGAGAACTACCTGCTGGACCGGACCCTCCCGTTCGGTCAGATCGTCACGGCCGCCACCACCCATTTCGTGACCCGGCAGATCTTCACCGGATCCGGCAAGGTGGGCAGCGAGCTGCCCGGCGTCGGCCGGGGCGACGTCCCCTACCAGCTCACCCAGCGGGCCGAGCACTTCGAGGAAGAGGTCGGGCTCGAAACCACCCTGAAACGCCCCATCGTCAACACCCGAGACGAACCGCACGCCGACAGCCAGAAGTACCGGCGCCTCCACGTCATCGTCGGCGACGCCAACATGGCCCAGGTGGCCACCCTGCTCAAGGTGGGCACCAGTGCCATCGTGTTCGCCATGCTCGAGGACGGGATGCTCGACGGTTCCCTGGCCATCGACAGTCCCGTGCCGACGATGCACCAGGTCAGCCACGACCTCACCCTGGCCCGGCCGGTACGCCTGGCCGACGGTCGCCGAATGACCCCCCTAGAGGTGCAGTGGGAGCTGCGCGACCTGGCCGGCCGGTGGGCAGACCGCTTCGGTCTGGACTCGGTCGGCGAGGACTGCGGCAAGCTCGTGCTGGAGCGCTGGGAAGAGGTGTTGACCGGTCTCGAGGCCGACCCGATGAGCGTGGCCGGCCAGGTCGACTGGGTGGCCAAGAAGCGAATTCTCGAAGGCTTCATGGAACGGCACGGTTGCGATTGGACCGATCCCCGTCTCAACGCCCTCGACCTCCAGTACCACGATCTGCGACCGACCAAGTCGTTGGCCGCCCGCGCCGGGCTGGAGAGGGTGGTCAACGACGAGGACGCCCTGGTGGCGGTGACCGAGCCCCCTACCGATACCCGGGCCTACTTCCGGGGTAAGTGCCTGCAACGCTTCGCCTCGCAGGTGGTGGCGGCCAACTGGGACTCCATCGTGTTCGACGTGGGCGAGGACCCGCTCCGCCGGGTTCCCATGCTGGAGCCGAGTCGGGGTACCGTCGACCATGTAGGCGCTCTGCTGGACGAGTCGGAAACCGTCATGGATCTGCTCGAACGGCTCGGCGCATGACCTGACCCGAACCGGGTCCCCCTCGCGGCCACCGTCGGCCGCCCGTCCTACGACCGTCCGAACCAACCCACCGTCAGACCCGACGACGTGACAACGAACGGTCTTCCCATCCCGGCCGACCATGGTTGATCGGTCTACCATTCCCATTCGTCATAGGAGGCAGTGATGGCTGAGCGGGAACAAGTACGCAAAAACTCCCCCCGACCGACAGAAGAGGTCGAGGACCAGACACCGGCATCCAGCGAACAAGGCGAGGCCCTCAAGGCCGAGCTGGACGATCTGCTGGACGAGATCGACGAGGTACTCGAGACCAACGCCGAGGATTTCGTCAAGAGCTACATCCAGAAGGGCGGGCAGTGATCGCTCTGACGCGGTCGGGTCGGTGAAGAACCGGCCCGACCTGGTCGGGGTTGGCACCGGGTCCCTGGCGGCGAAGTCCGACCAGGATGCGATCCAGGCCAACCCCGACCAGGCGCGCCCGCTAGGCTGCGGAGCGCTATGACGCTTCCCAGCTTTTCCCCGGGCGACGATCCCGGGCCGAGCTTCAGTGGGCTGCTGGCCAAACTCGGGCAGCACCACGGGCTCGATCTCACGACCTCAGCCGAAGGGCTCGACATCCCCCACGGCACCACCGTGGTGGCCGCCCGGTTCGCCGGAGGGGTGGTGATCGCCGGCGACCGGCGAGCCACGTCCGGCAACCTGATCAGCCACCGGACCATGCGCAAGGTGTTCGCCGCGGACCGGTGGTCGGCGGTGGCCATCGCCGGTGCGGCCGGGCCCGCCCTGGACATGGTCAAGATGTTCCAGCTCCAGCTGCAGCATTACGAGAAGGTGGAGGGCCGGGCCCTGTCCATCGAGGGAAAGGCCAACCAGCTGTCCCAGATGCTGAAGGCCAACCTGCCCGCGGCCATGCAGGGCCTGGTGGTGGTGCCCATCTTCGCCGGCTACGACCGCCGCCGGGGTTTCGGCCGGCTGTACGCCTACGACGTCACCGGTGGTCGCTACGAGGAGGCCGCCTACGTCGCCTCGGGCTCGGGCAGCCTGTTCGCCCGCACGGTGATCAAGCTGGGTCACGACGTCACCATGGGCGAGACCGATGCCCTGGATCTGCTGATTCGGGCCCTGTTCAACGCCGCCGACGACGATTCGGCCACCGGGGGGCCGGATTCCATGCGGGGCGTCTACCCCACGGTGGCGGTGATCACCTCGGAGGGGTACCGCGACGTTCCCGACGAGGACGTCGCCGCCCGGTTCGAGGCCCTGATCGGGTCCCTGGTCGAGACCGGAGCCGGTCGCGATCCCGCCCCCGAGGGTGACCCCGGTGATGAGGAGGCCACGGCATGAACATGCCGTTCTACGTAGCGCCCGAGCAGTTGATGAAGGACCGGGCCGACTTCGCTCAGAAGGGCATCGCCCGGGGCCGCAGCCTGGTGGCCGTCGGGTTCGACGGTGGCATCCTGCTATGCGCCCACAACCCGTCCCGCAATCTCCGCAAGATCTCCGAGATTTACGACCGGATCGGGTTCGCCGGCGTCGGCCGCTACAACGAGTACGACCAGCTCCGCATCGCGGGGATCCGGCACGCCGACATCAAGGGCTTCACCTATAGCCGGGACGATGTCGACTCCCAGGCCCTGGCCAACCAGTACGCCCAGATGCTGGGCCAGATTTTCACCCACGAGACCAAGCCGCTCGAGGTCGAGATCCTTGTGGCCGCGGTCGGCTACCACCCCGAGGGGGACCGCCTGTTCCACATCCGGTTCGACGGCTCGGTCACCGACGAGGACCGCTACGCGGTGCTCGGGGGTGAGGCCGACTCGATCCGGGAACGCCTGTCGGGTTCGATCGACCAGGTGGGCGACGAGGCCTCCGCCCTCCGGGTGGCCGTCGGCGCGCTGGCCGGTGAGGAGAACTCCCTCACCGCCGAGGAGCTGGAGGTGGCCGTCCTCCAACGGCTACCTGACGGCCGCTGCTTCCATCGTCTCGACCGCGACGACCTGGCCCAGCGCCTCGCTTGACCCCGACGCACCCCGGCTCTCCACTCGGTCCGGGCCCCGGCCGGGGTGGGGTCGGCGGAGTCGTGCCGACGCCGGATGAGGGGGCGCATGGTTCTCGTGGTTGGCCGTACGCCGACTAGGTTGGGCTTGTGCTAACCCGTCGTATCTATGGCATCGAGACCGAGTACGGCGTCACCTGCACCCTGCGGGGTCAGCGCCGGCTCAGCCCGGATGAGGTGGCCCGCTATCTGTTCCGGCGGGTGGTGTCATGGGGTCGATCGAGCAACGTGTTCTTGGTCAACGGGGCGCGGCTCTACCTCGATGTCGGTTCACACCCGGAGAACGCCACGGCCGAGTGTGACTCCATCGACGATGTCGTGGTGCACGACAAGGCGGGGGAGCGGATCCTCGAGCAGCTGCTGGGCTCGGCCGAGGAGCGCCTGGCCGACGAGGGCATCCGCGGCACCATCCACCTGTTCAAGAACAACACTGACTCCGCCGGCAACTCCTACGGCTGTCACGAGAACTACCTGACGTCGCGGTCCGACGATCTCAGCCACTACGCCGAGGTACTGATCCCGTTCCTGGTCAGCCGCCAGATCTACGCCGGGGCCGGCAAAGTCCTGCAGACGGCTCGGGGCTCGATGTTCGCCCTCAGCCAGCGGGCCGAGCACATCTGGGAGGGGGTGTCATCGGCCACCACCCGCTCCCGGCCCATCATCAACACCCGAGACGAGCCCCACGCCGACGCCGAGCACTTCCGTCGCCTCCACGTGATCGTGGGCGACTCCAACCTGAGCGAGTACACCACCTTCCTCAAGATGGGCTCGATGGCGGTCCTGCTGCGCATGGTCGAGGACCCGTCCTGTGTGTTGCGGGACATGACCCTGGAGAACCCGATCCGGGCCATCCGGGAGATCAGCCACGACCTCACCCTGGAGCGCAAGGTCCGCCTGGCCAACGGGCGGGAGGCGTCGGCCCACGAGATCCAGTCCGAGTACCTGATGCGGGCCCTGCGCTATGCCGAGACGAAGGGCTTCCCCGACGACGAGATGCGGGCTCTGCGGATGTGGGAGCACGTCATGACCCAGCTGGAGTGCGATCCCTTCCGCCTCGGCCGGGAGCTCGACTGGGTTATCAAGTACAACCTGATCGAGGCGTACCGGGCCAAGCACGGCCTGTCGCTCGGGAATGCCCGGGTGGCCCTGCTCGACCTCCAGTATCACGACGTCCGCCGGGATACCGGCCTCTACTACAAGCTCCAGGAGCGGGGCCGAGTGGAGCGTACTCTGACCGACGACCAGATGAACGACGCCGTCAACATCCCGCCCCAGACCACCCGGGCCAAGCTGAGGGGCGACTTCATCCGGCGGGCCAAGGAACGCAAGCGGGACTACACCGTCGACTGGGTCCACCTGAAACTCAACGACCAGGCCCAGCGCACGGTCCTGTGCAAGGATCCGTTCCGCTCCAGCGACGAACGGGTGGCCAAGCTCATCGCTAGCCTCTAGCTCGGCCCGGGCCCCCGGAGGGCCGACGCCCGGTACCTTAGGCGGCGAGACGTCACCAGCGGATCATCGGGCAGGAGGCCGCGTTGAGTAAACTCGAACGGCTGCTGAACCTCACCGCGGTCCTGTTGGACACCCGTCGTCCCCTCAGCGCCGAGGAACTCCGGCGCCGGGTCGAGGGTTACCCCCCGCCCGGGGTGGCGTTCCACCGCACCTTCGAGCGGGACAAGGACGATCTGCGGGTGCTCGGCATCCCCTTGCGGGTGGAACGGGTGCCGGGAACCGACCCGGCGGTCGACGGGTACCGGATCGACCCCGACGAGTACTACCTGCCCGACCCCGGGCTGGAACCCGACGAACTGGCCGCTCTCCACCTCGCCTCCCTGTCGGTCCGGACCGACTCCCTAGCCGAGCCGACCGAAGCCCTGTGGAAGCTCGGGGGTGGGGGTACCCCGCGCCCCGACGGGATCGACCGGTCCCTGGCCATCGTGGCCGCCGATCCGGCCCTCGTGCCCCTGTTCCAGGCCGTCGTCGACGGCCGGTCGGTCGGCTTCCGCTACAAGGCCGAGGACCGCGCCGTGGATCCCTGGCGACTCGACTACCACCGGGGACGCTGGTACCTCACCGGTTACGACCACGCCCGGAACGAGGAGCGCAACTTCCGGTTGGACCGCATCGAGAGCGACGTCGCCACCGGTGGACCCCGGACTCAGGAGCCTCCGGTGCGGTTGGCCGGCGGGCCGCGGTCGCCGTGGGAGCTCGGAGCCGACGAGCCGACCATGGCCGAGCTGGTGGTCGACGCCGACCATGTGGCCTCGGCGGCCGCCCAGCTCGGACCGGACGTCGAACGGCTGGACGGGGCGGACGGCTCGGCCCGGTTCGTGGTCCCCGTAGTCAACTTTGACGGCTTTCGGACCTTCCTGTTCGGCCTGCTCGACCACGCCGAACTGGTGGCTCCGGCCGACTGGCGTGACGACGTGGTCGCCTGGTTGGAACAGATCGCCTCGGTCCGCCCCGGGGCGGCCCCGTGAACCGCCGGATCGCCGCTCCGGAACGGATGCGGCGGGTGCTGGCCGTGGTGCCGTGGATCGTGGCCAATCCGGGGCACACCGTGGAGGAGATCGCGGCCCGGTTCGGGCTCGGCCCGGCCGAGCTCCTCGACGACCTCAATGTCGTCTACCTGGTCGGCCTTCCGCCCTATTCGCCCGACGCCCTGATCGACGTCGAGATCGACCCTGAAGGTCGGGTGACCATCCGCCTGGCCGACTACTTCTCCCGCCCCCTACGGCTCAGCCCGGCCCAGGGGCTGGCCGTGCTGGCCTCCTCCGAGGGGCTGGCCTCCCTACCCGGTCAGGACCCGGACGGGGCCCTCGGGCGCGCCCTCGACAAGCTGGCCGCCGCCCTCGGGGTGGACAACCACGACCCGATCGACGTCCACCTCGGTTCGGCCGCGCCCGCAATGCTCGACGACCTGCGCCGGGCCGTCGCCGAACAGCGCCAGGTCGATCTGACCTACTATTCCTACGGCCGCGACCACCGCTCGGACCGCCGGGTCGACCCGTGGCGGGTGTTCGCCGACTCGGGCGCCTGGTACCTCCAGGGCTGGTGCCACCAGGCCGGCGGGGAGCGCATCTTCCGGGTCGACCGGATCGAAGCGATCGAGCGGGTCGATGACGCCGTCACCCGGTTCCCGCCCACCGGCGGGGATCCCGGGGCCACCGGGGCCGGCCCGGGGACCTTCCACCCGGCCCCCGACGCCCCCACGGTTGTGTTGCGCCTGGCCCCGGCAGCGTCCTGGGTGGCTGAGGCGTACCCGGTGACCGTACTGGAGCACCGGGTCGACGGCTCCCAGGACGTCGAACTGGTGGTGAGCGCCGTCCCCTGGCTGGAGCGGCTGCTGCTGCGGGCCGGTCCCGCGGCCCGGGTGATCGCCGCCGACGGGGTGCCCCGGGCCGAGGGCTTGGCCGCCGACGCCGCCCGCCGGGTGCTGAAGCGCTACCGGTGAGGTGGACGGCTTCACGGAGCTGGCCGAGCTAGCCTGGACGGTAGTGCTTCGACCTTCCGCCGGCGACGTTCCCGATCGAAAGGGCTCCGACCCGGGCTCGGATCATCCGGCCCCGGACGGTGGAGTGGTTCCCGACGAGGAGTACCTCGACGAGTACTTCGAACCCGACGTCTTCTCCTCCGACGACGAGCGCTTCTACGACACCACTTCCGCGGTCACCCGCAACGCCCTCGAGTGGGCGGTCGTACTGGTGGGGGCGGTACTCGTCGCACTCCTGATCCGCCTGCTGGTCTTCCAGGCCTTCTACATCCCGTCGGAGTCGATGGAGACCACCCTCATGACCAACGATCGGGTCCTGGTCAACAAGATCAGCTACCGGCTCCACGACGTCAACCGGGGCGACGTGGTGGTGTTCCTCCGGCCCGAGAACGATCCGGGCGAGATCCGGGACCTCATCAAGCGGGTCATCGGCCTTCCCGGCGAGACGATCGAGGGTCGGGACAACGCCATCTACATCGACGGGCTGAGGCTCGACGAGCCGTACCTCGACGCCGGCGTGGTCATCGACGACTTCGGGCCCCTGCGCGTCCCCGAAGGGCAGGTCTTCGTGATGGGGGACAACCGCGCTCATTCGGCCGACTCCCGGGTGTTCGGTCCGATCGACACCGACCGGATCGTCGGCCGCGCCTTCGTCCTGATCTGGCCCCTCGGCCGGTTCGGCTCGCTGTAGGGCCCCCGAGGCCGGCGAGGCCTAGGCCAGGCCGAACTCTCGGGCCACGGCCTGGAGCCGGTCGGCCTGATCGGAGACCACCAGGTCGACACCGGCGGCGATCGTGGCCGCGATCTCCCGTTCGTGGATCGGGTCGATGGCCACGGCGGCCAGCTCGAACCGGTGGGCCAGGGCGACCAGGCCGCTGCCCCACTCCCGGTGGGGGAAGGCTAGGCCCCGTACTCCGGTGCTGCGCAGCCGGGCCGCCCGCGGTTCGGCCCGCTCGTCGAGACCTCGCACCGACGGGGCCTGGCTGATCAGACGAAGCCCGCAGCGGGGAGCCCACTCGATCAGGTCGCCCAGGTCGGGACCGGTGAGCCATATGGCCTCCTCGGCGTCCGGGGCGACGGAGCGGACGGTGTCCAACACGGCGGAGATCGCATCACCCTCGCAGGCCAGCACCACCTCGGCGTCCCGTTCCACCAGGCCGGCCAGGACGGGGGCGAGGTCAGGGATGGTGCCGGGGAGATCGCCCCGATCGACCGAACCCAGTGACCGCGGCCGCCAGCGGGATCCGATCCGAGCCCGGGGCGACACCACCACCGTCCCGTCCGCGGTGACCCGGCACGGCAGCCAGGCCCCGTCGATACCGGTGGCAGGCCATCGCCGGACGTCCTCCTCCACGGTGGAGGAGTCCCCACCCGGTCGGGCGATGGTTCGGGTGGCGGCCTGGGGGTCGGTCATCGCTTCCCAGCATGGCAGCCGACCGGTCTGGTTTGCTCAAGACCGCGAGGGCCGGTGCCGAACGTAGTGGGGTACTGGAGATGCCCCCATCCCGGGGCCAGGAGGTCACTGGCAGGTCATGGCTACGATTCGTGCGAGCTGTTCCGACTGCGGCGACGTTGAGCTGACCACTGGCGATGTTCAGGTCCGGATATGTGATCACGATAATGCCGGCACCTATTCGTTCCGCTGCCCCCACTGCGAGATGACGGTGGTTAAGCCGGCCGAACCCCGGACCATCGATCTGCTGATTGCTTCTGGTGTTGCCTATCAGACCTGGTCCCTGCCGGCGGAGCTGAACGAACGCAAGGTGGGCGAGCCGATCACCCACGACGACCTGCTCGACTTCCACGACCTTCTCGCCGACGATTCCCGTTTCAGCGAGTGTCTGGCCGAGCTCACCGGTTGAGCCGGCGGCGGAGCGGGGCCGGTTTCGCCACCGGTTCCCGAGAGCTGGAGTTCCGGCCAACGGGCCCCGGACGCAGTGTCGGCGGGAGCGGGACGCAGTGTCGGCCGCCCCGGCACTGAAACCGCCCGCCTGTCTCCGGTGGGCGTGACCAGCTCCATTACGCAGTAAGATCGCGGTGAGCGTCTGATCGGCTCGACGGAGCCGATCGGGCGACGACGGAGCCGTCCGGCGCCGGTGTCTCCCGGTTGGATCGGGCGGACAGCAAGGTTGGCCGGGAGGAACGCCCGCCGGCGCTGGTCCCCCCTAGCGCCGGCGGGTTCGTTTTTGGCCCGGGGGTTCGCAGTCGGCGGGGAGCGTGGGCGGTGGGGTCGGTGATGTCGCCACGAACCCCGGGGTCCGGGCGCGGCCGGGTAGTCTGACCCCATGCTCTTCAATGTCGGCGGGCTCGAGGTGCTCGTGATCGCCGTCATCGCCCTCATCGCCGTTGGCCCCGAGCAGCTTCCCGTCGTGATCCGGAAGGTGGGACGGGTCATGGGCCAGGTCCGGACGATGGCGGGCTCGTTGCGTAGCGAGTTCATGGCCGGGGCCGGCGAGCTCGAGGACCTCCAGCGGGTGGCCGACCCAAAGGAGTGGTTCGGTGGCAGCGGCAGCGCCAACGACCCGATCATCCGCCCCGGCTACGCCGACAAGGCCGCCGCCCGTGCCGATGACGCGGCCGCCCGTGCCGGCGATGGAGCCGACCGGGCCGGTGGGGATGCGGAATCGGGGCCGATCGCCGCCGATGATCTCCTGGCTGAGCTGGACGCGGTCGATGAGGCCGGGTCCGGGTCGGACACAGACCCGCCGGCCAACCCCGACGGGCGGGGGGACCAGGCGTGAAGGTGCCGGTACCCCGTCGCAACGGCCAGACCGCCTCCTCCGAGGTCGGTTCAGGGGACATGACCCTGATCGGCCACCTCACCGAGCTGCGCAGCCGCCTTATCCGGTGCGTCATCGCCATCACCGTCGGGGTGGTCGTCGTCTATCTGTTCAACCAGCGGATCTTCAACGTCCTCCAGGACCCCTATTGCTCGGTCCTGGTGGAGCAGGGCGACGAGTGCCGCTTTCTGATCCGGTCACCCACCGAGAGCTTCTCGGTCGTGCTGTCCATCGCCGGCTACGGCGGCCTCATCCTGGCCATGCCGGTGATCCTCTACCAGCTGGCCCGCTTCGTGCTCCCCGGGCTGTATCCCGAGGAGCGGAAGATCCTGGTGCCCTTCGTAGTGACCTCGATCCTCCTGCTCATGCTGGGGATGCTGGCCGGCTACCTGATCATGCCCCAGACCCTGCGCTGGCTGCTGTCGTTCGGGGCCGACACGTTCACCGCCCAGTTCTCCCCGCGCGACTACGTCAGCTTCCTGGTCAAGATGCTGCTGGCCTTCGGTGTCGCCGCCGAGCTCCCCCTGGTCCTGATCTTCCTCCAGGCCGTCGGGGTGGTGCAGCACTCCACCCTCAAGTCGAGCCGTCGCCTGGCTGTGGTGGTGGTAATGATCCTGGCCGCGGTGATCACGCCCACCGGTGATCCGTTCACCATGGCCGTGATCGGGATCCCGATGTACCTGTTCTACGAGATCTCGCTGCTGGTCGGGTGGTGGTTGACCCGGCGACGCCAGGCCCCCGCGTGACCCGGGGCGACGCGGCCACCGGTCGTCGTTCGCGCTTCCTGCATCAGCTCGGCTTCCCCGCCGACGACTTCCAACTGGCCGCGTTCGACGTGATCGACGGCGGTGCCAACGTGGTAGTGGCCGCACCCACCGGGGCGGGCAAGACGGTCGTGGCCGACTACGCGGTGGCCCGAGCCCTCGAACTCGGCCGCCGCGTCTTCTACACCACCCCGATCAAGGCCCTGTCGAACCAGAAGTACCACGACCTCGTGTCCGACCACGGACCCGGGCGGGTCGGCCTGCTCACGGGGGACAACGCCATCAACGGCGACGCCTCGGTGGTGGTCATGACCACCGAGGTCCTCCGCAACATGCTCTACGCCGGGCAGCGGCTCGACGATCTGGAAGTGGTCGTGCTCGATGAGGTGCACGACCTCCAGGACGCCTACCGCGGCCCGGTGTGGGAGGAGGTCATCATCCACCTTCCGCCCCGGATCAGGCTGGTGTGCCTGTCGGCCACGGTGTCCAACGGTGACGAGCTGTGCGAGTGGATCACCACCGTGCGAGGGGAGACCGGCCTGGTGGTCGAGACCCGGCGGCCGGTGGAGCTCGAGCACTGCTACGTGGTGGGGGAACGCAGCGGCGCCCACCAGCACCTGATCTCGACGCTCAGGGGCCAGCGGCCCAACCCCAACGGGTTCCGCTACGACATCGACCCGCGGGATCTTGCCTCCCGGGGCCGGGGGCCGCGGGGCCGGGGCCGACCGCGCCGGCGCTGGCGGACCCCGGACCGGGTCGAGGTGGTGGAACTGCTGCACCACCGAGGCCTCCTGCCGGTCATCCACTTCATCTTCAGCCGGGCCGCCTGCACCGACGCGGCCGGTGCCGTTCTGGACTCGGGCCTGGTCCTGACCACGGCGGCGGAGCGCCGGCGGATCGGGGAGATCGTCGAGGCCCACCTCGACACCCTCGACCCTGGCGACCTCGACGTCCTCGGCTACGACCGGTTCCGGGCCGCCCTCGACGCCGGGGTGGCCGCCCACCACGCCGGCATGGTGCCCCCGTTCAAGGAGGCAGTGGAGGCCTGCTTCGTGGAGGGCCTGGTCAAGGTGGTGTTCGCCACTGAGACCCTGGCCCTGGGGATCAATATGCCGGCCCGGTCGGTGGTGATCGACAAGCTGACCAAGTTCACCGGCGACCACCACGAACCCCTGACCCCGGCCCAGTACACCCAGCTCACGGGCCGGGCGGGCCGCAGGGGCATCGACACCGCCGGCACGGCCGTGGTGCTGTGGTCCCCGTTCGTCCGGTTCGAACAGGTGGCCGACCTGGCCCTCAGCCGCCGGTTCACCCTGACCTCGTCGTTCCGGCCCACCTACAACATGGCCGCCAATCTGGTGCGGCGCTACGACGCTGACCAGGCCCGGACCATGCTCACCCGGTCCTTCGCCCAGTTCCGGGCCGACGCCGGGGTGGTCCGGTCCGAGCAGCAGACCGAACGCCTGGTCCGCCGTCGCAACCAGCTGGCCGGGCGGATCGAACGGGAGCACGGTCCGATCGAGGAGCTGCGGGCCGCCCTCGGAGTCGGCGACGGAGAGGGCATCGACCGGGCCGAACTCGCCTTCGCCCTCGGACGACTTCAACCGGGCATGGTGGTCGACATCGACGCCACCACCGTCACCGGTCCGGTGGCCGTGGTGTCGGTGGCCGACAGGGGGCGGGGCCGGGTCAGGGCCCGGGTGGTCGACGTCACCGCCGCGGTGTACGACGTGGCCCCCCGCAACCTGCGGCGCCCCCCGGTGGAGCTGGGCCGGATCGAGCTGCCGTTGCCCTACCTGCCCGACAGTGTCAGCTTCCTCCACGACGTCGCCGATGAGCTGGGTCGGACCCGCCTGGCTGGCCGGCCGGGCCGGGATCTCGGTCCCGGATCGATCCGGACTGCCGCCGACGTCGCCCCCGCGGCCCGCAAGGCCCTGCGCCGGCTCCAGCGCATCGACGACGACCTCGACCGGCAGCGGTCCAGGGCGGTGGCCCGGGCCGAGACCCTGGGCGGCCAGTTCGACCGGGTGTTGGCCCTCCTGGCCGATCACGGCCAGGTGGAGCTCGGGGCCGACCACGGCCGATCGGGGTCCGGTCCCCCCGGCGCCGGTGGGGAGCAGTGGCGGCTGACCACGTCGGGCCAGCGGCTGGCCCGCCTTTACCACGAGTGCGATCTGCTGGTGGTGGAGGCCCTGGAGGACGGGGTATTCGACGGCCTCGACCCGGCCGGTGTGGCCGCGGTGGCGTCATGTCTGGTTTACGAGGAACGCCGGGCGGCCCTGCGGGGCGAACCCTGGTTCCCGTCCCAGGTGCTGCGTCATCGCTACACCCGCCTGGCCGGCTTGCACCTGCGCCTCACCGTCGACGAGACCGACGCCGGCCTGCCCCCCACCCGGCCCCCGGACCCCGGGTTCGTGCCCATCGCCCACGGGTGGGCGGCCGGCGGCGACCTGGGCGAGGTGCTCGGCGACGAGGAGCTGACCGGCGGCGATTTCGTCCGCACCACTAAACAGCTGGTCGATCTGCTCCGCCAGCTGGCGGTGCTGGCCCCATCGGCGGCGACCGGGCGGGCGGCGGCGGCCGCGGCCGAGGCCATGCACCGGGACGTGGTGTCGGCGTCGTCTCTGGTCGACCCCGATCCGGGCGGTGAGCCCGCCGGGCCCCGCCCGTGACCATCGAGAAGGGCCGGGCCTGGGGGGAGCTTACCGACGCCGAGCCCGAGGCCGTGGCCGGCGGCGACGCCGCCCTGGCCGCCCTGGCCGACGCCGCCCAGCGGGACGACCGGTCGGCCACCCTGGCCGTCGAGGGGGGTGACGTGCTTGCCACCCTCGGCGTTGTCGGGCTCCGCCCGGTGGGGGAGCGGATGGCGTTCCCGGTGGACCTCGGCCGGGTCCGGCTCGACGGGGGCGACCCGGTGCCCTTCGCCGCCCACCTGGTGGCCCGGCGTCGGGCCTGGAGGGGGGAGGTCGCGGTGGTGATGAACGCCGCCTGGATCGGGCGTTGGTACCTCGGTCCCCGGGCCCACCTGAACGACGGCCTTCTCGACGTCACGGTGGGGGATCTACCCCTCCGCCAGCTGGCCCTGGCCCGGCGGCGGGCCGTCACCGGCACCCACCTGCCCCACCCCGATCTGACCACCCGGCGCGCCCCCACCTGGGAATATCGCTTTAACCGACCGGTGACGGTGCGGGCCGACGGCCGCCCAGTCGGTGTGGCCAGGTGGATCCGGGTGGATGTGGTCCCCGACTGCTTCGTGCTGGTTGCCTGAGGACCTACAGGCTTCTGTGGGCGGTCCGCCCTACGGGGCCGATGTCGGCCTAGTCTTGCCGCCCGTGGCTCCGTACGTCGTAGAAGATTTCACCGCCGTCGAACAGGACGTGCTGCGACGCTACTTCACCAACCTGGACCAACCGGTGTTCGCCCTCGTGAACCTTCCCGAGGTGGTGAAGGGGGCCTTGTTCGCCCGGTACTCGCGGTCGGCCAAGAGCCTGCGTCGCCTGTTCCTCGACGAGTTCGTCGGAGAGCTCGACATCGCCGGTGACCAGTCGATCGACGCCACGATCGGGATGCGGCGGGCCGAGGAACTCTACGACCGGGTCTTCGTCGAGTACGGGGACGACTCGGTGGCCCAGCTCGGCGGGGTCCACCTGGCCTGTGAGCAGGCGTCGAACGTGCTCACGAAGGTCCTGGAGTGGGGCCGGCTGGCCTCCTACCTGGAGCAGTCCACCCGCTACATCGCCTACGACAGCCGTCACGGGGGCCGCTACCGCTACTTCCGGGACCCCGACGTCCTGTCCTCCGCCCTCGGCACCCGCTACATCGGCGACCTCGATCGTCTCTTCGACACCTACGCGGAGCTGACCCCCCGGGTCCAGGAGCACGTCCGGTCCACCACGCCGAAGGGTCCGACCGACAGCGACTTCGTGTACCGCACCGCGGTGAAGGCCAAGGCGCTCGACGCCGTCCGGGGCATCCTGCCCGCCGCGGCCCAGTCGAACGTCGGGATCTACGCCAGCGGTCAGAGCTACGAACAGCTGCTGCTTCGGATGCGGGCCGCCGAGCTGCCCGAGGCCCGCCAGTACGCCGACATGATGCTCGTCGAACTGCGCAAGGTCATCCCGTCGTTCGTGCGCCGGGTGGACCTGGCCGACCGGGGTGAGGCCCACAGCGCCTACCTGGCCGGTATCCGCACCGGCATGGCCTCGGTGGCCGACGATCTGCTCGGTTCAGCCGACGTCCACGACGACGAGGCCCGGGTCGACCTGGTCGATTTCGACCCGGACGCCGAGGTGAAATTGGTCACGGCGATGCTCTACCCCTACAGCCACCGGTCCGAGGCCGAGATCCGGCGGCGGGTGGAGGCGATGTCGGTGGAGGAGCGTCGGCGGGTCATCGACGCCTACACCGGGGACCGGACGAACCGGCGCCACCGGCCGGGTCGGGCCCTCGAGCGGCCCTTCTATCGGTTCGACATCCTCGCCGACTACGGGGCCTTCCGGGATCTGCAGCGGCACCGGATGGCGACCATCGAATGGCAGCCCCTCAGTCCCTACCACGGCTACACCCGGCCGGACCTCATCGACGAGGCCGGGGTGGCCGACGAGTTCGACGAGGCCATGGAGCGGTCGGCCAGCCTCTACGAGGCCGTCCGCCCCGAGTTCCCCCTCCAGGCCGCCTACGCGGTGAGCCTCGCGTATCGCATCCGCTTCAGTGTCAACCTGAACGCGCGGGCCGCCATGCACACCCTGGAGCTGCGCAGCACACCCCAGGGACACCCGGCGTACCGGGCCGTCGCGCAGGAGATGCACCGACTCATCGCCGATGAGGCTGGACACCGGGCGATCGCGGCTACGATGCTGTTCGTCGATCACTCCACGGCGGCGGACCTGGAGCGGTTGGATTCTGAGCGACGGGCAGAAGCAAGAAGGGCAGGTAGCACTGCCTAAGCTGCGGCCCGTACCCAAGGGCCCCTCGAAGTCCCGAAGGAGCCCTTGAATGGCCAAACGATCGTTATCCGTCAGCCGAGCCAAGGCTGCCCTGTTCGGAAGTGCGGTCGGCGCCGCCGTCCTGCTGGTTCCGGTCGGCGTCAGCCCGGCCGCCGCCGACAGTTCCCACACCGTCAAGCCCGGAGAGACCCTGTCGGGCATCGCCCGCGACCACGGGGTGTCGGTGGGTTCCCTCGCCGGCAACAACGGGATCGGCAACGTGAACCTGATCCGTATCGGCCAGGTCCTCCAGATCCCGGCGGGTGGTGGATCGACTGGCGGGGGTTCTGCCGGCACCCATCGGGTCCAGTCCGGGGAGACCCTGAGCGGCATCGCCCGCCGCTACGGCGTGTCCACCTCGGCGTTGGCGGCCAGCAACAGCATCAGCAATCCACACTTCATCCGGTCGGGGCAGAACCTCACGATCCCCGCCGGCGGCTCTACCTCGTCGGGGGGTGGCTCCGTGTCGGGCTACTCGTCGTTGCCGTCCCGGATCACGAACAACGCCGACCGGCTCGCCCTGGTCCCCTCCTTCGAACGGTGGGCCGCCCACTACGGCGTTCCCGCCGATCTGCTCATGGCGATCGCCTACCAGGAATCCGGTTGGCAGACCGCGGTGGTGTCACACAAGAGCGCCGTAGGTGTGGGCCAGCTCATGCCGAGAACGTCCCGCTGGATCGCCGACGATCTGATCGGCATCCCCTCCCTAGACCCGGCTGTGCCCGACGACAACATCCGGATGGCCGCCCGCTACCTGGATTGGCTGCTCGATCGCGCCGCCACCACCGATGACGCCATCGCCGGCTACTACCAGGGCCCAACGTCGGTCGCCTCCCGGGGTTGGTACGAGGATACGAAGGCCTACGTGGCCAGCGTCAACGGCATGCGTTGGCGTTTCCAGCGCGGCTGACCTTGTCGTTCGGGTTGACGTCCTCGACCGATTGTTGCCAGGGTGCAGCCGAAGCGGTCCCCGAGTGGCTAGAGTCCGGCCGATTCGGGACGGTCAGAACCCAAGGCGAGCTTGATGAGTGACGACGAAATCGACGACGGCTACGAAGGCGAACGAGACGACGACTTCGACGCGGACGACGAGGATCTGGACGGCGATCTCGACGACGAAGAACTCGACGATGAGGAGCTCGACCTTGACGATGAGGAGCTCGACGAGTTCTCCGACGGTGGCGACGCCAGCGAGGACGAGGAGGAGGAAGAAGAGGAAGAGCAGGAGGATCCCAAGCCGCGGGCGCGCAAGGTCAACGACGACGACGACGATGACGATGACGAGGACCCCGACGATGTCGAGGCCGACCTCGAGGCCATCCTCCGGGACCGCATGGCGGCCGCCGAGGACGACGATGACGACGAGGACGACGACGGCGAGAACCCGCTCCCGAAGCGCGAATCGGTGTCCAGCCCCCGCAACGACGAGTTCGTGTGCGAGAGTTGTTTCATGTTGGTGAACCGGGCCCAGTTCGGCTCGTCCCGGGACCCCCGGTGTCCGATGGGCGATCCGGAATGTCCATCGATCGTACGGATATTCGGTTCGTCGTGAGCGACGACGCCACGGGTAACCCGCTCGAACCGCTGATCGAGCTGTTCGTCTACGCCCCTATCGGGTTCATCTACGAGTACGAAGAGGTGCTGCCCCAGCTGATCCGCCGGGGTCGGAGCCAGGTTCAGCTCGCCCGCTTCTTCGGCGGCATGGCCGCGGAACGGGCCGGGGCCGGCTCGGGCGACGGCGGATCCGACCTGGACGTCGGGGCCCTGCTCTCCACCGCCGCCAGCGCCGTCACCCGCCTGCTCAACGACGTCGACGGAGCCATGCAGGCCCTAGACCGTCGCGACGCCCAGCGGGCCGCAGCGGCCGCCGAGGAGGGTGCTGTCGGGAACGAGGGTGCTGTCGGGAACGAGGGTGCTGTCGGGAACGAGGGTGCCACCAACGAGGACGGTGCCGGGGAGCCCGGAGTGGCCGATCTGGGTATCGACGGCTACGACGATCTCAACGCCCGCACCATCATCGACCTACTCGATGAGCTGAGCCCCCGTCAGCGGGCGGCGGTGGCCGCCTACGAGACAGCCAATCGGGGACGCAAGACGGTGCTGGCCAAACTGGCGCGGTTGGCCGACAGCTGAGGCCGTGGACACCGCCCGGCCCGCAACCGCCTCCGACGTGGACCTCATCCTGGCCCTCGGCGCTCAGGCCCGCGACCAGGCGGGAGAGGGGCGGGGTGGGCCGCTGTTCCTGGCCCGCGAGATGTCGGGTCCCGACGAGGCCCGGTCACGGCTGCTAGAGGCCATCAGCGCCGCCGATCACCGGCTGGTGGTGGGCGAGTTCGACGGGACCGTGGCCGGCTATGGGCTGGCCGTGATCGAGTCGCTGGTCGACGGTTCCCGCCTGGCTGTGGTGGAACACCTGGTGGTCGATCCGGATTTTCGCCAGGTCGGCGTGGGGGAGGCCATGATGAACCTCCTCATCGACAAGGCCCGGGACGCCGGTTGTGTCGGCATCGACTCCTGGGCCCTACCCGGCGACCGGCAGACCAAGAACTTCTTCGAGTCGTTCGGCCTCAAGGCCCGGCTCCTGCTCGTCCACCGGTCGTTTGCCGACGACTGAGCGCCCCACCGCCTCACCCATGGACCATCCGGCACACCGACCCGAGCTGAGCGTCGGGGCGATCGTCATCGACCGGGGGCGGCTTCTCCTGGTCGAGCGGGGGCGACCCCCTGGGGTGGGCCAGTGGTCGGTGCCCGGGGGCCGGGTGGAGGCGGGCGAGACCCTGGCCGAGGCGGTCGAACGGGAGGTGCTGGAGGAGACCGGCTGCCGGGTCCGTTGCGGCCCCTTCGTGGGGCTGGCCGAACGGATCTCCCCCCAATGGCATTTCGTCATCCTCGACTTCACGGCCGAGTTGACCGCCCCCTCCGATCTCCTCAGCCCTGGCGACGACGCCGCCGATGCGGCCTGGGTTGACCTGGTCGAGGTGGGTGACCTTCCTGTCGTCCCCGGCCTGATCCCGTTCCTGCGGGAACACGGCATCCTGCCCTGAGCCTGAGCCCGGACGCGATCGGGTCCCGCCGACGAGGCGTCGACGGGACCCGAATCGGGATTCGAGCCGTTGGACGAAGGTGCGGCGCGGTGTGCGCCGGACCTCAGTCCGCCTCGACGGTGGCGGCCTTCGCCGCCTCGACGGGCGCATCGTCCGACGGGGCCGGCGCCTCGACCGGAGGGGTGGTGCCCTCGGCGTAAGCCGGGACCGCCGCCTCGGGGAACGCGTCGGCCGGGAGTGCCGCGTCCGGTGCCGGGGCCAGCTCAGGTGCGGGCCCGGAGTCCGGTGTGGCCTCGGAGGCCGGCTCAGGTGCCGGGGCAGGGCCCGGTGGGGTTTCGGGTGCGTCGGCCGGCGCCGACGGGGACGCTGTGGAGTCGGCGGGGGCGTGACCGTTCGGGGTGCCGCCGGGGACCGACTCGGACTGGCCGCGGGCCTTGCCGCCGCCTCGGTTCCCGTCCTGACGGCGGCCGCGATCGCCGCCGCTGCTTCCACCACGCCGGTCGCGGGGCCGGCGGCGCCGGGCCGAACGGGGCACGGTGGCCGGATCGATCCCGAACAGGGCGGCGATGGCGGGCACCCGGTCGGACAGGCGCTTGACCGCGTCGATCAGCTCGGGCCGGGGATCGGCCGGCACGGCGGCCGGCGTGACCGCCCCCCGGACCGGGGAGAACGCCAAGGCGTCGAGGACGGTGGCCCACCGGTCCTGGCCGACGTCGGCCCCTAGGGCCTCCGAGGCCTGGCCGGCGAGGGTGGACGCGAGCTCGGCCGGCAGGGGCGCACCGGCCTTGACGGGGCGCGAACTCAGGCGCAGGGCCCGGACGACCCGGCCCGACGCCACGGCGGCCTCGAGATCCTCCAGCCACTGGTTGTGGTCGGTCTCGACCCTCTGGTCCAGCCGTTCCCGGAGCTGTTCGGCCAGTTCCCGGCTCTGCTGGTCCCGGGCGATGTCGTTGCCGGCCACCACCACGGAACGGAGATCGCGCAGATCGAGCTCGTCGGCATCGGCCAGGGCGGCCTCGGCCCGGTCCAGCCATTCGGCCAGGCGGGCCTTCTGCAGGTTCTTCTCGGCGATGGCCAGGATCGGGGCCGCGTCGACCGGCGGTTTACCGGCCTCGGTGGCCTCGGTGTTCTGCTTGTCGATGGCCGCCCGGACGCCGGGCATCCCTTCGGCTATGACCTGCTCGACGATGGGCCGGTACTCCTCGCCCACCTCGGCCAGGAGGGCCTCGCGGTTGACCCGCTTGGGCCGTAGCCGTTTCGGCTTGGGCCGCTGCGGAACCTCGGGCGGTGGATCGTGCCGCCCGCTCCGTTCACCGCGGCGACCACCCCGGTTCCCGCCCTCGCGTCGACCACCGCCACGGCGGCCACCACGGCCGGACCGTTGGGTGGTGACGAGCTCGTCGTCCCGCACGGGGCGGGACTTGAGCTCGAGCAGATCGGTACGTTCCTTCTTCTTCTTGGGAGCGAACACCTCGGTGATCTCGATCCCGTCGACATGGAACTCGGCGTCGGCCTTCACCACGTCACCCACTTGGGCACCGTCGTAGAGCAGCTCTGCCGGTACCTCTCCCTTGGGTTGACGGGCGCCGGCCATCCGCCAGGTCCACGACCCGGTGTCTCGAGCGCTGGTCAGCTCCACTTCGATCCTGCGACCCATACGGACACGTACCCTACCGGGCTCTGGTCAGGCAGCAGGCGTGTCGCGGGTGCTGGTACGAAAATCCGGCCCGGAGCGGGTCAGGAACCGGCGATTTTCCGGGTCGATCGGGCGGTCAGGGGGTGTCGGGGGCCAGTTCGAGGGCTTCCAGACTGCGGTAAACGTCGTTGGCCCGGGCCGCGGCGCGCACCTCCCGGGCGGTGGCGTCGATGTACCGCTGGGTGGTGGCCAGGGATTCGTGGCCCAGCAGCCGTTGCAGCTCGACCCCGCTGGCCCCGTTGCGGGCCAGGCTGGTGGCGAAGGTGTGGCGCAGGGCGTGCACCAGGGCGCCTCTCGGCACATGGCTGCGGATCCCGGCCTCCCGGTACAACTGCTCGACCAGGTACTGGAGGCCGCCTCGACGCATCGGCCGGCCCGAGGTGTCGACGAACAGGGCGTCGTCGGTGCGGAGTCGGCCGGGAAAGCGGCGCAGCCGGCTCTCCAGGTAGTCGACCAGGATCGATTCGAGCTCCGGTTCGAGGGGGGCCGTCCGCTCCTTGTTGCCCTTGCCCCGGACCCCGATGACCCGGTCACCGGGCTGCCCGTCGATCGATCCGATCCGCAGCTCCAACAGTTCGGCCAGACGCAGCCCGCAAGCTAGCAGGGTGGTGACCACGGCCAGGTCCCGTTCCGGCCACGGTTTCCGGGCCCGGACCCGGCCGGTGGCGGCCACCCGCAACAGGCGCTCCACCGAGTCGTCGCCGGTGATCGCCTTGGGCCGGCCCCGGGGCACCCGGGGCTTGTCGATCGCCGCCATCGGGTTACCGGCCACCACCCGTTCCGCCACCAGGAACCCGAAGAGCTGGTTCCAGGTCGACCAGGTGCGGGCCACGGTGGCCGCCGACTGGTGCGACACCGCGGCGAAGGCCCGGCGCAGGGTCTGCACGTCGAGCTGGTCGACGGTCAGGTCGGGCCGGGGGGTGCCGGTGACCTCGCTGAAGGCGCCGGCGACGGCGTCGAGGTCCCGCCGGTAGGCGGCGAGGGTGTGGGCGGAGTGCTTCTTCGGCATACGGGCCACGAAGAACTCTTCGATGGCCTCGTCGAGGCGGACGATCATCGCCCCACGAGCGTAGTCCCGGCGCCGACGGGACGGGGCTACCCGGTGAACGCCGCCCGCACCTGCTCGGCCGTCATCTCGATGAAGACCCCGGTGGCGGTGGCCACGGTGATCCCGCCAGCCACGGCCTCCGCCTCCATCTCGTGGACCCGGTCCCTCGAGGCGGCGATCCGGGCCGTGAACACCACCGCGGCACCGAGCGGGGCCGGGGCCGAGTAGCGCACCGCCAGGTGGCCGGTGAACGCCGACGGCAGGCCCCGGACCCGGAACACCGATCCCATCACCTCGTCGAACACCGCGGCCACCGCGCCCCCGTGGGCCCGTCCGGGTGGGCCTTCGAAGGCGGCGTCGAACACGACCTCGGCCTCCGCCTCGTCACCGCGACGGCGGTACACCGTGCCCGCGGTGAGAGGGCTGAGCTGGCCCCCGACGAAGGAGACGGGGTCGAACACGACGACGGACCCGTCCGGTGGAGGACCCGGCCACGACCCGGTGTCCAGGAAGGTCATGGACCGTTGCATGGCCGGAGGGCTGCGGAACAGGTCGTTCTTGGTCCGGCTCGGGTGGGCCGAGATCCGGGCGGTGACGGCGTCGAGCTCGGCGGCCACCGTTTCCAGGTCGGCTCGGTCCAGATCGTGGCGGAGGAGAGCGGAAAGCAGGCGGCGGGCCGCGGCCGCGGCCGCCCGATCCCCAGCCAGCAGATCGGGGAGCGGGTCGTCCGGGGCCGCGTCGGCCTTCACAACGGGGAGCCGTCCGGCCCCAGGTAGTCGGCGGAGAAATGGCCGGCGTCGGCCATGGCCTGCATCTCGTCGTCGTCGAGACCAGCCACCTCGCGCCACACCGCCTCGTTGTCGCCGCCGAGGACGGGAAGGGGGTCCCACCGGAGGTCGGGCCCGTCCCAGCGCCACAGGTGGGTCGGGGTCGGGTACTGGCCGGTCTCGGCGTTGCCGTTGTCGCGGAACAGGCCCCGGGACCCGAGGTGTGGGTCGGCCAGGGCCTCCAGCTCGTGCAGGACCGGGCCGGACGGCACCCCTTCGGCCTGGCAGGCGTGGAACACCTTGTCCGGGGTGAGGGTCGAGGTCCACCCCCCAATGAGGTCGTCCAGCTCGTCGTGGTGCTCACGACGCCCGGCCGGGGTGGCGAACCGGGGGTCGGCGGCCCAGTCGGGGGAGCCGGCCGCCCGGCCCAGCCCGGCCCATTGGTCGTCGTCGCCGACCGAGATCACCACCCAGGCGTCGTCGCCCTGACAGGGGTAGCAGCCCTGGGGGGCCCGGGTCCGGTGACGGTTGCCCAGCCGTTGGTGCTCGATCCCCGTCCAGTCGGCCTCGATGAGCAGCTCACCGATGTGGTTCATCATGTTCTCGGACTGGGCCAGTTCCACCAGCTCACCGACCCCGGTGCGGTCCCGCCGCCTCAGGGCCATCATGGCGGCCAGGGCGCCCCCGGTTCCAGACGCCGCGTCCATGTGGAACACCGGTTCGTTGTCGGTTAGGTCGGCGTCGAGGTAGCCGCGCAGGACCCCGAGGCCGCACAGGGCCTCGAAGTTGACCCCGAACCCGAGATAGTTCCGGTAGGGGCCGTCGAGACCCACCGAGGGCATGCGCACCAGGATCGTCCGGGGGTTCCGGGCGTGGATCTCCTCCCAGCCGATCCCCAGCTTGTCGAGCAGGTCGACCGAGTTGTTCTCCACGATCAGGTCGGCCTGGTCGACCAGGCGCATGAACATCTCGCGACCTAGGTCGGTTCTCATGTCCAGGGTCACGCTCCGCTTGTTGCGGGCGTGGGCGTTGAACAGGGCGATCCGGTTCCAGGGCCGGTCTCCGGGGTCCGCGTCCGGGAACCCGCCGAAGATCCCGCCGATCTCGGCCGCCATCTCCCTGGTCGGGCGGGGCAACACGCCCCGGGTCGCGGTGGGGAAGATGTACGGGTTGTCGATCCGGATCACGTCGGCGCCGAGGTCGCCGAGTACGCAGGTGGCGAACGGGCCCGCCCACACCACGGTCAGATCGAGGACCCGGACCCCGGCGAGGGGCAGCGAAGGGGCCGGGGCGGGGTCGGCAGCCGGGGTGTCCGCGGGGGCGGCGCCGGTGGCTGCGGTGCCCGGGCCGAACTCGGCGGTGACCTCGTCGGTGTGCTGACCGAGCAAGGGGGCGGGCCGATGCAGCCGCCAGCCGTCCTCCATCCGCCACGGCGGCCCCGGTTGGCGGACCACCCCGGCCGCGGGATGGTCGGTGGGCACGAAATAGCCCCGCGCCTCCAGGTGGGGGTCGGTGAGCAGGTCGACGGGCCGGTTCATCGCCGTGACCGGCCAACCTTCGGCCTGGGCTTCCTCCATCGCCGCCTGACGGGTACGGGTCAGGGTCCACATCATGAGCTGGGAGTCGGCGGTGTCGGGGAGATCCTCGTCCAGCAACCAGGCCGGGTTGGCGTACAGCTCGCTCATCACCTCGTCGTCGAGGACCCGGAGCATGCGGGGGATCCAGTTCATCAGGGTGGACACCTGGACGTGGCCGTCGCCGGCCGGCCGGCAACCCCCCGGAAACGGCGACACCGAGTAGCCGCCGGGGCGGGGCACGTTCTCCGAACGGTAGGCGCCGTACAACAGGAAGGTCATCCGCCGGTCGATCGAGGCGGCCTGGGTGTCCACATTGGCTAGGTCGATGTGGACACCGGCGCCGGTGGACTCGGCCACCATCACCGCGGCCAGGGCGGCCACCGCCCCCACGGAGCCGCACTGGTACTGGCCGATGTCGGCCCCCATCTTGATCGGCTCCCGGTCCGGGTCGCCGCTGGCCGACATTGGTCCCCCGACCGCGATGTGGACGATCTCCTCGCCCCGGTAACCGGCGTAGGGGCCGGTCAGACCGAACGACGTGGCCGTCACCACCACCAGTTTCGGGTGGCGGCGGCGCAGCTCGGCTGGATCGGGCACGGGCTCGGACTGGATGACCACGTCGGCCCAGGCGAGCAGGCGTTCGGCCAGCTCCCCGTCGTGCGGGGCCACCACCGACCGCTTGTTGGTGTTGAGGTGGAGGAACAGGGCGGAGCGTTCCTGGTCGGGGAGGGACTCGGGGAAGGGGCCCATCCGGCGGCTGAGGTCACCCTCCGGGGGTTCCAGCTTGATCACGTCGGCGCCGTAGTCGGCCAGCAGCTTGGCGGCGAACGGCCCGGGGATACCCTGGGCCAGTTCGAGTACCCGGAGCCCGTCCAATGGTTGGGTCACGTCGTTGATCCTCCAGGGTCGGTTTGGTAGTGGTTACGACGGATCATCGTGGCTGGGGTGAGCGGCAACCTCCAGCTCGGCTCGGATCGCCCCGGCGTCGGCGTCGAGCTGGGGTGGGGCGGACGGGGCAGGACCGGCCCCTCCGATCAGCTGACCGAACACCACCAGGCGGCCGTACCCGGGGTCGTCGATGGTGGTGACCAGCCCGTTGGCCTCGGCCAGGGGACTGGCCGTCAGGCCGACCCGGCAGACCTCGACCGTATGGTCGCCATCGCGCCAGTGCCAACCGTCGTCCGACCCGTTCGACCCAGGCCCGGTCCAGGTGTCGCCCTCCGGGCCGGGATTGTCGAAACCGCCGACCGCGGGGGCCGGCCGGCCCTCGTAGTCGGTGAACTCGGCCGCCTGGGCCACCACGGTGGACTCGATGAGCGAGGTCTGGACGAGCTGGCCCCGCCCGGTCCGGGCCCGGACGGTCAGGCCGAGGACGGCGCCGAAGGCCCCGATGATCGGGGTGACCACGTCGTGGACGGGGACTGTGAGGAACACCGGTTCGGGACCACCGTCGCCCAGGCCGCCCTGGGCGGCCATGATGCCGCCGAGGGCCTGGACGAGGGGGTCGAAGGCCGGCCGGGACGCCATGGCCTCGTCGAGGCCGTAGCCGGGAGAGGAGAGGAACACCAGATCCGGGTTCACCGTACCCAGAGTGTCCCGATCGACGCCGAGCCGGGCGGCCACGCCGGGGCGGAAGTTCTCCACCACCACGTCGGCGGTAGCGGCCAGCTGGTGGAGCTCGGCCTGGCCCTCGGCGGTGGTGAGGTCGAGGGCGATGCTGCGCTTGCCCTGGTTCCAGGAAAGGAACAGCGGGCCGATGGCTCGGAACGGGTCCCCGGTGGGCGGCTCGACCTTGATCACCTCCGCCCCGAGCATGGCCAGGTGGCGGCTGACCACCGGGCCGGCGATGAACGAGGCCAGGTCGATCACCCGCAGCCCGGCCAGCGGCCCGGCACCGACCTCCGGCTCCAGGCCGGAGCCGTCGTTCCCGGCGGCGCCGTCTGGCCCCTGATCGGTCCTGGCCGGGTCGCGGCTGAGCCAATCGGCCAGGACCCCGTCGTGGTCGGCGTCGCGGACCGGGGCGGGTCGGATCGCCGGGGGCGGGGAGTCCTCCACGGTCACCGGCACCCCCATCATGGTCACCGGGCCCCGTTCGGGGTCGTCCACCGTCACCAGCATCCGGTTAGCGGAGACGCTGGAGTGGCTCCGGAACTCCTCCCGGGTGAGCACTGGCTGGGCGGGTACGTCGGCGTCGGCCAGGACGGCTAGCCATTCGTCGCGGGGCCGGGTGGCGAACACCTCGTCGAGCACCGGGGTGAGCCGTTCGATGGCCTCGTCGGTCAACAGACCCCAGGGGGGATCGGCCAGGTCGGGGTCGTCGGCCAGGTCGGGCCGGCCGATCACCTCCAGCATCCGCTGGTAGAACCGGGCCGTGCCGCAGGCCAGGAACAGCCAGCGACCGTCGCCGGCCTGGACCAGGCGGTAGCAGGCCACCCGGCCCTTGGAACCGAGCAGGGCGTCGCTCGGGCGGACCTCGACCGGGGCGTCGGCGGGCCGGCTCTCCCCCAGTTGGAGGGCGGCCGCTCCCGCCACCCGACTCACCTCGTAGGTCGGGCCCGGGCTCCCGGGTCGGCCCCGACCTACGAGGCCGGCCGCCGCGGCCAGGGCGCCGAGCACTCCGGTGGCGTACTCGGCGATGGGGACCACGATCCGCACCGGGACCTCGGCGTAGGACTGCTGGTTCCAGGCGATCCCGGTGGCGGCGTGGAGGAGGCCGGTGGTGGCGGCCCGGCCGACCATCGGCCCCCGCTCGCCCCAAGGGGGCATGGTGACGATCACCGCGTCGGGGTTGAGGGCCCGGAGGGCGTCGGCCCGTCCGGGCCGGTCCACCACGATCACGTCGGCCGCCGCCACCAGCCGGTCGCGGACGGTGTCGTCGACCGTGACCGATCGTTTGGAACGGTTCACGGTGGGGAACCCCGGGTCGACCCGGTAGGGGTCGCCGTCCGGGGATTCCACCTTTACCATGTCCGCGCCCTGGTCGGCCAGGAACATGGTGGTGTACGGGGCAGCCAAGCCTTCGGCCAGTTCCAGCACCCGCACGCCGGCGTAGACGCCGCCGGTGCCGTCGCCGCGGGAGTAGCCCCGGGTTCCGGTCATCAGAGGCCGAGCTCCTCCAGGACCGGGACCAGGTGGCGGCGCAGCAGCTTCCCGGTGGAGGTGCGGGGCAGCTCCTCGGTCACGTGGATGGCCTCGGGCCGCTTGAAGGAGGCCAGGTGGGCCCGGGCGTGCTGTTCGACCTCGTCGAGTGAGGTGTCCGGCTTGAGGACCACCGCGGCCACGATCCGCTCCCCCCAGCGTTCGTCGGCCAGGCCGACCACGGCCACGTCGACGACACCGGGGTGCTCGTGGATGACGGCCTCCACCTCCTCGGGGGCGACGTTCTCCCCGCCTCGGATGATCATGTCCCCCGACCGGCCGGAAAGGAACAGGTAGTTGTCGTCGTCGAGATAGCCGAGGTCGCCGGTGTGGACCCAGCCCTCGTCGTCGATGGTGACCCGGGTCTTCTCCTCCGAGCCCCAGTAGCCGTCCATCGACCGGTAGGTGCGGAGCTGCACCTCGCCCGGCTCACCCGGGCCGAGCACGTTGCCGCCGTCGTCGACGATCCTGACCTCGACGTCGTCGAGCACCTGGCCGACCGACCGCAGCCGGGCCAGCTTGGTGTCGTCGTCGAGCTGGTGGTCCTCGGGACTGAGCACGGCCACGGTGGATGTGGTCTCGGTCTGGCCGTAGGCCCCGGAGAACCCGACGGTGTCGGGGAACCGTTCGATGGCCCGGCGGATCACCGCGGGCGGCATCGGGGCAGCCCCGTAGGTGAGTGCCTCCAGGCTGGCGAGCTGCACATCGTCCAGTTCGGGGGCGTCCAGCAGGGCGGCCAGCATGGTGGGTACCAGGAAGGCGTGGGTGACCTGGTGCTCGTCCACCAGCTGCAGCCACTGTCCGGCCTCGAACTGGCGCATGACCACCGTGACCCGCCCGGCGTAGAGGGCGTTGAACAGGGAGGTGAGGCCGGCGATGTGATAAAGCGGGGCGCCCAGGATCATGCGGCCCAGGTCGGTGCCGTCGGCGGCGTCGTTGGCCCCCATGATGTAGCCGGTGATGGCGCCGTGGGTGAGCTTGACCCCCTTGGGCAACGAGGTGGTGCCCGAGGTGTAGAGCAGGGCGGCCAGATCGGCGTCGTCCACGTCGGCCACCAGTGGGTTGGGCTCCGCCGCGTCCCGCTTGGCCTCGTAGTCCTCGTCGAGGTAGATGACGGTCTCCAGCGAGGCCGGGCGGGACCGTTCGACCAGGTCCCGGTAGCGGGTCTCGGAGAACAGCACCTTGCTACCGGAGTCGGCGAGCAGATGGGCCACCTCCTCGTCGCCGGCCCGGTAGTTCATGGGCACCAGGGTGGCCCCCACGGAGGGCACGGCGAAGATGGCCTCCAGGGCCTGGATCGAGTTGGTGGCGAAGATCCCGACCCGGTCGCCGGGGCCGACACCGAGTTCGGTGAGGAGTCCGGCGGCGGCGGAGACCCCGTCGCGCAGCTCCGAGTAGGTGATGATCCGTCCTTCGCCGTCGGTGGCGTCGATGGCGACGACCGCGTCAGGAACGATCATGGACGGTAGATCGAGCAGACTGGCCAGATTCACGTGGCTTCCCCCTTGGGCGACGATCGACACTCGGCATGCAGAGGCTAGACCCTCCGTGCCCTGGATACAGATTTGGCTGGAACCCAGCCGTGCGGCGACGATACGTCGAGAACAGTGCGACTTCCAGCGCCGCCGTGCCCGGTGGGCGAGCCGGTGCTGACCGATCCGATCCCAGGAGCCACGGTGCCCGAGACCACCCCGAACGATCCGAGCGCGTCGAGTGCGGAAGCGGCCGACGGCCTACGACCCCTCGACGACGTCACCGTCATCGAGATCGACAGCTGGATGGCGGCCCCGAGCGCGTCGGCCATCCTGGCCGACCTCGGGGCGACCGTGGTCAAGGTGGAACCGCTCGGCGGCGACCCGATGCGGGGATCCAGCCGGTCGGTCCGCCTGGGCGACGACGCCGACGAGGCCCGCCGCACCTACGACTACCAGTTCGACGTCGCCAACCGGGGCAAGCAGTCGATAGCGGTGGCCCTCGACACCGAACCGGGCCGGGACGTGGTCCGCAACCTCTGCCGGCGGGCCCAGGTGTTCGTCTGCAACCTGCTCGCCCACCGTCAGGAGCGGTTTGGGCTCGACCCCGAGAGCATCCTGGCCGTGAACCCCGGGATCGTCCACGCCACCCTGAGCGGCTACGGCACCATCGGGCCGGAGTCGCTGCGGCCCGGCTACGACGTCACCGCCTTCTTCGCCCGGTCCGGGCTGTACGACGCCATGCGGGAGGGGGAGGACGGCGTGGTGCCCATGGCCCGCCCCGCCCAGGGCGACTACACCACCGGCCTGGCCTTCGTGTCGACCATCCTGTCGGCCCTCCGGCTCGCCGAACGCTCGGGTCGGGGCCAGGTGGTGGAGACATCCCTGTACGAGACGGCGGTGTGGACCCAGGCCAGCGACTACGCCATCACCGCCATAGACCAGCGTCCGTTGCGGCCCCGGGACCGTCAGCACCAGGTCGTGGCCACCATGAACCGCTACCCGTGCGGTGACGGCCGATGGATCGTGGTGAACATGCCCCAGGAGTCGGCCTGGCCCCTGTTCTGCCGGACCCTGGACCGGGAGGAATGGCTCGACGACGAACGGTTCGCCACCGTGCGCTCCCGGTTCCAGCAGATGCCCGACCTGGTCACCGCCATCGACGCGGCCATGGCCGCCCGGACCCGCGACGAGTGGGGCAAGATCTTCGACGACGTCGGCATCATCTGGGGCCCCGTCCTCGGCCTCCACGAGGTAGTCACCGACGCCCAGGCCGACGCCGTGGGCCTGTTCCCCGAACTCGAGCATCCCGCCATCGGGTCCTATCCCACGGTGGCCTCGCCCCTCCGGTTCGCCACCGCCGAGGTCCGGCCCCGGACCCCGGCCCCGGCCCTTGGGGCCGACACCCACCGGGTGCTGGTGGCCGCCGGCTACTCCGACGACGAGATCGACGCCCTCGTCGAGACGGGTGCGGTACACGTCACCGGCTGAAAACCCGCCCCGTCCTTCACCTCGGCAACAAACTAGACCATACTAGCGAGGACCTTGCCGCTCGTGCGCCGCTGCTGTCGCATCGTGGCGGGCCGATCCCGCCGGCCCGAACCCCAAACCAACGACTCTCACCTGGTGCCTACCCCACATCGCGCTACCTCACCGTCCTCCGAGTCCCCCTCCTCCGACCCACCCCCTACCGATTCGCCGTCCTCTGCTGATGAGGAACGCACTGCTGATGAGGAGAGGACTGTCTTCGTCCTCGACACCTCAGTGTTGCTGAGTGCCCCCACCGCCCTCGGTGCGTTCGGCGACAACGACGTGGTGCTCCCCATCATCGTGCTCACCGAGCTGGAGGCGAAACGCCACCACCCCGAGCTCGGTTGGGCGGCCCGAACCGCGCTCCGTCGCCTCGAGGAGATTCGGGAACGGCACGGGGGACTCACCGAGCCGTTCCCCGTGAACGACGAGGGCGGCACGGTGCGGGTCGAACTGAACCACCGCGCCGACGACGTGATCCCCGAGGCCATGCACGACGACGGTGGCAACGACTATCGGATCCTCACCGTGGCCCTCAGCCTGAAACGGGAGGGCCACGAGGTCGTGCTGGTGACCCAGGACCTCCCCCTCCGGCTCCGGGCCGGGGTCGTCGGCCTCCCAGCCGAGGAGTTCCTCCACCATGTCGACGCCGACCTCGAGTGGCGCGGCGTGGTCGAGCTGGCCGTGCCCCCCACCCAGATCGACGAGCTGTACCGGGACGGCGTGGCCGTGGTGGACGGTGCGGCCGAGCTGCCCGTGAACACCGGCGTGATCCTGGAGGGCGCGGGCCAGTCGGCGTTGGGTCGGGCCCAGGCCGACGGCAAGGTCCGGCTCGTCACCGACCGCCACGTGTTCGGTATCCGGGGCCGGAACGCCGAACAGCGGATCGCCATCGACCTCCTGTCCGACGACGCGGTCGGCATCGTGTCCATCGGGGGCCCGGCCGGAACCGGTAAGTCGGTGCTGGCCCTGGCGGCCGGCCTCGAGTCGGTGCTGGAGCACCAGACCCACCGGAAGGTCATGATCTTCCGCCCGCTCTACGCCGTGGGCGGCCAGGAGCTCGGCTTCCTCCCCGGCAACGAGGAGGAGAAGATGCGCCCCTGGACCGACGCCGTCGGCGACGCCCTCAGCGCCATCGCCAACCCGGCTGCTCGTGAGGAGATCCAGCGCCAGGAGCTCATCGAGGTCCTGCCCCTCACCTACATCCGGGGCCGGACCCTCACCGACGTGTTCGTCATCATCGACGAGGCCCAGAACCTGGAACGCAGTGTCCTGCTCACCGCCCTTAGCCGCCTCGGACCCGGGAGCCGGGTGGTGCTCACCCACGATGTCGCCCAGCGGGACAACCTCCGGGTCGGCCGCCGGGACGGCATCGCCTCGGTGATCGCCTCGTTGCGGGGCCACGATCTGTTCGCCCACGTGTCCCTCAACCGCAGCGAACGCAGCGCCATCGCCGCCCTCGTCTCCGACGCCCTCGATCAGGAGTAGGGGGGTCAGGCCCGGTCCAGGCCGGCCAGGCGATGGGCGATGGCCACGGCGGCGGCGTCGGGATCGTCGACCACCCGGTGGACCAGGCCGAGGGCCAGGGCACCGTCGGCGTCGAGCGGGTTGCCGTGGGCCACGAGGGGAAGGGCAGCGGCGGGGCCGAGCACCGCGGTGGTGCTCTGGGTTCCGCCGGCGGCGGGCAGCATGCCGAGCTTGGTCTCCGGCAGCCCCAACGAGACGTCCCGGCCTGCCACCCGAATGTCGCACAGCAGCGACATCTCCAGACCGGAGCCGAGGGCGGTGCCGTGGAGGGCGACGACGGTGGGCACCGGACAGTCGACGAGCGGCCCCCACGGGTCACGGTCCCAGCGGATGCGGCGGCCCTCGAGGATCGACGGTGCCGACCCGAACTCCGACAGGTCGGCCCCGGCGCAGAAGTGGCGCCCGGCCGCCCGTAGCACCAGGGCGCCGAGATCGCCGAGCCCGGCCACGTCGGCCACGGCGGCCAGGGCTTCTATCAGCTCGTCCCGCATGGCCAGGTCGTAGATGTTCAACGGGGGATGGTCGAGGGTGATCACGGCCACCGGTCCGTCGAAGCGGAGGTCGAGCCGGGAGGTGGGGGCCGGGGTGGGGGAGCGGGTGTTCATCGAACCGTTCCGGGGGTGACGGGGGCAACGGGCAGGAGTGGGGCCACGGCCCCGGCCAGGGAGACCTCGTGGTGGCGGCCCGGCCGGCCGCTCCGTCGGGCCGGGTCGGTGAGGACGTCCACCGCCACGGCGAAGGCGGTCAGGCCGGCCAGGGGGTCGGGGTAGGCGATGGGGGCCGCGCGCCACCGGGGTCGCCCCGGGTGGTCGGGGGTCTCACCGGCGGCGCCGGTCCCCAGACCGACCGCGGCGTGGACGCCCGGCCCGTAGGCGGTCCAGTCCTGCTCTGCGGATCCAGCGGGGAAGGCCACGATCGACAGGGTGGCCAGGCCGGTGTTGCCCCGGGAACCGGCCAGGGCGGCCAGCTCGGTGGGGCCGTACCCGAAGTTCGGCATCACCCGGCGCGAGAAGGCGTCGACCACGAGGTCGGCTCGGGCCACGAGGGCCTCGAACCGGGCCCGGTCCCCGCACCGGCGCAGGTCGAGGTCGAGGACCTCCTTGCCTGCGTTCAGCTCCCGGTGGAACCGGGGATGGTCGGCCAGGGCGTCGGGTCGGCACGACGGATCCAGTTTGACTACCCGGGCCCCGGCCGCGGCCAGCAGGCCGGTGGCCAGGGGGCCGGCCCACAGGCCGGTTAGGTCGACCACCAGCATCCCGTCCAGGGCGTCGCCGGGTGGGCCCTCCGGCGGATCGGCCGCCAACCTCCCCGTCCCAGGGTCGCCGACCCGGTCGCCGGTCGGGCCGCCGTCGGCGGGGGGACGGTCGTCGGCCGGGTCGGGGGCACGGTATGGGGTGACCGGTAGGCGCCAGGTCTGGGCCAGGGCGGCCACGGTCTCGGGCTCCAGCTGATCCGGGCTGAGGGTGTTCCTCAGGACAGCGAACGTCTCGGCGTCCTCGTCGGTGAGGTCGGCGTGGACGGCACCGCCGCCGATCGGGGTCGGGGGCGTCGGTTCGGGCCAGTCCTCGCCGAGGACGATCGGGGCCACCAGGTACCGGGCGGCGGCCTCCGGCGACGCCGCCGCCCCAGGGGCCGCCCGGCCCGTGCGTTGTTCCAACCGGTCGTAGGCGGTCCGGAGCCGGTGTTGGGCCAGGGGCCGCGCCCCGGCCGGTAGCCGGTCGAGGACCTGGGCGGCCCGGTTGTCCGGGTCGGTCATCGGCCGGCGAAATCGGGGGGGCGTTTGTCGAAGAACGCGGCCAAGCCCTCGGCCCGGTCGTCGGTGGCGGCCAGCTGGTGGTTGAGGTCGCCCTCGAGGCGGAGGCCGTCCCGCAGGGGGAGCTCCGCCCCCCGGTGCACGGCCTCCTTGGCCAGTTCCAGGGCCAGCGGGCCCCGTTGGCCCAGCTCGCCGGCCAGTCGGGCGGCTTCGGCGTCCGGGTCGTCGGCGATGGCGTGGACCAGGCCGAGGCTGAGGGCGCGGGGGGCGTCCAACTCGGTGCCGAGGAGGACCATGGCCGTGGCCTCGGCCGGCCGGACGGCCCGGGCCAGGCGTTGGGTGCCGCCCCAGCACGGGAGGCGACCGGTGGCCACGTCGTCGAGGACGAAGGTGGCGTCGGGCCCGCAGACCCGGATATCGGTGGCCAGGACCACCTCGAAGCCCACCGAGGCGCACCGGCCCCGGATCACCGAGATCACCGGTGGCCGCAGCCGGGCCAGTGCCGCGGCCGGGTCGGGGTCGAACCCGGCCGGGTCGAGATCCTCGGCCCCGCCGGTGCAAAACCGGGGCGCGTCGGCCCGTACGACGACGACCCGGACCCCCCGGTCCTCCACCAGTCCGGTGGCCGCCCCGATCAGCGCGGCGGCCGCTGACCGGTCCCAGCGGTCGCCGGGAACGGTGATGGTGGCGACATGGTGGTCCGGACCCTCGAACAGCACCGGCGATGGACGGCCCACGGGTCGGCTCAGTCGGCCGACTTGGTCTTCTTGGGTTCGAGCAGGGTCATCGGGTTGCCGCCGCACATGAGCGTGGCCGGACCCGGCTTGGTCACCAGGACCTGGACCCCCGTGGCCTCGCACTCGTAGCGCTTGCCGACCTTCAGGCCGTCGCCCCCGGAGCTGGCGGTGATGTCGCCGTCTCCTCCCTTGGTGACCATTACCTCGACGCCGATGTCGTCGAACGTGACCTTTTCTCCTGGCTTGGCTGGCACCTGGCTCTCCTTGGTAACTACAGCTGATGGCGAACCGCCCGACGGTGTCGGCGGCGCGGAGCACCAAGCTAGCGCTTGAGCCCCCGTCACCAGAAGTCCCCGGTCACGGAGGTCGACGTGACGGCGGCCGCCGGCCGGGTGCCGGTGGCCACCCCAACTGCCCGGTCGCCGCCGACCCGGCTTCAGCCCGCCGTGGATCCGTTCCTGGGCCGGCCCTGTCGGGCGATCGCGGCCCGGACCCGGCCGGGGGTGCAGGGCAGGTCCAGATGGTCGATCCCGTCCGGGGCGAGGGCGTCGATCACCGCGTTGTGGACCGCCGGGGTGGCCCCGATGGTGCCGGACTCACCGGTTGACCACCGTCAGCGCCACCGTCACCGGGGCCTCGGCGAACCGGTGGGGGTCGGGCCGGGAACCGACCCACCCCGAATCGACCATGGCCCCACCGGCGTCCAGGGTCAGTACCGGCGTCCGGACCCGGTACCCCACCTCGACCCTCTCGGCGGCGTCCAGGGCCGCGGCCTCGGTCTCGGCCACCACGACGGCCACTGGCTGGCCCACGTAGCGGACCTCGTTGACGGCCAGGAGTGGTTGGACCGTCTCCGGCCCCAGGGTGGCCAGGTCGGGATGGAACGGCCCCGGGGTCAGGTCCAGGTCGGCCACCGTGAGGGCGTCGCCGGTGACCAGCTCCCGATCATGGCGGCGGGGGAGGGGACGGCCGAGGAACGGCCCGGAGGGCAGATCGGTCATGGGGCCATTCTGGCGGTCGGAAGCCCGGTTCGGGGGTGGGGCGCGGGGCCTGGCGACCGGGCGGGCGGGGTCGGTACGATCGGCCGATCCGCGAATATCTGGGGGACCTGACCATGCCTGGCGCGCTCGACGGGATCACCGTGCTCGACCTGTCCACCCTGGTGCAGGGGCCACAGGCCGGGGCCATGCTCCACGACATGGGGGCGGCCGTGATCAAGGTGGAGCTGCCCCTCGTGGGCGATGTTGGGCGCCACGTCTCCCCGGTGCCGGACCTCGGCCAGTCGGCGGTGTTCGTGGCTTGCAACCGGGGTAAGCGCAGCATCACCCTCGACCTGCGCACCGACGACGGACGGGACGTCCTCCGGCGCCTGGCCGCCCGGGCCGATGTGGTCATCTCGAACTTTGCCCCGGGCACCCTCGACGGGTGGGGCCTCGGCTACGACGACCTCTCGGCGGTCAACCCCCGGCTGATCTGGGCCGCCGGCTCCTACCTCGGCCCCGAGGGGGCGGAGTCGCCCCGGGAGGGCGCCGACATGGCCGGTCAGGCCTACGGGGGCCTGATCTCCACCACCGGCTTCAACGGTGGGCCGATGACCCCGGCCGGGGTCCTCGTGGCCGACCACTGCGGAGCCCAGAACCTCACCACCGGCATCCTGGGTGCCCTCTACGCCCGGGAACGGACCGGGCGGGGGCAGCGGGTGGACGTGTCCCTCCTCGGCGGGCAGGTCTGGCTCCAGGCCAGCGAACTCACCCATTTCCTGCTCACCGGGGACGAGGCCGGCCGGTCCAACGGCGGCCATCCCCTGGTGCACGCCCTCTACGGCATCTTCCCCACCGAGGACGGGTACATCGCCATCGCCGGCTGCCCGGAACCCCTGTGGCCGGGGATGCTCCGGGCCGTCGAACGGCCCGACCTGGCCGATCACCCCCGTTTCGGCCGGTCCCTGGTCACCGGCGAGATCCGGGACGAGCTGTGGACCGTGTTCTCGGGGATCTTCGCCACCCGGCCCACGGCCGAGTGGTGCGCACGCCTGGCGGCCGAGCGGCAGCGGTTCGCCCCGGTCCGCGGCCACGCGGAGGTGGCCGGCGACACCCAGGCCGCCGTCAACGGCTACCTGGCCGACGTCGATCACCCCGAGTGGGGGCCTCAGCGGGTGGTCGGGAACCCCATCCGCATGTCCGATACGCCGACGGTGCCCGGCGTGGCCGCCCCCGAACTGGGCCAGCACACCGAGGAGATCCTGCTCGAAGCGGGCTACGACTGGGACGACATCGGCCGGTTCCGCGACTCGGGCACGATATAGATCCCGTTCGCGTGTCGTGGGGGCCCGGCCCCGGGGGTGACCGCTCCGGCCGGGTGACGGCCGGTACCATCGCCGGCATGCGGAGCGGGTCGGCGAGGCCCGGGAGGGTTCAAGTGGCCAGGTTGGAACCAGTATCGGGTAGTCGTGGGCGGAAGGCCGTGGGATGGCGGGCCGTCCTCGCGGCGATGGTCGCCGCGCTGGTGGCCGCCGGTTGCGGTCTCGACTCGCCCTCCATCAGCTTCGGGGACAACGAGACCACCGCCCCCGGGGCCCCGACGACGGCGGCCACCACACCGACCGAGACGGTGGCCACCACACCGGTGGAGTCGTGCCCGATGACGAGCGAGTCACTGGCGGCGGTCAACGCCGCCACCTACGCGGTGTACGGCGAGACGTTCGTCAGGGACGAAGAGGACGGTCCGACCCTGCGCCAGTTCCAGATCGGCACCGCCTGGGCCGTGGACGACCACCTGCTGGTCACCAACGCCCACATCACCGAGACCTACCTCGAGTTCGCGGCCGACGGGGTCCAGCTCGACCGGGCCTTCGCCATCGGGGCGGGCACGGGGACCCTCATCGACCTCACCGAGGCCATCACCCACCCCGACTACACCGGTGATCCGCTCCATTCGCCGGACGTCGGTTTGCTCGTCACCGACCAAACCCTCTCCAACCTGCTCCCGCTCGCTCCCGACAACGTCCAGCTCGATCTCGGGGAGCTGGTCCACATCGTCGGCTTCCCCGGTGACGTGACCGACGCCCTGCAGATCATCCCGGGCGAGACGGTGCCCCAGGCCACCTCGCTCTCCGGGGCCATCACCGCCCTGCGGAGCTTCGATGACACGGCCGTGGTCACCCCGGACAACGTCGACGTCATCCAGCACCAGGCCCCGACCACCCCGGGGACGAGCGGCTCGTCGATGGTGGTCTGCGGGGCCGTGGTTGGGGTCAACAACGCCGGCACGGTGAACCTGGTGGCCGTGCCCGCCGAGGACGGTTCGCTCACGATCGACCGTCAGGCGGCGGCGGCCAACAACTTCGCCATCCACATCCGGCACATCACGGAACTGGTCGGGCTGTACCTGGTCGACCAGGTCACGCCGGTGTCGCTGCCGGTGGAGGCTGAGACGCGGCCGATGGAGACACCCCCGATGGGGATGGCCAGCGGGGTCACCCTAGCCGGTGAGGTCGAGGAGCCCTACGGCCACTCGATCGAGATCACGGTGGCCGACGACGGATCCCTCACCGGCCAGTCGTTGTGGGGCTCCAACGTGTACGGCCTCTACGGCGAGGTGTTCAGCGACGGGTCCGTCGTCTTCGTCGACGACGCCCCCGAGATCGACCCGGCCACCTCGCGAGGCGTCTACCAGGGCCAGATCACCGACGGTCAGACGATCACGGGTAACTACTACGAGGAGCGGGATCCGAATCTCGTCGCCACCTTCACCGTGACCGGCTGACGGGCCCCGGCCGGGCCCGTCAGCCGGTCCGGGTCACTCCATCATGGTGTTGACCCGGGACACCGCGTCGATGAACTCGTCGACCATGTCGAGCACCACCCGGTCGGCGTGCTTGGATTCGTTCATCGAACCGACGATCTGACCCACGAAGTAGTTGGACAGCTTCACCGCGCCCGCGTTCTGCGGGTTCGTGGCCGCCCGGTCGATCCGGTGCTGGGCCTCGGCGATCAGCATCGGCTGGAGGGGCATGGGGAGAGTGCCCGGGGAGTCGGGACCCTCCCATTCGTCGGTCCACGCCGACCGGAGCTGGCGGGCCGGCTTGCCGGTGCGCGACCGGGACCGCAGGGTGTCCGAGGACGTGGCGGCCAGGAACTTCTCCTTCACCGTGGGGTGGGTCTCCGCCTCCAGGGTGGTCAGCCAGATCGAGCCGCACCACACACCGTCGGCGCCGAGGGCCAGAGAGGCCGCCATCTGGCGGCCGTCGCCGATGCCGCCCGCGGCCAGGACCGGGACCGGGTCCACGGCGTCGACGATCTCGGGGACCAGCACCATGGTGGCGATCTCACCGGTGTGGCCGCCGGCCTCGTAGCCCTGGGCGATGATCAGGTCGACCCCGGCGGCCACGTGGCGAACGGCGTGCGACGCCTTCCCGGCGAGGGCGCCCACCTTGACCCCGTTGGCGTGGGCCCGCTCGATCATGTCCGGCGGGGGCGGACCGAGAGCATTCACGATCAGCGAGATCGGGTGGGCGAAGGCAACGTCCATCAACGGGACGGCCTGGTCGTAGCTCATCGGCGCGGCGTCACTAGCGTTGACCTTCCGGTCGCGGTCCTCGGGGAGGGGGGGTACGTCGTACTTGTCCATGAGGCTGTCGACGAACTCCCGGTGGCCGGCCGGGATCCGTTCCTTGAGCGCCTTGCTGCCGACTCCACCCTCGTCGGATCCCTCGTACTTGGCCGGGACGATCAGATCGACGCCGAACGGCTTGTCCCCCACCTCCTCGGCGATCCAGGCGAGATCGATGTCGAGCTCTTCGGGGGTGAGCGCCGCGGCGCCGAGCACCCCGTAGCCGCCGGCTTTGCTGACGGCGGCTACGACGTCACGGCAGTGGGTGAAGGCCAGGATGGGGAACTCGATCCCCAGGAGGTCGCAGATCTTGGTGCGCATGCCGACACGGTACGGCGTCGACCCACCGTGGGGCCAACGCCGGTCGGCCGGGTCAGCTCGGCGGCAGGTTCTGGGGACAGAACCAGCCCACGAAAGCGCCGAAGAGCTCCGCATAGGACTCGATATCGATGGTGCTGCGCTCGTTCCCGCTGAGCGAGACCGTGTACGACTGGATCACCGCCAAACCCAGTGCCTCCTGGCTGTCGTTGGGGTCGGTGAGCGAGCAGGCGTCGGCGGCGAGGTCGAACAGGCGCTGGTCGGACGTCATCTCGGCGAAGGTGACCCCGGAATGGCCCTCCTCCAGCAGTGCGGCCAGCGCAGCCCGGAACGCCGACATCTCGGTGGCCAGATCCTCGGGTTGGGCCAGCTCGGTGGTCATCGAACCGTCGGTGCTCGGTGCCGTGGTGGGAGCCGTGGTAGTCGTAGTGGTGGCGGTCACGTCGTCGGGCACCAGGTCTGGGCAGTAGACCCGGGCCACGACCTCGAACAGCTGGCTGAACTCCCCCAGGCTGAGCTGTTCACGTTCGGCCGGGGTGAGCTGGTCGCGAACCGTGACCGACCGGGCCCCGAACTGGCCGCTGTCCAGGCCGGGGGACAGGTTGGAGCAGCTGAGCTGGCCGATCTCGTCGAGCCGCTGGTCGGTTGCGGTCTCGACGAAGCTGCGCACGTCGGGGGTCAGATCGGCCCGGGCCGAGGTGTCGCTGCGGACGGCCATGGCGTTGGCGCTGACCGGCACGGTGGTAGTGGCGGCCATGGTCTCGATCGGCGTCGGTGACACGGTGGTGGTTTCGTCGGCGCTGAGCAGGCCGCCGGGAACCGAGCAACCGGGCACCAGCAGGACCGCGACGACGGCGACGCCGACGTTGACCCGGGCACGGACGCCCCGCGGCTGACGTTTTGTGGTGGGCCCGGCGAAAGGCCGATGCCTGGTTGGGGTGGTCACCGTCGGCTCCTCCTGAAATCGCCCGCCTGAGACCGGCTGTCTGACATCGACGGCCTGAAATCGGCCGCGGCGCCAACTGGCCGTGGTCTCGCCGGGACCGCCGACCTCCGCCGGTTGGGCCAGCCAAGCATGCCACGGTTGGCCGGCGAATCGGTTTCGGGGGATCCGCCCGGAACGATGGCCCCGGTCGGGTGCGGCCCGGGCGCGTGTCGAGCCGGCCCGGCGCTGCCATCCTTGGGGGCATGGCCGCCAAACCCGAACCCCTGGCCGTGGGCATCGAGGCCCCGGACTTCACAGCCACCACCTTCGACGGGACCACCGTCCACTTGGCCGACCACCGCGGCTCGGTGGTGGCGCTCTACTTCTACCCGGCCGACGACACCCCCGGCTGCACCAAGCAGGCCTGCAACCTGCGGGATAACACCACTGAGCTGACCGACCGGGGCGTCGTCGTCATCGGGGTCTCCCCCGACGCAAACGACAGCCACCAGCGGTTCGCCGAGAAGTACCAGCTCCCGTTCCCCCTCGTCGCCGACCCGGACCACGAGATCATCGACGCCTACGGGGTGTGGGGGGAGAAGAAGAACTACGGCCGCACCTACGAGGGCCTGGCCCGGACCACCTTCCTGATCGGCCCGGACGGGGTGATCGTGCATGTGTTCAAACGGCCCAAGGTGGCCGACCACACCGCCGAGATCCTGCGCAAGCTACCGGCCGCGTCCTGACCTGGCCGTCAGCCCGTCCCGTCGTCCACGATGAGGCTGGCGGCGAGCTGGTCGAGCTCGTCAGCGCGGAACACCCGGCCCGAGGACATCGAGGGTAGGACCGGGTCGGTGGCCCGCCGCCGCATGCCGGTGTCCACCGGGCCCCGGGGCCCGAGCGGGTCGCCAAGGGGGCCGTCCCGGTCGGCGGACGGGTTGGCCGGGGTGTGGTGGACGAAGTACCCGGCGGCCACCCGGTCGACCATGGTCCGATCGAGCACCGGGCGCCGCTGCTCGTAGCGGGAGATGCCGATGGCGAGCTCGCAGAAGTCGACGGCCAGGTAGGGGCGCAGCTCCCCGAGGGCGTGGCGGGCCACGCGGATGAGGTGGGCGCAGGCGTTGTCGGCCAGGTCCACCCCCAGGTGCCGGGCCGAGCCTTCGAGGATCCCGGCGAAGGCCGCGTCGCGGATGGGCCCGATGAAGATCTTGTTCCTCAAGCGGCGCAGGAAGGCGTCGTCACCGAGGGCGGTGGGCTCGATGTTGGTCGACACCACCAGTTTCAGTTCGAAGGGCACCACGACCTTGGTGCCGGTGCTGGACCTCAGGAAGTCGATCCGGCGGGACAGGGGCAGGATCCAGCGGTTCAGGATGGCCTCGGGGCTGACGGTCTGACGGCCGAAGTCGTCGACCACCAGGATCCCGTTGTTGGCCATCACCTGGATCGGGGCCACGTGGAGGCCTGAGATCGGGTCGTAGTGCAGGTCGAGCATGGTCAGGTCGAGCTCGCCGCCCACCACCACCAGGGGCCGTTCGCACAGGACCCAGCGCCGGTCGAGGGCGGCCGGCTGGTCGGGTAGGGCCTTGTGGAGCGAGGGGTCGTACACCGTCAGCAGCTGCCCGTCGACCTCGATGAACCGGGGGATGACGACGGGGTCGTCGTAGAGGCGGTTCATCCGTTCGGCCAGGGAGGTCTTGCCGGTGCCGGCCGGGCCGTAGAGGAACATGGCCCCGCCGCTGACGAACGCGGGCCCGATCTGGTCCAGGAGGTCGTCGTCCAGGGTCAGGTCCGCGAACGCCCGTTCCAGGCGGGGACGGTCCACCTGGATCTGGACCGTCTGGGCGTTGACGACCCACTGGTAGAGGGCCAGGCTGACCGGCATCGAGGCCACATGGCGGCCACTGTCCATCCGGGCCGCGGTCAGATTTTGGCCCAGCTCGGTCAGCTGGATCCGGTAGTCGCGACCGTTCGCGCCCAGGTACTCGAGGAGAGCCTTCTCCCGCAGCGAGTGGGCCAGCGACTCGGCCACCCCGTGGCTGATGCCGAGCTGGGCCGCGGCGGTGCCGACCGTGGTCATCCGGTCGACCATGACCCGCCGCATCATCAGGTCCTCGGCGATACCGACCGGGATCCCGAGGTCCTCCACCTTGGTGGCGGGCCGGAGCCACTCCACGAGCTGGTCGGCGGGGGTCGCGTTCGGTCCGGACGGGACGGGCGACGTCATGGCCATCTGGTCGTGCGACATCCAAGACGTCATCGGCAGCGTCACCGGACACTTGACCGTCCGATCGGCCCGGCTCAGAGTGTTTCCCCGGGTGGGGGACGGTGCGATCTGCCGATCGGGGGACGGGCCCGGCCGGGTCAGTGTCGGGCTGACTGGAGGGACTCGGCCAGGCGCATCTCGTCGGCGGGATCGGTCGGCCCGGGCCGGAAGTGGAGCATGGTCAGGCGGGCCAGGGCGGCCCGGATGGCGTCGAACCGGGCTCGTTCGGCCCCCGACAGCCGCCGGCGGGTGGCCCGCATCTGCGGCCAGCTCCGGAACACCCCGGCCTCGTCGTCGCTCAGGCCGTACCGGCGGGCCAGGGCCGGAGCCACCTCGGTGAACTCGCGCTGCTGGGTGTGGCGGATCCGGACCACGGTGATCACCGCGGCCAGGAACAGCAGGACGAAGCAGCCGGCCGCCACCATCAGGGCACCGGTCGCCCCGCTCTCGGCCGCGTAGGTAAGGCTGCCGTTCCAGGCGGCGTGGGTGGAGAAGGCCAGGCCGAATCCCCACAGGGCGTTGATTGCCACCGACTGGCGGCGGTACACGGCCAGGCCGATGGCGAGACCGATCCAGCTGGTGAAGAGCGGATGGGCGAACGGGGTCAACAGGGCGCGCAGGATGAACACCGGCACCAGGATCCCGGTGCCGGCGGCGTCGGCGAAGTAGAAGATGTCCTCGACGACGGCGAATCCGAGGGCGACCAGGCCGGCGTAGATGATCCCGTCCATGACCCCGTCGATCTCGCGTCGTCTGAGGGCCCAGTACACCCCGAGGCCCTTCATGCCCTCCTCCACCACGGGCGCCGACACGACGGTGGCGAGGGTGAGGTTGGTCAGCAACGCCACGAGGGTGTTCACGATCACGGCCACCACGCCGGCCACCGTGGCCCCCCACAGCACGGCGTGGAGCTTGGCCGCCCGGGGCTCGGGCTCGATGCTGTCCAGCCACATGAGGGTGGGCAGGACGATAGCCAGCGGCACCAGGCCGAGGATCAGAGCCGTCGGGGAGTTGACGGCCGCGAAGCCGGTGAGCAGCAGGGCGAACGGGGCCGCGGCCACGATGGGCGGGCTGAGCCAGGCCGGCAGCCGCGGCTTGCGTTCGGCCCCTTGGTGCACCTGGGCGGTCCACATCCCGCCGTCCCACCATCGCCAGGCGGCCACCCGCCACGGGTCCGGGTACCAGCCCGGGCTCCCCGTCGTGTCGCTCATCATGCCGGTCCACTCACGGCCACAGTCTGGCCAGGGGGACGGGGCCGAGGCAACGCGGCTCGGTTCCCCGGAGGGTGGGGTTAGGGGTCGGCGACGAGGCCGGGGGGCGAATCGTCGGGGGCGAGCGGGTCGACGCCCAGTCCCCGCACGAGGAGACCCATGTAAAGCAGGCCGGCGAGAACCACGAACGAGATCCAGCCCACGATGCCTCGGCGGTGCTGGATCACGAACGTGGCCACCTCGTCGGTCAGGTGGGCTCTCGCGTCGATCGACGGTGCGGGGTCCGCATCCTGCGGCGGCGGCACGGCTTCCACCCGTCCGACGGTAGGACAGGGGCGTTCGGCCGGCTGGGGCGATACGACCCAGTTCGCTCGGGTCAAGCTGCCCGTCAGGTGGTCGGAACGCGATCGTCCACGGTCGATGGTGAACGGTGGGACGGGGTGTCGATCGAGGGCGGCGGGATGATAAGGGACCGGGTGACGGCGGCGGTGGTGACGGTGAAGAACGCCGCCCAGGCCAGGATGCCGAGGAACTTGGCTGCGTCCTCCACGACCAGCCAGGTGCTGGACGGCCCACCCACCTTGTCGACCAGGTTGGAGACGGCGAAGGCGGCGAGGGCGGCCAGGAGCAGGGGCCAGGGGGAGCGGGCGAGTTCGCTCCGGTTCTCGGTCGCCCAGGCCAGGAGGAGCAGGCCGTAGACGGCCACCACCGCCTGTTTCGGCACGTCGAACTGGTGGGCGGCCACCGCGTGGAACTGGAACAGGTCGTCGAGGGTGAGCACCGTGGTGAGTAGGGCCCCACCGGACATCATCCGGGCCGCGCCGGCCCGGCCGCCGATCCGGGCCGTCCACCAGCAGAATGCCGCCATGACGGCGCCCACCGTCCAGCCCAGCACCCCGAGGTTGGACACCATCCCCGTGTACCAGGGGATGTCGCCGTAGGCGTTGGCGTCCAGCAGCAGTTGTTCGTGGGGGATGGCGCCCTGGCGGGCGAGCAGGAGCAGGAAGGCGCTGCCGGCCAGCCAGACCGGGCCCAGGGGGGCCAGGGGTCGGAGACCGTCGAACAGCGTCCGGTTGTGGCGGCGTTCGGTCACAGGGTGTCCGTCGGCGCGATCGGATCGACGGTTGACCAACCTCGGCCCGGTCTGGCTGGCCGGTGGCGGGTCAGCCCCCGGACACCATCGGCCAGATGACCAAACCGACGACACCGATCACCGCGCCCAGGAGGGCCAGCTTGAGGAGGCGCTGGATCAGGCCCACCACGATGAGGGCGACGGCCAGGCCGACCAGGATCACCGGCCAGTTGTCGATCAGGGCCTGCATGGCCAGCAGGGTAGGTCCGTTTCTGGTCCTCCGGCGGTCAGTTCCCCGTGATGGTGACCCGGTTGCCCCGCTGGGTGGAGGTGACCACGCAGGCCGTCGCCGTCTGGGAGTTGGGCACGGAGGCCTCCCCGACGGCACCGGCGTCGCCGGCGGCCACGGTCACCGTGTGGACCATGGTGCCGCGGTCGCCCATGGTCAACCTCACCCCGACCGCGGTGGGCTCGACCTCGTCGGACGGGTTCACGACCCTGACCACGAAACCGCCGTCACCGCCGGTGCGGATGCAGGCGGCACTGCCGTCGGCGTCGGAACCCAACGGGACCGTACCGTCGGCCTGGACGGGGGGCGGCGGTTGGGCGTCCGCGGTGGCGTCGGGATCGGCCGCCCTGGTCTCCGTGGTTCCACCCCCGGCCACCGTCTCGTCGGTGTCCGTCTTGCGGAGGTCGTTGAGGCTGGCCAGGGCCAGGGCGGCCAGGAGCAGCATCAGGACCGCGAGAAGGGCCAGGATCGTGCCCTTCAACAACCGGCTGAACGACTCCACCGGGGAACTCTCCTTCTCGTGGCCAGGGGTGACGGCGGTCCTTGGTCCGTGGGTGTGTTGGTCGGTTGGGTGTGGCTGCCTGCCTGTCTATCGACAACCGCGTGGTCCCGAGATGGTTACATAGTTGCCGATGGCGCAGTCCCCGCGACGGATCTTCGACCGAATCGTCAGCACCGCCGGTTCCTGGGTGGGCGAGGTGCGCCGGGCGGGAACCCTCGTGGACAGGCCCGGTCGGCCTCTCGGCCGCGATCTCACCACGCGAGGTCATCTGGTGCTCGGGTCGGCGGGGGACGGCAACGACTGGTCTGTCCTCTACCGGTACCTGCGCGACGAGGGGTGGCGGGTCGACCTGTTCGACGCGGTGCCCCGGGCCGGGGGGGACGGGGTGGAGGAGGCGATGCCGCCCCTGGACGGGGTGGACGCGGCCCTGGTCGTCGTGGCCCGTTCGCGGCGCTCGAAGGTCCAGACCTCGGGTCGTCTGCACCACACCGTGGGGGTGCTGCAGGGGCAGCTCGGGTTCGGGCGGGTGATGGTCCTGTCCGAGCGGGGTGTCGACGCGTATCCGTCGGCCACCGGGGTGAGCGAGGTCCGCTTCGATCGTGACGACATCGCCGCCGTGCTCGATCAGGTCGACGGGTTGTTGGTCGAGATGGCCGGCGAGGACCGGTCGGCGGCCCTGGAGGCCGCCGACGCCGGATGGTGGGAGACCGTGGTGGGGGGCCGGCCGCCGCTGGCCCCGGAACGGATGTTGGCCGGGGTGGCCGTGGTGCTGGTTCTGGCCACCGTCGGTCTCATGGCCTGGGTCCTGTCGGCGGACTCCTCCTCGGACCGGCCCGTGGTCAGGGCCGAGACCCTCCCGCCGGGGGCGACCTCGTCTCCGCCGCCCGATGGGGGAACGGCGGGTGGTGTCTCCCCGCCGTTCACCGGCCCTGACGGTCAACCGCTCGGCCCCGGGCCGACGGGCACCTATCCCACCCCGCGGCCCGCCCCGACCCCGGCCCCCACCGGCACCCCGGTCACCGGCACCCCAGCCAGTCCGGTGGCGCCCTCCGTGCCCCTGGAAGATGGCGCGACCCGGGGCCTCTATCCACCCGGCGGCGGTCCGAATCCCACGGTGCCGGCCCCGTAGCCGGCCCCTCCCTCGTTGGCCGATACCGGGGACTCTCCGGACCTGACGCCCCTGTCACCGCCCCGCCCGCCGACCGGGTTCGGCAGGCGGTTTCCGGCCGCCGACATCCGGGAAAACCGGATCCCGATGGTGGATTGGATCACGGCCGGACCGCGGTCATCCGTCTCGCGGCTTCGCCACGTCTGGCCAATCGAACCATGGGGTGACAACCTGGTATTACGAAGACCAAAAGGCGGAGCGACATGGCACGGAGGGATGTCGATGCGCGGGCCCGGGCGTTCGTGCTCAACCTGATCGATGCAGCGGGAATCACCCTGGACGGGCCCGGCCCGGGTGATATTCGGATTCACGACGAGCGGTTCTACCCGCGCGTCATCCGCGACCGCGAGCTCGGGCTCGGTGAGGCCTACCAGGAGGGATGGTGGAGCGCGGATCGTGTCGACGTGACCCTGGCGGCCGTGCTCGCGGCCGATCTGAAGGCCCGGGTGCGGGTGGGTCCCCGGATGCTGTTGCTGCTGGCTCAGTCCTCGTTGGCCAATCGGCAGAACATCCGCCGGGCCAGCGGCAACGCGTCCTATCACTACGATATCGGTAACGATCTGTTCGAACGGATGCTCGACAAGCGCATGATCTACAGTTGCGCCTATTGGGCCGATGCCCTTGATCTCGGTGAGGCCCAAGAGGCCAAGCTCGATCTGGTATGCCGGAAGCTCTATCTTGAGCCCGGGATGCGGGTGCTGGATATCGGATGCGGGTGGGGCGGCTTCGCCCAATTCGCGGCCGAACGGTACGGGGTAAAGGTGACTGGTATCACGCCGGCGGCGGCCCAGGTGGAGGTGGCGCGACAGCGGTGTGCGGGGCTCGACGTCGAGATCCTGCAGACGGATTTCCGCCGGGTCCGGGGTGAATACGACCGGGTGGTGTCCATCGGCATGCTCGAGCACGTCGGGCCGAAGAACTTCCAGGCCTACTTCGACGCCACCCACCGGCTGCTGACCCGCGACGGTCTGGCCTTGTGCCACACCATCGGTTCGAACTCCACCCGGAACCACACCGACCCGTGGTTCGACCGGTACATCTTCCCGGGCGGGGTGGTCCCCTCGCTGGAGCACATCGGCCGGGCCTCGTTGGAGCAGTGGGCGGTGGAGGACCTCCACAACTTCGGGCCCGACTACGACCGGACCCTGATGACCTGGCTGGCCAACGTCGAGCAGGCCTGGGACGAGCTGCCCGGCTACGACGAGACGTTCCGCCGCACCTGGCGCTACTACCTGTCGGCCTCCGCTGCCTCGTTCCGGGTCCGAAGACTCCAACTGTGGCAGCTGGTCTTCAGTAAGGCCGGGGTAGCCAGCCCGACCTATGCCGCGGTGCGCTGAGGCGCCCGACCGGCCCCTCCGGTGGACGGAGCCCCACGGGGTTCAGCGACCCGTCAACGGAGGTCCAGCCGGGGGTAACCGCCGTCGGCCTCCTCGGTGGCCAGGGTGGCGTAGCGGGGGGCGCCCCCGAAGTACGCTTGGTAGCGGACGTGACCTTCCTGGTGGCCGGCGACGTTGGAGTTGTAGCCGGTGAACCAGCCCTTGCTCCGACGGAACAGCATCCGCTCGTGGGCCCGTTCCACCTCCTCCACCCAGTCCCGTTCACCGTCGGCTCGGGCCTCGATGCGGGTGATGCCCTCGGCGGCCGCGTGCTGGAGGAGGTCCGTCACCCAGTCGACCCCGGTTTCGATGGCCCGGGGGAAGTTGGTGGACCCCGACACGCTCTGGGGGCCGGCCACCATCAGCATGTTGGGGAATCCGTGGCTGAGCACCCCGAGGTAGGTGCTCGGGCTGTCCCGCCACTTGTCGGCCAGGGTCCGGTCGTCGACACCGCGGATCTCGATCCGGTCGTAGCCACCGGTGATGGCGTCGAACCCGGTGGCGTAGACGATCACGTCGAGATCGTGGTGACCGGCGGCGGTCTCGATCCCGTCCGGGGTCATCCGGAGGATCGGATGTTCGGTGATGTCGACCAGGTCGACGTTGTCGCGGTTGTAGGCCTCGAAGTAGTTGGTCTCCAGCGGCAGGCGTTGCAGCCCGAACCCGTGGTCGAGGGGGATCAGCTTCTCGGCCACGACCGGGTCGGTGACCCGCTCCCGGATCCGGTCGGCCACATAGTCCGACATCTCCCGATTGGCTGCCTCGTCGAAGAAGATCTCGGCGAAGTTGCCGGCCAGGATGGCGAAGCCGGGCTGGCGGTAGAGGTCATCCCAGTGGGAGCGGCGTTCCTCGGCGGTCAGGCTCCAGAAGCCGCGACGGTCCGGTACGTGTTCGAATCCGTTGGGTGATGCCGCGCAGTTGGCGAAGATCTCGTCGTAACGGTCCCTGATCTCGTCCATCTCCCCGGGGGAGATGGGGCCGTTGTTGAGCGGGGTGCTCCAGTTGGGGCGGCGTTGGAAGACGGTGAGGTGACCGACCTTGTCGGCGATCTCGGCGATCACCTGGAGACCGGTGGCCCCCGTCCCGATCACGCCGACCCTGCGGTCGGCCAGCTCGACGGGCTCCTTGGGCCACCAGTAGGTGTGGAACGACTCACCGGTGAAGTCGTCCATCCCCTCGTAGCTGGGCAGGGTGGGCATCGACAGGGGGCCGAGGCTGGTGATCACGAACCGGGCCGTACAGCTCGTCCCGTCGTCCAGGCCGATGCCCCACTGGCGTTCGTCCTCGTCCCAGATCATGGTCCGGACCCGGGCGTTGAACCGCATGTGGCGCCGGAGGTCGAACCGGTCGGCGACATGGTTAAGGTAGCGCAGGTTCTCCGGTTGGGGCGAGAACCGCTCGGTCCAGTGCCATTCGTCGAGTAGTTCCTTGGAGAACGAGTAGCCGTAGGTGTAGCTCTCGGAGTCGAACCGGGCACCCGGGTAGCGGTTGCGATACCAGGTGCCGCCGAGGTCGTCGTCGCCCTCGAGGAGGACGGCGTCGACACCGAGGTCGGTCAGGCGCTTGATCTGGTAGATGCCCGACACGCCCGCACCGATCACGATCACCTCGTGATGCTCCGCATCGCCGCCGGTGGCGCGGGTCGAGTCGGGTGAACGGTCGCCGTCCGGCGGGGTGCGGTCGGCCGGGTGGGGATGGTTGGCGTGGGTGCTCACGGTGGTCCTTCTCCTCCGGGCGGTTGGGCCGGCTCGGTGGCCACCCGGCTCCGGGTCGTCCTGGGGAGACGCTACCGCCGGCCCTCCGGTCGGTTCCAAACCCCGGGCGCGGCCCGTCGGGCCGGGGATCGGGACCCACGGCTGATCCGGCGCCTATCCCGGGTGCGGTTCGGGTCCGGTGACGACGGTGACGGTGCCGGTGTCCCCGTCGACCTCGATGGTGGCCCCGTCGGGTATGCGGCGGGTACTGTCGGTGGCCGACACCACGCAGGGGATGCCGAGCTCCCGGCTCACGATGACGGCGTGGCTGAGTGGAGCCCCCACGTCGACCACCACGGCGGCGGCGGGAACGAACAGTGGTGTCCACGAGGGGTCGGTGATCGGGGCGATCAGGATCTCGTCGGGGCCCAGGGCCGTCGGATCGGCCGGGTTGAGTACGACGCGGGCCACCCCGCGGGCTGTGCCGGGGCAACCGGGTACGCCCTGGATCCGGTCGCCGGCCGTGAGGGGGACCACGGCGTTCTCGTCGCGTCGCGGGTAGGTCGACATCGGCGGCGGCTCACCGTCGAACAGGAACGGCTCCTGGAGGTTGACCACCTCGTCGAGGAGAGCGGCCCGTTCGGCCGTGAGGTCTCGGAATCCGGTCGGGTCGTCGAGGAAGGTCGTCAGCTCGTCCCGGGTCAGGAGGCTGAACAGGTTCGGGGCCGGCAGGGTGCCGGCGGTGACGCAGCGACGACCGAACTCGTAGAGGGCCATCCTGGCCTCCTGGACCAGCTTGATGCAGTTGGTCTTGGTCCGCTCCCGGCCCGGGAGGAACACCCGGGCCGAATGGAGGGCGGCGTCGAACTGGCCGGCGGTCTCCGGGTCGGCGGCCACTAGGGCCCGGATCTCGGCACCGAGGCGTTCCCGTTCGGCGGCACGCTCGGTCCGTTGCCGGAGGGGCGCCTTGTGGTCGGCCGACAGGCGCATCCGGTCGATGGCGGCCAGGGCGAGGTCAGGATGGGTTTCCCAGGTGGGGGATCGGAGCTCCCACTCGTTCGGGCCCCGGGATCCGTACCGGACCAGGAAGGCGTCGAACTCGGTGGTGAACCGGCGGGCGGCCGGATCGTCCAGCGACCGGATGTCACCGTGGAGCCCCTCGAGGCCCCGGTCGAAGCGGGCAGTGAGCTCCGGGCTGGCCGCCACCACCCGGCCGAGCTGCCACATGGCGGCGGCCGGTGCCGCCGACTCGACGTCGCCTAGGCCGGCGATCAGCTTGAGGGCGTCGGTGGGTCGACCTATGGCGGCGCTGATCTTGGTGATCATCCCGACCGGGAGGGTGGCCAGGAACGAGATGTAGATGTGCTGGGAGAACAGCCGGGCGAAGTGGGTGTCGATCAGGCGGAGGGCGTGGTCGACCAGCTCCCGGTCGGAGAGGGTAGGGAGGTCGGGGCGGTCGCGCCGGAGGTGGTTCATGGCCACCTCGTCCGCGGCCACGTCGGGAAGGTCGGGGGTGGTCAGCACCCACTGGAAGGTCTCACCGATCCGGGCCGTCAGTTCCGGGCGTTCGTCCTCGGGTCGGGCCGCGAAGGGCGGCACCCCGGGGGCGTCGCCGAAGAAGGCGTCGTCGATGTCCTGGGCCGTCATCCCCGGGGCCCGGTGGCCGAGCAGGCGGAGGGCGGAGGCGTTCAGGTAGCCGTAGCCGCCGAACACGCCGAGGAAGACCGCCCGGTCGGGCGGGAGCTCGTCGGCGGTCATCACCCCGATCCGTTCGTAGGCGTCCCGGAAGCCCCATTCCGAGGCGCCGACGGCGCCGTCGTACTCGAACCAGCTGAAGGTCAGCGGCGCTACCGGGTCGGGGAACACCTCCCCGATGTTGGCCCGCGTGTAGAACGAGAACCGTTCGTCGGGCTCGGTTTCGACGAACCAGCGGTCGACCATGACGTTCCTCCCGGGTGGCGTGGGGAGATGATAGGTCGCGGGTGACGTACGTCATATTCCGGGTCGGGCCTCGCCCTCCGGGAGGCCGCGCCCGGGACGGCGTCTAGGGTGACCGGGTGAGCGGTGGGCCCGACGTCGTCGACGAATCCGACCGGCCGAACGGGGTCGGCCCGGCCGCCCCGGTTGGCCGGATGGGGCCCAACGCCGCGGCGGCCCTGGTCGCGTTCACCTCGTTCTGCGTGCTGGTCATGGAAACCCTGGCTGGACGGCTGCTGGCTCCGGTGGTGGGGGTCTCACTGGAGTCGTTCACCGGGATCATCGGCACCGTCCTGGCCGCCATCGCGGCCGGTAACGCGGCGGGGGGCCGCCTAGCCGACCGGCTCGATCCGACCCCCCTCATCGGCCCCATCCTCGTCGTCGGCGGGGCCCTGACCTGGCTGACACCGGTGATCGTTCGGATGATGGGCCCCGCCGGCCAGGCCGACGCCGTCACCGTCGTGGCCCTCACCTGCGTCGCCTTCTTCGCCCCGGCCGCAGTCCTCTCCACGATCTCACCCATGGTGGCCAAGGTCCGCCTTGACGATGTCGGGCACACCGGCCGGGTGGTCGGGAACCTCTCGGCCGCTGGCACCGTCGGGGCGTTGGTGGGCACCTTCCTCACCGGCTTTGTGCTCGTGGCCTGGTTCCCGACCGATGGCTTGATGATCGGGGTGGGTGCGGCCCTGGTGATCGTAGGGGCCGTCCTGACGGGTTGGCGGAGCCTGGTCGCCCAGCCGGCCGCGGTGGTGGCCGTGGTCCTGATCGGCGCAGCCTCGGCTCTGGTGCCGTCCCGGTGTGAGATCGAGACCGAGTACGCCTGCGTGGAGCTGCCCACCGACCCTGACAACCCCCGGGCGGTCACCCTGGTCCTCGACAGCGCCCGCAACTCCTATGTGGACCTCGACGACCCAACCCACCTCGGGTTCCGCTACATCCGGCTCCTGGCGGACGTGGCCGCGGTGGCCGGACCGGCACCGGACGCGCCCATCGAGGTGCTCCATCTCGGCGGGGCCGGGTTCACCATGCCCCGCTATGTGGAGGCGGTCCGCCCCGGCAGCCGTTCCATGGTGCTCGAGATCGACGGGAAGCTGGTGGACGTGGCCCGCGACCACCTGGAGCTGGTCACCGATGACCAGCTCCAGGTGGAGGTCGGTGACGCCCGCCTGACGGTGACCGGTCTCACCGCCGACCACTACGATCTGATCATCGCCGACGCCTTCAGCGGCCTGTCGGTGCCCTGGCACCTGGCCACGGTGGAGATGTTCACCGAGCTCGACCGGGTATTGGCCCCCGACGGGATCGTGGCCGTCAACCTGATCGACGCCGGCGGTCTCGACTTCGTCCGGGCCGAGATCGCCACCTACCGGGCGGTGTTCCCCCACGTTCAGCTGATCGAGGCGCCCCCGGCCCAGGCGGCCGAGGGGCTGGGCCGTAACCTCGTCCTGGTGGCGTCGCCGGTGCCGATCCCACCCCTGGTGGTGGACCCGGCCGACGGCATGGTCCTCAGCGAGGCGGAGACCACCGCGCTGGCCGGCGACGCCATCGTGCTCCGCGACGATTTCGCGCCCGCAGACCAGCTCCGCACCGCGAGCTGAGCCCGGCCCAGCCGGTCGAGGCCCGGGCTCGGGAGGGGTCGGGGCCCGGATCGGAGCGTCTTCCTGCGGCAACCTGGTCGGCCGGGTGGCTATGGTGGTGGATCCAGGAGGGTAACTGGAGGGAGCGATCGCGGCAGGGCATCTGCTCGCGTTTGTCGCGCTACTCCGGCATCCATGAGTACGAGGGTGAGGCGATGGTGGCCCCCGACACCAAGGAAGAGCGGTCGGTCCGGAAACAGCGCGAGTTGCTGGATGGAGCGGAGCGGATATACCTGCGCGACGGCGATCTCGGCCTCACGGTGCGCCGACTGGCGGCCGAGGCCGACACGACCAGCCAGACCATCTACACCTACTTCGGCAGCCGGGACGCTGTGCTCGACGCCATGGTCGACCGCGTCCTGGGCGAGCTCGACCGGGTGCTCGATCAGCTGGAGTCGCCGTCCACCGAGCCGGTCGACGGCGACCGCCTCGGCGCCTTGGCCGTGCTCTACGGCCGGTACTCGCTGGCTCACCCACCCCGGTTCCGGATGCTGGCCAGCGCCCACTCACCCGAGGGCTGGAAGCAGGAGGCGGTGGCCGAGCGGCGCCGCCGCCTGGTGCAGATCGTGGCCGACCTGCTCCCGAGCCGCGACGAGGCCACGGCCCGGATCCTGATCGGGGCCTGGAACGGTCTGATCCAGGCCGCCCTCGACGGTCTGGTGGCGGACATCAGCTTTCCGGGGACCATCTCGATGGTGGCCGACGATTCGGTGCTGGTCGACGACCCTGGGGTTGCCGCCGACCGGGAACCGGTGGCCGGCCGGCTCGAGCCCGCCCTGGTGCTGTTGGCCGACCAGCTGGTCGGGCCCCGCGACGGGGTCAGCGTGACGGGACCCAGCGGAATCTAGACCGGGCCACGGCCACGCCGAACAGGCCCCACGCGGCCAGGACCAACCAGTCCCGCCACGGCCAGGTGACTCCCACTGCGAGCGGATCGAACGCGGGTTGCAGGGCGGTGGCCAGGTGCTGGACGGGGAACAAGGAGGCGATGAACTCGAGGGCCCGGGGCTTGTCACCGGGGATGAAGACATCGCTGATGAAGTACAGGGGGAGGACCAGGACATTGGTGATCGCCGGGGCGGCCTCCTCGGACGGGATGATCGTGCTCAGGGCCAACCCGAGAGCGGCCAGGCAGGCCGAGCCGAGGGCGATCGAGACGACGAGGCTGGGCACGCCGGCGGCCCGGACCGACACGTCGAACACGAGCCGGCCGACGACGATCAGGAACACGGAGGCCACGGCACTGATCACGATCGAGGCCGTTGCCTGGGACGCGATGAACACCCACGGGGGCAGGGGGGTGGCCCGCAGCCGTTTCAACAGGCCGCGTTCGCGGCGGGTGGTCATGGCCATGGCCAGGTTGACCAGAGTGGCCGAGGTGATTTGGAGGGTCATGATCCCCGGCACGTAGTAGGTGGCGATCCGGACCCCCGCCTCGTTGGTCTCGTTCCCGAAGATGGCGGTGAACAGGAGGAAGAAGATGAGGGGCAGGATCAGGGTGAAGAACGCGGCCGCCGGGTTGCGGCGGAACATGACCAGGTCGAAGCCGACCTGGTGGTTGAGGCGGCGAATGGCGGTCACCGGGCGGCCCTCCGTCGTCGTGACCGGCCCCGGCGGCGGCCGCCGAGCGGGTCGCCCCCGCTGATCGCGGGCTCCCCGGCGGGTCCGGCCCCGTCGTCGTCGCCGGACACCAGGGCCAGGTAGACGTCCTCCAGGGTGGGCCGCTGGACGGTAAGGTCGGCCAACTGGTGCCCTCCGTCGATGGCCCAGCTCGTGAGCTGGTGGAGGGTGCCGGTGACGTCGGTGGTGGTGATGACCATGCTCTCCCCGTCCGGTCGGGCGCCTAGCCGGCCCGGGAGGCCCGGATGGTCCCGGAACCGCCGCCACCGGATGGCCGGGCGGGCGTCGACCACCTGGGCCAGGTCGGCGGCGGTCCCGCTGGCCACCACCCGACCCGCGGCGATGACCACGATCCGGTCGGCCAGGACGTCGGCCTCATCCATGTAGTGGGTGGTCAACAGGACCGTGCTGCCGGTGGAGCGGAGCCCGTCGATCATGGCCCAGGACCCGCGCCGGGCCGAGGGGTCGAACCCGGTGGTGGGCTCGTCGAGGAACACCAGCTTCGGGTTGCCGATCAGGGCCAGACCGAGGTCGAGGCGGCGACGCTGCCCGCCGGACAGCCGGGACGCCCGCCGGGCGCCATCACTGGACAGGCCGACCAGATCGAGAACCTCGTCGACCGGGCGGGGGGCCCGGTAGTAGCCGGCGTACATGGCCAGGGTCTCCCGGGCGGTCAGGCCGGGGATGGCCGTGGTCTCCTGGGGGACGACGCCCACGTCCTCGTACCAGGAGCGCGGGGCGTCCGCCGGGTCCAGCCCGAGGACGCTCACGGAGCCGGCGTCCCGGCTCCGGAAGCCCTCGAGGATCTCCACCGTGGTCGACTTGCCGGCGCCGTTGGGGCCCAGCACGGCCACGATCTCCCCCGCCTCGACGGTGAGGTCGATCCCGTCGACGGCGGTCAACGACCCGTACCGTTTGACCAGGCCGTGGACGTCGATGACCGCTGACACGCCGGGCTCCTCCTTCGGGCTCGCCATTACCGGCCGGACCCTACCCGGGTCCCGCCCGGATGCGACCGGCGGTGACGCCCGTCCGGCCGGGGGTTATCGTTCGCGCTGTGCTGCCCGATCTCACCACCCTGAGCCACCGCCTCCGCCACGGCTCGTTGACCGCCGCCGCCCTGGTCGACGGGTGCCTGGACGCTATCGGGGACCCGGCGGGGGAGGGGCCCCGGGCGTTCTGGTCCGTGGCCCGGGCCCGGGCCCGGGCCACCGCGGCCGCCGTCGACACCGCCCGCGCCGGCGGCGGGCTGCTTCCGCACCTGGCCGGCTTGCCGGTGGCGGTGAAGGACCTGTTCGACGTCGAGGGAGAGGTCACCACGGCCGGATCGACCGTCCTGGCCGGCGAGGCCCCGGCGGCGGTCACCGCCCCGGCCGTACGCCGCCTGGTCGCCGCTGGTCTGATCCCCATCGGGCGGACGGCGATGACCGAGTTCGCCTTCTCCGGGCTCGGCCTCAACGCCCATCACGACACCCCCGCTTCCTCCTGGGGACGGGCCAGGAGCCGACGGATACCCGGCGGCTCGTCGTCGGGCTCGGCGGTGGCGGTGGCCGACGGGATGGCCCCGGTGGGCCTGGGCACCGACACCGGCGGATCGTGCCGGATCCCGGCCGCCTTCAACGGCCTGGTGGGCTGGAAACCGACCGCGGACCGGGTGCCCCTGGACGGCGTCCTGCCCCTGGCCCCGTCCCTCGACTCGGTGGGGGTGATGGCGGCCAGCGTCGACGACTGTGTCACCCTCGACGCGGTCCTGGCCGGGATCGACCCCGGTAGGCGGACGACCGTCGACGAACGACCGCCGTCCCGGATCCGCCTGGCCGCGGTGGTCGACCTCGTCCTCGACGATCTCGATCCCCACGTGGCTGCCGTCCACGAGCACAGCCTGGCCCTGCTCCGGGCGGCCGGGGTGACGGTGACCGAGGTCGGCTTTCCCGAGCTGCTCGACCTGCCGGCGATCAACGCCGGCGGTGGGCTGGCCGCCGCCGAGGCCTACCGATGGCACCGGCCCCTGCTGGCCCGGGCCGCGGCGGGCTACGACCCTCGGGTGCGGGCCCGGATCGAGGCCGGGGCCGCCCTCGACGCGGCCGCCGTGCTCGACGCCCAGGCCGGCCGTCGCCGCCTCCGGGCGGCGGCCGAACGCCGCCTGGCCGGGTTCGACGCCGTGGTGCTGCCCACGGTGGCCATCACCGCCCCCACCATCGCCTCATTCGCCGCCGGCGACGCCGACACTGCGGCCGCGTACTACTCGGCCACCAACCTGCTGTGTCTGCGGAACACGTCGGTGGCCAACATGCTCGACGGCTGCGCCATCACCATCCCGGCCCCGGTCGGGGACGACGCCCCGGTGGGCTGCATGCTGATGGGCCGGCACGGCACCGACCGGGCCCTGCTCGGCCTGGCCCGGACGGTGGCCGCGGTGCTCGGCGACGACGCGGCGGGGGTCAGCCGGTGACGTAGGCGATGAAGTCGCAGGTGATCCGCGGTCGGCCGCCACCGTCAGTGATGTGGGTGTGGCGGGACGGGCGCGACTCCGGATCGGGGAAGTACTTCTCCCAGAACGGGTTGACCACCGCCCGGGCGTCCGGATGGTTGGCGTAGAAGCTGATCTTGGCCATGTCGTCCCATCCCGCCCCGGCCGCCTCGAGGGCGTTGCCGATGTGGGTGAACAGGTTGGCGGCCTGGTCGGACAGCTCCTGGGGCATGTCCCGGGAGCCGGGGTCGAAGCCGGGGATCACGCCCGAGGCGACGAAGGGCCCGATCCGGGTGGCCACCGGGATCGGGTTCTCATGGGCGAAGCTGTCGATGTGGATCGAGCGACGGGTCATGATCCGGCCCCTCCGTTGTCCGACCGCCCGGCCAGCCAGGCCTCGAACTCCGGTCGACGCTCCTTGGCCAGGGGGAACAGGCCGATGGTGCTCTCCCCGGCACCGACGCGCTCCAGGGCGAAGTCCTCCTGGAGCTCCTGCTTGACCGACTCGGCGGCCACCTCGACCACCAGCGAGGGTGGGATCACCACCACACCTTCACCGTCGCCGACGAGGATGTCGCCGGGCATGACCGTCACCCCGGCGCAGGCGATCGGCACGTTGCAGGCCAGGGGCATGTGGTGGCGGCCCCAGGTGGAGGCGTGGACGGCTTGGTGGTAGACGGGCACGTCCATGGCCCGGATGGCGGGCGAATCCCGGAGGGCGCCGTCGGTGATGATGCCGGTGGCACCTCGCTGGACGGCCCGGAGGGCGAAGATGTCGCCGATGGTGCCGGCGTCGGGGACGTTGCGGGCCTCCATGATGATCACGTCGTCGGGGCCGCAGGACTCCGACGCCTCACGCTGGGGGTTGATCCCCCCGGACAGCTCGGGGAGGAGGTCCTCCCTCAGGGGTAGGTACCGGAGCGTGAGGGCGTAGCCCAGGAGCCGCTTGTCGGGGTGGGTGGGGGCGAGACCGGACAGGAACGAGCTGCGGATGCCGCGGCGCTGGAGCTGGCCGGTGAGGGTGGCGGTCGAGACACCGTTCAACTGTTCCCGGAGCTCGTCGGTGAGCTTGACCGGGTGCGGGGTGAACGGATCGGACCCGATGGTTGGATCGTCGGTAGTCATGACGAGCTTGACGTTAGTTCGCCCCAGGTTGTGGCGCCCGTCCCACCGCCCCCGAGCGGGGGTCGGTGGCCTCGGGGTGGTCCGCGGGCCATCTGGGGGACCGGTCCCGTTTCGGGACGGGATCGACCGGTGCGGTAGCGTTAGCACGACTCAGGACCGAGAAGGGGACCATCAGTGGCTGTCGTGGAGTTCAGGCTCGAAGACCGGTTCACCCTTGACCAGGGTGACGTGGCGATGTCCGGGGTGCAGGCCCTGCTCCGGGCCCTGCTCGACCAGCTCCGGGCCGACCGGAGGGACGGGCTGTCGAACGCGGCCCTGGTGTCCGGCTACCGGGGTTCACCCCTCGGGGGCATCGACCAGCTGATGCTGTCCAACAAGGCGGAGCTGGAGGCCAACCACGTCACCTTCCTACCCGGCCTCAACGAGGACCTGGGCGCCACCGCGGTGTGGGGCAGCCAGCTGGCCAACCGCAACTTCGAAGGTCGCTACGACGGGGTGTTGGGCATGTGGTACGGCAAGGCCCCCGGGGTCGACCGTTCCGGCGACGCCATCCGCCACGCCAACACCTGCGGCGTGGACCCGAAGGGCGGGGTGCTGATGGTGGTGGGCGACGACCCGTCGTCGAAGTCGTCCACCCTGGCGTCGGGGTCCGAGTTCGCCCTGCTCCACTTCGAGACCCCCGTCATCTACCCCGGCAGCGTTCAGGAGGTGGCCGATTTCGGCCGCTGGGGCTACGAGCTGTCCCGCTACAGCGGTCTGTGGGCGGGCCTGAAGATCATCACCAACGTCGCCGACGGCTACTCCACCATCAAGGTCGGCCCCGGTCGGGTCCAGCCGGTCCGCCCCGAGTTCGAATGGGACGGCAAACCCTGGCGGCCCCACCAGGAGGACCGCCTGGTGGGCCAGATCGCGGTGGCGATGGAACGGGAGGTTTACGAGGGTCGCCTGGCCGCCACCGAGGCGTTCGTGGCCGCCAACAACCTCAACCGTCAGACGGTGGCCACCGCCGACGCCACCCTCGGGTTCGTGGCCGCCGGCAAGACCTACTACGACCTGCGGGGTGCCCTCGACCGGCTCGGCTTGGACGAGGCCGCCCTCGAGCGCCGGGGGATCCGGGTGTTCAAGCCCATGGTCATGTGGCCCCTGGAGCCCACCGCGGTCCGGGCCTTCGCCGAGGGGCTCGACACCGTGGTGGTGGTGGAGGAGAAGCGCGGGTTCGTAGAGACCTTCGTGCGGGAGGCCCTGTACGGACGGCCCGACGCTCCCCTCGTGCTGGGCAAGAAGGCGGCCGACGGGTCGCACTGGATCCCCGCCTACGGGGAGCTCGACGTCGATGACGTGGCCAAACTGTTGCGACCGTTCCTGGCCGAGCGCCTGGGGGAGGACGCGGTTGGCGCGGCGGCCCCGGAGCGGGTCATCATCCCTGTCACCGCCAGCTCCGGCGGATCGGAGTCGGCGTCGCGGACGGCCGGGTTCTGCTCGGGATGCCCGCACAACACCTCCACCTGGGTCCCCGAGGGGTCGGAGTCCGGTGGAGGGATCGGCTGTCACGGCATGGCCGGCAGTACCCCGGAACGGCACACCAAGGGCATGACCCACATGGGGGCCGAAGGTGTGCAGTGGGTGGGCGCGGCCCCGTTCGTGACCATGAACCACCGGTTCCAGAACATCGGTGACGGCACCTACCACCACTCCGGCAGCCTGGCCCTGCGCCAGGCGGTGGCGTCGGGAACGAACATCACCTACAAGATCCTCTACAACGGTGCGGTGGCCATGACCGGGGGTCAGGACGTCGACGGGCAGATGACGGTGCCGGAGCTGACCCGTTCGATCGAGGCCGAAGGGGTGGCCAAGATCGTGGTGGTCACCGACGACACCGGCAAGTACCCGGCCGACGCCGCCTTCGCCCCCGGGGTGCAGGTCCTCGACCGGGCCAAGCTGGACGAGATCCAGCGGGAGCTGCGCGACATCCCCGGTACCACGGTCCTCATCTACGACCAGGCGTGCGCGGCCGAGCTGCGGCGGGATCGCAAGCGGGGCCTGGTGGCCGATCCGGCCATGCGGGTGTTCATCAACGAGGCGGTCTGCGAAGGCTGTGGCGACTGTGGGGTGAAGTCGAGCTGCATGTCCGTCCAACCGGTTGAGACCGAGTTCGGTCGTAAGACCCAGATCCACCAGTCGTCGTGCAACAAGGACTACTCCTGCCTGCTCGGCGACTGCCCGGCGTTCGTGGAGGTCATCCCCGATCCCAACGTGGCCAGGAAGGCCACCGTGCCGTTCGACCCGATCGGCGACGACCTGCCCGAACCGGAACGGATCGACGAGGGCAACATCCTCATGATGGGGATCGGCGGCACCGGGGTGGTCACCGTCAACCAGCTGCTGGCCACTGCGGCCCTGCTCGACGGCAAGCAGGCCCACGGTCTCGACCAGACCGGCCTGTCCCAGAAGGGTGGCTCGGTCATCTCCAACCTGCGGATCAGCCGTCCCGACCGGGACGGGTCGGACGGGGCGGAAGCCGACGGCGGCCGCACCAACAAGGTCGGCGCCGGTGAGGCCGACGCCTACCTGGTGTTCGACGTCCTGACCGGGGCCGCCGACACCAACCTGGCCAAGACCGACCCCAGCCGGTCGGTGGCCATCGTGTCGTCGTCGAAGGTGCCGACGGGGGCCATGGTGCGGGATACCGCGGCCGCCTTCCCGGAGTGGGAGGCCATCCGTAGCCGGATCGACGCCGCCACCGTGGCCGGCCGCAACATCTACTTCGACGCCGGCACCGTGTCGGACAACCTGTTCAGGAGCCACATGCCCGCCAACGTGCTGGTGCTGGGGGCCGCCTACCAGCGGGGCGTCATCCCGATCTCGGCCACCGCCATCGAGAAGGCCATCGAGCTCAACGGTGTGTCGATCGACACCAACATCCAGGCCTTCCGGGTGGGGCGTCAGATCGCCCTCGATCCCCACTGGGTCGAGGCCAAGGGCCTGCACCGTCCCGGAGAGGTGACCACCGAACGGCGCAAGCGGTCCCGCCGGGCGGCCCAGCTGATGGGCTCGGTGCCCGAGCCCTCGGCGGAACTGAGCCGCCTGCTGGAGATCCGCATCCCCGACCTGGTCGACTACCAGGACACCGCCTACGCCCAGCGCTACGTCGACCAGGTAGCCAAGGTCCGCCGGGCCGAGCAGGCCGTCGGGTCCGACACCCGCCTGTCGGAGGCGGTGGCCCGCTACCTGTTCAAGCTCATGGCCTACAAGGACGAGTACGAGGTGGCCCGGCTGCACCGCTCGAAGGCGTTCTCCGATGCCCTGGCCGAACAGTTCGGGCCCAAGGCCGAGGTCACCTACAAGCTCCACCCCCCGTTCATGCGGCGTCTCGGGCGGGACGAGAAGATCGGCCTGGGCCGCTCCGGGGACATCGCCTTCGCCGGCCTGGCCCGGATGAAGCGGCTCCGGGGAACCCGCTACGACCCGTTCGGGATGACCGCCCACCGGCGCATGGAACGGGAGCTGATCACCGAGTACCAGGCCACCATCGACCGGCTCCTGGGTGGCCTGTCGGGCGAGAACTACGACCGGGCCGTCGAGGTGGCCGAGCTCCCGGACATGATCCGGGGGTACGAGGACATCAAGGAAGCCAACGTGGTCGCCTACCGGCAGCGGATGGCCGAGCTGATGGCCCGCTGAGCGGGCGTGACCCCGATCCCGGAGGACGACTTCGTCGACCTCGTCGAGCAGGCCATGGATTCCCTGCCCGGGGAAATCCTGGCCATGCTCGACAATGTGGTGGTGCTGGTGGAGGACGCCCACCCGGGTGAGGACCTCCTCGGCCTGTACGAGGGGATACCCCGCACCGAGCGGGACGACTACGGCGGTTTCGAACTGCCCGATCGGATCACCCTGTACCGGCTCCCCCTATGCGACATGGCCGCCGACCTCGACGAACTGGCCGACGAGGTGATGGTGACCGTCGTCCACGAGCTCGCCCACCACCTGGGCATCGACGACGACCGGCTCCACCAGCTCGGTTGGGACTGAGGATCCGCCGGCGGGCCCGGCCCGGTCGGGTCAGGGGGCGGGCTCGCCCGACTCGACGCTGCGGGCGGTGACACAGTAGGGGACCCCGGAGGGGTCGGTCATCACCGTCCAGCGGGGGAGCTCCGACACCGCCGAGGCGCCGAGGCGCCGGTGGTGGCGCACCGTGGCGGCCACGTCGTCACTGGCCAGGTCGAGGTGGGCGGTGACGGGCCGACGGGGGTCGGCCGCGTCGAGGCGTTGGATCAGGAGCCGGAACCCCAGGTCACGGCTCCGGATCACGGTGAACTCGGGGTGGCCGGCCGAGGTTCCGGTCCGGCGGTCGAGCAAGGCGGACCAGAACCGGACCTCGTCGTCGTACCGGTCGGAGGGCACGTCGAGACACAGCTGGTCCACTCGGACCCGGCCGGCCCCGCCCGGCAGGGGAGCCGGGGCCGGAAGCTCGCACTCGCCGTGGTGGCCGACCACGCACAACGGCAGGCCCCCGGGGGAGTGGAGGGCCGACCGTCCGTCCCCGGGTGGGTCGGCCACCACGGCCCCCAGCCCGGTGGCGGCGGCGATCAGACCGGCGGGGTCGGCCGAGTGGAGGTCGAGGAGGACGGGCTGGGCGGCCACCGGACCGGCGTCGCCGGCGGGAGCGGGGCCGAGCCGCCGGACCCGGAGGTTGGCGTCACCCGACACCGGCACCAGGGCCATGAACTCGCGTCTCGGGCCCTGGGGGGCGGACCGGTTGGCGCCGGTGACCGCACTCCAAAACACGGCGGTGTCGTCGGCGATGTTCGCCGGCCGATCGAGGGAGGCCGTCATCCAGCGCACCCGCCATGGTGATCCCGGGTCGTGCTCGTCCACTGGTGGCCACCCTAGATCGGTCCGAACGGTTAGTCATGGTGATCGGCGTGGTCCCCCGTGAGATCGTCGGGATCCACCACCTGGGTTCCGGGGACGGACTATTGTTGGTGCTTGGTGGGGGGAGCGAAACGTTATAGGAGCCGCCGTCCTGAACGTTGATGTTCTGAACGTATGACGTTCTGAACGTTGACGAGGCGGTGGTTTCCACCGGGCCCTCGGTCCCGGATCATCGCGGGGCCGTCGGTCCCGGAAAGGAACACCATGCCTGTGCCACCGCTACCCTCCCGGCTGGGGGCCGAGTTCATGGGAACGTTTTGGCTCGTCTTCGGCGGTTGTGGAACCGCCGTGCTGGCCGCCACGTTCCCCGACACCGGGGTCGGATTTCTCGGTGTCGCCCTCGCCTTCGGCCTCACCGTGCTGACGATGGCCTACGCGGTTGGCCATGTGTCCGGCGGGCATTTCAATCCCGCCGTCACCGTCGGTCTGGCCGCCGGTCGGCGCTTCCCCTGGAAGGACGTGCCGGCCTACATCGCCACCCAGGTGGTGGCCGCGGTGGTGGCCGCCGGGGTGCTCTTGGTGGTGGCCAACGGGCAGGACGGGTTCGACGCCAAGGCCAGCGGCTTCGCGGCCAACGGCTACGGTGCTCACTCGCCGGGGAACTACACCCTGCTGTCCGCCCTCGTCATCGAGATCGTGCTCACCGCGGTGTTCCTGTACGTGATCCTCGGCTCCACCGACGGCCGTGCCCCAGTGGGATTCGCTCCCATCGCCATTGGGTTGTCCCTCACCCTGATCCACCTCATCTCGATCCCGGTCACCAACACCTCGGTCAACCCGGCCCGGTCCACCGGTCCGGCCCTGTTCACCGATTCCTGGGCGCTCGGTCAGCTCTGGTTGTTCTGGGTGGCCCCGGTCATCGGGGCCGTGATCGCCGGCCTCACCTACGGTCCCATCACTGGTGAGCGCGACACCGCCCAGGTGGAAGGAACCCACTGAGTCGTTGTCCCCCGGAGGTCGGCGCCGACCGCCTCCGGGGGGCGAACCGGCACGATCGTGGAACGGCGCGTAGGGTGGGCCCATGAGCCATGGTTCGAGCTACGGCGGGGGACGCCGGATCGTGGACGCCGACAGTCATCTGATGGAGTGGCCGGGGTTCCTCGTCGACCACGCCGACCCGGGACTGCGGGATCTGATGCCGACGATCACGGGCGGTCGGTCCGGGCTCACCCTGTCGGACGGTTCCCGGCCCGCCGACGAGCGCGACGCCTTGGTCGCCCTCGGATCCGACCTCATCCGCCGGGGCCCGAAATGGCACGCCGCCCTGGGCGCGGTGGATCCCACCGAACGCTCCACCGCCCTCGACCTGCTTGGTTTCGCCGACCAGGTGGTGTTCTCGTCGTTGTGCGCCCCCCTGTTCGACCAGCCTGACCCGGCCGTCCGCTACGGCTCCTACCGGGCCCACAACCGGGCCATGGCCTCGTTCTGTGCCGAAGACCCCCGACTCCACGGGGTGGCCCTGGCCGACCTCGACGATCCGGACCGGTCCCTCGCCGAGCTGGACGTGGCCCTGGATCTGGGCCTGCGGCTGGTGTGGATCCCGGCCCGGGCCCCCGGCGGTCGTTCACCCGGCCATCCCGACCACGACCGGTTCTGGGCCCGCCTGGCCGAACGCAGGGCGCCGTTCGTGCTGCACGTCGGCAGCGGCCGTCTCGGCATCGGCGATGACTGGCTGAACGACGGTCACGCCCCACCGGCGTCGATGACCGGGGCCGAGGTGATCGGCTCCAAGGACTTCATGGTGGTCCACCATCCCGCGGCCCGGTTCCTGGCCGTCCTGGTGCTCGACGGTGTCCTGGAACGATTCGGGGGGCTGCGGGGCGGGGCGATCGAGATGGGGGCTGGTTGGGTGCCGGACTGGATCCGCCGGCTCGACCACGCCGTGGCCATCTGGTCCCGGTCGGAGCCCCGCCTGGCCGCCCTGGCCCGCACCCCGTCGGAACAGGCCGGGGAGCAGCTCCGCTTCACCCCCTACCCGTTCGAGGACGTCGGCGTGCTGGGCACCGAGGCCGACCCCCGCCTGTTCCTGTTCTCCACCGACTACCCCCACGCCGAGGGGGGTCGGGAGCCCCTGCGACGGTTCGAACGCTCGCTGGCCGCCGCCGGGGCGACACCGACCGTGGTGGAGGGGTTCCTGGCCGGTAACGCCACCGAGTGGCTGGGACTCGAACCGACATCCGCTGCACCCGAGGAGCATCCATGACCGTAGCCAGCACCCCCGGCCCCGCCGCCGGGGGGACCGACCCGACGACCAACCGTCAGATCATCATCGGGTCCCTACCCGACGGCGCCCTCCGGGCTGAGGACTACGAGCTGAGAACCGGGGAGCCCCCCGAGCCCGACGACGGTGATGTGCTCGTTCGCACCCTGGCGCTGACGATCGGGGCCGGCCAGCGGGCGGGTCTGCAGGGCTCGGCCGGTTACGCCGGGTCCCCAACCACGGGGATCGTCATGAGCGGTACCGGGGTGGGGCGGGTGGTGGCATCCCGGGCCGAGGGGGTCGACGCCGGCGATCTCGTGGTGGGCCTGACCGGCTGGCAGGACTACGCGGTGCTCGGCCTCCGCGGCACCCGGGTGGTTGATCCCGATGTCGACCCGGCCCTCCACCTCTCCCTGTTCGGCACCAACGGGTTGACCGCGTACTTCGGCCTGTTCGAGGTCGGCCGCCCCGAACCGGGGGAGACGGTGCTGGTGAGCGCGGCGAGCGGCTCGGTCGGCCACCTGGTCGGCCAGTTCGCCCGGGCGCACGGCTGCCGGGTGGTCGGCGTCACTGGCTCGGAGGCCAAGATGGAGGTCCTCACCGGGCGCCTCGGTTTCGACGCGGCCGTCAACCACCGGTCCCCGACATTCCGCCAGGACCTGAAGGCGGCCACCGGGGACGGGGTGGACGTCTACTTCGACAACACCGGCGGTGACATCCTCGGTGCCGCCCTGCGCCGCATGAAACCCCACGGGCGCATCGTCTGCTGTGGGGTGGTGTCGCAGTACGACACCAACGACCCGCAGCCCGGGCCGCGGGGGATCCCGGGTCTCCTGGTCAACAACCGGGTCCGGATGGAAGGGTTCCTGGTGTTCGACTACACCGACCGGTTCGACGAGGCCCGTCGGCGGATGAGGTCGTGGCTCGACGACGGCACGGTGGAGTCCCTGCACGATGAGGTCGTCGGTCTCGACAACGCTCCGGCCGCCTTCGTCGACCTGCTGGCCGGCGGCAACATCGGCACCCGGATCGTTCGTGTCGGGTAAGGGGTGGGGATGAGCAGTGCCACCGCGGCGGCGGAGTCCATCGTCGACGGACTCCGGCGCACCGAAGCGGAGTCCGACACCGCCCGCCGGCTCAGCGACCGGGCGGTGCGCTACCTCCACGACGCCGGTCTCACCGGTCTGGTGGCCCCGGCCGCCTACGGCGGCGGTCAGCGCTCACCCCGCGACCTGGTGGAGGCGGGACGCATCGTGGCCCTGGGCAGCAGCTCGGCGGCTTGGGTGTTGATGGTGGCCGGCAACCACACGATGGTGCTCGGCCGGATGAGTGAGCAGGCCCAGGACGAGGTCTTCCGGGGAGACCCCCGAGCCCTGATCCCGGGGGGCCCCGCCCTGTGGGGTACCTGCGCCCGGGCGGATGGCGGCTACCTCGTCTCGGGGCGGTGGGTGTTCGTCAGCGGGGCCGACCACGGCCGGTGGGTCGTGGTGGGTTGCCGGGGTGTCCGCAACGCCGCCAACGAGCCGAGCCCGCCGATGGTGGCCCTGCTGCCCCGCGAAGACGTCGAGATCGATGACACCTGGTTCAATCTCGGGTTGCGGGGCACCGGGTCGTCCGATGTGGTCGTGGACGAGGCGTTCGTGCCCGAGCACCGGGCCGTGAACCTGACCCAGGCCTTCCTCGGCACCGTCCCGGGGGTGAGCATCGGCACCTACCGGCTACCGATCTCGGCCACCCTGTCGACCCTGCTGGGCGGGGCCATCGTGGGGATGGCCGAGCGGGCCCGCGACCTCTTCATCCACCAGAGCGCCACCCGCCGCGACGCCCACAGCGGACTGTCGAAGGTGACGATGCCCGGGATGCAGCGCCGGGCCGCCGAGGCCGACGCCGAGGTGGCCCACGCCTGGTCGCTCATCATGCAGAGCTGCGACCTGTTGGACGCCACGGCGGCCGGCCAGGATCCGATGCCGGTCCGGGCGCGGGGCCAGGTCCGCTGGAACAGCGCCTACGCGGCCGAACTGTGTCGACGGGCCACCGAGCGGGTGTACGCGGCGGGCGGAATGGGCGCCACCTACGACGACAACGAACTGCAGGCCGTGGTGCGTGACCTCACCACGGCCTGCCATCACGCCGTGCTCGACTTCGACTCCGCTTTGGAGACCCAGGGCAAGCTCCTACTCGGGGTCGACCAGTTCGAGCAGGTGATCTGATCCCGGGCCCGGCCCGGTGGTTCAGCCCGCCTCGGAGTGGGTGACGGGCTGTTCGCCCATCCACTCCCGCAGGGTGTTCTTCAGCTTGGTCTGTTGGATGAACAGGTCGTGCTCCGGGGCCAGCTCGGTGCCCGTCTGCGGGGCCTTGAAGTAGAAGCTCAACCACTCCTGGACGTCGGCCTGGCCGGCCCGGGAGGCCAGGTCGAGGAAGAGGGCCAGGTCGAGGACGATGGGGGCGGCCAGGATCGAGTCGCGGCACAGGAAGTCGACCTTGATCTGCATCGGGTAGCCGAGCCAGCCGAAGATGTCGATGTTGTCCCAGCCCTCCTTGTTGTCGCCCCGGGGCGGGTAGTAGTTGATCCGCACCACATGGTCGATGTTGCCGTACAGGTCCGGGTACAGGTCGGGTTGCAGGATGGTGTCGAGCACCCCGAGCTTGGACGTTTCCTTGGTTTTGAAGTTCTCCGGATCGTCCAGCACCTCCCCGTCACGGTTCCCGAGGATGTTGGTGGAGTACCAGCCCCGGAGGCCGAGCATGCGGGCCTTCAACCCGGGGGCGATGAGGGTCTTCATCAGGGTCTGGCCGGTCTTGAAGTCCTTGCCGGCGATGGGCACGGTGCGGGCCTGGGCCAGCTCCCGCATGCAGTCGAGATCGACCGACAGGTTGGGGGCGCCGTTGGCGTAGGGGACACCGGACTGGAGGGCGGCGTAGGCGTAGATCTGGCTGGGGGAGATGTTGTCGTCGTTGGCCTTGAGGCCGGTCTCGAAGCTGGCCACCGAGGCGTGGACCGGGCTCGGTTCCTGGTAGGCCTCGGTGGAACCGCACCACACCATGACCAGGCGGTCGCACCCGTTCTCGGTCCGGAACCGTTCGATGTCGTCGATGAGGGCCATGGCCTGGTCCCACTTGGAGTCGAGCCGCTTGACCCGGGTGCCGTCGAGCCGTTTTACCCATCGCTGGTCGAACACTGCGTCCATGGCCACCACGCCCTCGAGCTCGGCCGAGATCTGATTGAGGTCGTGGTCGTTGAGGACCCCCGCGGTGCGGGCTGCTTCGAGGGCGTTGGGGGTGATCGGGTCCCACCCGCCGAACACGAGATCGTCGAGGCCGGCGAGGGGGACGAAGTCGGCGATCCGCGGGTTGCGGCCGTCCTCCCGCCCCCCGAGCCGGATGTGTGCCATCTGGGTGATCGAGCCGATCGGAGCGGACAGGCCGGCCCGGACGGCTAGCACCCCGGCGATCACGGTGGACGCAACCGCGCCCATACCGGGCAGGAGGACGCCGAGCTTGCCGGTGGCGGGAGCGATGTCGATCGGGGCAGGGATTTCAGTCATACCCGGCAACGATAAGGATCACTAGCGCTGAGAGCGACGTTGTTTAGATAGTCTGATCAATGATGAGTTGGTCACCCCCACCCCGATCCCCATCCGGGGCCGTCCCCGACGAGCTTGGCGCGGCCGCCGATTCGGTTCCGGGTTCCGGCTTGTTGGCCCTGTCCACCCAGCAGTTGGAGTATCTGATGGCGGTAGCGTCCGCCCCTCGGTGGGCCGATGCCGCCGCCCGGCTGGGGGTGACCCCATCCGCCCTCAGCCAGGGCCTGGCCCAGCTCGAGCGCCGGCTCGGGGTGCCGTTGTTCGCCCGGGAGGGCCGCCGCCGGGTCCTCCGGCCGGACGCCGCCCCGGTGCTCGCCTCCTCGCGCCGGATCGTGGCCGAGACCCGGGACCTGGCCCGGTGGGCGGCCTCGATGAGGCTCGGCGAGGCCGGCTCGGTGCGGGTGGGCATGATCGACTTGGCCGCCGTGTCCCTGTTCGGGGCGACCCTGCAGAGGTTCCGCCGGTCTCGACCCGACGTCGGCCTCCACCTGGCCGTGGCCCCCTCGGCGGCCCTGCTGGACCAGCTTGCCGGCGGCGAGATCGACCTGGCGGTGGTGGTGGCCCCGGAACGGCCCACCGGCGAGCTCTCGTTCGAGCCGCTCACCCGGGACGAGCTGGCCGTATACGCCCCCGACGGGGGCCGTGCCGGCGATCCCGCGTCGTGGGGGCCGTGGGTCACCTTCCCCGAGGGTTCCCACACCCGGCGCCTGGTGGCCCGGGCGCTGGGGGAGCGGGGGGCTCCGTTCGCGGTGGTGGCCACCTCGAACCAGCCCGAGGTGTTGTGCGAGATGGTCCGGCTCGGGATGGGGTGGACGGTGCTTCCGGTGGCCCAGGCCGAGGCGGGGGCCAACCCGTTGCTGCCGGCCCGCCCCGAACCGCTGGTTAGCCGGGAGTTGGTCGTCGCCACCCGCCACGGCCATCCGCCCTCGGCCACCGCCCGCCTTCTGGTGGACGAGCTCAAGGCCGACGCCGGGCCCGGGGCCCCATCAGGGGCGACCGGTGTCGGAGCCGACGACGGGAGACCGCACCACTGAGGGCGGCCGTCGGCGGTCAACCCGCCTGTGCTTGGCGCGGTACAGGGCGACGTCGGCCCGGAGCAGGGCGTCGGGAATCGACTCCCCGGGCGTCACCGGGGCTCGCCCGATGCTCACCGAGAACGGCACCCCGCCGACCTGGAGCCGGCGGCGACCGTCACCCAGGGTGGGGGTCAGGGAGGAGTCGTGGTCGACGTCCACCTCGGCGGGCGCCGGTTGGATGGCGCCGCCGTGGAGCTCGAGGCACACGCAGGCGAACTCGTCTCCGCCGATCCTACCTACGAATCCAACCTCCCCCGCCTGCCCGGTCAGCCAACGGGCGGTGAACGACAACACCCGATCGCCGATGTCGTGACCGTGGGTGTCGTTCAGGATCTTGAAGTCGTCCAGGTCGACCATGGCCACCACCCACAGGTTCGCCCCGGGGTCCACCGAGGCGACGGCGTCGAAGAAGCCCCGCCGGTTGAGCACCTGGGTGAGGGGATCGGTGACGGCAGCCCGGTGCAAGGCGACCGTCATCTCGTCGAGACGGGAGATGAGCATGCCGAGGTACCAGACCACCGGTGGGGCGACCAGGCCCGACACGGCTACGGCCAGGAGCCCGCTGGCCAGGACGACCCGACCGTCGCCGGCCAGGCCAGCGGGGTGGATGAGGGTGGCGGTCAGTGCGGCCGAAGCGGCGATGATACCCAGGGAGGTCAGACCGATGAAGCGGGCGCGACCCCGGGCGAGCTGGTGGAGCACCCACCGTTCGAACCGGTTGTGACGGGCGGCCGGCGGGTCGACGGATGTCCGCGCCCTGACCGCGACCGATGGTTCAAAGTCGGACACGATCAGATGCTCGGCAGGAATCCCGCGGCTCAGCATGGGTCGTACGACCTGTAGGCGCCGTCCGGCTGCGAAGGTGGTTGAACCAGCAGTTCGGCCGGGCTATGACGGAGGTGGCCGGGCCGGGATACCTGCCCGGCACCGAATCCCCAAACACCCAGGATGGTGAACATGGCCGGAGAGATGGACGAAGTCACGGGTAAGGCCAAGCAGGTCGTCGGCGACGTCACCGACGACGCCAAACTGCAGGCCGAAGGCCACGCCCAGGAGGCGAAGGGTGAGGCCGAAGGCGCCTTGGAGGAGTTGAAGGACAAGGCGGCCGAGGCCGGCGAGAAGCTGTCCGACGTGGCCGACGACCTGAAGGGCAAGGCCGAGGGAGCGTTCAACTCCCTCAAGGATCGGTTCAGCAAGGGCTGACTGGGAGAGCGGGCCGGCCTCCCCGAGCGATGAGGCCTCGGCCGAAGAGCCGATAGTACGCGATGAGGCTTCGGCCGAAGAGCCGATAGATAGTACGCGATGAGGCTTCGGCCGAAGAGCCGATAGATAGTACGCGATGAGGCCCTGTGCCCGTCGGTGTCGTCCCGGCCCGGCGGGCACGGTCGCGTCCGGGTCAGGGGGAGTCGGTCGACGAGATGGGTCGCCGGGCCTCCCACAGGTCCCGGAGGGTGACCCGTGCCCCGGTCCGCAGGATCGAGTTGCCGTAGATCCAGGCGGCCAAGCGCAACACGAGCACGGTGGACAGGGTCAGGATGGTCAGTGAGATGGCCACGTCAGTACCGGACATGGCGTCCTGCGAGACCCTCATCGGCAGGGTGAACGGCGACGAGAACGGCACGTAGGAGGCGATGACGGCGACCGGTGTGTCGGGGACGGACGCGGTGGAGGCGGCGATCATGTAGCCGATCAGGGCGGGGATCATGACCGGAAGCTGCACCCCGTTGGCGTCCTCGGTGCCGTCCACCATGGATCCGACCGCGGCGTAGAGGGCCGCGTAGAAGGCGTAGCCGAGCGCGAACACGACGAGGCCAACTGGTAGGGCGGCCCAGACCTCCGGCGGGACGGTGACGGCGTCGGTGACGGCGAGGGCCACGGCGGCCCCGGCGAACACGACCACGGCCTGGCCCAGGGAGAGCAGACCCAGCCCGACCACCTTGCCGTTGACGATCTGGCGGGGGGTGACATGCGAGAGCAGCACTTCCACCACCCGCGAGGCCTTCTCCTCCACTACCCCGAGGGCGGTGAGCGACCCCCAGGTGCTGATCAGAGCGAACAGGACGATGGCGCTCCCGACGGCCACCGCGGCCCGGACACTGGACTCGCCACCACCACCGTCGAGTCGGATCTCCTGGAGGTCGGTGGGAGTGAGCAGGGCCGTGAGCTCATCGGCCCCTACCTGGAGGGCGGCCGCCCGCTCCGTCAGGGCCTGGTTCTGCACCACGGTGCGCACCGCGGCGTCGATCGTCGTGCGGGGCTGGCCCGTCCAGACGACGGCATTCGGCCGGACGACGACGTCTACCGAGCCGTCTTCCAGCTCGGTCACCCCGTCGCCGGCGAGAGCCGTGGCCGTCACGTCGAGCCCGAAGGCGTCCACGGGGACGGCGTTGAGGGCGTCGACCAGACCGGCCTGGTCGCCCGTGACCCCGACGGTCACCGATTCGGTCGAGTCGGACGGGATGAACCGCACCGCCACGACCAGCCCGACCGAGGCGACCACGAGGAACGCGGTGATGCCGAGGAACACCTTCGAACGCAGGCGCACCATCAGTTCGCGGCGGATGATCAGCCAGGTCATGGTCGGGCTCCGGGTGTGGGTGGGTGGGCGGTGGTCACCGCACCGTGGCTGGGTGGCCGGCGTCGGTGGAAGGGCCGGGACCGCTCTCGGTCAGGTCGGCGAAGATCTCGCTCAGGGGTGGCGGATCGAGGCTGAGCGAGGCCACCGGGGCGTGGGCGGTGATGGTGGTGATCAGCCCCCCGAGGTCGGTGGTGGCGGGGACGGTCCCGGCGAAGCCGGACTCGTCGACGACGGTCGGGTCGACCACGTCCGGCATCCAGGCTGGGATCGGTTCGGCCCACCGGACTCGGACCCGGCGGTGGTCGGCGGCGGAGCGGAGCTCGTCCACCGCGCCGCTGGCCACGACCCGGCCGTGTTTTACGATGTAGGCGTCGCGGCAGAGCCCCTCGACGATGTCGAGCTGGTGGGACGAGAACAGGACCGCCGCGCCCTGCTCGGCCCGATCGAGGATGATCTCGCGCATCCGCAGGGCCGCCACCGGGTCGAGCCCGGCGAACGGCTCGTCGAAGACCAGGAGGTCGGGGTCGTGGACCAGGGCTACCGCGAGCTGGACCCGTTGCTGGTTCCCGCCTGAGAGGGCCTCCACATTGTCGTCGGCCCGGTCGGCTAGGCCGACCCGTTCCACCCAGTCGTCGGCCCGGCGGGCGGCCTCGGACCGGCTCAGCCCGGCGAGCTGACCGAAGTAGGCGATCTGCTCGGTGACCCGCATCTTGGCGTACAGGCCCCGTTCCTGAGGCATGTAGCCGAGCGGGGGGCGGGCGTCGGGGACGCCGTCCCAGGTGATGGTGCCGGCGTCGAGGGCGATGACCCCGACGATGGCCCGCATCGTCGTGGATTTCCCGGCCCCGTTCGGCCCCAGGAACCCGATCACCTCCCCCCGGGGCACGGCGAGCCGGATGTCCTCCAGCGCGGTGATGCTGCCGAAGCGTTTCCGGGCTCCGCTGACGATGAGGCCGTTGCGCCCGGCCCGCTCCTCCAGGGAGTCGTCGGGCGCGGGTCTGCTTCGCTCGATGCGGTTGGTGCCCTCCATTGGAGCCACCGTAGTCAGGGGACACCGGGGGTTGCAGTCGCGACCCCCGGGCGGGCCGCCCGCTCAGTGTCGCCAGAGGGCGTCGACGTCGACGAAGGGGCCGCCGGTGCCGTCGGCGGGCCGGGTGGTGGCGGCGCCCCGGTACCCGTCGATCCCGAGGTCACGGCGGAGGTCGGCACTGACCTCGGCCAGGCCCTCGTCCACCGGGATACCGGTGCCGTCGGCCACCCGCACCAGGCCGCAGAACGCGGCCACGGTGGCCGCGGCCTGGCCGGCCGCCGCGGGGCCGACGGCCTCGACGAGCTTGCGGCGGGCCGTATCTAGGCCGTCGTCCCGTACCACGGCCTCGGCGAACCCCAGCAGGAGCGGAGCCGAGGCCACCTCGGTCCCGTCGAGGTCGACGCTGTCCTTCTGATGGCTGTCGTGCTGATGGCTGTCGTGCTGATGGCTGTCGTGCTGATGGCTGTCGTCCGGGGCGGGGGTCGCGGTCCCGTCGATGGCGGTGGACAGGGCGGCGGTCGAACCGAGGGCGGCGCTACTCTCACGGAGCAGCGTGGCGTGGGCGGTCGTTCAATAGAAGCACTCGTGGAGGGCGGCCACCCGGGTGGCGACCAGTTCAACCTGAGGCCGGCTGAGCGGTGTGTCCCAGACGAGATCGGCCATGCCGGGGGCCGAGTACATCGGAACCATGGCGGTGCGGAACATGCGGTTGGCCTCGGGCACCAGGCTGAGGGCCCGGGCCACGTTGGCGTAGGAGAACGGGTCCTGCATCGGCACGTAGGCGCCGATGTCGCCCATCCCGTCGGGTCGGTCCGCCGTCGGGGGGGCCGATCCGTCGACCGGTTCGGGCCGCGGCAGTGGGGCCTCGCCTGTGGCAGCGGCGAGGGTGTCGGCGATGGCCACCGTGGCCACGATCGCCACCAGTTCGACGTAAGCGCCGTCGCCGAGGGCGTCGATTCGGTCCCGGGCCCACGACCGGTCCACCTGGCCCAGGCTGGCGGCGATGACATCGATTACCTGATTGGCGTCGTCGGGTAGGCCGGATCCGGCGTCCGGCTCGGTCCGCAGCCACGGCGGTGTGGAACGGGCGGCCAACCGGGCCCGGGCCCGGTCCGCCGCCTCGACCCGTTCCGCGGCTGTCCACCACGTGCCGGTGCGGCCCAGCATCTGCCAGGCCTCGTCTCGGCCGGCGGTCACGGCCGGATCGAGTTGGATCGCGCTGGCGGGCTGGTCCGGTGACCCGATGTTGCTCACGAGTGCAATCTAGGTGGTCGGATCTCGGCGGGTCGAGCCGGATGGGTGCCATCGGTCGTATCGATGCTCCCGATACGGGCCTGTTGATCCTGTCAAGCCTTGATCTCATCCGTGGTGCCGAACATGACTGGTCAACCCGATTGAGATAAAAAAGGCTCGTATTGCCGCCATTTGGCGATCATGTGGCGTATGGGCTGTTGATGTGGTTCTATCGCTGAATATCGGGGGGATGGATGTAACCAGTCAGGTGGGTAGCCAGGCTCCGGTGGGGGATCGGAACTCGCCGGAGATCTTGGCTTGGAGTTTGATCATCCGGAGATCTCTCTCGGCGAGGTTGTTGTCGAACGGGAGGGCGAAGTCGCCGGTGTAGGCGAGGAACAGGTCTCGGTGTTCGGTGAGGGCTCGGGCGAGGTTCCGGGCGTCTTTGTCGGTCCCGTACAGGTAGATCCCTTTCGGGGGGTCCGGGGCCGCGGTGGCGGCCTGGGTGGCGAGTTCGTTCCATC
>JBKECK010000115.1:0-102868 GCA_047974625.1 Acidimicrobiales bacterium
GCCCGGGCGAGTATCAGGGTGAGATGGCCGTCGTTGCCGATGTTGTAGCTCGACACCAGGTCCCATCCTTGGGCCGAAGCCTGGTCGAGGGCATCGAGCATCGACGTTCCCTCGTCCAGGTCAACCCCTGCTCCGGCTTCGACCACCTGGTTGTTCGCTGGGTTCCTTCCGAAACCCTTGCACCGGATGAGCACCGAAGTGTGTTCTTTTCGCACATGATCAGTCACGAGAAGGTCCATTCTTTTGGGAAACGATGAGAGAGGATATGGCTACGATGGCGACGGCGAAGGGTCCGTCGCGCCGGACAATGCGCCATACCGCACCGAATTGTAGATACCTGCCAGTTCGTCGAGGTCGAAATCGCCGAGCATGGGCTGCCCGGCGCCCCAGGTCCGCTGGGCATGAGCGGCCACGTCGAACGGGTCGGGGCGAACCACATCAGGAGGTGGTCGTTCGCCACGGAGATGGCGGGCGATGGCGAGAGGGTCGCCGGGGAGCAAGCCGAGCGATCGGTTGACCCGCTGGATGATGGAGCGTTGGCCGACCCGCTGGTCGCCGGCATCGATCGCCAAGAGTATCGCGGGAAGCAGCATCAGATTGGCGTCGATCTTCGAGACCGGAACCCGGTCGGTCAAGGCAGTCGCCAGGTACCAGAGTCGGCTCGAATAGGGGTCGCGTCCGGCCAGACCGAACCCCAACCGGGTGGATGCGCTCCGCAGCGATACCTCCAGCCGCTCCTCCCCGCGAAGCGGCCGTTCACGGCCAGTACGCAGCAACCGGTCGAGGTGGCGGAGTTCATCCAGGATCACCTCGTCGGTCATGGCCACCCCAGGGTTCCCCCGCAGTAGCGGGCCGAGGTAGCGGAGCATGACCTCCACGATTCCGGCTTCGACCAGTCCGGCCGGAAGCGATGCGGTGAGATCAGGGTCGAGGACGGCCACATCGGGAACGAGCCGTTCGCCGAGCACGATCCGCTTGGTCCCGTCGCGGACCATGCACGCCACCGGGCTGACCTCCACACCGGTGCCCAGCGTGGTGGACATCGCCACCACGCGAAGGCGGCGGAGATGTCGGTCGGGCAGGGGCCGGAACCCGGCCGCTGCCCGGCCCTCAAGGCACCGTAGCCGTCGACGTTCATTGGCCGCGATCAGCGACGCCAGACGGGCGATGTCGGTGGCGGTACCTCCGCCCACGACGACGACCCGTTCGGTACCGGCGTGGCGGAGCCGGTCACCGAGCGCGAGGAGGCCGAACCAGTCGTCGTCGCCGGGCCCGACCGGAACGGTCAACCCGACCCCGGTCGCTGCGTCCAGGACCCGGGCCACGGGGTCGACCGAGGCGAGGGCCCGGTCGAACACCACCGCCAGGGTGGAACGGTCCCGGCGGGGCAGGTGGCGAATCCACTCGAAGGCCTGGCCCCGCCCGGCGATCAGCTCGGCGTTGGTACGCCAGCGAAGCACGGCACCGCTCCCCTCGCGTCCTCGGCGCTGAACCGGTCGAGGCCGTCGACGACCGCAGTGACCAGTACGTCGATGTCCGAAAGGCTCGACACGACCGGGGGGATCAGCTGTACCCCACCGGGAGCCGGGTACACCCAGGCCCCGGCCTGCCGGATGTGTTCGACGACCCGAGCCCGGGCGTCCTGACCGATCGCCTCGCCGTCAGATCCGATGAGCCGCAGCGACCGGAAGCAGCCTCGGCCCTGCTGACCGGCGACGAGCGGATGGCCCTGCAATCCGTCGAGGGCACGGCCCAGGTGGTCACCGGCCCGGCGCGCTGCGGCCCCGACCACAGGGTCGCGGACCAGGTCGACGACGGCCATGATCGCCGCACAACTCGGGGGAGAGCCACCCTGGGTCTCCCCGTGCACGAACATCGAGTCCGCGGTTACGAACGGTTCGGTTAGCCGATGCCCGAGCACGATGGCCGCCGCGCCACACGCCCCGTTGGTCAACCCCTTGGACACGATGGTGGCGTCGGGCCGGTCCGGCCAGGTATCGGTGGCGAACCGGTCGCCGGTGCGGAGGAATCCGGTGGCGACCTCGTCGGCCACCACCAGATAGCCGCCGTCATCCCGTCCGGCCAGGATCGCGTCGATCAGGTCGGACGCCACCGGCACCGTCCCATTGCCGAGTACCGGCTCGATGACGAAGGCGGCGATCCGTGAGCCCTGACGGTCAAGCAGACGGTGCAGGGCAGTGACGTCGTCGGCGGGAATGTGACGGATCAGGCGCTGATCCACCTTGTACATCGGCTGCCCAAGATCATCGCCCGACACGGCGATGCTGCCGTAGGTCTGGCCGTGGTAGCTGTTCCGCAGGCCCACGATGAGGTCACGACTCGGCTCACCCCGAAGGGCCGCCCACTGGCGGGCCAGTTTCATCACCGCGTCGTTAGCGGCGCTACCCGAGGTCGAGAACAGTACGTGACCGTAGTGGATCGGGTCCATCAGCCCGGTTAGGGCCTCGGCCGCCTGTTCCGCCCAGGGGTGAGCGGTCCTGAACAGGGGCAGGTAGGTGACGCTCCGGGTCGCTTCGGCCACGGCGTCGGCCACAGCCCGGTTCCCGTAACCAAAGTTCACGTTCCACAGCCCGCTCCGGCCGCACTGGGCTTCGACCCCGTCGGCGAACCGGACTCGAGTGCCCTCGGCGTCGACTACGGTCTCGCCCGGCCGCCCAAACTGGGAGGGGGGCACCAGGTAGGTCCACAGCCGGCCCCGGGAGGTCGCCGCGATCGGTGCGTTCATCACCGTGGTCATGGTGTCGGCCTCGTCGTCTCCACGGCCCGGACCACACGGTCTGGCAGTTGCTGCACCGTCCGTACCGCGGTGACCTCCAGCCCGGCCTGTTCGCACTCGCCCACGAGCTGGTCGGGATCGAGCAGCTTCACCTCGGTGGTGTACAGGGCCCGGCGGCCCCGGGGCCCGAGCGGCTGATGGAGAATCGACACGGTCCGGATCCCGGCACCATGGTCGACCCGTTCCAGAAAGACGAACAGGTCGGTCTGGCCGTGGTACGGGGCGGCGATCACGGTCTCGTGTTCGTCCACACCGTCGCCGTCGATCTCGAGCACGGAGAACACGAAGCGCCCGCGGTCGGTCAGGTGGGTGCGGGCGTTGGTGAACATCGCCTGTCGAGCGTCGTCGGGAAGTACCGTGATCGACGTGATCCCGCAGTAGACGAGATCGAACCGCTGCTCGCAGCGCAGCCCGGCCATATCCGCTTCGACGAGCTCGAGGCGGTCGACGAGCCGAGGCCGGCCCGCGACCCGTTCCGCGAGCAGCTCGATCATGCGGGGGGCGTTGTCAACCCCGACCACCCGGTGTCCGGCGGCCAGGAGTGGGAGTGTCAACCGGCCGGACCCGCAGGCGAGCTCCAGGATCGGGGTGGAAACCCCGCGGGCCATCCTGACGACCTCATTGATCTCACTCCGGTCGGTGGCGGAGACCGCGTCGTAGGTGTCTGCCCCGTCCCGGTAGAGGTCGCCGACCATCAGATCGTCGACATCGCGCACGAGCGAGGCGGCGGTGTGGTGGAGTTCAGCGGTGGCGAGCATCGGAACCCTCCCCGCCCACGATGCCGCGACCGACCAGCTCAACCATCGTGGCGTTCAACCGGGCCGACAGTTCGGGTTCGCCGCCGGGATTGAGCGCGGCGAGCACACGGTCGGGGTCACCGGTGGCCTGCAGCACGGTCAGGCAGTCGGCGGCCTGGTGGCCAATGGAGAACGACCGACCCGCCGGGGTGGTCACGTAGGCCCGTTCCCGCTCCCGTACCACCAGCGCCTCGCCCGACGCACCCGCTGAATCGGCGAGTTCGGGTCGGACGGGGGGCCCGAATCCGTCCACGCTGAGCTGGGTGCCGTCCCGCAACGTCAGGGTCCGCAGCACCCCGAGGGCTTGGAGGTAGCGGGACAACCACGGGCGGGCCCGGCAGCCCTCCCGAACCAGGTCGGCGTGGAGCACGTCCCCGAGGTGCAGCTCGGTGCAGCCGTCCGACGATGAGGCCCGGAACCGTTCGGCGATGCTGGGGTAGCCATCGTCGACATGGCCGAGCGGCGTCCCACCCGGGGCGATACCGACCTGGCCGTCGGCGGCGATGTGGATGTTGCCGAGGCCGACGCAGGGTCGATGGCCGCCCAGGGCACAGTGATCCGCCAGTTCGACCAACGGGTGGATGAGCATGTCGGGGAACTCCCCGGTGGCCCGGGCCCGGTCCGCGTCTTCGAAGTAGAGTTCGGCGTCCTCGTCGGAGGTGAGCCGCAGCACGGTTGGGCCGAGCACGGGCACGAACGGGCCGACCGCGTACTCGAGTGTCTGGATCCGGAACGATCCGACGAGGCCGAGTTCGTCGCCGCCCATGGCCAGGCTGCCCTCGTACTCGACGACCCGGTCGTCGGCTCGATGGTCCCCGCCGGGGACGAACACGACCGACGACGGTTCGAGCCAGCCCTTGGCGGGGTCGAGCACCGCGTCGAGGAAGGCGCCGGTCTCCAGGATGACGTTCCGGGTCCGATGCGTCGTGTCCGTGTGGGGGGTGCGGCCCGTGAGCAGGGCCCCGATCCGGTCGGTCAGATCGATCGGGCGGAGCTGATCGGCGTCGGGTTCCGGCAGGGCACGGCCCTGGGCCTCAATGGTGGGATGGTTGGTCATGGATGCGCCTTTCGGGGGATTCGGCTGGTGGACATGGCGTTGACGTGGGGGCTCGGCGGTGACGGCTCAGCTGCCGGCGGGGACACAGTCGAACAGATCGCAGCGTTCGAGATTCCTGACCGCCGAGCCGACCAGGAGGTCGTAGATCGTCGCGACCACGGGTTCCTCGGCGAGACGGACGTCGACGTGGGACGCCGTCTCGGAGCTGGGGGAACGCTGGAGGACGTCGGCTTCGAAGGCGACCGCCGGCACCGCGGCGTCGAGCCCGCTGATGGGAAGAAACGCACCGGCCGACACCTCGGTGGTGACCGACGGGGAGGAGATGGTGAGTACACCGAGTTCGGGCCCTCGCCCGAGCGCCGCTCGGTACATCGTCCCCTGATCACCGGGCGCCGGCAGGCGGAGCCACGCCTGGTCCTGAAAGGCCACCTCGACGGTCCCGTCGGGTCGGGTGACGACAGCCCCGGTCACGGTGGGCCGATGGACCACGAGTGTCCCGATGGCCATCACGCCGACCAGGACGGCGACGATGAGGCCCGCAGCCCGGCCCGGTGACGGGCGGACCGCATGGCGGTGGAGCCGGATCAGGCCCCGCGCCATCAGGTAGCCCACCCCCGCCCAGACCATAAGCAAGACGACGGCACCGGTGATTCCGAACGGGAGGAGAACCACCCGCAGGTAGCCGAGAGCCGTCACCACCAGGTACGCCGGGAACAGGAACGCGGCGACGGCGAACACCAGCCAGATCGGACGTAGCCGCAGGTGGGGCCGAACCCCGCCGAAGACCAGCCAGGCGGCGACGAGGCGGAGGTCGGCGAGCGACTTCTCGCGTTGTTTGGGCAGGTCGAACCAGGAGATCACGGCCAGATAGCCGTCGAGCCGGATGAAGGGCAGGAGGTTGCCGACGGCGAAGCCGTAGCTGGCCACCGCGGTGAACGCCAGCATGCTCCCCGACGATCCGCGGGCGACGAGTGCCGCGATGGCCAGGACACCACCGGCGAAAGCGTGGAACAACGGCCCGGCCAGGAGGATCCCCGTCCGCTTCGCCCGGTCACGGACCCGCCAGGCGTCCGTGACGTCGCAGAACATCGCGGGCACGAAATAGAACAGCATCACGCCCAGCCGTCGAGGTGTCGCCCCCGCGGCGCCGAGGGTCGCCCCGTGAGCCAGTTCGTGACCCATGTTCAGCAGGACGAGCGCAACCGGGATGAACAGCAACCAGCCCGGTTGGACCGGATCGGTCAGTCCGGAGGCCAGATCGCCGGACTGAAGCGCCAGGGCGATCAGGCCGAGGACGGCCACGAGGACGGCCGACGCCGCCACCGCCGAGGCGCCGGCCACCCGAGCCGCCACCGAGCCGGGTCCCAGCCAACGAGGGTTCTCGGCCACGGTGACCTGGATGACGAACGGCGGCCGGAAGCGGAACCGACCGCTGTCGGCCCGGACCGGGCCGGCCTGATCGGTCGAGACCAGGAGATCCATGGCCTCGAAGCTCTCGAGCAGAGAGCCGATGGTGTCGCAAGTCGGTCGCCGGTCGCCGGTGACCTGCTCACGACTCCTGGTGCCGTCCAGCGAGCTCAGCAGCTCCGTCGCGCCGCTCCCGAGGCGGAAGTAGCGACCCGTGGCCGGGTTGTGGACCGTCCATCGGCCGCGGGGGCTCGACGGTTCCACGAACTCCAGGTCGGGCCGGCGTTGGGGGTGGTCGATCGTTGCCGCGGTCATCGCTACGCCCGGATCTCACGGGCCCGGAGGTACTGCTGGGCCGCGATCAGGGCGACGACGGTGTAGCCGAGCAACACCAGGCCACCGGGCAACCGACCGAGCCGTTCGGGGATCAGCTGGTCGTCCATGACGGCGGCCTGGGCCCCACCGGGCAGGTAGCGACCGACCCTGGGCAGGAACTCGATGATGACCGTCTCGAACATGGTCGTGTAGACCACAATCGCCACGGTGGCGATGACGCTTTGGCGCAGGAACGTGCCCAGCGCGAGACCCCACGGCGCCGCAACGGCCATGACCGCGGTGGTGGCCAGGAGGGTGATCATCACGGACCGGTCAAAGGTCGGCGAGTAGCCGTGGATCCGCAGGGTGGCCCACATGGCCCCGATCGCCGAAGCATTGGCCGCGAGGCCGATGACCAGGCCGAGCAGGGCGGCCACGGCCGCCTTGGCCCGGAGCACCTCGCCCCGGCGGGGGTTCAGCAGGAAGGTGGAACCCATGGTTCTGGCCTTCTCCTCGCCGGTGATGAGGTAGGCCCCCATCAGGGTGGCGAACAACAGTCCGGCGAAGCCGTTGAGCACGATGTGCCGGGTAGCGTCCGGCAGGGTTACGACCCCGTTGTCGAGGTCGGTCGCCGACTGGGCGGCCACGCCGATCACGTTGATGGAGATCATGAACACCCCGACACCGACCACGATGGCGAGGGTGCGACGCTGCACTTTGGACAGTTCGAGCTGGAACGCGCGGATCATGAGCTGCTGCCTCCCGTGATGGTGAGGAACCGCGCTTCGAGCGCCCCCGCGTCGTTGCGATCGACCCCGAGCTCGTCAAGGGTCCCGGTGAAACGGACGTGCTGATTGAGGATCACTACGTCATCCACGACCTGCTGCAGGTCGAGAAGGTGATGGCTGGACACGAGAACGGTTCCCCCGTCGTTGGCGAAGCGCCGCAGCATCGACCGGAGCCAGTGCATCCCCTCAGGGTCGAGGCCGTTGCTCGGCTCGTCGAGGATCAGGATCCCCGGTCGGGGAAGCAGGGCGCTGGCCAACGCGAGCCGCTGGCCCATGCCGAGGGAGTACTTGCCCGAACGTCGGTCGGCGGCGTAGGCAAGACCGACCCCCTCGAGCACCTCGTCGACGCGTTCCTTGGGGAGGCCGAGGTAGCGGGCAACCCGTCGGAGATGGCTGCGAGCCGAGTCTCGGCCGTTCACGCCCGTACCGTCGATGACCACCCCGATCCGTTCGGCTGGCCGGTCCAATTCACGGTAGGTCCGTCCGACGATCCGCGCCGAGCCTTCGTCGGCTTGGATCAGCCCGAGGAGGACCCGGAGCAGGGTGGATTTGCCGGCGCCATTCGGACCGATCAGCCCGCACACCGAACCGGTGGGGACCGAGAAGGAGACCTCGACCAGGGCAGCTTGGCCCTGGTACGTTTTCGAGACACCCGCGATGTCGATGGCCGTATCCGGCCGGGGGTCCGAGTGGGCCAGGTTTGTGGACGGGTTCGGCGCCAAGGCCGGGGCATCGAGAACAATCATCATGCCTCCCCGATGTTCATGCCGAGACCAACCGAGCCGGCCACTGCGGCGAGCACAGCGACGGCGCCGAGGACCAGGCGAAGGGGGCTACCTCCCAGGACGTCGGTCGACGCCAGCAGGCCCAGACTGGTTCCGATCATGAGAAGTGCAATAGCGGCAGGAAGCTGCACGATGTCTCCTTTTCGTTCTGGCGCCGACTGTTGTTCGGACGCTCAAGAGAAGAGACCTGGTATCGGAGCGGCTTGATTCACAGTTCCGGCAGCTCACGAGCGGCCAGAAACCTCGCCGGTTCCCCGAAAACGCCGTAGGCCCCCGACACAACGGTCGGGGGCCTACGGCGCTCGGTGGTGAGAGCAAAGATCAGGTGAGGGCAATACCGAGGCCGACGGCTCCGGCCACGGAGCCGGCGACCCCGACTCCAACGACGAAACCCCGCCCGAAATCACTCCAGAATCCGGGAGATTCCAGTGCGTCGAGTTCATCGATACTGAAATCAAGCGCATCAAGAATCTTCTGATCATCACAAGTAAGAGTCGACACTATTTGTTCCCCTTTTTTCATTGGTATCTGTTGATATAGTCGTGATCAAGAAGGGCGGCAGGGCCCTCAGGTAAGCGCCAAGCCGAGACCGACGCCGCTCGCGATGCCGACGGCCACCGTGAACCCGGCCGCGAATCCGCGACCGAAGTCGCTCCAAAAGCCGGGGGCCTCGAGAGAGTCGAGTTCATCGATGCTGAAATCGAGGGCGTCAAGAATGTGCTGATCATTGAGTGTCTGAATAGGCATAGCATGTCTCCCTTTGAATCTGAGTCCTGTTCATGTGTTTGCAGATGGCGTGTTCCGGTTGCGCTCAGGTCGCGATCAGCACACCGCCCGCAACGGCGCCGCCGACGGTGAGCACTCCGGCGGCGACGCCGAGCCAGAAGCCCCAGCCGGGAGCATCGAGACTGTCAAGTTCCTCGATATCGAAATCGACACTGCGGGCATGACTCATTGCAAACATTTTCTCTCCTTGACATGGCCGTCATTAGTGACATTTAGTGGTCGTCATCAACCACGTCGAAAGAGAACTACCTGAAGCCGATTTGATGCCAACTTTCTCACGATCAGATCACCCGACCCAATACAGATCACCGGGCTCCGAGTGGTGCGGCGCCGACCGAGGAGCCGACAGCCGCTGAGGGTCGGCGTCTATCTTCGGGCCAGAAAGCCGGCGACCCGGTCGATGTATGCGGTCCGGTCGGCGAAGTAGCCGCCACAATGATCCGCCCCCGGGTACAGCACCAGTTCGTTGGGCTCACCGGCGTCACCCGGTCATCTTGGCCGTGCAGCAGGAGCAGCGGCCGGGGGGGCAATCTGCCCGATGACGGCAACCGGCTCGACATCCCGGAAGCGGTACCCGTAGCGGATCCGCGTGGTCAGGTCGGTCAGCCCCAGGAGCGGGAACGGTGGCAGCCGCAGCCGACCCATGGCGTGTCGGATGACACCGGCCATGTCGGCGAACGGCGAGTCCAGCACGAGGGCCCGCACCCGTTGGTCCTCGGCGGCAACCATGATGCTGACCGCAGCCCCCATGGAGAAGCCGAGCAGGACGATCTCGGCATCAGGCCGCCGTCGGCCGACACCGTCGATGACGGCCCGGAGATCCTCACGCTCATGGTGCGCCAACGATTGGAGCCCGTCGGCCGAGTCGCCGTTGCCCCGGCAGTCGAACAGGACGACGGTGTGGCCGGCCCGCCACAGTCCCGGCCCGATCCCGAGCAGATCCGATCTGGTCCCCCGATGCCCGTGACACCCGATCACCACGGTGGAACTCCCGGGCCGGTCGAGCCACCAGCCGGCCAGCTCGGGGCCGTCCCCGGCCCGGAACGCCACGTCCTCGTAGGGAACCCCCACCTCGAACGGGGTGAACCGGTAGTCGGGCCATGGGCGGCGGGGCCCGCTGATCCGGTGGGCGGCGTAAGCGGCCGCGCCCGTCACCCCGGCCATGGCGCCCGAGGTGACGGCGGCCGCGGTCGCCACGGTGACGGAACGTCTGCTGCGCACGGCTCCCGACCCTACGGCCGTCCGGGCCCGGCCCGGAGACCAGGTCCGAAAAGCGCCGGACGGGCCCCGGCCCGGCGTGGGATGATGGTCGACCATGACCGACCTCGCCAGCCGATCCACCACCATCGTCGGGACCTGCCACCACGACTGCCCCGACTCGTGCGGTTGGGTGGTCACCGTCGACGGCGACGGGACCGCGGTCAAGCTCCGCGGCGACAAGACCCACCCGTTCAGCCGGGGCGAGCTGTGTCCCAAGGTCAACCACTTCCTCGACCGGGTCTACCACCCGGACCGGATCCTGACCCCGCTGCGCCGGGTGGGAGCCAAGGGGGAGGGCCGGTTCGAGCCGGTGTCGTGGGACGACGCCCTGGCCGCCTACGCGGCCCATATCACCGGATCGATCGAGCGCCACGGGGGCGAGACCCTCGTCGGCTACCAGAGTGCCGGCAACCAGAGCACCCTGGCCCTCGGTTTCCCCCAGCGGTTGTGGCACGCCCTGGGTGCCACCCGGATCACCGGTGCCCTGTGCGGGGCGGTGGCCGGGGCCGGCAGTGCCGTCACCCTCGGTTCGGGCCGGTCACTCGACCCGATGGAGCTGGTCCACGCCCGATTGATCATCCTGTGGGGGACCAACACCCGCCTCACCAACCGGCACCTGTGGCCGTTCATCACCAGGGCCCGCGACGCCGGGGCCCGGGTCGTGGTCATCGACCCGGTCCGGACCCTCACCGCCGAGTCGGCCGACTGGTTCATCCAGCCCCGGCCGGGCACCGACGTGGCCCTCATGCTGGCCATGATGCACGTGCTGATCCGGGACGATCTCGTCGACCACGACTGGTTGGCCGCCCACGCCGACGGGTTCGACGATCTGGCCGTCGCGGTGGCCGACTGGACCCCGGCCCGGGCGGCGGAGGCCACCGGCGTGGCCGCGGCCGAGATCGAGGAGCTGGCCCGGCGGTACGGGACGATCCGGCCCGCCGCCATCCGGACCCTGATCGGCGCCGAGCACGGGGAGCACGGGGCCATGTTCTTCCGCACGCTGACCTGCCTGCCGGCCCTGGTCGGGGCGTGGCGGGACCGCGGCGGCGGGTTCTCCCGCAGCGTCGGGGTCTGGGCCGAGGAGGTGTCGGACCGGGCCGCCCTGACCCGGCCGGACCTGTTGGCCGGGCGGTCGACCCGATCGTTCCCCATGCCCCATCTCGGTCGGGTGCTCGTCGACCCGGACTACGACCCGCCGGTCACCGTCCTGTCGATCTCGGGCGGCAACCCGCTGGTGGCGTCGCCCAACAGCGAACTGTTACGCCGGGGCCTGCTGCGGGACGACCTGTTCACCGTGGTCCACGAACAGTTCCTGACCGACACGGCCCGCTACGCCGATCTGGTCCTGCCCGCCACCACCCAGATCGAATCGGTCGACATGACCGAATCGTGGGGCCACCTGTACCTGGGGTGGAACGGGGCGGCCATCGAGCCGGTGGGCGAGTCGGTGTCGAACAGTGAGCTGGCCCGCCGTCTGGCCGGCGCCCTGGGGTTGACCGAACCGGCCCTGTTCGACGACGACCTCACCGTGCTGGCCGCCACCTACCCCGACGTCGACCTCGACGTTCTGCGGACCGAGGGCCGGATCCGGGTGCCGTACCCGGCCGACGGTCGGCCCTACGGCGACGGCCGGTTCGCCACCGCCACCGGCCGGGTCCAGCTCCGGGTGGACGGGCTGGACTCCCTGGGTGTCCCGGCACTACCGACCTATGTCCCCCCACCCGCCCCGGACGGCGACGGGTGGTTCACGCTGCTCACGCCGAAGACCCACACCCGGTTCCTGAACACGAGCTACTCCCATCTCCCCAAACACGGGGGGCAGGAGACCGGCCCCTACGTCGAACTGACCGAAGACGACGCCGCCTCGGTCGGGCTCGGTCCCGACGATCTCGCCGTGGTGGCCAACAACCGGGCCGAACTGGTGCTCCCGGTGCGGATCTCCGACCGGGTGACGACCGGCACCGCCGCCGTCGTTTGGGGGTGGTGGGGCGAACACCACGGCGGCCCCGACGGAGCGGTAGCCAACAGCCTGACCAGCGACACCCTCACCGACTGGGGGGCAGGCGTCGCCTACAACGACACCCTGGTCCGGATCAGCCGGACCGACCAGGGTTGAGGCGCCGGGGGCGACGGGGGCGGCCCCGGAGGGCCCGCGCTCAGCCCCCGACGCAGGTGTAGCTGGCGGCCAGGGTGGCGTCCCCGGTGCCGTCGTAGCGGGGCCACACCGGATATTCGCACAGGGGCATGGACCGCCCCGCGGTGGCCGGGTTGCCGTCGTACGCCACGGGGTCCCGGGGCGCCCGCCCCCTGGTCACCCAGCCGTCGAGGTCGCTCAACGAGTCGTCGACAGGTTGAACGCCCCGTTGCCGTGCCCGTAGCCGGGCTGGACGTAGTACCGGACGGTGTTGTTGATCCGGCCCCGGTACCGGTCGACCAGGTCCCAGTGGGCGGCGAAGTCGAACCCGAGCACCTGGGCGTCGGTGGCGGCCGGGTCCCGCAGGTACCAGTACCGGATGACCCCGTTGTTGAAGTAGTCGGAGATCCGGAACGCCGGGTTCATCCACACCGACAGGTCCCCGCCGTGCAGAACCGGGAACGGACCCGTCGTCGTGTCCCCGGCCGGGTCGGATACGGCAGATCGGCCACGGCGGCCCCGGCGTCGATGGTGGCGATCTGGGTCGACGACAGGCAGTCGTCTCCGGTGTCGACGCCACCGGGGCAAACCAGGGCGCCGACGTCGAAGGTGGCGTCGCACCCGGCGCGGTCGGCGATGACCCCGTCGACCACCCCGTCCAGCCCGTCGCAGGCCTCGGCCGCCGCCTGGGTCACGAGGGCCTGTTCGGCGGCGTTCAGCTCCCCGCCGGGCACGTCGTAGGCCAGGCGGAGCAGGTTGTCCCACCCGTAGATCAGGAACGGATTCTGATTGGCCGGGTAGTAGGCGATGATCCCGTCGTAGTCGTCGCCGTAGCGCTGGGCGGCCGCCACCGCCTCGTGGCCGCCCTTCGACCCACCGGCGTAGTACTGGTAACGGGGGGCGTCGCCGTAGTAGGTGCGGATCAGGTACTGGCCGGCGTCCCGGGTGGGCAGACCGATCTCGGCCGGGTCGATCCCGGTGCCGGCCAGGGCGGCGCACGCCGCGGCGGCGTCGGCCACCTCGACCGGTGGCCGCTCCCCCGAGCCCCGATTCCCGGGTTCGGCCGCGACCCCAACCGAACCCAGCAGGGTGGTGGCGACGACCACCGCGGCCGCGACCAACAGCCTCAACGTGCGCATGGTTCCCCCTGATCCCACCGATGGGGACCCACGGGCGGGTGGCGGGTTGCCGGTCGCCCTCCCCTCATCGGATGACACCCCGGACGTTAGGGGTTGGCCCACCGCCGGCAAGCCGTTCGGCCACCAGCCACGGCGACCGGCAACCGGCAACCGGCAACCGGCAGCCCACCGGACCCTCAAACCAGCGGCGACCGGCTCACCCGGTGGAGGAACCCGTGGAGCGGTGCCGCGATCTGGTCGGCGTGGCGGAGCCAGGGCGCGTGACCCCCGTCGACGATGTGGAGTTCGGCGTCGGACATGACCTCCGCCATGCGTCGCCCCACGTCGGGGCCGCCCACGGGGTCGTCCCGGGCCAACAAGAGCAGGGTGGGAACGTCGATCCGGCCCAACTGCTCGGCGGTCAGCGCCATCCGGGGCCGGTTGCCACCAACGCGCAGCAGCCGGTGGATCATGGCCAGAAAGGCGTCCTCGAAGTGATCGAGGCGCTCGGTGGCCAGGATCAGGCGGGCGATCTCCGGCGGCAGTGGATGCTCGTGCACCATCTTCGACAGCTGTTCGACCTGGCCGGCCGACGGCGGCTGGACCTTCATCAGCAACCGCCGGAGACCCCGAACCGACAGCATCCGCATCGGCAACGGGGCCGAGGTGTCGAACACGATGGCCGGGCAACCGACATGGGCCAGCGCCGTCGCCCGGTCGGGATGGTCGATGGCCAACCAACTGGCCCACAACGAGCCCAGGGAGTTGGCCACGATGACGGGCCGTTCGCGCCCGAGCCCGTCGAACACCTCGACGAGAAACCGCACGGCGTTGGGCCGGAGGTCATCCACGAACCCGGTGCCGGCGTCGGTCAACCCGTACCCTGGCAGGTCGATGGCGTACTGGGTGAACCCGTGAAGTCCCGACATGATCGGCGCCAACATGGCCGCCGGAACCCCGATGCCGTTCAGCAGCACCACGGGCGGGCCGTCACCGGCCGCGAGCACGTTGGCCCGGCCACCGACGACGGGGGCGTCGACCCACCGCGACACGGCGGGGACGCCGTAGCGGTCGAGCGCCGCCGCCTGAGCCTGGAAAAAGTTGTCGTCCCGCATCGTCGACCCCCCCCCGGGATCCGCTCCGCCCATGGTGACCGTGGTTTACGTCATGCCAACCACTAGTTCGTACGGCGATCCCGTCACCCGGTCCCGGATTCTCGACGCGGCCTGGGAACTGATCACCGAGGACGGTGTCGCCCTCCGGCTGGTCGACGTCGCCACCCGGGCCACGGTGTCGCGCCAGGCGGTTTACAAGCACTTCGGTGACCGATCGGGCCTGCTCGTGGCCCTGGTCCAGCACATGGACGAGACCCTCGACCTGGGCGCATCCCTGGCCGCCATCCACGCCGCCCCCGACGGCGCCGCCCTGCTGGCGGGGACGGCACGGCTCAACACCGTCTTCTGGGCCCAGGTGCTCCCCGTGGCCCGGGTGCTCCAGGCGGCCCAGGACCAGGACGAAGCGCTCGCCGCCGCCTGGCGCGACCGGATGCGGTTCCGTTACGCCACGTTCCGGGAGATGATCGAGAACCTGGCCGGCCGGGGTGAGCTCGATCCCCACTGGACCGTCGACGACGCCACCGCCACCCTGTACGCCATGACCCACTTCGACACCTGGCGGGAACTGGTGGTCGAACTCGGGTGGAGCGACGATCATTACGTCGAGGTCATGAGCAGGACCCTGCGACGAGCCTTGTTGAAGGCGTGAAGGGGAGCCGATGCGCGAAGCCCGGGAACTCATCCGCAGCTACGTCGCCGCCGGCGACGCCGGCGACTACGACGCCCTCCGACGGGTGCTGCACCCCGATGTCGTCACCCACTCCCCGGGCGGGATCACCAGCCGGGGCGTCGACGACCAGATCGCCGCCTGGCGAGCGGCCCATGACGGTCTCGACGAGCTGACCCACGAGATCGTGGCCATCGTCGGTGACGGCGAGGCCGCGGCGGCCCGGGTCCGGGCGGGCGGCGTCCACCGGGGCCGATTCCTGGGGATCGATCCGACCGGCAACGAGATTCGGGTCGATCAGGCCCTGTTCGTCCGCTCTGACGGGTCGCGGATCGTCGAGGTGTGGGAGGTGGTCGACACCGGGGCCGGGTTCCGTCAACTGGGGGTACTGGCCGACTACCCGTCCACCCCCGGTACCGATGACGGGCCGTAGGATCCGGCCGGAGGCCGACGCCCCCTGACCCCGCCCGACGGCGCGGCCAACGATGCACCGACACCGAGGCCCCGTTTTCAACAGCCGAGCGCGTAGCTCAAGGCAACGCACACCCGCCTGAGTGCGGCCTCGCCAACCGAGCCAACCTGACGGGTGAGCATCCACTGATCGATCACATGGAGTCCGCCGCAGTTGATCAACGCGGCGCGCACCGCCACCGCCACCGCCTCGCTGGCCGCAGCCGAGATATTCACGCCCAGCCGACTGCAGCACGCGACGGCGGCCCAAGGGATCGGTCCGGGTTCGACGTTGCGGTCGAACCCTCGCAGCATTCGACCGGGCGGAGGCGCCGCGGCGGCTCCGGCTCGTCCTGCGGCGCATCACGTGATCGGCGTTCCCGCCCGTTAGGTTCCGAAACCGTGTACATCGATCCCGATCATGAGAACGTGGTGCGTCTTCTCGAGCGGGGACTCACCGGCCCGGTCACGATGCTGAACCTGCTCCGGTTCCGGACCGTGGCCGACTACGGCGCCTTTCCCGACCTGGCCCCGGCCGCCCCGATCTCGGGTCGCGACGCCTACGACCGCTACATCGAGCACACCCTCCCGTTCCTGGAGGCGTCGGGCGGGTCGGTGATGTTCCTCGGGGAGGGCGGCCACATGTTCATCGGCCCGCCCGACGAGCGGTGGGATCTCGTGATGTTGATCCGCCAGGCGTCGATCGACGACTTCTTCGCCTTCGCCGACGACGCGGCCTACGTCGCCGGCCTCGGGCACCGCACCGCCGCCCTGGCCGATAGCCGCATCCTCCCTCTGGAGGATCGTTCATGACGATCGGACGCGCGCAGCGAAGGCGAACGGCGTGGTCCTCATAGGAGCGCTTTCACACCCTCACGGCGTCTCAGCCAGCGACGTTTCGGCGAAGCCGAAACTCGGTTAGTGAGCCGAAGGCGAACGGCGTGGGCGCTGAGGGGCTCGAACCCCCGACCCCCTCCTTGTAAGGGAGGTGCTCTAGCCAGCTGAGCTAAGCGCCCGGAGGACCGCAGTGTACCGAGCCCGGAAGGTTCGGGGTCCGGGAAAGGCCGGCCGGTCCGGGCCGGCGTGGATCACCACTCGGCCTGCATGGCCATGACCTCGGCGAGCAGCTCGGGCGTGGCGGCGGCCACCGGGCCGCGGCGCTGGGCCGGGTCGAGGACCACCAGATCCCGTCCGAGGGCGTCCACGATCGGCACCCCCGCTTCCTGGCACACGAGCATGGCGCCGAGAGAGTCCCAGACGCCGTGTGCCCGGCTGACGTCGACATAGCCGTCGAACACGCCGGTGGTGATGGAGCAGAGGTCGAGGGCCGCAGCACCGTAACACCGGAACTGCTTCCAACCCCCGTAGCTCGGGGGTAGGCCGTTGCAGGCGATGATGGACTCCGACAGGTGACGCCGGCGGTCGGTCACCGCCAGCTCGGCGTGGGTCGCCTCCACCCCGCTCCCGCGCACCGCCCGCCACCGGTCACCGGTGGCCAGGTTGACCACATCGGCCACCAGGGGACCGTCGGCGTCGACGGCGCACAAGCTGGTGGCGTACCACGGCAGACCGCGTGACGCGTTGGTCGAGCCGTCCACGGGATCCACCACCACCGTGATCTCACCGTCGCCGGTGAGCCCGGTCTCCTCGCTCAACACCCGGAGTCCGGCGTCGTGGAGGCCGCCGACCACGACCTCATCGGCCACCACATCGTGCACGTATTGTCCGGGTTTCTCACCGGAAGGACCCCAGTCGTCGAGCTCCGACAGCGCGTCGACCACCTCGCTCACCAAATCGTCGAAGAGGTCGAGAATCTCGGCTGGGTCCACGGCCTGACACGATACCGGCGACCAACCCGCCCGATCGGCCGCGATTGGTGGCAGGCTAGAGGCGTGGCGATCATCGACGTCCCCGGATACGTGGCCGATCTCAAAGACCACCCCACCGATCACAAGTTCCACGTGCACGACGAGCGGCATTTCATCGAGACCTACTCCATGCGTCAGGCATGGGAGGTTGATCTGCACCCCGAACGGGCCTGCGGCGGACCGGTCGATCTGCACCTGGCCATCGAGCTCGATCCCCGCGTCCTGCTGGCGTTCGAGGACCAGATGCTCGAATTGCCGGACTACGCGGAACCTCCCACCGGGTTCACGGTGCCCTTACTGTTCACCTGGGGCCTACCCCCATTGCACGATGCCCCCGATCTGCTGGTGCTCGCCACCGACCTGGCGGGGGTGGGTGGCGCCGAGCTGCCGCTCAAGGTGTCGGCCATCGACTCCACGGTGGAGGTGACCGATGCTCCCGAGCGGACGCTGGCCATCACCGCCCGTATCGAGCTCGGCCTCGACGACCTGTTCATGCACCGCGAGAACCTGTGCGACGTGTTCGATCGTTGCTATGACGTGAGCGAGTTCCTGCTCGACCACTCCCCCGCCTGGCTGGGTTGAGCGGCCGAACCGTTCGACCGCCCAACCCGGCGGTTGATCAGGTCGAGGCCATCACCACCGCGATCCGCGCCTCGTAGGCCTTGCGGTCCGGCCCGGCGACCGGCGGCGGCTGAAGGCAAATCGAGTCGGCCACATCGTCGTAGCTGCCGAGCGTGTCGGCCACCTCGGTGGTGGTGCCGCACACCACGAACGTCTCGGCCATGGCGTCGGGCACCAGGTCGAGATCGGCGCGGGCTCCGGCACCGCCCGCTTCCACCAGCATCTTGGCCTCCGCCCCGAAGCCGTGGGCGTCGAAGTACGGGAGGTACTGCGGGATGGAGGCGTAGAGGGCCACGTGGGTCTTGGCGTCACGAACCGATTGGGCCCGGTCGGCGTTCGGCGCCACCACCTGCCACAGGTTGACCTCCACCTCGTCGCGTGACCGGTCGGATTCGGCCAGGGCCTGAGCGAACGGGCCGCTCACCTGTTCACGCGACCACTCCAGCGACCATGACGGATGCCCGATGAGGCCGTCGGCGAGCCGCCCGGCGAGCTTGACCATCGGAGCCCGCAGCGCGGCCACCCAGATGGGCAGCCGGGGCCGAACCGGTTTCGGCAGGGTCACCTGGCTGAAGTCCAGCTGGTGGAAGCGGCCGTTGAACTCACCGACCGAGCGGGCCTCACCGGTTGTGACCAGGCGAATGATCTCGATTGCTTCGGCCATTCGGGCGACCGGATGGGCGTAGTCCATCCCGTAGTGATCAACGATGGTCGAGCCCACACCGGAGCCGAGCCCGAGCGTGAATCGACCTTCGGACAGGCGGTCGATTTCCATGGCCGCCACTGCGGTGTCGTAGGGCGAGCGAGCCAGGGCGAGCGCGATGCCCGTCGCCAACTGCACCGTCGACGTGGTGGCCGCGGCCACCCCGAGTGACGCCCAGGGATTGGTGGCCAGCTCGAAGGAGAACACCCCCTCCATCCCGGTGCCTTCGGCGGTCGTGGCGGCGTCCGCCACCCGTTCAGCCGACTTCGACGGCGGCAGCATCACCCAATAATTGCGGTCGGTTCGCATGTGCGAATCCCTTCAGTTGACTGTCAGCGGCCTCCTCGACTGCCCCAAATAGTGACGATCCTGCAACAGGCCACCTATCGAGCCAATCACATCAATGCGCTGAACACCGATTCTCGGGTCGTTCGTCACACCCGAACCGGGTCCAGTCGTCCCAGTACCCTCGGAGGACGATGAGCACCTCCAGCCGCCCCGGCCTCGACGTGACGTACCCGTCGGAGCTGCCGATCACGGACCGCCGGGATGAGCTGGCGGCGACGATCGCGGCCCACCCCGTGGTGGTGGTGGCGGGCGAGACCGGGTCGGGCAAGAGCACCCAGTTGCCCAAGATCTGCCTCGAACTGGGCCGGGGCGCGGACGGCGCCATGATCGGTCACACCCAACCCCGACGCCTGGCCGCCCGCACCATTGCCGCCCGGGTGGCCGACGAGCTCGGTGTGGAGCTGGGCGGCCCCGTCGGGTACGCGGTGCGGTTCAACGACCGGGTCGGCCCCGACACCCGCCTCAAGCTGATGACCGACGGGATCCTCCTGGCCGAACTGGCCCGTGACCGCACCCTCAGCCGCTACGACACGATCATCATCGACGAGGCCCACGAGCGAAGCCTCAACATCGACTTCATCCTCGGCTACCTGAAACAGCTCCTGCCCCGCCGACCCGACCTGAAGGTCATCATCACCTCGGCCACCATCGACACCGAACGGTTCTCCCGCCATTTCGACGACGCCCCGGTGATCAGCGTGTCCGGCCGGCTGTATCCCGTCGAGGTCCGATACCGACCCCTCGAGGACGCCGCCGTCGACGGCGGGGCCAGGGACGAGACCGAGGGCATCAGTGACGCCGTTTCGGAACTGTGGCAGGGCACCACCGGCGACATTCTCGTGTTCTGCTCCGGGGAACGGGAGATCCGTGACGCCGCCGACGCCGTGGCCGACCTCGACCTCCCCGGATCCGAGATCCTCCCCCTGTACTCCCGTCTGTCGGCCGCCGAACAGCAACGGGTGTTCGCGCCCCACCGGGCCCGCCGGGTGGTGATCGCCACCAATGTGGCAGAGACCTCGGTAACGGTTCCCGGGGTCCGCTCGGTCATCGACGTCGGCACGGCCCGGATCTCCCGGTACAGCGCCCGAACCAAGGTCCAGCGGCTCCCCATCGAGCCGGTGTCGCAGGCCTCGGCCGACCAACGGGCGGGCCGGTGCGGCCGCCTGGGTCCCGGGGTGTGCATCCGCCTCTACAGCGAGGACGATTACCTCACCCGCCCCGAGTTCACCGAACCCGAGATCCAGCGAACCAACCTGGCGGCGGTCATCCTGCAGATGACGTCGCTCGGCCTGGGCGACGTGGCCCGGTTCCCGTTCGTCGACCGGCCCGACGACGCCGCGATCCGCGACGGGATCGCCCTGCTCGAAGAACTGGCCGCGTTCACCGATCGTGGCAACCACGGGCCGCCGGGCCGCGCCGGGGAAGACGCCGGCGATCCGGACCGGGGACATGACCGGGGCGGGCGGCCGGGGCGACGCGGCGGCCGGAACCGGCGGGGCCGGAACCGAGGCCGTCGTCTCAGCCGGATCGGGCGCTCCCTGGCCCGTCTCCCCGTCGACCCCCGATACGGCCGGATGCTGGTGGAGGCGGCCCGGGAAGGCTGCGGGGCCGAGCTGATGATCATCATCTCGGGGTTGTCCATCCAGGATCCCCGAGAACGGCCGGCCGAGAAGCGCCAGGCCGCGGAGGAGTTCCACCGCCGGTTCCGCGACAACCGCTCGGACTTCGTCGCCTACCTGAACCTCTGGGACTACCTGGAGCACCAGCGCAAGACCCTGTCCCGCAACCAGTTCCGGCGGATGTGCCGCCGCGAGTTCCTCAACTACCACCGGGTCGTCGAATGGCGGGACCTCCACAACCAGCTGAGGCGGGAGGCCCGCCGGCTCGAGCTCGGTTCCGGGGTCCGGCGCCACCCGCGGCCCACCGGCACCGGCGAACCGGTGGAGCTGAGCGGAGCCCAGGCCGATGCCATCCACCGCTCGATCCTGTCGGGGCTCCTGTCGCATGTGGGTCGGCGCGACCCCCGCACCGAACGGGCCCGGCCCACCGCCCCGGTCCGGGGTCGGCGGCCCCGACGCCCGATCACCGAGTACCTGGGGGCCCGCGGCACCCGGTTCGCCATCGCCCCCGGGTCGGGTCTGACCGCCCACCCCCCGGGGTGGGTCATGGCCGCCGAGCTGGTCGAAACCAGCCGACTGTGGGCTCGGGATGTGGCCACCGTCGATCCGGACTGGATCGAGCCTCTGGCCCGGCATCTGATCACCGTCAGCCATGGCGAGCCGTGGTGGGACGCCGAGCGGGGCGCCGCCCTCGTGCCCGAGCGGGTCACCCTGTACGGGTTGACCCTGGTGGCCGACCGGCCCCGGGCCCTCACCGCCGTCGATCGTGACCTGGCCCGTGACCTGTTCATCCATCACGCCCTGATCGACGGCGAATGGCACGGGGAACACGACTTCGTGGCCCGGAATCAGGCCCGGTTGGCCGAGGTGGAGCAGATCGAGGCCCGGTCCCGCCGCCGGGACCTGTTGGTGGAGCACCAGACCCTGCACGACTGGTACGACGCCCGGCTTCCCGACGACGTGGCCACCGTGACCGAGTTCGACACCTGGTGGACCCACGCGAGATCGCTGGATCCGGCCCGGTTGGATCTCACGGTGGAGGACCTGTTGCGGCCGACCGAGGAGGTGGGAGCCCTGGTCGACCCGACCGCGTTCCCCCACTCGTGGGTCCAGGGCGGCCTCGACCTCGAACTGGTGTACACCTTCGACCCCACCAGCCACCTGGATGGGGTCAGCGTGCTCGTGCCCGTGGAGCACCTCGCCGGCCTCGACGCCGAGCCGTTCGCCTGGACCGTCCCCGGGTTCCGGCGGGAGCTGATCACCGCCCTGGCCCGCTCCCTGCCCAAAGCGACCCGCAAGGCCCTCACCCCGGTGGCCGACACCGCCGCCGACGCGGCCGGCGACATCGGCCCCGGCGACGGCCCCCTACTCGATGTGCTGGCCGACACCCTTGGCAAACGCCGTGGTCTGGTCATCCGGGCCGATCAGTTCGACCCGTCCCGGGTTCCCCCCCACGTGCGGCCCACGTTCCGGGTCATCAACGACGACTATGAGCTGCTGGCCGAAGGCAAGGACCTGGAGGCGTTACGGGCAGAGCTGGTCGAGGAGACCCGCCGGTCGATCGCCGACCGGGCCGCGGCGGACGGAACGGCGTGGGAACGGTCCGGCCTCACCGACTGGACGGTGGGAGACCTGCCTCGAAGCGTCGACCTGGACGGGGTGACGGCGTACCCGGCCCTGGTCGACGACGGCGATTCGGTGTCGCTCCGGTTGGTGGCCACGGAGGATGAGCAGCACGACGCCCTCTGGCTCGGGGTTCGCCGTCTGCTCCGCCTGGCCCTCCCCTCCCCGGTGCGTCGGCTTGATCGGCTCATCCCGCCGGCGACCGCCCTCGCCCTGGTCAACGGCCCGGTCCAGGCCAAGGCGGCCTGGTATGTCGACGCCATCGACGCCTGCCTCGACGCCATCCTCATCGAACACGGCGGCCCGCCCTGGACCACAGCCGGGTGGGAGCAGCTCGTTACGCTGGCCCGAGCCCGGTTCGACGATCTCTTGGCCGATGTGGCCGCGGTGATCGTCGACGTGGTCGCCCTGTCGGAGTGGATCCAGCGCCGGCTCGACCAGGTGGCGTCCGCGGAGAACTACGGGCCGTCCCTGGCCGACGCCCGAGCCCACCTGCACCGGCTCACCTACCCGGGTTTCCTCACCGGGGTGGGTCACGAGCGCTGGCCCGACCTGGTCCGCTACCTGGACGGGCTGGCGGTCCGGTTGGAGAACCTGACCAAGAGTCCGACCCGTGATCTGGAACTGACCGCGGTGTGCCGCCGCCTCGACAACGAGCTGGCCGAACAGGCCGCCCGAGCCGGGTCGCCGGCACGGGCCGATGCCGTCGAGGAGCTGGTCTGGATGCTCGAAGAACTCCGGGTCGGCCTCTTCGCCCAAACCCTCGGCACCTCGTCCAAGGTGAGCGAGAAGCGGGCCCGCCGGGCACTCACCGCCCTCAAGGCCGTGCCGTAGGCCTGGCGGCCGTGCCCCGGACCTGGCGGGCCGGCCGCTCACCGTCCGGTCCGGGCCGTCAGCTGGTGCCGGGGCCACCCTCCACGACCTCGGCCGCTGCGCCGGTCTCGGCCGTTTCGGCCGCGGCCGCGATGTCGGCCATGAGGGGCCGCATGTCGGGATAGGCGGTTTGCTCCCATCCTCCGTCGACGAACAGGTTGGCTCCCGAGATGTACGCCCCGTCGGCACTGGCCAGGAACAGGGCGGCTGCCGCGATGTCCTCGGGGGTGGCCGGCCGTTGCAGCGGGATCCGTTCCATGAACGCGTCGTACACCTGGGGCAGGCCGGTCATCCCGGCCACCAGCGGGGTATCGGTCAGACCCGGTGACACGGTGGCCACCCGGATGCCGTGCTCGCCGAGCTCCAAGGCGGCGCTCCGGCCCAAGCTGGCCACACCCGCCTTGGCGGCCGAGTAGGCGGCACCGAAGAACATCGGTACCCGCGAGTTGAGCGACGCGATGTTGACGATCGCCCCCTTGGTGCCGGCCTCGATCATGCGGCGGGCCTCGTGCTTGATCCCGAGGAACACCCCCTTGAGGCAGAGGTCGACCGTGAAGTCCCAGTCGTCCGCCGTCATGTCGACGATCAGGGCCGGGCGGGATCCGCCGGCCACATTGAACCCGGCGTCGAGCCGACCGTAGGTGTCGACGCAGGTGGCGGCGAGGGCCTCCACATCGGCTTCGACGGTCACGTCACCCACCATGGTGCGGACCTGATCCCCGAGCTCGACGTCGAGGGCCTTCAGGCCTTCGGCCGAGACGTCGCCGGCCACCACTCGGGCCCCCTCGGCCACCAGGCGTCGGGTGATCGCCAAGCCGATACCGGACGCGGCGCCGGTGACCACGGCGGCCTGGCCGTCGAACCGGCCCGGGTGAACGAGCTGTTCGGTCATGCGAAACCCCTCTCAGGCGGGGCCGGACCACCCGACGAACCGCCGCTGTCACGACCCTAACGGACGCGGTCGGTCAGGGTCAGGCGGCAGGGCTCGGGTCCGTCGTTCGGCGGGGTCCAGGCGCCTCGGGGCGCCGAGCACCCGTCAATCGACGGGCAGCCGGGCGAACAACTCCACCTTGGCTTCTTCGAAGTCCTCGAGGCTGATGTCGCCGCTTTCACGCCGGGCGTGCAGATCCTCGATGAGGGCGAGCAGCTCGGGTGCCGACAACTCACCCTCGCCGGGGATGAGCGACCCGTCCTCGGATTCGGCGGGCAGGGTGATGGTGGCGGCCTCTTCGACCTCGCCCCCGCGACGCTCCTGCCGTTCGGCTCTCTTCCGGGCGGCCCGTTCCTTCTTGGCCTTGTCCCGCTGCAGTTTGGCGAAGCTCGATCGTTGTTTGGCCATGGCGAGCTCCTTTGTCTGGGTTCACACGTTCCTCACCAAGGGTAGGAGCCGACCCGACGATTCCTACTGAACGTGAAGAAGATGTTTCGAATGTCATACCATTTCAGGTCATCGGCCCTGGGCCTGGGGGACTACCGTTCTGACCCGCTGTCGGGCCCGCGTGTAGCATCCCGGCATGAGCAACGTTCTCGACGCCGACCTGGAGACCGATCACGAGGCCAATCCGGTGGCCCAGGGGTTCTGGGTCCAGCCTCGGGAGCGCATCGAGGAGATTCTGACCGCCTACCGGACCGAACGTCCGGTCACGTTCATCCCCGAGCCCGTCCCGCCGCCCGACGTACCCCTTCCACAGGGTCCCGGCACCTGGCTGGTCACCCGCCACGCCGACATCCTGCACGCCTCGAAACACCCGGAGATCTTCTCCTCCGCGTCCGGCATCACCCTGCTCGACGCTCCGCCGGAGTTCAACGAGTTCTTCTCGTCGATGATCGCGATGGACGACCCCCGCCACGCCCGGCTGCGGCGCATCGTGTCGGCCGGGTTCACCCCCCGGATGCTCGGCCAGCTCGAGGGCACCGTCCAACAGGTGGCGGCCGAGATTGTCGACGGCATCTCGGAGCGGGGTGAGGTCGACTTCATCGTCGACGTGGCCGCGGAGCTGCCGCTGCGGATCGTCTGCGAACTGATGGGCGTGCCCGCCTCCCAGTACCGGTTCGTGTTCGACCGGACCAACGTGATCCTCGGCGCCAGCGACCCGGAGTACGTGGCCGAGAACGAGAACATCCTCGGAGCCATCTTCTCGGCCGGCAGCGACCTGTCCCAGCTGATGCACGAGGTGGCCGAGAACAAGAAGGGCGGCGACGGTACCGATCTGACCAGCCAGCTGATGAACGCCGATCTCGGCGAGGATCGCCTCTCGGAAACCGACCTGGCCAGCTTCTTCATCCTGCTCGTGGTGGCGGGCAACGAGACCACCCGCAACGCCATCGGTTGGGGGTTGACCTTCCTCACCGAGAATCCCGACCAGCGGGCCCGGTGGATGGCCGACTTCGAGGGTCTGGCACCCACTGCGGTGGAGGAGATCGTGCGGTTGGGCAGTCCGGTCACCTATATGCGGCGGACCGTGGCCCAGGACACCGAGCTGGGTGGCCAGAAGCTCGCCGTCGGCGACAAGGTGTGCATGATGTACCTGGCGGCCAATCGGGACGAGGCGGTGTTCGAGGATCCGTTCCGTTTCGACGTGGGCCGCAACCCGAACCCCCATGTGGGCTTCGGCGGCCCCGGGCCGCACTTCTGCCTCGGTGCCCATCTGGCCCGGCGGGAGATCACGGTGATGTTCCGGGAGCTGTTCGATCGCCTGCCCGACATCGAGGCCGCCGGTCCGCCGGTGCCCCTGATGTCGAGCTTCATTCACGGTGTGAAACACCTCGACGCCCGCTTCTCCCCCGTCGCCCCCCGCTGAGCCGACCGGGGCGGCACCCAACCCAATTCCGTGCTGTGCTCGGCGATGAGCCATGATCGTCACGAGCCATGACCGTCACGAGCAACGACGGCGGCGGCGTCAGCACGCGAGAAGGGGACCATGCCGACCACCATTCCGGCCCAACGGCCGATTCACGAAACCCACCGTTAGACCGTGGACGTCGCCGTCGACGCCGACGGCCACATCCTGGCACCACCGGATCTGTGGGAGACCTACATCGATCCGGAGTTCCTCGATCGGGCACTCCGCTTCCGGGTCGACGAGGACGGGCTCGAGGAGCTCGAGATCGACGGGCGGCGGTCGACGATGAGCCGCAGGGGCTTCCCGTCGACCTTGGGCGCCATGGGAGATCCAGACCTCAAGGCGCTCCAGTCCGATCCGGACCGCACCTATCTGGCCGAGGCGCCCTACGGCACGATCGACCCGGGTGAACGCCTGGTCGTCCTCGACGCCGAGAACATCGACGCCGCCATCCTCTACACCACCGTCGGCCTGCTGTGGGAGGCCGAGGTGGAGGATCCGGCTCTGTCCCAGGCCTACACCAAGGCCTACAACCGGTGGATCTGCGAGTTCTGCGCCGACACGCCGCGGCTGGTACCCACGGCCCACCTGTCCCTGTCGGACCCGGCCGCGGCCGCCCGCGAACTCGAGCGGGCCGTGGGCGAGGGGGCCAAGGGCGGCTACGTCGCCCCGTTCACCCACAACGGGCGGCCCCTCGGCCATCCCGACAACAACCCGGTGTTCGCGGCGGCCCAGGATCTCGGCGTGCCCCTCGCCATCCACCCCACCTTCGAACCCCAATGGACCAAGGGCACCCGGATGGGGTCGTGGGAGAACGTGAAACAGCTCCGGCTCCTGGCCTCGGTGCAGGCGTCGGACGGGGTCCGCCACCAGTTCACCACCCTGTTCGACTACGGGGTGTTCGACCAGTTCCCCCGCCTCAAGGTGCTGGTGCTCGAATCGGGGGGCGGCTGGATCGGGTACTGGCTCGACCGGATCGACGCCGTGTACGGCCACACCTTCGTGGGTACCCGGGTACCGCTCGAACACAAACCCAGCGACTATTTCCGGGAACGGATCTGGATCAGCTGCGACCCCGACGAACGGACCATCCCGGCCCTGGCTGAGCGCTACGGGGCCGATCGGTTCCTGTGGGCGTCGGACTTCCCTCACGCCGACCACACCCCCGAGTACGTCGAGGACCTGCAGGAGCTGGCGGATGCCTTCCCACCGGACGCCCGCCGCCTGTTCATCGGCGACAACGCCCGGGCTCTGTTCGACATCGACCCCGCCGCCCGGGTCGGCCAGGGAACCAGCTGATCCCAGGCCGGCCAGGGGAAACGGCGGCCCGAGGGCGGCATTGCCCGAGCTGCAAGTAGATTGACCCGGAACGACCTGTCTGGTGGACCCTTGGGCGCCATGGTCGCACCGGGCAGAGTCGGTTCCGATGACCGGCCGGTTTGGAGAAGGGCTCGTGCTTCCTCACGACGATCGCAACGAGCTGTCCGAGCTACTCAACAATCTTGCCCTCGATGCGGCGGCCGGATCGGCTGACGCCCTCGACACCCTGCTGCAGATCGTCGACGATCAGCGCTTGGCCGCGTCCACCGTCCGCCGGTTCATCATCAACGACGAGCTGGTGGACGAAGCCACTCAGGACACCCTGATTGCCGTGGCCGAGTCGATCCACAAGTTCCGCAGCGAGGCGAAGTTCACGACCTGGCTCTACTCGGTGGCCCGCAACGTCGCCGTTGGCCACCTCCGCCGCATGAACCCTGATGTCCCGCTCGACACCGCCGAGTCCGCGATCGTCGGGGCATCGCGGCGTCTCAGCTCGGTGGTGGCCGAACGGGCCGCGATCCGCGACGCGGTCGATGCTCTCCCCGTCCACTACCGGGACACCGTGATGCTGCGCGACGTGGAGCGTCGCTCGTACGAGGAGATCGCCGAGGAGCTCGGTATCCAGCTCAACACCGTCCGCTCACGCCTGGCCCGGGGCCGGGCGATGCTGGCCGCAGCCATCCTCGACGAGGGTGCGCATGGCTGAACGGCGCGGTGAGAAGATCGGGCGGTACCGGGTGATCGCCCCGATCGGGTCCGGTGGGTTCGCCACCGTCTACCGGGCCGTCGACGAACGTCTCGGGTCCGAGGTGGCCATCAAGGTCCTCGCCGAGAACCACAGCCTCGTTCCCGAGCACCGCGAGCGGTTCATCTCCGAGGCCCAGCATCTCCGCCGGGTCGATTCGTACTGGGTGGCCTCCATCTACGATCTGAATGAGACCGACTCGGGTCAGCCGTACATGGTGATGGAGCTGGCCGACCGAGGCGACCTCGAGACCAGGGTCAACGACCTGTGGGACAAGCGACGGGGCCTGGAGCGGAGCGACCTGCTGGTGCTGGCCGAGACCATGGCCCATTCGCTGCACGCCATCCACTCCGCTAATCTGGTCCACCGCGACGTCACCCCGGGCAACCTGCTGGTGCGGAACAACGGGTTGCGACCGGCGCCGTGGTCCGGGCGGACCCTGCTCGACCGGGGGGAGCGTCTGCTGCTCAGCGACCTCGGGTACGCCAAGGATCTCCGGGCGGCGTCCGGTATCACCTCCGGCGGTGGTACCGCCGGGTTCGCCGCTCCCGAGCAGCACGGCGAGATGACCCAGGTCGACATCCGGGCCGACATCTACGGGGCGAGCGCAGTGATGCAGTGGGCGGCCGCTGGTTCGCGTCATGCCACCGCCCTCGGCCCGGTGTGTGCCATCGGTATGGCCGAGGACCCGAGTGACCGCTACAGCGACATGACGGCGTGGAACGCCGCGGTGCGGACCGCCCTGCAGAGCCCGTACGCCCCCATGGGCAGCACCGCGGCGCTCGACGATGTGGAACCTCGCTGGACGCGGCCATGGTTGGCCGCCGTGGCCGGGCTCTCCATCGGTTTCATCCTGGCCGCCATGATGTGGTTCGACGGCGACGATTCCGACGGCGCGGGTCTCGGCAGCGAGTCCGCCCCATCCGCGGTCGAATCCGAGGCCACGACGAACCCCGAGCCGTCGGTGAGCACCACGGCGAGTCCGTCGTCGAGTGTCGCCGAGACCGAGGGCGGGGCCGGCACCGACGTCAGCTTGCCCGATGACACCCGGCCACGGCCCCAGACCCCGGCGGTCGCCAGCTCCGAGATCACCGTCATGTTCGACACCGTGTCCCGCCCGGCCGGCAACCCAGCCGTGGCCACGGTGTCGGGCACGGCTACCGCAGCCGAAGGTCTGGTCGCCGTCCAGCTCGCCGTGGTCGGCCCCGACAACCAGTCCTACGATCCCCGGACCGGGGCTCCGATCCCGGCCGAGACCGCAGTCGAGATCTCAGTGATCGGTGGCGAGGGCCAGACCGTTCCCTGGTCGTACTCCATCACCACGACGGGACTCCCGGCCGGGGAATACGATGTGTCGGCCATGGGCGTCGACCGGGTCGGGCGCCACTCCAGTGCCGTGACCACCAGCCTCACCGTCGGCACCTGACCACTGGGCCCGTGGGCCCCATCGAGGATCACACGCACCCGGGAAAACGAGGTCAACCGCGATTGCCGAAGCCGGACCCGCCGAGAGCTGGGCTCCGGCAATCGTGGCGGAAGGAGAGATACATGCCCGGCGAGCCGCCCCAATGGTTGGGGCAGTTAGACGAGGGACGGCTCGCCGGGCGTCCTAGCCAAGGTGGCTAGATTCTCGGACTCCGGGGGCCGGCCTCGTTGCCGGCCACCGGGGCCACGATTCATGTGCGCTTTCCGGGATTTTCACTGAACTGGGATTCCCGATTCGGTGAGTGCCCTTCAGCGCCTTTCCGATGGGATGTGTCGCGTCAGGGATCGCAAAAGTTCCCGGATTCACCCAGATTCTTTTTCGAGCTCGAGATCGAGAGCCCGGCCGGACGTCACCCGGGCCACCAGCAGGGCGATCCCGGCGCTGACCGCGGCCGAGGCCAACATGGTTGACCGGACCCCGATCTGGCGGGCCAGCAGGCCACCACCGAGCGCGCCGAGTGGTACGGCCCCGAGGGCGAGCAGCCGGGCGGTAGCGGTCACCCGGCCCAGGAGATGATCCGGGGTGAGGTGCTGGCGGACAGAGTGGTTGGCCACCGTGAACGCACCCACCGCGAACATGGCCACGGTGGATCCGGCGGCCACCAACTCCACCCGCCCAGCGGTGGCCATGGCCGCGGTCCCGGCGCCCAACACGACGAACGCCCCCACCAGCACGGCCCGACGTCCGACGGCGCCGACCAGCCGCGGCCCCAGCGCCGCGCCCCCTGATCCGCCGATGGCCGCAGTGGCGATCACCAGGCCGAAGGCCACCCCACCCCCACCGAGTTGATCGGTCACGAGGATCACCATCAAGCTCCGCGAGGCCGCATCAGCGAGGTTCGAGATGGCCACGGCGGCGGCGAGACCGGCCAGGAGACCGTCGTCGGCCAGGAACCGTGCCCCTTCGACGATGTCGTCCCACAGACGGCTGATCGTGGGCCCCGGCCCGGCGGAGGTGTTCTGCAGGGGCACCGACACCGAGGCCATGAGCGGGATCCCGACCGCGAACGACACGGCGTCGACCACGAAGGGCAGGGCGGGCGCGACCGAATACAGCAATCCCCCGAGGGGACCGCCGGCCGCGTCGTTGGTGATGAACTGGGCCGCGGTGAACCGGCTGTTGGCCCGGTCGAGATCGTCGCCGGCCACCCGGGGCACGGCGGCCAGCACGGCGCTGTCGACGACCACCTCCCCCACCCCGATGATCACGGCAATCGCGTAGATGGCCGCCAGACCGGCGTGGCCGGCGGCAACCGCGGCCGCGAAGCCGGCCACCGCCACGGTCCGCACCACCTGCCCGGTGACGATCAGGCGACGCCGGTCGAACCGATCGGCGATCGCCCCGCCGACCAGGGCGAGGACGAGCCACGGGGCAAAACTGGCCGCGGTGACCCCGCTCACGGCCAGCGGGTCGGTGGTGACGGCTACGGCGGCGAGCGGTAGGGCGGTGAGCCGGATCCCGTCACCGAGGTTGGACGCAGTGGCGGCCCCCCAGAGACGCCAGAAGTCGGAGCTGGACCGGGGGGACGGGGGCCTCACCGGTGCGTTCTCCCCATCAGGGGCGCGGCAATGGGGTCGGGCCGGCGAGGCTGTGGGGCCCCACCGGTGTTCGGCGGATGCACGACGACAAGAATGGCAGACTTTGTTGCCACATGGGGTTCTATGGTCGCACAACCACCAGATGCTGGCTTAATGCTGATTTAGCCCCGATTGCCGAAGCAGGGCCTGTCAGGCTTCGCGACGGCACCCGGACGCGGCGGGCGTCTCAGGCAAGGGGAAGGTCTCGCTCCGGTTCGGCAAGAATGGCATCGTTGTCGACCACGCCGACCACGGAAATGGCCACCATCAGACCGACGATCCAGCCTGCGGCCAGATCACTGACCCAGTGGTAGCCGAGCACGGCGCTCACCACCATCATGTGGAAGGCGGGAACCGCGATCATCAGCATGCCGAGACGTCGCCCGATCGGCAGTCCACCGTAGGTGCGCAGCAGGTAGACGACCAGGGCTGCGGTCATGGTGACGTTGGCGGCATGGCCCGAGGGCCACATGATGCCGTGGTTGAACAGCTGGGGCTCGCCGCTCAGCGGGTTGTCCCGCCCCACCACCACCTTGAGGGTGCCCACCACGAGGTTCACCGACAGTACCGAGAGCAGGGTGATGACGAACGGCCGGATACCGCCGCGACCGCGACGCCAGAGCCACAGCACGACGGCCAGCAGGATCGGAATGGTCACGACGCGAAGGCCGACATGATCGAGGAGGTCGCCGTAGACCCGGTACGGCGATTCCCGGGACAGGCCGAGGGGCGCCGTGATCCGATCGAAGGTGAGCATCGGCCCACCCACCGCGAGATCGGCGAAGATGAGGGCCAGCAGGATGCTGCCGATGGCCAGCTGATCGATTGCCCGGGCCGGGATGAGCCGATCGCGTCCCTGAAGAACGTCGACGAGTCGGGCCGAGAGCGGCAACGACCGGACTTCGGGCATCACCTCACTGCGTTCAGATATCCGCGCCACGTGGGCCGACGCTACCTGGTCTGCTGCGACCAGGGGCGGCACCGGGCCAAACGACACCAATCCTTCGCCAAGGTTGCCGCGGCCGTGGGCCGAGTTGCCCAGTGGGCGTCTGAACAGGATGGCCCACTACGGTGGTTGTGTGCACATCGACATCTGGTCCGACGTGGTCTGCCCGTGGTGCTACCTGGGGAAGCGCCGCCTGGAACGGGCGATGACCGAACTCGATTGGTCCGGCGAGATCACGATCCGCTGGCGGGCCTTCCAACTCGATCCCACGGCGACGACGGAGCCGAAGAACCTGGCCGCGTCGATCGACAAGAAGTACGGGCCGGGCGCGTTCGAATCCATGTCGCAGCGTCTCGGCGCGCTCGGGGAGGCCGAAGGGATCGAGTACCGGTTTGATCGGGCGGTCCGAGTCAGCACCCTCAGCGCCCACCGGGTCTCGGCCTGGGCGTGGGCCACCGGTGGCGCCTCCGCCCAGGGGCCTCTCGAGGAGCGCCTGTTCCAGGCCTACTTCACCGAGGGCGCCAACGTGGCCGACCCCGAGGTCCTGGCCGGCCTGGCCGCCGACTGTGACCTCGATCGTGACGCCGCCCTCGAGGTGGCCACTGGCGAGGCATTCGTCGACGAGGTGGCCGCCGACATCGAGGGGGCCCACGAGCGCCAGATCACGGGTGTGCCCGGCATCGTGATCGCCGACCGGCTGCTGATCCCGGGCGCCCAGGAGCCCGAGACCCTGGTGGCGGTCCTCAACCGGGCTCGCGACCGGTTCGCCGCCCCGACTTGATTCCGGTTCCTCAGACGTGCGAGAACGTCGCATGGCCGATGATCCGACCCCCGACGAGTTCCCCCTGCCCAACGCCTCCGTAGACCTTTCTGGTCAGGTCGCCCTGGTGACCGGTGCGTCATCGGGATTGGGCAACCGCTTCGCCCGCACCCTGGCCGCGGCCGGAGCCTCGGTGGCGGTGGCAGCCCGCCGGGTCGAACGGCTCGACGATCTGGCCAAGGAGATCACGTCCGCCGGCGGGACCTGCCTGCCCGTCGCCCTCGACGTGACCGATCCGGCTTCGATCTCGGCTGCGGTCGATGCGGCCGAACAGGGCCTCGGGCCGGTCACGATCCTGGTCAACAACGCCGGGATTCCCGACGCCCAGCGGGCCCACAAGATGTCGGTGGAACTGGTGGACGCCGTGTTGGACACCAATGTCCGGGGCCCGTTCCTGCTCGCCACCGAGGTCGCCCGGAGACTCATTACCGCCGAGCGGCCGGGGCGGATGGTGAACATCTCTTCCATGGGGGCGTTCCATTACGGGGGCGGGGGCGCCGCGTTGTACTCGATCAGCAAGGCGGCTGTGAACCGGATGACCGAGGCCCTGTCCGTGGAGTGGGTGCGCTACGGCATCAACGTGAACGGCATCGCCCCGGGAGCGTTCGCGTCCGAGATGATGGACGGAATGATGGAGCGGATCGGGGATTTCACCCCCACCCTGCCCCGCAAGCGGCTCGGCAACCCCGCCCAGCTCGACTCCACCCTGCTGTACCTGTGCGCCCCGGCCTCGGAGTTCGTGACCGGCACCGTGATCAAGGTCGACGACGGTCAGCAGCCCCGCTGAGGGCCCGGGCCACCCGGCGACCGGCCGTGTCGACCCGTGCGGTCAGCGGCCGGGAGCGGGGTCAGCCGACGGACAGGACGAGGAGGTCGCAATCACAGGTGACCGGCTGGGTCAGGCACTGGAGCGGGGTCACCGTGGGGCAGATGGGGTCGGCGTCGCTACGGAGGCGTTGGGTGAGATCGTTCAGTTCGGTGCGCACCCGGACCAGTTCGTTCAGGCTGAGCCCGGTGCGACGCTCCACGTACTGCTGGATTCGTGCCGCATCGGTGCGGAGCTGGTGACCGGCGATGGTCAAACCGATCTGGAGGACTCGCTCATCCCGATCATCACGCTTGCGGGTGACGAGGCCGGCGTGCTCCATGCGCTTGACCACTGGCGACAACGTGCCCGAATCAAGACTGAGGGCATCGGCCAGTTCACGCATGCTCGTCTCGCCCTGTTCCCACAACACCAGCAACACGGTGTACTGGGTGTAGGTGATGCCGACCTGTTCGAGCAGCGGCCGGTACACCGACACGATCGCTCTCGACGCATTGGCCAGGGCCACACAGAGTTGATGGCCCAGCGATAGATGATCCTCGACCGTCACGCTATAAGTTTAGGCCGCTTTTAGAAGGCCCAGCCGCGAGGGAAATCCAAATCCGACGTGACCATCGGCCCGTGTGTCCGATTTCACTGTCACCTGACGGCTTTGTGAAGCCGAGCAGTTGCAGGGTCGTTGCGTTTTACCTACGGGCAGGCGACGATCTGGCCGGCATACGCCAGGCCGCCACCAAAACCGAACAACAGCACCGGTCCTCCGGCGGGGATCTCCCGACGCTCGACCAGTTTGGAGAACGCCAGGGGCACGCTGGCCGCCGAGGTGTTCCCCGAATCGACCACGTCGCGGGCCACCACGGCGTTGACCGCGCCGAGACGATCGACGATCCGGTCGATGATCCGCAGATTGGCCTGATGGAGGACCACCCCAGCCAGATCTTCGGCCGCCACCCCGGCCTTCTCGCAGATCCGCTGGGCCACCTCGGCCATGTTGGTCGTCGCCCAGCGGTAGACGGCCTGGCCGTCCTGATCGAACAGGTTGTCGGGCGGCTCGAGCCGAACGGCCCGGCCCATCTCCGGGTCGGAGCCCCACACGACCGGGCTGATCCCTGACTCGCTCGACGCTTCCACCACCGCCGCCCCGGCGCCGTCACCGAGCAGGATGCAGGTGCGACGATCGGACCAGTCGGTGAAGTCGGAGAACTTGTCCGCCCCGATGACCAGCGCCCGCGATGCCGAACCGGCCGTGATGGCCTGATCGGCCAGAGCGACCGCGTGGGTGAACCCGGAACAGAACGTGTTGATATCGATGGTGGCGGGTGACGCCACTCCCAGGGCCGCGGCCACCCGGGCGGCGTTGTTCGGTGACCGCTCCTTGGCCGTCGTGGTGGCCACGAGGACCATGTCGACGTCGCCGGCACCGAGGCCGGCATTGGCCAGGGCCTTGGCCCCGGCCTCGGTTGCCATGTCGGCCACCGATTCGTCCGGCCCGGCGATGTGGCGGGTCTTGATCCCGACCCGACGCAGGATCCACTCCTCGTCGGTGTCGACCATCTCGGTCAGCTCGGCGTTGGTGAGCACCCGGCTCGGTTGGTGATGACCCAGCGCCTTCAGCCGAGCAGCCATCGATACACCTCTCCGGCCACATCATCGATCGGCCGTCGTCTACTGTCCCTCGTCACATGTGACTCCTGGTCCGGGGGTCGGGGTTACATCTTGCCAGCCCCGGACGCCCGGGGTGAGCTTCCCCTCCCTTGCCCAGCTCCCGAGCCAGGAGAGGCCGACTCGTGCGGTGGTTTCCCTAGATGAATAGCTCCAAGGGGTCTCGCGCGCTGCGCGCGCGATTATCCACCACTGAGAGTGGGGGATTGGCGAGTTCAAGGGGTGACGGCTACTTGTTGAAGTGTGTGGTTCCACCGGTCAGAGCGTGATGCAGGCGATTATGCCTACTGCGACTTCACGTTCATCCCTGACCGGTGGAGGTTTCCAGCATGCCAGCCAATCCGTTGACAATGTGCGAACGCGAGGAGATCCGTGCCGGGATCGAACGCGGCGAGACCGATGTGGTGATCGCTGGCCGGTTGGGTCGGTGCCGGACGACGGTCAACCGGGAGATCAACCGCAACGGCGGCCGGGCTGTGCACACCGCGGTTGGTGCCCAGGCTCGGGCTGGGCGAGTTCAAGGGGTGACGTCTACACGTTGGGGTGGGGTCTCCACCGGTCAGAGCGTGATGGCGGGCATGATGCCCGTTGTTGACACAGCACCCTGACCGATGGAGACACCTAGCATGCCAGCTAACCCGTTGACCGCGCTTGAGCGTGAGGAGATCCGCACGCGGCGATACGAGCTCCGAGATCGCCCGCCGTGTGGGGCGGCACCGATCCACGATCAGCGCTGAGATCGCCCGCAATGGTGGTGCCGACGCGTACACCGCAACGAGTGCTCAAGCGCGCGCGGACCGGCAACGGGCCCGTCCCAAGGTCGCGAAGCTCGTATCCGACACCGCCCTCGCGGAGCATGTGACGGCACGCCTTCGGGCCAAGGACTCCCCGATGACGATCGCGATCGAACTCGGCCGCGGCACCCACGGCCTCACCGCCGACATCAGCCACGAGACGATCTACCAGGCCATCTACGCCCACGGCCGCCGAGGCCTGCCCGCTGGACTCCACACCGGGCTACACCGACGCCGCCGATGCCGTAAACACCGGGTGTTCGGGCCCCCAGCACCGAAACCGAGCCCCCTCGGAGCGTTCAACCTGATCGGGCTCCGTCCCCCGAAGCAGATGCCCGCACCCAGCCAGGCCACTTCGAAGGCGACCTCATCGTGGGCAGCCACAACCGCTCCGCGATCGTCACCCTGTTCGACCGGGCCAGCCGCTACTGCCTACTCGCCGATCTCCCCAAGCGCCACAACGCCACCGCGGTGCTGGCCGCCCTCGCCGAGACCTTCGAACGAGTCGACTGCCAGCACGCCCCTGACACTCACCTGGGACCAAGGACGCGAGATGTCCGCGCACCACGACCTCGCCAAACTGGCCGGGATCGACGTGTACTTTGCCGAGCCCCACTCGCCGTGGCAACGCCCCACCAACGAAAACGGCAACGGCCTGCTCCGCCGCTACGTCGGCAGAGGCACCAACCTCAGCGTCTACAGCCCCGACGACCTCCGCCACATCGAACACCGACTCAACACCATGCCCCGCCGAAGCCTCCACTGCCACACAGCCCACGACATCTACACTGGCCACGTCGCTATGACCAGTTGAACTCGCCCAGCTCGCCGGCGGCGATCAGGTCAACAACCTGATCCGGAGTAGGGACGACCGGAGCGACGTTCGGCAACGACGGCGGCCCAGCCCACTGCGCCGGGTTCGAGTTCCGCCAACCCCACCGGCACGCCTGCGTCATCATCGACGAAATCGTGGCGTGAATCTGGTAGACACTCCTCGCCGCCAACCCCGGCGCTGATGCTCGCCGTAGAGATCGGTGAGCATCTTGGTCGTCACCTTCGTGACCTTGACATTGCTGAGCGTCGGGGCGACGTCGTGTCGGTACATCTTGCGGTAGTTGTGGATCGTGTTCGGCGAGCGGCCCTTGCGTTCAAGCTCTGCCAGCCACGCCGTGCACAACTGATCGACCGTGGCGTTGGCACCGTCGTGGCGGCCCTGACCGACCTCCGCCACAAGCGCCGCCCTGGCCTTCTTCGCGTCCCGGAGGTTCCCGTGGAACGTGCGACTGATCTGTCGTTAGCGGCCAGTCACCGGATCTCGGCCGGCCGACACGGCCAGCTCCCAGACACCCGGTGACTTCTCCCGCATCCCCGTCGCCTTGCGCAACTCCCGAGCCATGGAGTGCCAACGTAGACGACTTTCTTGGATTTTTCTTGGATGAGCGCCGCTGATCTCTGGCCGACAGGTCGTCTCGTGCGGTGTTTTACCTAGTAGGAACGGTGGGCCCGCCGGGGTTCGAACCCGGGACCGAGCGATTATGAGTCGCCTGCTCTAACCACTGAGCTACGAGCCCCAGAATCCACAACTCTAGGCCCGGCACGGCCAGGCTCGGCCAAATCCGGCGGTGAACCGTTCTCCTCTACAGCCTTCCGCTCGTGCGCGATGTTGGAACCCAGCGGAGGCGATCTACGACATCTGGGACTTCCTCGCCTCCCGACGGGCGCGTATCACCCCCGAGCAGGCCGGCCTCACCCCGTCGGGAAAGGGTGGCCGGGTCCGGGGCCTCCGTCGGGAGGAGGCGGCGATGCTGGCCGACATACCGGTCCGGCCCCGGCACGCCCCACCGACGGGCAACCCGCGGCCGCCACCCGTCCACTGAAGCCCCTGCGCCCGGTTCGTCGGCCGGGCCCCATCCTCCAGTGCTCGGAGCCGGCATTGCGGACCCGTCCGGGGTGGCCCCACCCATCCGGGATGAGCCACCCTTGGGGCCATGACCGACTCCCCTCCCCCGGGTCCGCTTGCTGGCGTCCGGGTCATCGACCTCACCACCGTCGTGATGGGCCCCCTGTCCACCCGGATCCTGGCCGACCTCGGGGCGGACGTCATCAAGGTCGAGGCGCCCGAAGGAGACTTCGTCCGCCACTTCGAACCGAAACGGTCCGAGGGCATGAGCGCCTTTTCGATGGCCCTCAACCGCAACAAGCGGAGCATCGCCCTGGACCTCAAGAGCGAGCCGGGCCGCGCGGCCATGCTCGACTTGGTGGCCACGGCCGACGCGTTCGTGACCAACGTCCGCCCCAAGGCATTGGCCCGCCTCGGTCTCACCGACGCCGACCTGCGGGCCCGCCGCGATGACCTCGTCTACTGCTCAGCCACTGGTTTCGGCAGTGACGGCCCGTACGCCGACCGGGCCGCCTACGACGACGTCATCCAGGCCAGCTCCGGACTGGCCACCATGTTCGCCTGGACCCAGGGTGAGCCGATGTTCGTGCCCAGCATCGTGGCCGACAAGGTGGCCGCCCTCCACATCGCCTACGCGGTGATGGCCGCCCTCTACCGGCGGTCCCAGACCGGTGAGGGCGACCACATCGAGGTGCCGATGGCGGAGGCCCTGGCCGCGTTCAACCTGGTGGAACACCTCAGTGGCCACGCATACGAGCCCCCGATCGGCGACTTCAGCTACCTCCGCATCCGGACCCCCCACCGGCGGCCCCGCCGCTCGGCCGACGGGTGGGTGTGCGTACTCCCCTACAGCGACGAAAACTGGCGGGACTTCTTCACCCTGGCCGGCCGGCCGGACCTGGCCGCCGACGAACGGTTCACCACCATTAACGGCCGGGTGGAGCACGTCGACGCCCTCTACGGGGAGCTCGACGACATCATCGGCTCCCGCGCCACGGCCGAGTGGTTGAAACTCTGCGACGAACGGTCGATCCCAGCCGCGCCGGTCAACGATCTGGAGCACCTGGAGCAGGATCCCCACTTCGACGCCGTCGGCCTGTTCCAGCACCACCAGCACCCCACCGAGGGCGCGTACCGGGTGGTCAAGGACCCGGTGCGCTTCGCCTCCGGCTCTCCGGGCGTCTACCGCCACCCACCCCACCTGGGCCAGGACGCGGTGGATCTGCTCACCGAGCTCGGCTACGACCAGGACCGGATCGACGGCGTGGTCGGGTCCGACGACCCGGCCGGCGGGGTCCCGGGCTGAACCCGAGGCCGGGCCGCGGACCACTACCATGAATCCCTACGAGTAGGACCCGGTACGTCGGGCCCCGTTCGATCCCTCCCCGGGGCGATGGGGTTGATGACCCGAAAGGGGGGCAGTGAGCGGCACCGACCGGCAGGACCAGACCCGCGGCTCGGCCTCCACCACGTACCCCGCCGCGTCGCCGGGTCGCCACACGGCCACCACCGGCCCGGCCGCCCCGCTCGAACCGGGCGACGACACCGCGGCGGCCGGCACGGCGGCCGTCCTGACCGCCCCCATCACCCAGGGCGGGGCCCCGGTCCGCCCCGCCGACCCGGACGGCACCGAGGTCCTCCCGATCGAGCACGACACCGAGGTCGGCGACCCGCCGACCCGAACCCAACCTGTGGTCCCCGACCTGTCCCGGCTCGACCCCGAGATCGGTCGGGTCACCGTCGCTGTCCCCCCGGACAGGCCCGATCGCGGCGACCCCAAGGCCGGCCCAGGCTCCGACCCCACCGGCGGTCCACCCGCCGAGCCGGCCTCCGACCATGCCGCCCACCCGCCGTGGACCGCTGCCACTTCCGGCACCCCGCCCGCCCGAGACCGCGCCGCCGCACCTAGCCCTGGCACCACCACGACGCCCGACGCCGACACGGCCGGTACCGAGCCGGACCCGACCGTCGCCGCTGGGTCCGGCACCGACCCCGAGCCCAGCACGGTGGCCATGCCCGGCCCCGACCGGGCGACAACCGGGACGCATCGGTCTCCGGGGGCGGCCGCCCCGGCCCGGCACATCGGGCGCTACCAGATCGTCCGGCGGATCGGGGTGGGCGGATTCGCCACCGTATACGCGGCCATCGACCCCCAGCTCGACGACCAGGTGGCGGTGAAGGTCCTGGCCGAGAACCACGCCGCCGAGCCCGAGCTGCGCCGGCGCTTCATCTCCGAAGCCCAGCTGGCCCGGCGGGTGGGGAACGACCGCCTGATCGGGGTGTTCGATCTGGGCGAGACCGAGGACGACCGCCCCTACGTGGTCATGGAACTGGCCGATCGGGGCAGTCTCCGGAACCGGATCGACTACACCCCCGAGGTGGGGTTGGCCGACGTGATGCGCCTGGTCACCGAGCTCGGGGCCTGTATGGAGGCCATTCACGCCCGAGGGGTGATCCACCGCGACCTGAAGCCCCGGAACCTCCTGCTCCGCACCACCTCGAGCGCCTCCCGGGGTCGACCGCCCCGGGAGCGGCGGCTCCTCACCGACGACGAGCGCCTCGTCCTGGCCGACTTCGGCCTGGCCCGCGACATCTCCGACGGCGCCTCCGGGCTGACCATCGGCGGCGGTACCGCCGGCTACATGGCTCCCGAGCAGGCCGACCAGGCGGGAAGTCCCGACCATCGGGCCGATCTCTACGCCGCCACCATGGTGGTGGCCGAGGTGATCACCGGTGACCATCCGCAACGACTGTCCCTGGCCACCGCCCCCATCCCTACCCGTCTCCGGGCCGCCCTCGAGCGGGGCACCGCGCTGGAGCGGGATCGGCGTCCGGATTCGGCGGTGGAGTGGCGGGCCATGCTCCTCGACGCCCTGACCGATGGCCTGACCGTCCCCGAAACGGCGCCCGAGGTGAGCGTTCCCCCCGGGGCCGGGGCCCCGACCGCGCCGGGCCCGGCGGTGGCCGCTGGCCCACCACCCACCGCCCCCGTGGCAGTGGCGGCCGCGGATGCCGCACCGCCGCTCGCCCAGGCCCGGATCCCGACCGCTCCCGTGGCCGTGGCGGTCCCCGCCGCCGCAGCGCCGCCCGCCCACGCCCGGATCCCGACCGCGCCGATACCCGGCTCAGCCCCGGCCAGCACCCCGGCGGCGGCACCGGTGCGGACGGCCCGTCCTCCCGCCTACGGGTACGATCCCGAGCTCCAGCACCGCATCCACCACGCCACCGAGCGTGAGCACCGCCGCTACAACCGGCGGCTCCGTCGCCGCCAGCGCCGCCACCGGATCGCCAACATGGTCACCACGGTGATCCGGGCCGTGGTCGGCTTCGTGGTGACGGCGGCCATCGCCCACGCCCTCTTGGCGGAGCGCCTCGATCTGAACCTCTGGCCCCCGCTGGACGTCACCGGCTGGCCCATCAACGCCCGCCTGCTGTTCATGCTCGCCGGCCTGTTCGGTCTGCTGGTGGGCCCGGCCGTGGTGCCCTTCCCCCGCTACTACCGCAGATAGGCCCGACGGCGTCCAGCCCCACGGGACGGAGGGGCCGTCGCGGGCCGCTATCAGCCGGGGCGACGGGGCCGGAAGCGCCGCTGACCCGACCGGGAGGGGTTCAGACCCCGTCGACGAGCACCATCTGCACGTCGGCGGCCCCGCTCCGGACCTCCCGCGCCTCGCCGTATTCGGGCGATGACGCGAACGCCCGGGCGGCCTCGAGATCGGGGAACTCGACGATCACCACCCGTCGGGACTCGTCCTCGCCTTCGACGGTCTCGGTGGCACCACCCCGGACCAGGAATTTCCCCCCGTAGGCGGCCACCGCCCCCGGGCTGAGCTTCTTGTAGTCCTCGTAACGCTCGGGGTCGGTGACGTGAACCCGGACGACGCAATAGGCAGTCATGGCTCCTCCTCGCCGCCCACACTAGACACAGGCCACGCCCGGCGCATCGGACCGCCCGCGCCGTGCCGGGACCAACCCGGTGGACCGACCAGGTCACGGGGGTGATTCGACCCCTGACGGCCGCCGGGCATCCGGCCAGGACTAGCCTCGACATGAGTGTCCAAGCTTGTGCCCGCCCGCCGGCCCCGCATCGTGGACCCTGTCATCGGGGTGTACGCCACCCTCACGGCTTGTCTCGCGGCCGGTTACGGGGTGCTGTTCACCCTGGTCGGCGATTTCCGTGACACGTACGGGATCTCGGAAGCCACGATCGGCCTGATCATCGGCGTCGGGTTCATCGCCGGGTTCGCCTCCCAGATCCTGGTCGCCCCCCTGGCCGACCGGGGCCATGTCCGCAAGCTGGTGGCCGGTGGGGTTCTGATCAACGCCGCCGGCCTGGTCCTCATGGGCCTGGGCCAGACCACCCTCACCATCATGTCGGGCCGGATCATCTCGGGTCTGGCCATCGGCGCCGCTACCCCGGCCGTCCGGCGGATCGTCGTGCTGCACGACCGAGAGAACGTGGGCCGCAACCTGGGACGGATCGTCTCGGCCGACGTGTTCGGCTTCGCCGTGGGGCCGGCCATCTCGGCCGTCCTGGCCGGGCCGTTCGGGCTCGCCTCGCCGTTCCTCGCCGTGGCCGGCCTGAGCTTGCTCGTCCTGGCCGTCACCTGGCCGTTCGGGGTGGTCGACGAGCCCGGGGGGTCGCACCAACGGTTCGCTGTCGACCTGCTCGGTATCCCCAGCCTCGTGGGGGCCGTTCTCCTCGGCGCCGGCACGTTCGCCATGATCGGGGCCTTCGACGCCCTGTGGGACCTGGTCAACACCGACCTGGGCACCCCCGGCTGGCTGGCCAACCTGGGGATCACCCTGTTCGCCCTCCCCCTGGTCATCCTCGGACCCACCGGGGGGCGCCTGGCCCAGACCTTCGGCCCGTTCCGGGTGGCCGGCTACGGCCTGGCCATCGGGACCCTGTTCATGACCGCCTACGGCACCGTTCCGTCCGGGATCTGGATCGTCGCCCTCGCCATGGTTCACGCCGTCAACGACGGTCTGACCATGACCGCCCCCGCCGTCGCCATCGGGATCTCGGTGCCTATCGACCGGCAGGCGGGCGCCCACGGCCTGCTGGGGGCGGCCGAGGCGTTGACGGCCGGGATCATGGCCATCTTCGCCGGCACCGTCTACGAGGCCTACGGCCGCGAGGCCGCCTACCTCGGCGCGGCGATCATGATGTTGGCCCTGACCTTCGCCGGTCTGGGCCTGTCGGCGGACCGTTTCCGGCACCGGTGGTCACCGGCCCGGGCCGGCGCCACCCCGACCCGGATCGTGGTCATGGACGACCGTTCCCGGACCGGGCCCGGCAACCAGGACCGGGCGGCCTGACCTCACCCACCCATTGTCGAGGCCGGCCGGGACCGACCGCCGCGCCGTCCCGACCGGCCCGGGCACCATCCCCCGGCTCAGTACGACCTCATCCGCCGGTTGGCGGCGGGTGCAGGATGGGCACAACGTTGACACAGCCGGATGACCACCCGTCGTACAGCTCAGCCGACAGCTCATCGAGGTCGACGTCGGGTCGGGGCGCCGGGTTGTCGACCCCCTCGACCGGGTTGCCGTCGATATCGACCACGTCGATCCAGTAACAGGCCCCCTGATTGAAGGCCCGTTCCAACCATAGGTTTCCGTCCACTAGGGCCACCGCGTCGGTGTATATCCAGCTGCCGTCGATTCCGGTGATCGTCCGCCGGTCGATGGTGACCGCCTCGGCCGGATCGAGACCGTCGGTGCCCAACGGTTGGATGACGATGGAGAGCTCGCCGGCCGGTTCGTTACCCAGCTCGAACTCGATGTGCTCCCACACCACGGCCGGCCGGTCTCCGTACCTGATGGTGCCGAGCAGGACGTTCTGCACCCCTTCCCCCGCCGGGAAGGTGTCGACGACGTCGAAGGGGGCACCGCCGTCCTCGGGCACGTACACGATCATCTCCCGACCCAGGTCGGTGAAGGCCTCACCCGGGAAGATCACGTCCGACTCGTCGCCCGCCACCACCGCCTCGTCCGGCTCCTCGGTGGCCGGGGAGCTCTCGTCCCAGACCCCGATCTCGGTCACGACCGGCACCGGCCCTTCGGGCGCTGAGGCCTCCGGGACGATCACCGCCACCACCGGCACGCCCTTCTCGTCCCAGCCGCTGAGGGCGATTCCGTTCCCGTCGGACACCCACCGGGCCCCCTCGAGGATCAGCGACCCGGCGACGCCCGGGTCGACCCCGATGTCGAGCCTGGCGGCGTCGCCGACCGTCTGGTCCGCCGGCAGCACCCCCAGGGAACCGGGCAGTTCGGCTCCTTCGGCCACGAACAGGAGGTCGCCATTGGGCGCGAAGTCGGCGTCGGTGATCGGCCCGAACCCGGTGAGGGGCTCGGACATGACCGGGGGGCCTCCCCCGGGGTCCGCCTCCACAACGGTGAGGCCGAACGTCCCGTACACGGCGGCCCGGCTGAAATCACCGTTGAGGGCGGCACCGACGGCCACCACCTCCTGACCGTCGTCGAGGCCGGTGGGCACCGGCACCGTGGTCACGGCGCCGGCGGCGTCGGTGACGTCCACGACGGGCTCGCCGGCGACCGCGTACACGGAGGCGTTACCGACGAGCTCGGCCAGGAGCACACCGGCCGTCCCGGGCCGGGTCCTGGTTTCGGAGGCCATGGTCGAGGGGGTGTAGACGAACTGGTATGGGGCCCGGTCGGTTCCGGTGTCGGAGCTGACGGTGACGGTCCGGCCATCCGGTGACCAGACCGGCCGGCTCCCGACCCCGACCATCTCGGCCTGCAGATCGACCCCGTCGGGCACCGCCCCGGGCCCGCCGGGGGGAGGCACGGTGGATGTCTCACGGGAATCGGTGCCGCCCGACCAACTCCCGGTGACCAGGACATCCTGCGCCTCGCAGCCGAAAGTGACCGCGGCCTGGTTGTCGCCTGATCCGCTCCGGAACGGGACGTAGTCCACCACCGCCAACCCGTCGGGGCTCGTCGGCCCAGACGCCGCCGCGATGGCGCCGGTCGTGGCGAGGGTCCCGTCGAGCCGGTAGGTGTTGACAGTAAACACCGGACCGTTCTCGCAGCCACCGTCGCCGGCCAGCGGTTCCACCACCAGGAGGCGCTCCTGGTCCGGGGCCACACCGGCCAGGTACCCACCCCGGAGCGCCGACACCACCGGCCACTGCGCCGTGTAGTCGGGCCGGGTCTCGGCATTGACCGAGGCGCCGGAGGTAACGTCCGCGCCGGTGGCGCCGTGGCCGGCGTAGGCGGCGGTGGTGTCCCGGGACAACACCGCCGTCCGCCACACCACCGCCCCGCCGAGGACGGCGATCGCGGCGGCCGCCACAGCCAGCCAGCGGGCCCGACCCGAGCGCGCCCACGCCAGCGAACCTCCGCTGCGGGCATCGCTCAACCGCACGATGCCGTCGACGGAGTCCGAGGCCGCCTCGGACTCCAGGCCTTCCCAGAATCCAGGACGGTGGTCGGGTACGACGAGGCCGGTCAGGATGCTGCTCACGATCGGGTCACAATCGTCCTCCCGGCCGGCGGTTTCGTCCCCCCGGCCGTCGTGGTCCCCGACGGGGTGGGGGGTGCGGAGGTGGGGCACCCCCCCGGGAAGGTCGTGGCCGCCGTCTTCGGGCACAGAAATCCTGCCTCTGTCGCTGTGATCGGGGGGTCCGGGTCGAGGAGGCTTGGGACGGCCCCCGTTCCGATACCGGCCGTTCGGACCGTCATCGTTCGACCGGCGCTCACGGGGGTGAGCGTCGTTGGAATGAGGGTCGTTGGTATGAGGGTCGTGGTCAGGCATGGTCGGTCCTCCCACAGGTCGGGTAGCCGAGCGTGCTACGGAGCGCGGCCCGGGCCCGCGAGACCCGGGAGGCGAGTGTCCCGACCGGTACGCCGACGATGTCGGCCGCGTCGGCGAAGGTGAATCCCTGCATGTCGACGAGGACCACGGCGGCACGCTGATCGGGCGAGAGCCGATCGAGGGCGGCCTCGACCGTGTCACGGTCGCCGATCCGGTTGGTCGAGTCCGAGACGACGAGTTCGTCGTGGTAGGCGACCTGGCCGAAGTCGGTCGGCTCGAACCGGCCCCGTCGTCGGATCTCGTCGATACATGTCCGGTAGACGATCGAGTGCAGCCAGGTGGAGAACCTGGAGCGGCCCTCGAACGAGCCGAACTCGCGGAAGGCCTTCAGATAGGCGATCTGGAGGGCGTCGTCCATCTCGTCCCGGTCCCGCAGGATCGAATAGGCCAGGGCGCGCATCTGGGGGTCCGCCTCGATCAGCAGCCGGGAGAAGGTCTCAGCGAGCGGCGGCCCCTGGTTCTTGGTCGTTGACCGCTGTCGACGGTCGATCACGCTCGCTCCACGCACACCAACTCAGACGGGGGACGGCCCCCCATTTATCCATGGAACCGAGAATCCGCCTGCAGGGGGTTCGCCCCCGACCCCACCCGTCGACTCCGTCGGTGCTCGACGTCGGGTCTGAAGCGCGAAACCGGCGTACCGCCCCGCCCACTGTACTCACCAGGGCCGCCGTCGGATCCCTTCCACCGTCGCCGAGGGCCGGACCGCCCCCTGACCGCCTGGTTGCCAGGATCTACGCTGGCGCCATGCCGCTCGTGCTCGACCGCTACCCGGACATCACCTACCACGCCAATCAGGCCGGGTCCATGGCGGCCGATGACCTCGACGAGGTGCGTCGGCTCCGCCAATGGGAGGTGGCGATCGGCTACCGCATCTTCGCCGCCCTGCGATGGGGGCAGCTCGGCGACGGCCACATCACAGCGCGCGACCCGGAACGCCCCGACCACTTCTGGGTCCTGGGCTACGGCATCCCGTTCGGCCAGGCCACGGTGGCCAACCTGTCGCTGATCGCCCCGGACGGTCGGGTGGTGGAGGGGGCGGCCGCCGGGGGCGTCAACACCGCGGCGTACAACATCCATTGGCCGGTGCTCGACGCCCGTCCCGACGTGGTGTCGGCCGCCCACGCCCATACCCAGTTCGGGACGCCGTGGTCGGCCAACGTGGCCCCCTTCCAGCCGATCACCCAGGAGTCCTGCACCTTCGTCTTCGACCAGTCCCTCTACGCGGGAACCGATCTGGAGGTCATTTCCACCGACGGGGGTCGGGCCATCGCGGCCGCGTTGGGCCCGAACCGGCTGTGCATCCTGCGCAATCACGGCCTCCTCACAGCGGCCGATTCTCCCGCTCAGGCGGTCGGCCTGTTCGTCACGGCTGAACGAGTCGCCGAGGCCCACGTCAAGGCCCCCCACGCCCAACCCATCCCCGACGAGGACGCCAAGGCCGTGTCGGCCAATCTGGGCGTGGAGTCAATCGGCTGGCGGGCGTTCCAGTGGCTGGCCCGCGAACTTGTCCCCGACCCGTCCGTGGTGCTCTAGACGGACATAAACATCCACTCGCGTCAGGAACCGAAGCGGGCTGCGATTGAACCGCCCTGGGTCTGGTGATGGCTCAGGGTGGTTCAGGCCGTTGACAGTTCGTGGTTTCGGCGACGCGACTCCTCACTCGTGCCCGACGGCTCGGCCTTCGCCCGGGCGTCGTTCGACCGGTCGTTCCTGGCCGCCGGGGGCCGACCGGGCTCCTTGAATGGCGGGGGCGGGGGCGGGGGCGGGTATGGCCGGGGTTCCGGCCTGGTCGGCGGCCGCGACGGCGGCGGGTATCGGCTCACCGCGAACTGAGATGTGAATCACCTTGTCGCGGCGGTTTCTGGGCGCGTGGGGGCGTTGCCCCCGCTCGGGGCGCAGCCCCGAAGTCAGGCTGATCGCTGGTCAGGCGGCTGCTGGTTCGAGGGGGACTTTGTGGCCGAGGGCTTCGAGCTGGGCAACGAGTCGGCGTTGGCGGGTGTTGCTGTTGCGGTGCTTGTCGAAGTAGTCGCCGCCGAGGTCGCTGTAGGGCTCGCCGTTGGTGAGGAGGTGCCAGACGATGACCAGAATGGAGTGGCCGACCGCGACCGCAGCGCGCTGTGGTCCGCGGCGGCCCCTGGTCTGGGCGTATTGGGCAGCGAGGTAGGTGTTCTTGGTGCGTCCGGCGGCCTGCCCGGACTCGATGAGGGCTTTGCGGAGCCACTTCGAGCCCTTCGTGGTGCGCCCGGACTTGCGTTTCCCGGCCGATTCGTTGTTGCCGGGGCACATGCCAGCCCACGAGGCCAGGTGCCCAGCGGTGGGGAAGCGGGACATGTCGGCGCCGATCTCAGCGAGGATCACCTGAGCGGTCCTGGTGGACACGCCTGGGATCGTCACCAACAACGTCACCGCCGCTTCGTAAGGGTCCAACAGTTCATCGATCCGCACGCCGAGGGTGGCGATGGTGACGTCGATCTGATCGATTCGGGCCAGCATCGAAGACGCGATCAACGCGTGGTGCTCGTTGAACCGGCCGGCGAGGGCGTCTTGGAGCTGAGGGATCTTCGCTCGGAGCCGACCCTTGGCGAGTTCGGCCAAAACGACGCTGTCGCGTTCACCCGCGATGAGCGCGTCGATCATCGCCCGACCCGATTTGGTCAACACATGCGACGCGACCGACGACAGCTTCACCCCGGCGTCTTCGAGGACCTTGTGCAGGCGCTGGACTTCCCGGGCGCGTTCCTCGGCCAAGCTCTTGCGGTAGCGGGTCAGGTCCCGCAACGCCCGGAACGGCTCCGGCGGGATGAACGACGGCCGCACCAGTCCGTTGGGGGTGGCGCGGGGTTCCGGACGGGGGCAAGCTTGGGTGAGTGGCGAAGAGGAAGAGGAAATTGCCTAGAACTAGGATGGCGTATCCGCCTGAGTTGCGTGTGGAGTTGAGTGCCGGGGGGTAACTACTCAGCCGGTGGGGATCCAGGGTGGTTCGGTGTGGAGGGGCGAGTTCAACCGGTCATAGCGACGTTGCCAGTGTAGAGGTCGTGGGCTGTGGGCGAGTGGTGGATGCGGCGGGGGATGGTGTTGAGGCGGTGTTCGATGCGGCGTAGATCGTCGGGGCTGTAGACGCTGAGGTCGGTGCCTTTGCCGACGCAGCGGCGGAGCAGGCCGTTGCCGCTTTCGTTGGTGGGGCGCTGCCAGGGCGAGTGCGGCTCAGCGAAGTGCACGTCGATCCCGGACAACTTGGCCAGGGCGCGGTGCTTGGACATCTCGCGGCCTTGGTCCCAGGTGAGGGTGAGGGCGTGCTGGCAGTCGACCCGTTCGAAGGTCTCGACGAGGGCGGCCAAGACGGCGGTGGCGTTGTGGCCCTCGGGGAGATCGGCGAGCAGGCAGTAGCGGCTGGCCCGGTCGAACAAGGTGACGATCGCGGAGCGGTTCCGGGCTCCGATGATGAGGTCGCCTTCGAAGTGGCCTGGCTGGGTGCGGGCGTCTGCTTCGAGGGGCCGGCGACCGATCAGGTTGAACACCCCCAGGGGGCCCGGCTTTGGTGTTGGTGGGCCGAACACCCGGTGCTTTCGGCATCGGCGGCGCCGGTGCAGCCCTGTGTGTAGCCCGGTGGGCAGGCCTCGGTGGCCGTGGCCGTAGATGGCCTGGTAGATCGTCTCGTGGCTGATGTCGGCGGTCAGACTGTGGGTACCGCGGCCGAGTTCGATTGCGATCGTCATCGGGGAGTCCTTCGCCTTCAAGCGGGCGGTCACATGCTTGGCGAGGGCGGAGTCCGATGCCAGCTTCGCGACCTTGGGACGGGTCCGTTGCTGGTCCGCGCGCGCCTGAGCAGTCGTTGCGGTGTAGGCGGCGACACCACCATTGCGGGCGATCTCCGCGCTGATCGTGGATCGGTGTCGACCCAGACGGCGGGCGATCACGGGGCTCGTTTCACCGCGTGCGATCCCGGCGCGGATCTCCTCACGCTCAGGCGCGGTCAACGGGTTGGCTGGCATGCTGCGGGACTCCATCGGTCAGGGTGCTGTGTCAACAGCGGGCATCATGCCCGCCATCGCGCTCTGACCGGTGGAGACCTCACCTCACCATGTAGACGTCACCCCTTGAACTCGCCATGCCTTCGCTTGTTGGGAAAGTCGTCACTCATGTTCCTCGATATCCTCCGTCTCGTTCAGTGTTTGTATTCGTCGAGGAGAGTGAGAGGGATGCTCCCATGCTGGGGACGAGGGTCCGATCTTCCGCCGTCCTCCTCTCTGGCCTATGTGAAGTAACAATCCAACAAAACCCGCTAGAGGAATCAATGCGAAGTAGGCAGATCCCAGGGAGTATCCAAAGAGATCTTGGAGCACGACCAGCGAAATATATCCGCATGCGATTCCAGCAGATTCCCAAAAATTCACCACTGACAAAGATGTGGAACGCGAGATTGACTCCACACGTTCTTGCACATATGCATCAGCAACTATGGCGCCAATTTCAGGCGCGATGGCGACAACCACGAGGCCAGCCAACGTAACAGCGAGGTCTCCCAGGCCAACAAATGCAACCGCGCCAGCAAGCATCAACATCACGATAGCCAGCACTGACACAGGGTTGGACTGTTCATAGCGGAGCGCCCAAATGGGGGCGATGATTCCAAGAACGAAAGCAACTGACCCTGCGATTGAAATGAATCCAAGGGAAGCCCCTTGACCCTCGAGCACTGATTGACTCAGAATCAGATAGGGAGTGACTGTCGAGTGCATCAGTGTCGATGCAACTACAACTGGTACGATTGGGCGCGCAGAACGAGTCGATTTCTCGGCGCTCGTGATTCAGCATCGTTATAGTCCTTGGCCCCCTGCTTCGCGATACTCCCGAGACGCGAATCGCTCAACTCCTCGAGGTCGGCAATGGCATAGACCGAAAGGACGAGTGCGACGGCCGAGCTCCAATAAACGATGTCCCAAGAGATCTCGGCGAGTAGCCCTCCGATGAGTATTGCGAGTCCACTCGCCGCGGCTACAGCGCTTTGGTATCCGGATAGTAGGCGGAGATATCTCGATTCTTGGTTGTTCAACTTCAGCAGGTCATAGAAGAGGCTCTTGTCGGCTCCCGACGACATAGCTCGCCCGAGACCGATGATCACGAAGATGCAGATAAACGGCCAAAAGCCCGCCAGCAGCGTCGGGGCGACCAGAGCTCCAGCCACGATGAGCTGTCCAACGATCACGCTCAACTTTCTCCCGAATCGGTCTGCGATCAATCCAGTTGGAACCTCGAACAGAGCGGTTGCAACGTAGAGAATCGCTAAGAGCACTCCGATCTGTGACGGCGCGAGACCTATGCTCCCCAAATAGACTACAAGAATGCCGCGCTGAAAGAGGGAATTGGAGAGGACTCCGTAGAGTAAAAACTTCATCGTGAGCGTCATAGCGAAGGCTTTCAAACTGTCTTTATCGTTAAGCTCACAATCGACGGAGCATGCCGACAACAGTAAATGGGGCGCATCCCTCGGCTATGGCAGCCAATGCGTCGATGTCACTGATATCAAGATGGTCACAGAGTTCCGAGGCATGATGAAATAGCTGTTCTGTGTCCTCTTCGCAATAAGACAAACCTGTTGCGTCGGCCAGGTACAACGTGAAGCAAGTATTCGTCTCAATGAAAACGCGCTTAACGTCTTGCAGTAAGTCGATCCGCTCAACCTCGCTCATCCGAGCGATAGCGGTTTTCACCGATTCGAAGGAATTTGGATTGACTGTGGAATCTGCTGTACGCAACCGCATGACCATGGCGCGCTGACTCTCTAGAACATGAGAACTTGGATGCTCAATCTCCTGGTACCGCTGCACCAGCTCCGAGACCGTCACACCCCCGCTAACCGTCGGAGCGATGCTCGACACCTTCGCCGCCAGCTCACGACGGGCCTCTGACGCGTCGGCTGCACTACGAAACCCCCGACGGGTGACCTGCTGCCACTTCCCGGTCTCCGGGTCACGGCCGGTGCGCAGTTTGAAGTACCACGTCCCGTTCCCGGCCCGGTAGACCCCGGTTCGCCTTCGGCATGGTCTGACCCCCTGTGAGAACTGAGAACCGCCGGATGTTCTCAATTATGTTCTCATATTCCCTGGCCTGAGGGCCGCCGGTCGAGCGGTTGGGCCTCTGACCTGGGGGTTTGTGGCTCCGGGGGTGGGGCTCGAACCCACGACCCACTGATTAACAGTCAGTTGCTCTGCCAGCTGAGCTACCCCGGAAGGACTCTGGGAGGATAGCAACGCACAGTGCGTGTGGTGCAGGTTTCTTGCCGCTTGTTGCGGCCGAAGGATCAGTCGAGGTAATCGCGGAGGCGTTCGCTGCGCAGGGGGTGGCGCAGCTTGGCCAGGGTCTTGGACTCGATCTGACGGATCCGTTCCCGGGTGACGCCGAACTCCCGCCCCACCTCCTCCAGGGTCCGGGGCCTACCGTCCACCAACCCGAACCGGAGGCGCACCACTTCTGACTCACGCTCGTTGAGATCGTCCAGCACATCCCGCACCGCCTGCTCCAGAAGCTTGCGGGCGGCCAGGTCGAGCGGGGCGGCGCCCCGGTCGGGGATGAAGTCGGCCATCGAGGTGTCGTTCTCGTCGCCCACCGGGGAGTCGAGCGACAGGGGGTCCTGGGAGGCGATCCGCAGGATCTCGGTGACCCGGTCCTCGTCGAGATCGACGTCAGCGGCCAGTTCGGCCATGGTCGGATCCCGCTCCAGCTTCTGGGCCAGGGCCCGCTGGGCCCGGACCACCTTGTTGATCGACTCGACCATGTGCACCGGCACCCGGATGGTGCGGGACTGGTCGGCGATGGCCCGGGTGATGGCCTGACGGATCCACCAGGTGGCGTAGGTCGAGAACTTAAAGCCCTTGGTGTAGTCGAACTTCTGAACCGCCCGCATCAGCCCCAGGTTGCCTTCCTGGATGAGATCGAGGATCGGCACCCCCCGCCCCACGTAGCGTTTCGCAATCGACACCACCAGCCGGAGGTTGGCCGAGGTCAGCTCCCGGCGGGCCCGCTCACCGTCGGCGGTGGCCCGTCTCAGGCGACGCTGCTCGTCGGGCCCGATCGAATCCCACCGGTCCGAGGTGAGCAGCTCGGCCGCCTCGGCAGCGGCAAGGGTGCCCTGCTCGATCCGCTTGGCCAGCTGGACCTCCTCCTCGGCGGCCAGCAGGGGTACCTTGCCGATCTCCTTCAGGTACATCTTGACCGGATCGGCCGAGCCGCTGGCCCTGGCCACCGCGGCCGCGGCCACCTTGGCCGGATCGTGACGACGCCGGGCGCGGGCCCGGGTCCGGCCCGGGGGGCCACCGGCGGGATCGACAGGCGCCGGGCCGTCGTCGAAGGGTGCGTCGTCGTAGGGGACGTCGTTCTCGTCGAGGAACCGGCGCACCTCCTCCAGGACCGTCGGGGTCAGCTGGACGCGGGCCATGACGGCGACCACGTCGTCCTGGTTCAGGGGGCGGCCGCCCTTGGCCCGCAGCAACAACCGTTCGCGGTGCTCGTCAGCCAGCGCGAATTGGGTCTGGCCGACGTTCATCGTCCCACCGGCCTCCTCCGTCACGCGCCCTCCTCCGCTGCTCCGAGAAACCAACCTAGCAAGGCATCCACGGTTGCTGCTGCTCGGTCGGGCACACGAAGGTCATCGCGCCGCAGCCGGTACCACTCCATTTCCCGGGCCAAACGGGCGTACCCCTCGGCGTCCACATCCCGAGCCTCACGACGGCAGTCGTCGATCTGGCGGTCGAGGTAGGCGGCCCACAACAGCCCGGCCACGTCCAACGGATCGGCGGCCGAATCGTCCACGGCGAGGCGTTGCACCACCTCGGCCACCTCCGGTCCACCGGTGGCGGCCACGTCGTGCAACGACGGGCTGGTCTTGATCAGGTGATAGATGGTGGCGCACATCGGGTCGACGAACAGTTCCGGCACCAGCAGGCCGTCGATCTCGTCGGACCGGTTGACCACCAGCCGCAGCGCCTCCATCTCGGTGTGGTCACGCTCGGGCCCGTTCCCCCGTCCGGACCCGTACCGGCCCTGACGGTCGGAGCGGTCGCCGGTTCCCACCGCCGCACCGGAGCGGGTACGGCCCGCGGCCTCCCCCTGACCGGCGCCGACCGTGGCCACACCACGGGGCCGGGCCGAATCGTCGGCCAGCATGCGGCGCAGCAGGTCGGGGTCCACCTGGCAGCGGCTGGCCACGGTCATCACGTACTGGTCCCGCACCAGGGGGTTGGGGTGTTCGGCCACCATCTCCATGGCCCGCTGGGCGGCCCGGGCCCGCCCCTCCCCCGAGGAACGGTCCACCCGGGAGATGGCCCGGTCGACCCGGACCTCGAGGAACGGGCGGGCGTCGGTGACGGCGGCCCGCAGCCGGGCCGGGTCGGTCACCGACAGCTCACCCGGATCGAGACCGGCCGGCAGGTCGGCCACGGCCACGTCGAGGTCGTGGGTCTCCTCCCACTCGTAGAACCGGGCTGCGGCGTCCTGGCCGGCCTTGTCGGCGTCGAAGGCCAGGACCACCCGGCGGGCGAAGCGTCGCAGCAGTTTGACGTGCTCCTCGGTGAGGGCCGTGCCGCAGGTGGCCACCGCCCTCGGTGTGCCGGCCCGGGCGAAACCGATGACGTCGGTGTAGCCCTCGCACACGATCACCTCGTCGGCCTCGACGATGGCCGTCTTGGCCCAGTTGAGGCCATACAGGACCCGGCTCTTGGCGTAGACGGTCGACTCGGAGGAATTCTTGTACTTGGACCCTTCGGCGCCGGGAAGGTTCCGGCCCCCGAAGCCGACCGCCCTCCCCTGGGCGTCGAGGATGGGGAACATGACCCGGGCCCGGAAGGCGTCCTGCTGACGACCGACCCGGTTGACGAATCCGAGGCCGGAGTCGGTGAGGTCCCGGTCGGACAGGCGCAGGCCCCGGGCCAGGGTGTCCCAGCTGTCGGGGGCCCAGCCGATCCGGTAGGCCCGCACGATGTCACCGTCGAGGCCCCGCTGGCGCAGATAGCTGCGGGCCGGGCCGGCGTCGGGGCTGGTGAGGAGCCGCTGGTGGTAGAACTCGACCGCCCGCCCCACGGCGTCGCTCAGGGCCGAGCGGCGGCGCCGTTCCTCGCTCTGGTTGGAGTCGGTGTAGCGCAGGCTGATCTTGGCCTTGGCGGCCAGCCATTCGACGGCGCCGACGAAATCAAGCAGTTCCTTCTCGCGGACGAAGTCGATGATGTCGCCCCCGACACCACAACCGAAGCAGTGGTAGAAGCCCCGCTCGCCGTCGACGGAGAACGATCCGGTGCGTTCGTCGTGGAACGGGCACAGGCCCTGCCACTGACGACCCACCCGCTTGAGCTGCGTGTACTCCGAGACGACGGCAACGACGTCGGTTGCCTCGCGAACCCGCGTCACATCCTCATCGACGATTCCCACTCGACCCCAGGCTACTCGGCCGGGTGGGCCCGGCGGTCAGACGAGACGGTCGTTGAACCAGCCGACCAGGTCGGCGATCGGCAGCCGGACCTGCTCCATCGAGTCCCGCTCCCGCACGGTGACGGCCTTGTCGGTCACCGAGTCGAAGTCGTAGGTGATGCAGTAGGGGGTGCCGATCTCGTCCTGACGACGATACCGACGGCCGATGGCCTGGGTCTCGTCGTAGTCGCACATCCAGTGCGGGGCCAGGGTGGCCAACACCTCCTTGGCCGGTTCGGTGAGCTCGGGCTTCTTCGACAGGGGCAGCACGGCGACCTTGTATGGGGCGATCCGGTGGTGGAGCCGCAGCACCGTGCGCTGCTCGCCGTTGACCTCCTCCTCGTGGTAGGCGGCCATGAGGAAGGCCATCATGGTGCGGGTGGCCCCGGCCGCCGGTTCGATCACGTGGGGCACGTATCGCTCGTTGGTGGCGGGGTCCAGATAGTCGAGCCGGGTCCCGGAGTGCTCGGCGTGCTGGCTGAGGTCGTAGTCGCCCCGGTTGGCGATCCCCTCCAGCTCGTCCCAGCCCCAGGGGAACAGGAACTCGACGTCGCTGGTACCCGACGAGTAGTGGCTGAGCTCGTCGGCGTCGTGGGCCCGGAGGCGGAGCTCGTCGGCCGGGATCCCGTGCTCCACGTACCAGTCGAACCGTTCCTGGCACCAGTACCGATACCACTGGTCGGCCTCGGCCGGAGGCACGAAGAACTCCATCTCCATCTGCTCGAACTCGCGGGTGCGGAACACGAAGTTCCCGGGGGTGATCTCGTTGCGGAAACTCTTGCCCACCTGGGCGATCCCGAACGGTGGCCGGCGGCGGGCGGTGTTGAGCACGTTGGCGAAGTTGATGAACATGCCCTGGGCCGTCTCCGGCCTCAGGTAGGCGACGGCACCGCTGTCCTCCACCGGCCCGGCGTGGGTCTTGAACATCAGGTTGAACTGGCGGGCCTCGGTGAAGGTGTCGCGCGACCCGCAGGTGGGACAGACGTTCGGGTCCTCGAGCTTGTCGAGGCGATGGCGGGCCCCGCAGTGCCGGCAGTCGACCAGGGGGTCGGTGAAGTTGGCCAGGTGGCCGGACGCCTCCCACACCGCGGGTGGGGACAGGATTGCGGCGTCCAGACCGACGACGTCGTGGCGCATCTGGACCATGGACCGCCACCAGGCGTCCTTGACGTTGCGCAGCATCAGCACGCCCACCGGCCCGTAGTCGTAGGTGGACCGGAAACCGCCGTAGATCTCGGCTGAGGGGAAGACGATGCCCCGCCGCTTGGACAGGTTGACAATCTTGTCGAACAGCTCGGGGTGGGACTCGGCCATGAGGGCGAGGCTAACGGGATCATCATCCGGGTCAGCCCGAATTTCGACGCCACGATCCGCCGATCGGGCCGCAAGTACGACCCCGAACCACTTGCGAATCGGGGGGCCGCGGCCGATGGGGACATCATGCCTGCCAACGGCGCCCCGCGCCGCCGCGCCGTGCGGGGTCGACGCGGTCGGGACCGGGCCCCGACCGGAACCCCAGATGTGCCCGGGGTTCGTGGGCAGCTCCGGCGCCGGATCACGGCCGCCGCGCTCGACCTGACGGTCGTGGCCGCACCGGTGGTCGCGCTGGCCTGGGTCCTGCGGACCCAGGTGCCGGACGGGGCCGGCTGGGCCGGAACCGCGCTGCGGTGGTCGCTGCCCAACGTGGTGCTGGTGGCCGCCAGCGGGCTGTTGTGGCTCGTGGCGGTGCTGGCGCTCCTTCCGGCCCTGACCGGCGACCGGACCCCCGGGATGCGCCTCACCGGCCTGGTGGTGCTCAACGACCGTGGCCTCCCCGCCGACACCCTGCATCACCTGGTCCGGGCCCTGGCCGTCCCCGTGGACGTCCTGCCCGTCGTGGTTCCCGGCCTGGTGGGTCTGGTCTCGATCCTGGTCGACGTCGACCGTCGTCGGGTCGGTGACCGGTGGGCGGGAACGGTGGTGGTGGCGACCCCCACCCTGCGTCCCGCACACTCACGCCCGGCGGGCCCGGTCCGGTCCGCACCCTTCGTCGACGGGGGCGGGCGCCCGGAGGCGGGCAACGGGCCGCTGATGGCCGCCCTGCTGGCCGAGTTGCAGGACCCGCCACCGATCACCCTCGACCTGCCGGACGACGCCCCGCCCCTGTCCCGGCCCGATCGGGGCCCGACTCCGGACGACGGGGGGCGGGACCGGCACGACATCCGCATCCGGCCTCCCCTCCCGCCCTCGATGCGGGCGGTGACCCCACAGGGTGATCTGCCCCTGTCGAAACCCCGGCCCAGCGCCGGCCCGCCGTCCCCACCGGACCCGTTCGAAACACCGCGCCCACCCCGGGTGGTGCCGTCCAGCGGCCGGCGGGCGGCACCACCCGAACGGGCCCCTCGCTCCCCCAAACCGGCCGCCCGGTTGCCCGACCAGCTTTCCCCTTCCCGGCCAGCGGCCTCACGACATGCCGGACCGGCCCCGGACCCGGACCCGGAGTCCCGTCCCGAGGCGACCCCCCGACCGGTTACGAGCCCCCGACCCGAGGCGACGCCACCGGAACCGGCCGGTCCCGGCCGGTCCCAACCGGCTCCCCCCGTCACCGGCTCGAGCCATCTCGTCCGACCGGCCGGCGCCGATCGAGCCCCGGGGCCCGGGACGGGCCGAGGTCCGGATGGTCGGGCGGACGGTACCGGCGACCGGATCCGGCCCACATGGGACGAGGCCGCCGGGACCTGGGTGGTCCGCCACCCCCGCACCGGTCGCCGGTACCGGTACGACCGGACCACCAGCACCTGGGTGCCCGACGGGCCGCACCCCTGATCCCGGGCGGCCCCGCCCGGGATCAGGAGTCGAGCTGCTCGTAGAGGACTGCCGAGGCCTGCAACCGGCGTTCGATGTGCTGTTCGATCATCCTGGCGGCCAGGTGCTCCAGCTCCTGGGCCGTCTCCTCGGTGGTGGTGTCGAGCACCTGGCGGACGCGACCGTCCAGAACGAGGCGGAGGGCGTCGAGGGCTTCGGGGCCGATCGGCAGGCCCCGCCGATGCGAAGCGCAGAAGACCCCGCCCTCGTGCAGGCTGAGGGACACCAGCCCGTCGCGGCGTTCGCACGCCACGCAGGAATCTACCCGAGGCTGGACCCCGTCGAGGGCGAGCAGTTTGGCCACGAACGCCGGCACCACCAGACGGTTCCCGCTCCGGTCGAGCTCGGTGAGGGCACCGACGAGGAGCTTGTAGCGGGCCGGTTCGGATTCCCCCTCGGCGGTGGAGTGGTCGATGGCCTCGAGCAGGATCGCCGCCCGACTGATCCGGCCCAGGTCGGCCCGCAGCCCGGCCAGGGGCCGGACCCGCTCGGCCTGGGTGACGATGTCGAGATTGCGGCCCTCGTAGCACTGGACCTGGATGATGGAGGCCGGTTCCAGGCGGGAGCCGAACTTGCTCCTGGTCCGCCGGACCCCCTTGGCCACGGCCCGGATCTTGCCCCGGCCACGGCTGTAGAGAACGACGATCCGGTCGGCCTCCCCCAGCTTGTAGGTCCGCAGCACGACAGCCTCGTCCCGGTACAGGGCCATGGCTAGCCGCTCAAACCCCCGAAGCGCCGGTCGCGTCGCTGGTATTCGGCGATGGCCTCGGCCAGGTGGTTGCGCCGGAAGGCCGGCCAGTAGGTCTCGACGAACACCAGCTCGGCGTAGGCCGACTGCCAGATCAGGTAGTTGGACAGCCGGTGCTCCCCGGAGGTGCGAATCCATAGGTCGACCTCGGGCATCTCAGGGTCGTACAGGCGTTTGGAGATCGTGTCCTCGTCGATGGCGCCCGGGTCGATCCCTTCAGCCGCGATGGCCCGCACCGCGTCCACCAGCTCGGCTCGGGCCCCGTAGTTGAACGCGATGGTGAGCGTGAGTCGTCGATTACCGGCGGTGAGGGCCACCGACTCGTCCATCCGGCGCAGCAGGCGTTTCGGTACCCGCCAGTCCCGCCGGCCGATGAACCGGATGCGCACCCCCATCTCGTGGAGTTCATCGCGCCGGCCCACCAGCAACGACTCGTTGAAGCGCATCAGAAACCGGACCTCGTCGCCGGGGCGCCGCCAGTTCTCGGTGGAGAAGGCGTACACGGTGAGCCACGAGACCCCCAGCTCGATGGCCCCCTCGACCACGTCGAGCAGGGCCTCCTCGCCGGCGGCGTGCCCGTCAGTCCGCTTCAGGCCCCGCTGCTGGGCCCATCGGCCGTTGCCGTCCATCACGCAGGCGACGTGCCGGGGCACGCGATCGGAATCGATCGACGGGTTCGCAGTCATCACCGAGAACCGTAGCGAGCCGTGTCCGTTACCGGACGGCCGTCACCGGCGACGGGCCGGTCCGGATCGCCTCCGCCTAGTCTTCAGCCTGGTCGAGCACGGTGTCGGGGCCCCGGACCGCCGATCCCGGCTGGTTGGATGCGCTCCCCGGCCGGTTGGTGCTCGCACTCGGCTCGGGCGACGTCACGGACGGTTTCGGTTTGGGGGTGCTGGTGGGCCCGGGCGCCGGGGTGGCGGTGACGGGCGATTCGGTCGATGGCGGGCTGGGGCCTACCGTCACCGACGGCTCCGGGGCGGGTGACGGTAGAGGCCTCGGGGTGGGGGCGACCGTGGGAGCCGGGGACGGGGCCGGCGTGGGGGCGGGTGCCGGCCTACTGTTCGGGGCCCTGGTGGTCGTGGTCCGGCGATGGCCGGTGGCGGCGCTGGTCCTGGTGGTCCGCCGGGGGGCCACGGTTGGCGGGTTGGTCTGCGGGGGGACGGTCTCGCCCGTCCCGACCACCGGGGCAGCCGGTTCGCTCGCCGGGGTGGTGGCGCTGGAGGGAGCGATGGTGGATCGTGCTGTCCCGGCCGACGCCGTGGCCGGGACAGTGGTGGACGCCGACGGGATGAACCCGGTTCCCGGCGGGACCGCCCCGGTGGTGGTGAGTTGGCGCTGCACGATCACCACGCCGATGGCGGCCACCCCGGCCACGAGGGCCCCGCTGAGCGCGATGGTGAACCAGCCCCGGTCGGCCAGCTCGGCCAGCCGGGAACGCCAGTCGGCGGGCGGCTCCACCAGGGTGGGGGTCTGGCGGGCGTGCCCGGGGGGGTCCTCGTCGACGCCAAGGACGACCCGGCTCGGCTTGGGGCCGAACAGGGGGGCGTCTGGGGGGGTGGACCACCGGACCGGGCCCGCGGCCGGCCCGGGGTCGGTGACCGGCTCGCTCACGATCGGCGGGGCCCCCGACGACCATTCGTCCGGGTGGGGCGGGGCTCCGTCGATGGGTTCGTCCGCTTCGCCGGACCCCTTGGGGTGCCGCGACGCCCACCGGAACAGGCGGGCGTCCTCGCCGACCACGGGGGCGGTGTCGCCGTCCTGGCCGATGATCACCGACCGGGATGGACCGGGGCCGGACGGGTCGGGGCCGCCGGATCCCGAATCGGGCGAGTCGGAGGGCGAACCGGGCGGGGTGGGCAAACCGGCGGGTTCGGCCGGCTCGTCGGGGGCAGGCTTGGCCGTCCCCCCGTGCTTCCGGGATCCGAAACCGGTTGAGCCGCGAGGATGGCGGGCCCCGTTCAGTGGGGATGATCCACCGCGGGGCGGCGGATTGCCGGCCCCGGGTGTTCCGTCCTCCTCACGCATGCTCGCTCACTCCCGACATCCTCGGCGCCCGGCCCGTTACGAGCACCGTCGAGGTTAGTCCGTAGGATGCGGACGATGTCCCGACCACAAAGCCGTTTGGGCGAGGTGACCCAGCACCTGCCGGGGGGTGGCGAAGACCGCCCGGGCCAGCGCCGCATGGCCGAACTCGTGGGCGAAGCGATCGCAGATCGTTCCACCCTGGCGGTCGAGGCTGGGACCGGAACCGGCAAGTCGTTCGCCTACCTGACCCCGGTGTTGGCCGCCGACGCCCGAGCCGTGGTGGCCACCGCCACCATCGCCCTCCAGAGCCAGCTGGCCGAGACCGACGCGCCCACCGTGGCCGGGGGCCTGGGCCGGGCCGACGTGGACGTAGCCGTGTTGAAGGGGCGCAGCAACTACCTCTGCCTCCAGCGGCTGGCCGAGCTGGGCCGAGCCGAGCGCAACGAGCAGATGCAACTGCTCGGTGGCCGCAACCCGGACGACCGCCTGGCCGCCATCGCCGAGTGGGCGGCCGAGACCACGACCGGTGACCGGGAGGAGCTCGATCCCTCTCCCCCACCCGAGGTGTGGTCGGCGGTGAGCGTGGGTGCCGACGAGTGCCCGGGCGCGGCCCGGTGCCCCCAGGGCGACGTGTGTTGGGCCGAGCTGGCCCGACGGCGGGCGGCCGAGGCCGACATCGTGGTGACGAACCACCACTACTACGGCCTGCACCTGGCCTCGGAGCACGACCTGTTGCCCGAGCACGACGTGGTCGTGTTCGACGAGGCCCACCAGCTTCCCGACACCCTCGGGGCGACCTGCGGCACCGAGTTGGGCGGCGGCCGGATCCGGTCCCTGGCCGCCCAGGCCCGCCGGCTCCTGACCGACGCCGAACTGGCGGAGCGGCTCGACACCGCCGCCGCTGACCTCGACGCCCGTCTCCGACCCCAGCGGAGCCGTTCGGTGGCCCTCGACGCCGACCTGGTGGCCGTGCTCGTCACCGGACGGGACCGGGTGGAGCGGGTGATGGCGGCGGCCCGCCGGATCCGCCCTCCCTCCGGGAGTGACGTGGGCGCCCGGGTGGAGCGGATCCTGGTCGGGGCGACAGCCCTGATCGAGGCCATCGACGCCGTCATCGCCGCCGACGACGATGACGTGTTGTGGGTTGACGGTCCCGAGACGGCCCCGATGCTGCGCCGGACCCCGCTCGAGGTCGGACCCCTGCTGGCCGAGCGGCTGTGGTCGGAACGGGCCGTGGTGCTGACCAGCGCCACCCTGGCCGACGGGGTGGTGGCCCGGCTCGGCCTCGACCCGGCCGCCCAACCGGTGGAGCGCCTGGGTTCGCCGTTCGACTTCGAGCGGCAGGGTTTGCTGTACTGCCCCGCCCACCTGCCCGATCCGCGCCACCCTGACCACCGCCGCCACACCCACGACGAGATCGCCGCCCTGGCCACAGCGGCCGGGGGCCGGACCCTCGCCCTGTTCACCAGCTATTCGGCCATGCAGGAGGCCGCCGACGCCCTCGCCGGCCGGCTCCCCGGACCGATCCTGGTGCAGGGGCAGGGATCGCGGCAGGGCCTGATAGACCGCCTCCGTCACGAGCCCGGGGCGGTCCTGCTGGCCACCATGGCCTTCTGGCAGGGGGTGGACGTGGCCGGGGATGCCCTGACCGTGGTCACCATCGACCGCCTGCCGTTCCCACGACCGGACGAGCCGGTGTCACGCACCCGCCGGGAACGGGCCGGGGCGGACGGGTTCCGGACCGTCGACCTGCCCCGGGCCCAGACCCTGCTGGCCCAGGCCGCCGGTCGTCTCATCCGCCGGGCCGACGACCGGGGGGTGGTGGCCGTGCTCGACTCCCGCCTGGCCACCAACCGGCACTACCGGTGGGAGCTGATCGGGGCCCTCCCTCCGTTCCGGCGGACCCGGTCCCGGGCCGAGGCCTGCGACTGGCTGGCGGCGATCAACACGGCCGCAACGGACGGCGCGGCCCCCAACAACACAGCCGCCGGTGGTTGAACCGGGTCAGTAGCCGAGGCGTTCGATGGTGTGCCGGTCGTGCTGCCAGTTGGGGGCGACAGTCACGAACAGTTCGAGGTAGGCGCCGGCCGGGAGCTGGCGGCGCACCACGCTGCCCACCTCCTTGAGGACCTGGCCGCCCTTGCCGATCACGATGCCCTTCTGGGAATCCCGTTCGACCAGGATCTCGACCCGGATCCGGGGCCATTCCCATTCGGTGACCCGGGTGGCCACCGAGTGGGGGACCTCTTCGCGGGTGACCCGCAGGAGCTGTTCGCGGACCAGTTCGGCCGCCCACCGGTGTTCCGGGGTGTCGCTGACCTGGTCGGCCGGGTACCAGTGGGGGCCGGGAGGCATCTGGTCGACGAGGTGGTCGACGAGGGGTTCGACGCCGCGCCCGGTGAAGGCGGACACGGGGAAGTAGGCGTCGAGGCCGAACTGGCTGAGGGCCTCGAGCTGGCCGAGGACCCGTTCGGGGGCGAGACCGTCGACCTTGTTGAGGACGCCGACGGTGTGGAGGGAACGGTCGAGCTGCTCGGCTAGGAACCGGTCGCCCTTGCCCACACCAGAGTGGGCGTCCACGAGAAGGCACACGGCGTCGACCCCGGAACGGGCCGAGGCGGCGGTGTCATTGAGGCGGCCGCCGAGCGCGGTGCGGGGTTTGGACACCCCGGGGGTATCGACGAACACGAGCTGGCTGCCGGACCGGGTCAGGACGCCCCGCACCTCGTGGCGGGTGGTCTGGGCCTTGTCGGAGACGATGGACACCTTCCGTTCGACCATGGTGTTGACCAGGGTCGACTTGCCGACGTTGGGCCGCCCAACCAGGGCAACGAACCCCGACCGGAACTCACCGTTGTGGGCGGTCACTCGTTCCCCGTCTCCACCGGGCCGGACGCCACCTGGGCGATCCGTACCCGCGTAATGCGGCGCCCCTGGAGACGTTCGACCCGCAGCTGGTACTCACTCACCGCGCAGGTGTCGCCCACCGCTGGTACACGCCCGAACCGATCGAACACCAAGCCTCCTACGGTGTCCCAGTCCCCTTGGGGGAGATCCATACCGGCCAGGTCGTTGAGCTCATCGATGGCGATCCTGGCATCGACCCGCAGGGTACCGTCCCGCTGCCGTTCCACGAGGGGCCGTTCGACGTCATACTCGTCGAAGATCTCCCCCACGAGCTCCTCGATGAGATCTTCGAGGGTGACCAGGCCGGCGATACCACCGTACTCGTCCACCGCGATGGCCATGTGGAACTGCTCCCGCTGCATCTCCTGGAGCAGCTCGGACACCTTCTTGGATTCGGGTACGAACCGGGCCGGACGGAGCAGGGGCTGGACGGGCTGGTCGGGGCGACCGTCGAGCTCGGCCCGGATCAGGTCCTTGACGTAGACGAGGCCGACGACGTCGTCGATCGAGTCCCCTACCGCCGGCACCCGGGAGAGCCCGGCCGCCGAGGTGACCTCGAGGGCCTCGGCCACGGTGACCTGGCGGTCGACGGTGGTCATGTCGGTGCGGGGCACCATGACCTCCCGCACGACGGTGCCGCTGAACTCGATGACCGACTCGATCAGGTCCCGCTCCTGGGGTTCGATCACGTCGTCCTCGACCGCCGCGTCGGCCAGGGCGATGAGCTCCTGGGCGGAGGAGAACGGGCCCTGGCGCAGGCCGCTGCCCGGGACGATCAGGTTGGTCAGGGCGATCAGCCGCCCGGCCAACCACCGGATCGGCCGAAACCGGGTGATGGCACTGACGAGGCCGGATAGATCGAGGGCCGTGCGGTCGGCGTGGAGGATACCGATAGTGCGGGGCAGGGCCTCGGCCACGACGAACACCACCGCCATGTTGAACGCAACCACCAGCAGGGCCAACGGCCAGGCCAGGAAACGGTTGGCCAGCCAGGCGGCCACCGTGGTCTCGGTGAGTTGCACGATGAGCACCACGAGCCGGAGGGGGTTGAGGACGGCCTCGGGTTCGGCCAGCATCCGCTCCACCCGGGCGGCCCGTTTCGGCTCGACCTCGGCCAGGGCCTCGATGCGGACCGTGTTGGTCCGGGTGAGGGCCTCCTCCGCCGCCACCAGGGCGACGGAAAGGACCAGCAGGATGACGATGACCACCACCCCGGCCACATCGACCGAGCGCATCGCGGCGCCCAGCAGCGGGGTGCCGCCGAACAGACCCGCACCCGCACCCGCACCCAGCAGCGGGGTGCCGAGTCCGGTCACGACGGCACCGGGTGACCGATCCCGTAGCGGGCCAGGTGGTGCCGTTCCCGGCGCTGCATCTCGGCCCGTTCGTCAGCCTCGGCGTGGTCGTGGCCCAGGATGTGGAGGACACCGTGGACGATCAGCAGGGTCAGCTCCGCAGTTTCGGTGCCCGCGTGCTCGGGGGCCTGGCTCCGGGCCACCTCGGGGCAGACCACAACGTCGCCCAGGTGGACGGAGATCGTGACCGGTCCCCGGTCGGATCCGGCCGGGCCGCTGCCGGGCGGGGTGACGATGTCGGGTCCGTCGAGGGGGAAGGCGAGCACGTCGGTGGGCCCGTCGGCGCCCATGTGGGTCGCGTTGAGCTCGGCCATGGCGTCACGGTCGACGAACAGGAGGTCGAGGTGGCCGCCGGTCACGCCCTCGGCAACGAGGGTGGCGGAGGCCACGGCGGCCCAATGGTCGGGGTCGTCGAGGCCGTCGTCGGTCCGGTCGTCGACGGTCACCGTGACCCCGGTTCCCGGGGTCGGATCCGGTCCCGTCATCGGCGGTCGCGTGGGCGGTTCCGACCCGGCCGGTCGTTCGACGACGACCCACGTTCCTCGATGTGCCGGGCGTAGGCGTCCACGATGTCCTGGACGATCCGGTGGCGGACCACGTCGGCCGAGGTCAGCCGGACGAAGGACAGGCCGTCGATCCCGCCGAGGATCCGCTCGAGTCCGGACAGGCCGCTGCGGCCCCCGGCCACGTCGACCTGGGTCTCGTCGCCGGTGATGACGGCCTTGGAGTTGAAGCCGATCCGGGTCAGGAACATCATCATCTGCTCAGGGGTGGTGTTCTGCGCCTCGTCGAGGATGATGAAGCTGGCGTTGAGGGTCCGGCCCCGCATGAAGGCTAGGGGGGCCACCTCCACCACGCCCCGCTCGAACAGCTTGGCCGACCCGTCGGCGCCGACCATGTCGTGGAGGGCGTCGTAGAGGGGGCGGAGGTACGGGTCGACCTTGGACATGAGGTCGCCGGGGAGGTAGCCGAGCCGTTCGCCCGCCTCCACCGCGGGCCTGGTGAGCAGGATCCGTTCCACCTGCTTGTCCTGGAGAGCCCGGACCGCGGCCGCCACCGCCAACCAGCTCTTGCCGGTGCCGGCGGGACCGATCCCGAAGGTGACGATGTTGGAGCGGATGGCGTCGAGGTGCGCCTTCTGGCCGGCGGTCTTGGGCCGCACGGCGACACCCCGGGGGGTGGTCAGGATCCGGTCGGTGAGGACTTCGGACGGGCGGGTGTCGGCCCGGACCATGGCGATGGCCTGCTCCACGGCCTGGGATTCGAGGGCCTGCCCCTGTTCGAGGATGACGGCCAGTTCCTCGAACACCCGGGCCGCCTGGTCGGCGTCCGGCCCTTCGAGGGTGATCTCGTTCCCCCGTACATGGACCTGAGCGTCGAAGGCGTCCTCCACGGCCCGCAGGTACCGGTCACGTTCGCCGAGCAGCCCGGCCATGAGGTCGTTCCCGGGAAGCTTCAGCTTCACTGATGTCGTCATGCGTTGCCTGTACGAGAGAATCGGGCGGGCCGTCGGGCGCCGCCTCCAGACGTCGAGGCTAGCGTGAGCGGATCGGCGGTGGCCGCGGCCACCCCCACCAGCCAAGGTCCCCCGATCGTGGTGCCTCGTTGAGGAGGGGACCCCGCACCCTGCCGGAGGCCACCGTGGCCGACCCCGCCCCGTCCCGTATCGGGCGTCCCGACCGTCCTCCGGGGTTCGACCCGCCGGTGGACCGGTCCGCCCTCACCACCCCGGTGGCCACGCCCGACGGGGGGATCGTGGTGGTCAAGGTCCGACGTCCCCGCCCCTGGGCGGTGGAGGCCACCGCGGCGGAGGCCAACTGGCTGGCCGCGGCCGCCGGCCCGGGGGTCGTCCCCCTGGTGGCGGCCGGCCCAGACCGGTTGGCCACCGGCTGGGCCGGGCCGGTGTCGGTGGCGTCGTGCCTCGACACCCTGGCCGCCCACCCGGCCCAGGTCGTCGCGGTGGTCACCGGCGTGGCCGTGGTGCTGGGACGGATCGGCGCTCTGGGCCTGGTCCACGGGGGCTTGCGGGCCGATCACGTCATCCTCGGTGGGGCCCACCGCACCGGGGTGGCCCTGTGTTCCCCCGGGGTGGCGGACCGCGGCACCGCCATGGCCCAGCCGGGCCCAGCGTCGGGGCCGCCGGCCGACGACCTGGCCGCGCTGGGGGCCCTGGCGGCGCGGCTGTCGGCCGGTTGGCGGCACCGCCACCAGGAATGGGACCGGCTGGTCACGGCCCTGCAGACCGAGCCGGAGCGGCTGGATCCAAGCCGGTTGGCCGGCCGTCTGGCCGAACTCCGACCGCCCCGACCGCCCGGGTTCCCGATCCGGTGGCCGGACCGGATCAAGCCACTGGGACGACGTGGGTGAGCCCGAGATCGGCCAGCCGGTCCACGGCGGCGTCGATCTCCACCCCGAGGATGCAGGCCACGGCCCGCAGATCGTCCTCGCGGATGGTGAGCACCCGGCCGTTGAAGTCTTGGCGCTGGACCTGGATCATGACCAGGTAGCGGCCCAGCATCTCTCCCTCGGGGCCGGCCACCCCCTCCAGCTGGGTGAGGTCGATGGTCACCCCCTGCCGGCCGGTTCGCCCGGTGAGGTCCACCGTGCCGGCGTCAGCGTTCACGCTCGAACGGGGCAGCAACTGGTCGATGGGCACGCTGTAGTAGCGGGCGAGGCGTTCCAGGCGGGGTACGGAGATGGCCCGCTCCCCCCGTTCGTAGGCGCCGAGCACCGACGCCTTGAACTCCTGTTCGGACTGTGCTTCGACATCCTGCAACGACAAGCGCTTCTGCCGGCGGATCGCCCGCAGCCGTTCACCCACGCGGCGCCCGTACGGGGAGGGCATCCCCCCCAGGTCGTCGTCTGTCATGTGACCCTCGTCTCCTACGCCCCTCGCTGACCGCTCCCCGCCGTGGTCGTGCCAACCTAGACGTCACCAGGGGCAGGATCAACCACGGCAGGTGGCATCACCCTCGCCGGGCGTGACCAGCCCACCGCGGATCGCCACCAGCATGGTGCCGGCCACCACGGCTGCGGTACCCGCCCGCAGGATCTGCCCGGGCAGAACCACCCGGTCGGTGCGGGCCAGCTCCGACGGGGCGAACCCGCCCTCCGGGCCGACCACCAGGATCCGGTCGGCCCGGGTGGGGGCCCGGCCGCCGGGATCGGCGAGCACCGCGTCGGGGTTGGCGTCGAGGAAGGCGGCCAGGGGTACGGGGGCCTCGACGGAGGGGAGCCGGACCCGGCGGGATTGCATGCCGGCCTCCCGGGCGGCCACCCCGATCCGCTGATGCTGCTTGCGGGCCCTCTGGTCGTCCCAGCGGACGACGGTCCGCTCGGTGATGACCGGCACGATCCGGTCGACCCCCAACTCGACCAGTCGTTGGGTGACGGTCTCCAGTCGTTCCCCCTTCACCGGGGCGAACGCCACGGTGAGGGCCCGCTCCGGGGCCGGTTGGTGGTGGACGGGGCCGGGTCGGCCGTCGTGGAGGGTCAGCTCGGGGCAGGGGCCCGAGCCGAACCGGACCGTCCGCCAGCGGCCCCGCCCGTCGGACACCGTGATCGCGTCGCCCGGAGCGACCCGCAGGGCCCGTTGGAGGTGGTGGTGGTCACCGTCGCCGAGCCGGGGCTGGTCGAGGTCGTCGACGTAGGCGAGGGGCCGAACCCGCAGGTCCGGGTCGGCGGCCAGCTCGGGAAACACGGTTGCCGGGGACGGTCAGTGGAACTTGCTGCGGAACTTGCCGAGGAGGGTGTCCTCGGCCGGGTCCTTGACCACGTGGCCGAGCTCGGCGGCCAGCTTGCGGAGCAGGTCCTCCTGTTCCCCGGTGAGGTCGGTGGGGGTGTCGACCACGAGAGAGAGGACCAGATCGCCCCGGCCCTTGGCCCGCAACCGCGGCACCCCGGCCCCCCTGATCCGGTACCGGGTGCCGGTCTGGGCCCCCTTGCGGACCTCCACCGGTACCGCCTGGTCGATCCCGTCGAACTCGACGAAGGCACCCAGGGTGGCCTGGGTGACGGGAACGTGCAGCTCGGCGAGCAGGACGTCGCCCTCCCGGGTGAACACGGGATGCTCGGCCACCCGCACCTGGACGTACAGGTCTCCGGCGCCGCCACCCCGGGGGCCCACGGCGCCCCTCCCGTTGAGGCGAAGGGTGGCCCCGTCCCCGACTCCGGCGGGAACGTCCACGGTGTAGGTCTTGTCCTCCACCCGGCGACCCTCGCCCGAGCAGTCGGGGCATGGTTCGCTGATCTCCACCCCCTCGCCGTTGCAGCGGGGGCAGGTGCTGGTGGTCACCATCTGACCCAGGATCGACTGACGGAGCTGACGGACCTGACCGGACCCGCCGCACTGGCTACAAGTTCCGGACGCGGTGCCGGGCTTGGCCCCGGTGGCCTCGCAGGTGTCGCAGGGCACCGCGGTGCGGACGGTGACCTCCTTGGCCGCTCCGGTGACCACCTCCTCCAGGGTGAGCTCGGTGGTGACCTCGAGGTCCACCCCGCGCCGGGGGCCGGTCTCGGCGCGGTTACCGAACCCGCCGTTGATGAAGACGTCGAACAGGTCGTTCAGGCCGGTGGCCGCGAACGGGTCGCCGCCCATGCCTCCGGGGCCGGAGGCAGAACCGAAGCGGTCGTAGCGGGCCCGTTTCTGGGGGTCGCTGAGCACCTCGTACGCCTCGGCCACCTGCTTGAACCGGGCCTCCGCCTCGGCGTTGCCCGGATTGGCGTCCGGGTGAAGCTCGCGGGCCAGGCGCCGGTACGACCGCTTGATCTCCTCCGGGGACGCCGTACGTTCGACGCCCAGCAGTTGGTAATAGTCCATGGTCAGGTCAGCCCTCGCTCAACCGGCTGGTGAGTTGCTGGCTGACGGCCGCCACCGCCGACAGCGCGTGTTGATAGTTCATTCTGGTGGGGCCGAGAACGGCCACCGACCCGGCCAGCTCGCCGTCGATCTCGTAGGGGGAGACCACGATGCTGCACTCCGAGAGGGGGGCCACCCCGGTCTCGCTGCCGATGGCCACCGTCATTCCCCGGTCCACCACGTCGGCCAGGAGGCTGACCACCAGCAGCTGCTGTTCCAGGATGGTCAGGACCCGACCGACCGATTCGACGGCGCCGAAGGAGTCGACGACCCGTGACGCTCCGTCCACGTAGACCCGACCAGCCTCCCGCTCGGCCACCAACGAGACATGGTGGGCCAGGGTGGCCAGCTCGACGGCCCGGGCGTTGGCGGACGGGACGACGGGGCCTGGCCCGGCCAGGGGCCGACCCTCCATGGCCTCGCGCAGGATGAGGACGGCGTCGGCAACGTCGACGTCGGTGAGGCCGGGCCCGGGATCGAGGGTGTGTTTGACCACCTGGCCGTTGCCCATCACCACCACCAAGAGCATCACCTGGTCGCTGAGCATCACCAGCTGCACCGACCGCACGTCGGCGGATTCGTCGGTGTCGTCCACCACGACGGCGGCGTAGTTGGTCAGGCTGGTGAGCAGGCCCGCGGTCTCCCGCATCATGCCCTCGATCTCGCCCCGCAGCTGGTCGAAGAACACCGACACCTGGCGACGTTGGGGCCGCGACAACTGGGCCTGGCCGAGATGGTCGACGAAGTACCGGTAGCCCTTCTCGGTGGGCACCCGACCAGCCGAGGTGTGAGGTTGGATGAGGTAGCCCTCGCTCTCGAGCTGGGCCATGTCGTTTCGCACCGTCGCCGGTGAGACCTGCACCACGTCGGATTCGACGACGGTGCTCGAACCCACGGGAAGGGCGGTTTCGATGTATTCCTCGATGACCGCCTGCAAGATGGCGGCCTTGCGTTCGTCGAGCATGACCAGGTGATGTCTCCTGGGGGCAGTCTAGCGAGTCCAGTGTCCGGGGCTGATGCCGGTCTCACCGCTCGGCCGGCCCGTCGGCACCCCGGCGGCCCCGCACCGGTGGCGGGGGTCACCGGTGCGGTGGCGGGGGTCACCGGTGGAGGGCCGGATCCACACCACCGTACGGTCACGGGGATCGCCGGCACGCCGCCCACGACGCTGCGGGCGCGGCAGGCCGGACGGGCCGGTACCGCTCAGTCGTCCAGGCGCAGGGCCCGGATGAAGGTGTCGGGCGGGATCTCGACCCGGCCGATGTTCTTCATCCGTTTCTTGCCTTCCTTCTGCTTCTTCAGCAGCTTGTTCTTCCGCGTGATGTCCCCGCCGTAGAGCTTGGCGGTGACGTCCTTGCGGTAGGCCCGCACCGTCTCCCGGGCGATGATCCGGCCCCCGATGGCGGCCTGGATCGGCACTTCGAACTGTTGGCGGGGGATGATCTCCCGCAACTTCTCGGCCGTGCGGCGGCCGTACTCGTAGGCGTTGTCCCGGTGGACGATGGTAGAGAACGCGTCAACCTGCTCCCCGTTGAGGAGGATGTCCACCTTGACCAGGTCACCGGGCTGGTACCCGATCGGTTCGTAGTCGAGGCTGGCGTAGCCCTGGCTGCGACTCTTCAACTGATCGAAGAAGTCGACCACCACGTCGGCCAGGGGCAGGGTGTACACCAGCTCCAGGCGCTCGGGTGAAAGGTACTCCATCTTGTCGAGCGTGCCCCGGCGGGACTGGCACAGCTCCATGAGCGTCCCGGTGTAGGACGAGGGGGCGATCATGGACGCCCGGACGTGGGGTTCGTCGATCCGGCTCCAATCCCCGGCCGGGGGCAGCAGGGACGGGTTGTCGATGATGAGCTCCTCGCCACCGTTCATCGTGATCCGGTACGAGACCGACGGGGCGGTGGCGATCAGGTTCACGTCGAACTCGCGTTCCAGGCGCTCCCGCACGATCTCCATGTGCAGCAGGCCCAGGAACCCACAACGGAACCCGAACCCGAGGGCGGTGGAGCTCTCCGGTTCGAAGCTGAAGCTGCCGTCATCGAGGCGGAGCTTGTCGAGGGCGTCGCGGAAGTCCTCGTAGTCGTCGCCGTCCACCGGGTACAGGCCGCAGAACACCATCGGCTGGGGTTCCCGGTACCCCTCCAGCGGTTCGGGGGCGCGGTGGGCGGCGGTGGTGACCGTCTCACCGGAGCGGGCCTCCCGGACGTCCTTTATCCCGGCCACCAGGTAACCGACCTCCCCGGGGCCGAGCGACCGCACGGGGGCGGGGGTCGGGGTGCGCACCCCGACCTCGTCCGCGTCGTGGGTGGCGCCGGCCTGCATGAACAGGAGCTTGTCGCCCTGATTGAGACGGCCGTTGACCACCCGGATGCTGGAGATCACGCCCCGGTAGGTGTCGAAGTGGCTGTCGAAGATGAGGGCCTGCAGCGGCCTGTCGGGATCGCCCACTGGGGGCGGCACCCGCTCGATGATGGCCGCGAGGAGCTCCTCCACCCCGAGGCCGGTCTTGGCCGAGATCCGCAGCACGTCCTGGGCCGGGGTGCCGATCACCTGCTCCATCTCGGCCGCGTAGCGGTCCGGGTCGGCGGCCGGGAGGTCGAGCTTGTTGAGCACCGGCACGATTTCCAGGTCGTGCTCCAGGGCCAGGTAGGTGTTGGCCAGGGTCTGGGCCTCGATCCCCTGGGCCGCGTCGACCACCAGGACGACCCCCTCGCAGGCGGCCAGGGAGCGGCTCACCTCGTAGCCGAAGTCGACATGGCCCGGGGTGTCGATCAGGTTGATGACGTAGCCGTTCCACTCCAGCTTGACGCTCTGGAGCTTGATGGTGATGCCCCGCTCCCGCTCGATGTCCATCGAGTCGAGGTACTGGGCCCGCATGTCGCGGGCCTCCACCGCCCCGCACAGCTCCAGCATGCGGTCGGCCAGGGTGGACTTGCCGTGGTCGATGTGGGCGATGATGGCGATGTTGCGGATGTGGTCGACGGCGTGGGCCATGGTGGTCTCCACGGTAGTGGTCCACGGGTCGGGCGCGGCGGGCCGTTGGGCCACCGGCGGATGCCGGTATGATCGGACGTCGCTCCGACAGCCCAGAGGTAACGAAGCAGTGGCCAACATCAAGAGCCAGATCAAGCGCAACCGGCAGAACGAGAAGGCCCGGCTCCGTAACCGGGCCGTCCGGTCGGAGCTGCACACCCGCGAGAAGGCGGCCCTCGCCGCCGTCGGCACCGATCAGGCCGACGAGGCCCTCCGCATCACCGTGAAGCGGATCGACAAGGCGGCCGCCAAGGGTGTGATCCACCCCAACGCCGCCGCCCGGCGCAAGAGCCGGCTCGTCGCCCGCCTCCGGGCGGCCGAGGCCGCCGTCGACTGACGCCCGATCCCCGGGCCAACCCACCGGCGGCCCGGGCCATGTCAACCGGTTGAACCCCTGGTCCCCGGACCGGGGGTTTCGTCGTTCCCTCCGCCGGTGCCCGGCGACGGGATCAGCGGCTGAGGCGAGCCAGGCGGGCCACGAGCACCTGCAGTACGGCGTCTGAGGGCACCGCGCTGGCGCCCCGCAGGTCGAGGTCGGCCCGGGCCAGGAGCTCGGTCATCTGCCGGAGCCGCCCGGAGCCGAGCCGGCGGCTGAGGGCGAGGGCCTTCCGGGCCGGGAAGGTCGACCCCGTCATCCCCAGATGGGCGGCGGCCGCCCGCTCGTCACGTACGGGGGCGCCGTCGAGGCCGAGGGCCCGCTGGTAGTGGGCGGTCAGGGTGGCCATGACCTGCAGGCCGTGGCGCTCCCCACCGCTGGTCATCCGGTCGAGCTTGTTGAGCGACCCGACGATGTCGCCGGAGTCGATGGCGTCGGTGAGCTCCCAGGGGGGTACGTCGGAGGCGGCGCCGAGGTAGGGGTCGACGTCCACGGCCGACAGCGGGGTGCCCTCGCCGAAGGAGCTGTGGAGGGCGGCCAGGACGGCGTCGGCCCGGCCGATGTCGTCGCCGAGCCGGTCGGCGATGGCCTGCTGGGCGCTGCGGTCCAGGGTCACGGCCGCCCCGGCCAGCTTCTCCCCCAGCAGGCCGCGGCGACCCTTGCCCGATGGGGCGGCGTCGATCAGTTCGGCCCCGGTCTCGGTGAGGGCCTGACGGAGCGGTTTGGGGATGGCCGGCAACCGGGTGGAGGTCGAGCCCTTCTCCCACACCAGCACCAGGTCGGTGGTGGGTAGCAGGTCGCCCAGCAGGTCGACCAGGGGCGCCACCTGCGCCGCCCGGGAGAACAGACCGAGGTTGCGGCCCACCACGATCCGGCGTTCGGTGAGGAACGGCGGCGTGTAGGCCGCGGTGACTAGGGCGGTGGGGGCGGCCTGACCGTCGTCGTCGACATGGTCGGCCTCGGTCAGCTCGTCGATCATGAGGCTGCGGTCGGCGCCGCCCACCAGCTCCGTGACCACCTTGCGGACGGCCTGGGCCACCAGGGTGGGGTCGTCGCCCTTGATCATCACTACCGCCACTCGGACACCTCCAGGCCCCGGATCGTCACCGGTCCGACGGTACTGGAGCGGGCGCAGGGTCGTGACCCGTCACCGGTCCGGTCCGGTCACGGTGAGGCGCCGATCGCCGTCGGGGGCCACGGTCAGCGGCCCGATCCCGGTGGCCACCGTCACCGGGACCACCACCCGGCGGCCGGCCGCGATCCGGTGCCCGGGTGGGGCGAGGAGCACACCGACCCGGACCGTGTCGGCCACCGCGGCCGCGGTCGCCGCCCCCACTCCCCCGCCCTGTTCGCTGACCACCACCGCCAGGGCTCCGACCCGGTGGCCGAGGAGCCAGTCGGCGACGTCATCGGCCCGGGCGTCGGACCCGACCACGAGGATCCCGGCGTCGCCGGCCCGCACCGGTGGGAGCCACTCCACCCCGGACGCTACCGTCACCGGCCCGTCGGGGGGCCGGGGGACGGCGGCGACCGCCCAGACGGCCACCGTAGCCAGGGCCGTCCACCGCGCCCGCCGGACCCAGCGGACCGGACCGGCGGCCGACCCGCGGGTGACGGCCAGGATCACGCCCACCCCTGTCAGGGCCACCGCGCTGCGGGTGTCCACGGTGGGCAGGGGCCACCGGGCCGCCACCGACGCCACCGTGTCGAGCCACCACAGAGCCATCCGGGCTGGGGTCTGGAGCACGGTGGCCACCGGGCCGGGGGCCACCCCGGCCACCACCCCAGCCGTCAACCCCCAGGTCATGGTGAATCCGGCCGCCGGCCCGGCCAGGAGGTTGGCGGGTACCGAGGCGGTGGACACCGGGCCGAACACCCCCACCAGCACCGGCAGCACGGCCAGTTGGGCCCCGAGGGTCACGGCCAGGGGATCGGCCAGGGAGGCCGGCCATCCCGCCAACCGGTTCCGTATGACGGGGCCGGCCACCAGGATCCCGGCCGAGGCCGCCACCGACAGCTGGAAGCCGATGACGCGGACCAGGAAGGGGTCGACGAGGATCAGCCCGATCACGGCCAGGCCGAGGATCCGTACCCCGGTTGGTCGCGGTCCGGTGGCCGCGGCCAGGGTGGCCAGCCCGGCGGTGGTGGTGGCCCGCAGCACCGACGGTTCCAGCCGGGTGGCCACGGCGAACCCGATCAGGAGGAGCACGGTGGCGGCCAGGCTGAGACGCCAACCCAGCCGTGACAGAGCAGGCCGGGCCGCGGCGAGCACGAAGGCGACGTTCTGTCCGGACACCGCCAGCAGGTGGCTGAGCCCGGCGGCCCGGAACCGGGCCCGTTGCCCCACCGGCTGGTCCCGGTCGTCGCCGACGACGAGACCGAGGTAGAGGGGCCGGGCCCGGCGGGGCAGGACGTCGGCGCCGGCCACCACCCGGCCCCGGACCGCCTCCACCATCGCCGTGGCCGGCCCCGGGCCCGAGATCGGGACCACCGAATCGGTGGCCAAGCGTCCCGCCAGGTGACGGGACCGGGCCCAACCCCACGAGGTGAAGGGCCGGAGCCGCCCGTCCACCCGGGCCCGGTGCCCCGGTCCGAGCCGGGCCACAGCGTCCCGGGAACGCCCGTGGGCGACCAGACGCACCCTCCGCCCGTCGGGCAGGCGGACGGTGAGGGAGGTGGCCGCCACCCCGTCGGGTCGGGGGTCGTCGAGCACGGTGACCGGCCCGGAGAAGGCGCCGGCGGCGACCGGCACGAAGGCCCGGTCGGCCCGGACGGCCAGCGTCGAGACGACCAGGGCGACCACCGCCACCAGCCCCACCGACCGGGGCCGGCCACCGCGCCGGATGGCCGCCGCGGAGCCGGCCGCCACCGCAGCGGTAGCCACCCCCGGTAGGGGCCGGGCCGCCGTGGCGGCCACCCAGGCCGCGGCGGCCATCGCGGCCACCGTCGCCTCTCCCACCGGGTGCCGCCCGGGCCCGGCACGTCCCGGCTCGTCCGGGGTCACCAGGTGATCCGATCGGCCAGCCGTTCCAGCGTGGCGGGACCGATCCCGGGGACGTCCAGCAACTGGTCCGCCCCGGTGAACGGCCCGTGCTCGTCCCGCCACCGGATGATGTCCTCGGCCCGGGTCGGCCCGATACCGGGCAGGGTCTCCAGCTCATCGGCAGTGGCGGTGTTCAGGTTGACGGCAGTGGCGTCGTCGTCAGTGGCGTCTGCCCCGGCCTCTCCGGGGGCCGTCGGGGCGGCCCCGGGGGCGGCCGGGCCGATCACCGTCTCGCCGGCCACCGGCACCCTGATCTGGATCCCGTCGCCCACCGGCGCGGCCAGGTTCAGCAGGTCGAGGTCGGCCTCGGGGGTGGCACCGCCGGCGGCGGCGATGGCGTCGACCACCCGGGCCCCGGGTTGGAGCAGGACCACACCGGGCCGGTGGACGGCCCCGGCCATGTGCACGGTGAGGACGGCCGGCCCGGTGGTGGAGGTGGACGCGGACGCCGGTGGCGGGTCCGGCGAAGCGGCCGGATCCGAGCCGAGCGCCCCGGTGGCGGCCACCGGGATGGCGGCGTCGACCGGGCCGGCCGACGGGGGCCGGCCGAGCCACCAGCCGGCCACGGCGACGACGGCGGCTGCCGTCACCACCACGGCGGCCAGGCGGGGGCGCCGGCCGATCCCGTCCGCGGTGCGGAGGGCCCGATCGAGCTGGTCGGCCAGACCCAACGGTTCGGCCAGGGCCGGCAGGTCCCGGCCGGAGGCGGCACCCGGTTCAGCTCGGCCCGCCCCGGCCCGGCCACCGCCGCCGCCGTAGTCGTCACCGCCACGAGCGGGGCCGCCCGGGGCACCGCCACCGCCGGGGTCGTCACCGCCACGAGCGGGGCCGCCGGGGGGACGGTGCCCGGACGGAGCGGTTGCCCGGACGGTGGAGCGATGGGCGGGGGCCGGAGCCCGACCGATCGGGGGCGGGAACGAACCGGGGGGACGGTCCGTGACCGGCGGACTGGGGCGGGCAACGGCCGGCCCCGGGTCAGGGCGGCCACGCGGATCGGTGGGCATCGGCCCCTCCGGACGCAGGACGCGTCACCGGACAGCCCGGTGACGAGGCCGGACCGCGCCAGTGACGCCGATGAGCTGGTGGGGCCCGGCGACCACGGCCCGGCACCCGGCGGGCGGTGAGCTACGTCCCGGTCGGAACTACGTCCCTCGGCCGGGAGTTGTGGCGCGTCGTCACCCTACCGGCTAGCCGGGGTGGCCGGTCGGTGCGCTCTCAGTAGAGGCGGGTGGCCAGCTTGCGTCGCCAATCGGCGGCCCCGGACGGATCGCCAGGGGCCAGCTCGGCCAACAGGTCGACGAACTCCTGGCGGGCGTCGTCGTCCCCCTTTACCGTGTCGAGCAGTTCGGCGAGCCGGGTGGTGATGCGATCACGTTCGGTGGCCGGGACGGCCCGGGACCGGGCCACCTCGAGCAGGGAGGCGAGCTGACCCTGGACCTGGGGATCGTCCACGGCGTCGGCGGGGAGGGCCTCGAGCACCGGGATGGCCTCGGCGGCCCGGTCGGCGTCGATGAGCAGGGCGGCGAGCTGGAAGGCAGCCAGCACGGACGACGGATCCAGTTCGAGGGCCTCACGGAGGGACGCCTCGTCGCCGGCGGCCACCAGGCGCTGGAGTTCACCGGGGTCGGCGGCGCCGGCCAGCTTGTCGACGAAGGCCCGGATGGCCGCCTCGGGCTGCGCCCCGACGAAGCCGTCCACCATCTGCCCGCCCGACACGGCGTAGACAGCCGGGATCGACTGGACCTGGAAGGCCGCCGAGACCTGGGGGTTCTCGTCCACGTTGACCTTGGCCAACACGACCCGACCGCCGGTCTCGTCGATCACCTTCTCCAACATCGGACCCAGGGTGGTGCACGGCCCGCACCACGGCGCCCACAGGTCCACCACCACCGGGGTGGTCATCGACCGTTCGAGCACCTCGGTCTGGAAACTGGCGTCGGTCACGTCAATCATCATCGAATATCACGCTACCGGCTGGGTCCGCCCCGACGCCCGACACTACCTTCGGCGGTAACGTATCAAGCCGCACCACCGCCGGACCGGCGGTCGGCGACCGGTGCGTGAGTGAGCCGGCCGGGCACGGCGGTCAGCCAGTCAGCCAGCCCGTCAGCCAGCCCGTCAGTTGCCGAGGCCGATCAGTCACGGCCGCCGGTCAGGGCAGTCACCGAGAAGGAGCAATCATGAAGGTCGATGGATCATTCGGGACCGGGATGAAGGGTCTCGCCGGGGTACCGGACAAGGCCAGGGAGTTGGAGGCGGCCGGTTACGACGGCCTATGGACGGCGGAGACCAGCCACGACCCGTTCCTCCCCCTGGCCCTGGCGGCGGAGCACACCGAATCGGTGGAGCTCGGCACCTCGATCGCGGTGGCCTTCGCCCGCAACCCGATGCTGCTGGCCAACCTCGGCTACGACCTCCAGGCCTACTCGGGACGGTTCGTGCTGGGCCTCGGCTCGCAGATCAAGCCCCACATCACCAAGCGGTTCTCCATGCCGTGGTCGCACCCGGCCCCCCGGATGCGGGAGATGATCCTGGCCATCCGGGCCATCTGGGACTGCTGGAACAACGGCAGCAAGCTCGACTTCAAGGGCGACTACTACACCCACACCCTGATGACCCCGTTCTTTGATCCCGGACCCAACCCCCATGGTGACCCGAAGGTGTTCCTGGCCGGGGTGGGTCCCCTCATGACCGAGGTGGCCGGAGAGGTCGCCGACGGATTCATCTGCCACGGGTTCACCACCGAACGGTTCCTGCGAGAGGTGACGATCCCGTCGCTGGAGGCCGGACGGGCCAAGGCGGGCAAGACGATGGACGGGTTCGAGATCGTGGGCCCGTCGTTCGTGGTCACCGGCAACGACGAGGACGAACTGGCCGAGGCGGCCCGGGCCACCAAGCAGCAGATCGCCTTCTACGGTTCGACCCCGGCGTACCGGCCGGTCCTGGAGCTGCACGGCTGGGGTGAGCTCCAGGACGAGCTCAACGTCATGTCCAAGCAGGGCCAGTGGGAGGAGATGGCCAACGTGATCGACGACGAGGTGCTCAACACCTTCGCCGTGGTGGGCGAACCGGAGCAGATCGCCCCCGAGCTCCACACCCGCTACGGCGACTGCATCGAACGCATCAGCTTCTACGCCCCCTACCAGAGCGATCCCGGTCGCTGGGCCCCGGTGATGGCCGCCCTCAAGGAGGCCTGAGCGGCCCGGCTGGCGGTCACGGGGACGGTTCCGACGGGTTCCCGGTCACCAGGTCTCGACCCGGGGCACCGTCAGCCGGGTCTCGGGGTCGACGTACGCCTTTGGGCTCCGCCGGGTGTTCCGGGCGAGGCGGCGTGATCTCTACCTCCGATTGCTCACCGAAGCGTTCATCGTCGGGGTCGGCGGCGGACTCCTCGGCGGTGCCTACCCGGCCCTGATCGCCGCCCGGCCGGAGGGCCGGGGGCCGGTCAGGTGGTCTCGCCGGCGAACTGGGCCTGGTGGAGGCGGGCGTAGGGGCCGGCGTGGGCCAAGAGGGAATCGTGCGTACCCTGCTCCACGATCTGGCCCTCCTCCATGACCAGGATGACGTCGGCCCCCCGGATGGTGGAAAGTCGGTGGGCGATCACGAAGCTGGTCCGGTTGGCCCGCAGGGTGTTCATGGCCTCCTGGATCAGGACCTCGGTGCGGGTGTCCACCGAGCTGGTGGCCTCGTCGAGGATCAGGATGGACGGGTCGGCCAGGAAGGCCCGGGCGATGGTGATGAGCTGCTTCTCCCCCGCCGACAGGTTGTCGCCCTCGTCGTTGATCATCGTGTCGTAGCCGTCAGGGAGGGACTGGACGAACCGGTCGACGTAGGCGAGACGGGCGGCGTCCCGGATCTGCTCCTCGCCGGCCGACGGATCACCGTAGGCCAGGTTGTCGCGGATGGTGCCCCCAAACAGCCAGGTGTCCTGCAGCACCATCCCGATCTTGGACCGGAGTTCGTGGCGCGACATGGTGGCGATGTCGCGCCCGTCGAGGGTGATGCGCCCCCCATCCAGCTCGTAGAACCGCATGATCAGGTTGACCAGGGTGGTCTTGCCGGCCCCGGTGGGCCCGACCACGGCCACGGTCTGGCCCGGCTCGGCCACCACGCTCAGGCCGGTGATGAGGGGCTTGTCGGGATCGTAGGAGAAGGTGACGTCGTCGAACACGATCCGGCCCTTGACCCGTTCGTGGTCCGGGGTCCAGGTTGGCTCCGGCGACAACTCCTCCACGTCGAGCAGTTCCAGGACCCGCTCCAGGGAGGCGATGCCGGACTGGAACGTGGCCGCCATCGACGCCAGCATCGTCAGCGGCTGAGCGAACTGGCGGGCGTACTGGATCATGGCCTGCATGTCGCCGATGCTGATCCGCCCGCTGGAGATCTGCAGGCCCCCGACCACGGCGATGAGCACGTACTGGACGTTGCCCATGAACATGATGACCGGCTGGATCAGGCTGGAGGCGAACTGGGCACCGAAGGCCGCCTGGTAGAGCTGCTCGTTCTCGTCGGAGAAGCGCGCCTCCACCTGCTTCTGCCGGCCGAAGCTCTTGACGATGCTGTGGCCGGTGAAGACCTCCTCGGCCTGGGCGTTGAGCGAGCCGGTGTGGCCCCACTGGGCCAGGAACCGGGGGCGGGCCCGCCCGGCGATCACCTTCATCAGCAGCACCGAGGCCGGCACCGTGCTCAGGGCCACCAGGGCCAGCACGGGCGAGATGGTGAACATCATGATGGCCACCCCGAGCAGGGTGAGCAGGGATACGAGGATCTGGCTGATGGTCTGCTGCAGGCTCTGGGCCAGGTTGTCGATGTCGTTGGTGACCCGGCTCAGCAGGTCGCCCCGGGGTTGCTGATCGACGTAGCCGAGCGGCAACCGGTGGATCTTGTCCTCCACCGCCCGTCGCAGGCCCTGCATGGAGCGCTGTACCACCCCGGCCAGGATGTAGGCCTGGGTGTAGGCCAGCACCCACGAACCGCCGTACACGAACAGGAGCACGAGGAGCTTCCGGCTCAGGGCGTCGTAGTCGATCCCGCCCCCGATGACCCCCTGGATGATGAGGTCGGTGGCCTGGCCCAGCAGGCGGGGACCGAGCACGACCAGGATCACGCTCCCCAACACAAGGAGGAACACGAGGACCAGGGGGGTGGTCTCCGACCCGAGGATGGAGCCGAGGCGACGGACGGTCGCCCCGAAGTTGTCGCTCCGTTCGACCGGCATCCCGGCCGCGCCGTGGGGCCCGAAGCTGGACCGCCGGGCCGCGGCCCCCGTGGTCTTGATCACGTCCTTTTCGTCCCCGGGGTCCGATCCGGGGCCGGACCCGGCCGGGCCGCCGTTGGTCCGGGCGGCGCCGTTGGTGTCACCCTGGTGGCCGGTGCCGCCGTTCCGGGTGGGGTCGTCGGCCGACCCGCCGTCGGGGATCGGGTGATCGTCGCTCATGCCGCCGCTCCTTCCCCGAGCTGCGAATCGACGATCTCGGCGTAGGTGGGGCAGGTGACCACCAGCTCGTCGTGGCGACCCCGGCCCACGATCCGACCGTTCTCGAGGACCAGGATCTCGTCCGCGTCGATGATCGTCGACACCCGTTGGGCCACCACCAACACGGCCGAGTCGCGGGTGTGAGGGGCAAGCGCGGCCCGGAGCCGGGCGTCGGTGGCCAGGTCAAGGGCGGAGAACGAATCGTCGAACACATAGATCTGGGGGTTGACCACCAAGGCCCGGGCGATGGAAAGCCGTTGCCGCTGCCCGCCGGACACGTTGGTGCCGCCCTGACTGATGGGGCTGTCGAGACCGTCGGGCATGGCCCGCACGAAGTCGGCGGCCTGGGCGATGTCCAGCGCCTGCCACAGATCCGCGTCGGTGGCGTCCGGCCGACCGAACCGGAGGTTGGAGCCCACGGTGCCCGAAAACAGATAGGGCTTCTGGGGGACATACCCCACCGACGACCAGAGCAGCTCCGGGTCGAGACGGCGGACGTCGACCCCGTCCACCAGAACCGACCCGTCGGTGGCGTCGAACAGACGCGAGACCAGGTTGACCATGGTGGTCTTGCCGGCCCCGGTGGAACCGATGATGGCGGTGGTCTGGCCCGGACCGAGCCGGAACGAGATGTCCTCCAGGACCGCCTGCTGGGCCCCCGGGTACTGGAAGCAGACGTCACGGAACTCGACCGTGGCCCTCTCGATGGGTACCCGGACCGGGTCCTCGGGCGGCTTGACCGACGGCTCGGTGGACAGCACCTCCTGGATACGGTCGCCGGCCACCGCGGAACGGGGGATCATCGACACCATGAACGTGCCCATGACCACGGCCATGAGGATCTGGATCAGATAGCTCAGGTAGGCGACCAGGGAGCCGACCTGCATGTCGCCGGCACCGATCCGCCGGGCGCCGACGTAGAGCACACCGACACTGGACAGGTTCACTACCAACCCGATGGTGGGGAAGATGAAGGCCTGGAGGCGGCCGGCCCGGAGCGAGACCTCGGTGAGCTCGTCGTTGGCCTGGGCGAACCGGGCCCGCTCCTCGGGTTCGCGCACGAAGGCCCGCACCACCCGGAGGCCGGTGATCTGCTCGCGCAGCACCAGGTTGACCCGGTCGATCCGGAACTGCATTGCCTGGAAGGCGGGCACCATGCGCACCACCACCAGACCCAGGACCACCACGGTGGCGGGGATGGCCACCGCCAGCACGACCGACAGGCCCACGTCCTCGCGGATGGCCATGATCAGGCCGATGACCATGGTGAGGGGGGCGGCGATCATCATGGTGGTGGCCATCACCACGAGCAGCTGGATCTGCTGGACGTCGTTGGTGACCCGGGTGATGAGCGAGGCGGCGCCGAAATGGCCTAGCTCCCGGGCCGAGAAGTCGGTGACCTGGTGGAACAGGTCGCGCCGGAGGTCGCGACCGAACCCCATGGCCGCCCTGGCGCCGAACCAGACCGCGGCGATGGAGAAGACCACCTGGACCAGGGTGACGGCGAGCATGCGGCCGCCCTCCCGCCAGATGACGTCGGTGTCGCCGGTAATGACGCCCCGGTCGATCAGTTCGGCGTTCAGGCTCGGGAGGAGCAGGGAGGCCGAGGTCTGCACCGCCTGAAGCACCACGACCAGCAGCAGGATCCGCCGGTAGGGCCACAGATGGCTCCGGAACAGGCGACGGAGGCTCACGGGCGTTCCTCCGCCGGCCGGGCCTCCCCGTGGAGGAACAGGTCGACCACCTCGGCGGGTGGGGCCGGTGCGGTGGCCATGAGGGGGTGGGAGCAGGCCATCGTGACCGCCCACAGGTACCGGGCCGCCGTCGGCGCGTCGACCCGGAGGGTGTCGGGGGCGTCCGACAGGAGCTCGATGAGGGCGGGGCTGGTCAGGGGGCCGGCCCGGACCTGGTGGGGCCGGGAGGCGCCGACCCAGGAGATCAGCTTCCAGACCCGTTCGATCCGTTCCTGGATGGCGACCACGGCGGCGACGAGACGGTCGGTGAGCTCGAGGGTGGGGTCGATGGCGGAGAAGCGGTCCTCCAGCTGGCCCCGGTCGAACGCGGCGTCCACCGCCGCGTCGATGAGCTCGTCCTTGTCGGCGAACACCCGGAAGACGGTGCCCTCGGCCACGCCGGCGGCGGCGGCGATCTGGCGGGTGGTGACCGCGCCCCCGCACTCGGCCAGCAGGGGGACGGTGGCGGCGATGATGGAGGCCCGCCGCTCCTCGGCCGGCAGGGCCTGGGCCCGGCCCGAACCGCCGCAGGAATCGAAATCCGGTTCGTCGGAAACCACCCGGTCACCGGGTTCGGGATCGGTGATCCCGGTGCGTCGCACCGGGGGGCGGGAGGTGATCATCGCCCCACCATAACCGTCTGAGTGAGTGCTCACTCAGACGGTTGGACCGGTCGGATCAGGACGCCAGTTCGAGGTCGGCGTCGAGGTACTGCTGGCGACACAGGGCCCGCTGGAGCTTGCCGGAGCTCGTCTTGGGCAGGGTCCCGGGTTTGACCAGGGCCACGTCACGGACCGGGATCCCGACCGCCTCCAGGGCCTGGTGCTGGATGGCCTCGGTGAGGGCGGCCCGGTCGTCGGCCCGGGTCTCGGCCACCACGACGACCCTCTCCTTGCCGGCTCGGCCCGGCAGGCCGAAGGCGATTACGTTGCCGGCCCTGACCCCGTCCACGGTGCCGATGGCCCGCTCGATGTCCTGGGGGTAGACGTTGCGGCCCCCGACGATGATGACGTCCTTGATCCGTCCGCACATGGCCATCTGACCGTCGACCAGGTAGGCCAGGTCGCCCGTCCGGAGCCACTCGCCGTCGAAGCTCTCGTCGTCGGCGTCGGGGTGACGGTAGTAGCCGTTCATCACCGAGGTGCCGGCGATCTGGAGCTCACCGACCTGACGTTCGCCCAGCTCATCCCCGGTCCTGGGGTCGACGATCCGGAACCGGAGCCCGGGCACGGGCCGGCCGAGGAGGACGATCTCGCGGGCGTCGGGGTGGCCGGCGTCGACGGCGACGGCCTTGTGGTCGCGTTCGAGGGCCACCCCGTCGACGGTGTCGGTGACGAGCCCGGTCATGGGGACCGGGAACGAGCCGGCGATGGCCACCTCGGCCATGCCGAAGGCGGGGAACACGGCCCCGGCCCGCATGCCGTGACGGGCGCCGGCCTCGATGAAGGCCCGGACGCTGTCGGGGTCCACCGGCTCGGCCCCGTTGAGGGCGATCCGCAGCCGGGACAGGTCGAGCACGGTGTCGCTGCGGCGCAGAGCCCGGGTGGCGAGGACGTAGCTGAAGTTCGGACCCGCGGTGGCCGTCCCGCCGTAGGTGGAGATCCACTCCATCCACCGGGCCGGGGAGGCCATGAAGTCCTGGGGGGCGCCCACCACCAGGTCGAGGCCGGTGGCCATGGGCAGGATGCAGAAGCCGACCAGGCCCATGTCGTGGTAAAGAGGCAGCCAGGACACCAGGACGTCCTCGTCGACGTCCACCGAGGCGGCGGCGCAGATGGCGTCGAGGTTGGCCGCCACCACATGGTTGGCCAGCATCACCCCCTTGGGTTCGGAGGTGGATCCGCTGGTGAACTGGAGCACGAACAGGTCGTCCTCGTCGTAGCCGGGCCGGACGAAGGCGTCCGCGGTGACCCCGCTGGTGGCCGGGTCCAGGTCGGCCAGGGGGTACAGCGGCGGATCACCCGGCTCGACGGCCACGAACGGGGCCAGGTCGTTGTCGATGAGCACGGCGACGCTCTCGGCCGCCCGCACCCGGGCCTTGGTGGTGGCGGTGAACTCCTCGATGGAGGACAGGCGCATGGGTAGCGGCAGCACCACCGGGGTGGCCCCGGTCAGCCACACCGCCTGGAGGGCAGTGACCAGTTCGGGTGTGGTGGGCCCGAGCAGGGCGACCCGGTCGCCGTGGGACACCCCACGCTGCTGCAGGGCGGCGGCCACGGCCCTGGCCCGCTCGTGCAGCTCACCCCACGACATCGACAGCGGCTCGGGACCGGTCACAAAGGTGATCCGGCCATCCCCCTTGGCCGCGTGTTCGATTCGACTCACGATGGTGCACACACCAGATTCGACCCGCGGACGGGAGCGGAGGTTACGCCCCGGGGCCGCACGACCCGAACGGGGGGCCGGAGGCAAAGGTGGGACGCGTGCTATCCGCAGCGGTCCGAGGCGGGCTAGCTTCCGTGGATGACCGGGTTGAGGGTCGAGGTGAGAAGTAGGGAGCCGTACGCCGGGGGTAGGCGATTCGGCTCGGTGGGGGCCTACGAGCTGGTGGACGCCACCGTGGTCCACGGGTTCGATCCCCACCACCCGGCCAACCGGGCCGTCATCGACCTGGACCGGGCCCCCACCCGGGCCGACGGCCGGGTGGAGACCCGGCACCGGGTCCAGGTACTGCGTCCCGCCGAGGGGTCGGGGAACGGGGCGGCCCTGATAGACGTGGTGAACCGGGGCCGACCGACCGCCACCCGGTTCCTGTGCCGGGACGACAGCGACCCCCTGCTGCTGCCGCCCGAACCGGCCCCGGGGGACGGCTACCTGATGGAGCAGGGGTGGACGGTGGTCTTCTGCGGCTGGCAGCACGACCTCACCGCCCACCCCGGCCTGCTCGGCCTGGACGCCCCGACCGCGGTGGGGGTGCCGCCCGGTGAGATCTGCTACCGGTTCCAGCTCCCCGCCCACCAGACCACCGTTGCCCTCGGCCTGCCCGGCCACCGGCCCCAGGCCGCGGTCGGCCCCGGGGAGCTGTGGGAGACCGACGACGACGGCGGCGCGGCCCGGCTGGTACCGGCGGCCGAGTGGGCGTTCGCCAAGGAGGGGATCCCCAATCCCCGGTTCGTGCACCGCCGGTCGGGGTTCCAGGCCGGGCGCCGCTACGAGATCCGCTACCAGACCGCCGGGTCGGTGGTGGGCGGGGTGGGTCTCCTGGCCCTGCGGGACCTGGCCGCCGCCCTCCGCACCGACCACGACACCATCCTCGGCTTCGGGGTCTCCCAGTGCGGTCGGGTCCTCCGCCAGTTCCTGGCCGACGGGTTGAACCTGGCCCCCGGAGGTGGACCCGCCTTCGACGGTCTGGCCGTACTGATCGCCGGGGGCCGGTTGGGGGCGTTCAACGTCCGGTACGGCAATCCGGGGGTCCTGCCCGCCGGTGACGAGGGCATGGACGGGCCCGTCCGCTACGACCAGCTCCTGGCCCCGCTCCGGGCGGTCGGCGCCGCCCCGAAGGTCCTGGCCATCAACACCGCCACGGAGTACTGGCGGGGGGACGGGGCGCTGGTCCACCTGGCCGTCGACCGGAGCCGGATGGTGGACGCCCCGCCTGATCCCGACACCCGCGTCTGGGCCGTGGCCGGCACCCAACACACCGCCGGGGTGGTCCCCCAGATCGACGTCGACCCGTACCTGGGCGATCGGGGACGGTACGGGTTCAACACCGTGGACTGGCGGCCGGTGGCCCGGGCCGGGCTGGTCGCCCTGCACCGGTGGGCGACCGACGGTACCGAACCCCCACCGGACTGCCATCCCCGCATCGACGACGGCACCGCCGTGGAGCGCTCGGCGGCGGTGCCGGCCGGGCGGACGCCGCCCACCATCCCGGCCGACGCGCCGCCCGGGCCCGTGAGTTCGCTCGACGTCGACGGGAACGAGGCCGCCGGGGTCCGGCTCCCGGACCTCACCGTGCCCCTCGGGGTACACACCGGCTGGAACCTCCGCCACCCCGACACCGGCGGCGGCGACCAGCCCCTGGCCCTGCGGGGGGCCACCACCTGGTTCGCCCCCGACGACCTGGCCGCCCGCTACGGCGACCCGGCCGGTCACGCCAACCGGGTCCGGGCCGCGGCCGACGAGCTGGCCGGGGCCGGTTACGTCCTCGCGGAGGACGTCGACGTGCTGGTGTCGGACGCCGCGGCCCGCTGGGCCGACGCCCACCGCCCCCGCTAGGGCGGGCGGCGGGACGACCCGGGGATTTAGGCCGACGGAGCCGGCCGAGTGCCCCGCTGGAGGGTGCCCGGGTGGGCGCCGGTGAGCTCGCCCTCGGCCGCCACCACCTCGCCACCCTTGATGGTGGCCACGTAGCCCTCGGCCTCCTGCATCAGGCGGGTCCCCCCGGCGGGCAGGTCGGAGACCAGGTGCGGGGGGTGGATGAGGAGCCGGTCGTAGTCGATCACGTTGAGGTCGGCCAGGTAGCCGGGGGCCACCACACCACGGTCGAGCCAGCCGACGTGGGCGGCGGTCCGCTGGGTCTGCTGGTGGACCACGAACTCGAGGTCGAGCCGTTCGCCCCGGGTCCGGTCACGGGTCCAGTGGGTGATGGCCGTGGTCGGGAAGCTGCCGTCGGAGATGGCGTTGCAGTGGGCGCCCGCGTCGGACAGGCCGAACAGGGTGTTGGGTGACACGATCATCTCGCGCAGGTCGTCGAGGTTGCCCTGGGCGTAGTTCATCAGGGGTACGTACAGCAGGCGCCGACCGTGGTCGTCGAGCAGGGCGTCGTAGAGGACCGCGGCCGGGTCGGCCCCGGAGGCAGCGGCCAGACCGGCGATCGAGTGCTCGGCCGGGGGTTCGTAGTCGGGCGGATCGGTGAGGGGGAACATCCGGTCGTAGCCCCGCACGATCAGCTCCAGGAAGTCACGGGCCCGTATCTCGGCGTGCTCGGCCAGGATCCTGGCCTTGACCTCGGGGTTGGCCAGGATGTCGGCCCGTTCCACCACCGGCAGGTGGTGGTAGCGCTTGTAGGTGGCGCACCGGCCGATCGGGTTGGCGGTGGCGGTGAGGCCGATCAGGACCCCGATGGGACGGACCCCCACCTGGGCCCGGGCGGTGGCGCCGGCCGCGTTCCAGGTGTCGATGGCTGACAGGAGCTCCCGGTACCGGTACGGGGTCTCGTCGTTCTGCTGGACGGTGAAGCTCATGGGCCGCCCGATCTCGGTGGCGATCCGGCCGAGGAGCTCGAACTCCCGGGCCACCAGCTCGTCGTCGGCCGACTGGTAGACGTCGGAGATGAGCTGGACCACTCCGGTGCCGGCTCGGTTGAGGGCCCGGGCGATGCCGAGGACCTCGTCGGCGGCGGCCTCGAGAGTGCCGATCGACTCGCCGGTCGAGGTGCGGTGGGCCCAGGTGCGGGAGGTGGTGAACCCGAGGGCACCGGAGCGGATCGCCGCCTCGGCCAGGCGGCTCATGGCGTCTATCTCCTCGGGCGTAGCCCGGCTGGTGCGGTCGGCCCCCCGGTCGCCCATGACGTAGGTGCGGAGGGCGGCGTGGGGCACCTGGGTGCCGACGTCCATCGTCCAGCGGCGGGCGTCGAGCACGTCGAGATACTCGGTGAAGCTCTCCCAGCCCCAGGTCATCCCCTCGGCCAGGGCGGTGCCGGGAATGTCCTCCACCCCTTCCAAGAGGGAGATCAGCCAGTCGTGTTTCTCGGGACGGGCGGGGGCGAAGCCGACGCCACAATTGCCCATCACCATCGAGGTGACCCCGTTGATCGAGGACGGGGCGAGGTCCGCGTCCCAGGTGGCCTGGCCGTCGTAGTGGGTGTGGATGTCGACCCAGCCGGGGGTGACGACCAGACCCTCGGCGTCGACGGTGCGGCGGGCGGGGCCGTCGGCGTCGTCACCGACGGCCACGATGCGGCCGTCGCGAACGGCCACGTCGGCCTGGTGGCGGGGGGCACCGGTGCCGTCGACGACGGTGCCGTTGGTGATCAGGAGGTCGTGCATGGGTTCGCTCCGGGCAAGGGCGGGGCCAGAACACCCCGCACGGACGGTCACGACGAGGAAACGAGAGACCTGGCGCCCATCTTAGGTTCGGCCTTCGAACTACTTCCAGTGGCCGGACCGTCTCAGCGGGGCACGTCCCGCCAGGCGGCCCCCCGGTGGGGGTCGGGTTCGCGGGGCAGGCCGAGGACGCGTTCCCCCACGATGTTGCGTTGGATCTCCGAGGTTCCACCCTCGATCGAGTTGGCCCGGGTGCGGAGGAACTGGGTGATCCACTCGTCGGCGTCGGCGTCGGCGTCGGCGTCGTCGGCCGGCCAGGCCAAGGCGTGGGCGCCGAGGAGCCCCACGGCCACCTCCTGGAGCCGCTGGTTGGTGACGGCTTTGGCGATCTTGGTGATCGACCCCTCCGGTCCGGGTGGCTGACCGGCCCGGGCTCGGGCCCTGCGTCGCTCGGCCGTCCAGGCCAGGATCCGGTCGTGGGTGTAGGCCCGCGCCAGTTCGTCGCGGACCACCGGGTCGGTGGTGGCCCCGAGCCGACGGGCCATGGCCAGCACCTCGGCCAGCGGTTTCCCACCCAGGATCTCGTCGGAAGCCCGGCGCTTCCTGCGAACGCCCGACAGGGCGTGGCGTTCGGCCCCAAGGGTGGTCATGGCCGCGGCCCAGCCCTCACCGACCGGGCTGATCCGGTCGATGTCGGCCACCCGGACGTCGCTGAGGACGACCTCGTTGAACTCCCGCTGACCGGCGATGTTGACCAACGGCCGGACCTCGACCCCCGGGGCCCGCATATCGAGCCCGAAGTAGGTGATCCCGGCGTGCTTGGCCACCCCGGGATCGGTGCGGGCGATCAGCATGGCCCGCTCCGATTCGTGCCCGAACGTGGTCCACACCTTCTGCCCGTTGACCACCCACTCGTCGCCGTCCCGCACCGCTGTGGTGGCCAGGGAGGCCATGTCGGATCCGGCTCCGGGCTCCGAGAACAGCTGGGACCAGCGCTCCTCCCCGGTGAGTAGTGGGGGCAGGAGACGCCGTTGCGTTTCGTCGGACGCCCACTGGCGGATCGTCGGGGCGGCCAGCGGCAGGCCGGACCCGCGGGGGACGTGGGGTACCTGCCAGGCGGCCAGGAGGGTCAGGGCCCGGCGGGCGTCGTCGGTGGACATGCCCCGGCCGCCGTGCTCGGGGGCGTAGTGGGGGGCCACCCAGCCTTCCCGGCCGAGCGTCCGGACCACCGCTGGGTTGTCGAGTCCGGCCTTGAGGCGCTGGACCGCAGCGTCGTCGTCGGCCGCCACCGCGGCCTCCCAACCCGGCGACACCAGGCGGCGGACCAGGGCTTCGAGTTCGGCCCTACCGGGGAAGTCGGCCAGGTCGTCCAGGGGGTTCATCGGGGCGAAGGTAGCCCCGCCACCGCCCCCGGCCCCCATCGGTGGCCCGACCCCGCGGCCCGGTGCCGACTGGCCCCCGGGGGAGGGATCCCGTACGGTCCACCCACCAGCATCGGGCTGCGGGCCGCCGGCCGAACGAGAGGATCTCGCCATGGATGCCGTCGAACTGGCCACTCGGATCGGGGCCCGGGAGATCACCCCCGCGGAGGCGGTCGCGGCCGCGGTCGAACGGGCCCGGCGGGTCAACGGCGATCTCAACGCCATCATCGCCGAACGCTACGAGGCCGCCCTGGAAGCCGCGGCCACCGTCGACCCGTCCGCCGGCGTCGGCCCGCTGGCCGGGGTGCCCACCCTGGTGAAGGACTGCGGTACCCCGGGGAAGGGGGAACCCGACTACCAGGGCAACCGGGTCCTGAAGGCGCTCGGGAACACCGCCGACCACGATTGCAATGTGGTCACCCGGCTACGGGAGGGCGGCCTGGTCTCCCTCGGCCGCACCCACTCCCCCGAGTTCGCGGCCGGGAACGGCCCGGCCACCTGCGAGACCGAGGCCTTCGGCGCCACCCGCAACCCGTGGGACCCGACCCGGACGGCCATGGGTTCGAGCGGGGGCGCCGCCGCCGCGGTGGCGGCCGGCATCGTGCCCCTCGCCCACGGCAACGATGGCGGCGGTTCGATCCGGGTGCCGGCGGCGGCGTGCGGGCTGGTGGGTCTGAAACCCACCCGGGGCCGGATCTCGTGGGGTCCGGACGCCGGGGAGTTCTGGTTCGGGGCGGCGACGATGGGAATGCTGAGCCGGTCCGTGCGTGACACCGCGGCTGGCCTCGACGTCCTCACCGGCTGGACCCCGGGCGATCACTACACCGCTCCCCCACCGGAGCGTCCGTTCCTCAAGGAGCTGGGCCGAGACCCCGGCCACCTACGGGTGGGGTTGTGCACCCACCATCCCCGGGACCGGCTCGACCCGTCGGGGGCTGCCGCGGTGGCCGCGGTCGGCGACGCCTTGGCCGACGCCGGCCACGACGTCAGCGTGGCCCACCCGGAGTCGTACTTCGACAAGGACATGCTCCGGGCGTTCGTCACCATGATCGACGCCAACATCACCTTCACCATGAACTCCTATGAGGCCCGCATCGGCCGTCCCTGGACCGAGGACGACGTCGAACACGACACCTGGCAGGCCTATTGCCGGGGCCGGAAGGTGTCCGCCGCCGACTATGTGGCCGTGACCAACACCCTCAACCAGTGCGGCCGGCGGATCTCCCAGTGGTGGGAGGGCGACGGCGCCTTCGACCTCCTGGTCACCCCGACCATGGGTGCCCCCGCCCCGTCCCTCGGCTACCTGATCGAGGAGGGGGTCAACCGCAACCACCGTTTGGCCGACATCCTGCCGTACACGCAGCAGAGCAACATCACCGGCCAGCCGGCGATCTCCCTCCCCCTGCATTCGACCGACGACGGGCTCCCCGTCGGGGTCCAGTTCGTCGCCCGGTTCGGGGCCGAGGCCCTCCTGCTCCGGCTGGCCGCCCGGCTGGAGCAGTCGATGCCGTGGGCGGACCGGCGGCCGCCGGTGTACGCCGACTGACCCCGGGTTCGGCCCGCACGGGTTGTCGAGCTCCGGTCGACAAGCCGTCGGGGCCCGTCGTTCGGGGGCCGAGCCTCAGGAGCCGATGGGGTCGACGACCTCTTCATCGGTCCCGTCGTCGAGCCCATCGCCTGCCGGTGTGGGGATGGGGCGCCGGCCGGCCCGCAGCCCGTCGATGCTCAGCACGACGAGGGCCACCCAGACCAGGCCGAACCCGATCCAGCGCGACGCCGGCATGGTCTCCCCCAGGACGAGTACGGCCACCAGGAGCTGGAGGGTCGGCGTCAGGTACTGGAGCAGGCCCATGGTGGCCAGGGGAAGCCGGCGGGCGGCGCCGGCAAACAGGAGCAGCGGGGCGGCGGTGACCGCCCCCGAGGCCACCAGCAGCAGGCCTGTCCAGGGGGCGTCCACCCCGAAGTGGCCCCGCCCGGTGGCCTCCAGCACCAGCAACCCCACAGCGGCCACCGGGGCCAGGGCGAGCGTCTCGCCGGTCAAGCTGACGAGGGCGGGCAGCTCCACCCCCACCTTCTTCTTGATCAGGCCGTAGGTCCCGAACGAAGCGGCCAGGCACAGCGAGATCCATGGGACCGCCCCGTAGGCGACGGTCAACGCCAGCACGGCGGCGGCCCCGAAGGCCACCGCCGCCCACTGGGCCGGGCGCAGCCGCTCCCCGAGGACGACCACCCCCGCTACCACCGTGACCAGGGGATTGATGTAGTAGCCGAGACTGGCCTGGGTGACCTGACCCACCCCCACTGAGTAGACGTAGACCCCCCAGTTGAGGGCCAGCACCACGGCGGCGGTAGCCAGCGGGGCGACGACCCGGGCCGAGCCGAGGGCCCGCACCGCATCCCACCGCCCCAGCACGGTGACCACGACGACGCACACCACCAGGGACCACAGCACCCGGTGCAACACGATCTCAACGGGGGTCGCCGCGTCGAGCAGGGCGAAGTAGAGCGGGAACAGGCCCCACAGGCCGTAGGAGGCGATCCCGAACAGGGCGCCCCGGCGCTCGGACGTGGTGCTCACCGTCTCGAGCCTATGGCCGGGCCGGGCCGGGCAAGTTGCCGGCGCGGCTTGCCGACGTCGGCGGGGGCGACCACGCTCGTGAACGCACGGAACGTGTCGAACCGCACATCGCCCGGTCGATCCCCGGCCCGGTGGGCGCACCAGCAAGGGGGAACCGTCATGCCCGAAGCCGAACTGTGGCAATTGAGCGCGGTGGAGGTGGCCGCCGGGATCCGGACCCGGACGTTCACCTCCCGCGAGGTGGTGGACGCCGTCCTCGACCGGATAGCCGCGCTCAACCCGCGCCTGAACGCCATTGTGGTGGAACGGCCGGACGAGGCCCGGGCCCGGGCTGACGACGCCGACGCCGCGGTGGCCCGGGGTGACGAGCTCGGACCTCTACACGGGGTTCCGGTGACCATCAAGGAGAACATCGATCAGGTCGGCTACCCGACCACCAACGGGGTGGCGGCCTTCGCCGACCTGATGCCGAGCCAGGATTCACCGGTGGTGACCAACCTGACCCGGGCGGGCGCGGTGTTCATCGGGCGGACCAACACCCCCGAGTTCTCGATGCGGCCCACCACCGACAACCCGCTCCGGGGCCGGACCTACAACCCGTGGGACGACGACGCCTCCCCGGGCGGGTCGTCCGGTGGGGCGGGAGCGGCCGCCGCCGCCGGGTTCGGACCCCTCCACCACGGCAACGACATCGGCGGTTCACTCCGGTTCCCGTCGTCGGCCAACGGGGTGGTCACGGTCAAACCGGGCACCTTCCGGGTGCCGACCTTCAACAGCTCCGCCCCCGCCGAGCGGGGCCCCCTGTCGCAGGCCATGTCCTCGCAGGGCGTCATCGCCCGTCACGCCGCCGACGTCCGCCTGGCAACCGAGGTCCTGGTCCGTCCCGACTGGCGCGATCCGAACGCGCCCCCGGTGCCGTTCTTCGGGACCCCGATCGACGGTCCGGTGTCGGTGGCGGTGACCACCGAATCCCACGGGTTCCCGATCCACCCCGACATGGTCGGTCTGATCAACCGGGCGGCCGGGATCCTGGCCGACGCCGGGTACGCGGTGGAGGAGGCCGAACCCCCGTCGGTGCTGGAGGCGGCGGGCGCCTGGTTCCGGACCGGCTCCACCGAGATGAAGGCCGTGCTCGCCCCGGCCGTCGACAAGTTCGGCTCCAAGGACATCCAGGCGGTGTTCGACCACTTCTTCGCCCGTTCGACCATCCTCGACCGGGACGGCTACATCGCCGAGTTCGGCGACCGGACCCGCATGATGCGGGAATGGGGCCGGTTCCTCGACCGCCACCCCCTGGTGCTCACCCCGTTCATGATGGACCCCCTGTTCGCCTGGGACGCCGACCTCGACCCGGCCGGGATGGCCCGCCTGCTGGACGGGTCCATCTACTCCTTCAGCATGAACTACCTCGGCCTGCCGGCCGGGGTCATCGGCATGGACCTGGTGGAGGGTCTCCCGGCTGCGGTGCAGGTGGTGGGCCGCCGGTTCCGGGAGGACCTGATCTGCGACGCCCTGGAGGTCATCGAACAGACCAACGGGCCGTTGGCCTTCCACCTCTGGGACCGCGCCGACGGGGAGGCCTGACCCACCGGGCCGGTCGTCCTGATCCCGGCCGGCACGTCCCCGCCCGATCCAACCGCCGGGGTTTCTAGAGTGGACCCGGCTATGGCTGACGTTCACACCCCGACCAGCGACCTCGCCGAAACCGCCGACCCGGCCGCGGACGCTGACATCCCGTACCGGTACACGGCGGCCCTGGCCGCGGTCATCGAGCGGCGCTGGCAGGACCGCTGGGCCGCCGACAAGACGTTCGAGGCCCCGAACCCGGCCGGCCCCCTGGCCGACCCAACCAAGTTGGGCCACCGACCCAAACGGTTCGTGCTCGACATGTTCCCCTACCCGTCGGGGGTGGGCCTGCACGTGGGTCATCCCCTCGGCTACATCGGCACCGACGTGTACGGCCGGTACCGCCGGATGCGGGGCGACAACGTGCTCCACGCCATCGGCTACGACGCCTTCGGCCTCCCGGCCGAGCAGTACGCCATCGACACCGGCACCCACCCCCGCGCCCGCACCGAGGAGAACATCGCCAACATGCGGCGCCAGCTCCGCCGCCTGGGCCTGGCCCACGACGAACGCCGCAGCGTGGCCACCACCGACGAGGACTACTACCGCTGGACCCAGTGGATCTTCCTCCAGATCTTCAACGCCTGGTACGACGCCGACGCCGACCGGGCCCGCCCCATCGCCGAGCTCGAAGCTGAGTTCGCCTCGGGGTCCCGACCCAGCCCCACCGGGCGTGACTGGTCCTCCCTCAGCCCCACCGAACGGGCCGGGGTCCTCGACGGGTACCGCCTGGCCTACGTGAACGAGGCCCCGGTCAACTGGTGCCCGGGTCTGGGCACGGTGGTGGCCAACGAGGAGGTCACCGTCGACGGCCGCAGCGACCGGGGGAACTTCCCGGTGTTCAAACGGAACATGCGGCAGTGGATGATGCGGATCACGGCCTACGCCGACCGTCTGATAGACGATCTCGACCTGCTCGACTGGCCCGAGTCGATCAAGACGATGCAACGGAACTGGATCGGCCGTTCGGCGGGGGCCCGGGTGGAGTTCGGCAGTCCGGCCGGCCCGATCACCGTGTTCACCACCCGGCCCGACACCCTGTTCGGGGCCACCTTCATGGTGCTGGCCCCCGAACACCCCCTGGTCGACGCCCTCACCGCTCCCGGACAGGCCGACACCGTGGCCGCCTACCGGAGGGAGGCGGCGGCCAAGAGCGACGTGAACCGCCAGATGGACGACCGGGACAAGACCGGGGTGTTCACCGGTTCCTCCGCGGTGAACCCCCTCAACGGGGCGGAGATCCCGGTGTGGATCGCCGACTACGTCCTTATGGGCTATGGGACCGGCGCCATCATGGCCGTCCCCTCCGGCGACCAGCGCGACTTCGAGTTCGCCCGCCGCTTCGGCCTGCCCGTCGTGGCCACCCAGATGCCGCCCCCCGAGTGGTTCGCCGAACGTGACACCGTGCCGTCGGCCGACGCCACCACCTGGCCGGAGGCCTATGTGGGCGAGGGTGTCTACGTGAACTCGGCCAACAACGGCCTGGTCCTCGACGGTGACCGGACGATGGCGGAGGCCCAGGCCCTGACCAACGCCTGGCTCGAGACCAACGGCCACGGTGAGGGCACCCTCAACTACCGTCTGAGGGACTGGCTGTTCGCCCGCCAGCGGTACTGGGGCGAGCCGTTCCCGATCCTGTGGGACGCGGACGGGGTGCCCCATCCGGTGCCCGAGGGCCAGCTCCCGGTCACCCTGCCCCCCCTCGAGGACTTCAAACCGGTGGCCGCCGACCCCGACGACGCCGAATCGGAGCCGGACCTGCCGCTCGGCCGGGTGGCCGACTGGGTCAACGTCACCGCCGACCTGGGGGACGGTCCCCGCACCTTCCGGCGCGACCTGAACGTGATGCCCCAGTGGGCGGGCTCGTGCTGGTACGAGCTGCGGTACCTGGACCCGACCAACGAGAAGCGGTTCGTCGACCCGGCGGTGGAGGCGTACTGGATGGGCCCCCAGGGTCCGGGCCACCCCGGCGGCGTCGACCTCTACGTGGGCGGCGTGGAGCACGCGGTGCTCCACCTGCTCTACGCCCGGTTCTGGCACAAGGTCCTGTTCGACCTCGGCCTGCTGAGCTCCCGGGAGCCGTACTACCGGCTGTTCAACCAGGGCTACATCCAGGCCGCCGCCTACCTGGACGACCGGGGGATCCATGTCGAGGCCTCCGAGGTGGTGGAGGGCCCGGACGGGACGTTCACCCACAATGGCGCCCCGGTGGCCCGCGAGTTCGGGAAGATGGGCAAGAGCCTGAAGAACGCGGTAGCCCCCGACGAGATCTACGCCGAGTACGGGGCCGACACCCTGCGGTTGTACGAGATGGCGATGGGCCCGTTCGACTCATCTCGTCCCTGGAGCACCCGTGACATCGTCGGGATGTACCGGTTCCTGCAGCGGGTGTGGCGAAACCTGGTGGACGAGGCCACCGGCGAGCTCACGGTCACCGACACCGAGCCGGACACCGGAACCCTGCGCCTGCTGCACCAGACCATGGACGCGGTGGGCCGCGATTATGACGAGCTCCGGTTCAACACCTCGGTGGCCAAGCTGATCGAGCTCAACAACGCCCTGACCAAGGTGGTGGCGGCCGACGGTGGCCTTCCCCGGGCGATCGCCGAGCCGTTCGTGCTGATGCTGGCCCCGCTGGTGCCCCATGTGGCCGAAGAGCTGTGGGGCCGCCTGGGGCACGACACCACCCTGGCCTATACCGGCTTCCCCCAGGCCGACCCGGCCCTGCTGGTGGCCGACTCGGTGGAGTACCCGGTCCAGGTGAACGGAAAGGTGCGCTCCCGGATCACCGTGGACGCCGACGCCGACGCCGCCGCCGTCGAGGCCGCCGCCCTGGCCGACGAGAAGGTGTCCGGCCACCTCAGCGGCCCCCCGAAGAAGGTCATCGTGGTGCCTGGCAAGCTCGTCAACGTAGTCGTCTGAGCCGACCGCCAGGTAGACGCCTGGCCCGTCTCCCACCGGTCGGCTCCTCGCCGATGCCCGGGCGCCCCGCGTCCAGGCCCAGTTCTGAGACTTCAGGTGTTCTTGAGGTCCGGTTGTCGCCTGCTTGAGGCCCCGTTGCGGTGAGCGGATCGAACAGACTCAAGTCACCCGACAATGGGACGTTCGGCCCAGTCACACCCACAAATCTCCTGTCATATTCGAGACGTAACGAAGCGTCAGATTCGCTTCGGGTCATCAACCGGGCGGTACCGATCACCACCGGCCCAGCATCAGGAGACAAGCCATGCGACCTCGACGTCGTTCCCCCCTCACCCTGTCCCGGACTCTCGGCCCCCTCGTTGGGATCGCGGCAGCCGCCGTGATGGTCGTCGGCTCGTCCGACGCCGCGTTCACAGCGAACACGTCGAACCAGTCCAACACCTACTCGGCAGCCACCGTCAGCCTCGTCGACGACGATTCCGGCTCGGCGCTGATGCAGCTCTCGAATCTCGTCCCCGGCGACTCGGCCACCAAGTGCATCACGGTGAACTACACCGGCAGCACCTTCGATCTGACCCCGGTCAAGTTGTACGCCGCGCTGGCCAGCGAGGTCGACGGGTTCGCTAGTCATGTCGACATGACCATCTCGGTGGGCACCGGCGGCTCCTACAGCGACTGCACCGGGTTCACCGAGACCAGCCAGCTCTACTCCGGCACCCTGTCCAACCTGGCGGCCACCAACAGCAGCTTCGCCACCGGCATCACCGGGTACACCCCGGCCAGTGGCAGCACCTCGCGCACCTACAAGTTCGTGGCCACCCTCGGCTCGGACACCCCCGACACCGCGCAGGGCGACAGTGTGACCGCCAACTTCACCTGGGAAGTCCAGTCCGCCTAGTCCGGACCGGTACCGGGAGACACGAGCCGTCGTGATGAACGCACCGATCAGTCCGAATGGGGTCCGCACGCCGACCGTACGACACTGGGGAGCGGACGCAACCTCCTTTGTCGTACGGACGGCGAGCGAGGCCTTCGTCTGGGCCCAGATGTCGCTCCTCGTGATGACCGTACTCCTGTGGGCGGCGTTCGGCCGTCACGCCGTAGCCATCAAGGGCGGCTCGATGACCCCGTCGATCGAGCCCGGCTCGGTGGTGGTGCTCGAACCGGTGGCGGCCGGGGACGATCTGGTCGGGCGCGTGGCCACGTTCAACGCCGAACGTGGCCTGGTCACTCACCGGATCGTGGAAGTGACCGATGAGGGAACCATGGTCACCAAAGGTGACGCCAACGCCCAAGCCGACACCGACAACATCGCCGTGGATGAGATCATCGGTGTCGGACGGGTGGTCGTCCCCCTGGTCGGCCTCCCCTCGTACTGGGTCCACACGGGTGACTGGGCCGCGATCGCCCTGCTGGGTGTGGTGGACGCCGCGGCCCTGTGGGTGCGGCGGCCCGAGACCCGGTTGCCGGGTGAGTCGCCGTCCGCCTACGACACCACCGAGGTGGCGCCGTGACCTCCCGCCGGCTCGCCGTGTGGCTGGTGTTGATGGGGTTCCTGCTCGCAGCCACCGTCCAGGGCAGCAACGCGGCCTTCTCGGGCCGGGCCCCGGAGGCGGCATCGTTCTCCGCGTACGGGAACTTCAACGACTTCAGCCGCATCACCAACGTCAGCGCCGCCGCATCCTCGTCCCTGGTGTGGTGGCTCGACAGTTCGAAGCCCGCCACCGTCTTCTCTGACGCTACCTGCACCACCCCGACCCCCGTGGGCGGCTCGGTGCAGTGCTGGACCGACCGGCGCCCCGGCCACTCCAACTTGTTGGCGGTCGCGGCCGCCCAACGGGCCTCCACCCCTATCGCCGGCCAGGCCCCGATCCGGTTCGCCGGCGGCGCCGCCATGACCGGACCGGACCTGCTGGCATCCACGGGCACAGTGACGATCTTTTTCGTCTTCCGTGAAAACGTCCGGCTCGCGAACTTCGTGTTCAGCCTGAACGGCATCATCACCACCAGCCCGGGTCGCTTCACGCTGCACGCACCGTGGACCGACGGCAACGTCTTCTTGGATGCCGGCGACACCGGCCAGAACCGAGCCCACACACCCACCAACACGATCACCACGGGAACCCCCGCACTCCTCGGAGCCTGGAAGGACCCCGTCTACGGCCACAACCGCGTCCAGATCGACCGTAAGCAGATCTTCGACTCGACCGGCTACACCGTGGCCAGCACCGTCGGCGGCATCCGGGTGGGGGCCTTGGGTAGCTACAGCTCGAACCATGACTTCGCCGAGATCCTGGTGTTCTCATCCACCCTGTCCGACACCGACCGCTACCACGTGGCCCAGTACCTCCAAACCAAATGGGGAACCCCCTGACCGGCGCACTACCAGGTTGGCGGCCCTTTGGGTGACGGTCACCCCTCTGTCCTAGGGTTGGCGGCACAGCATCTGTCACCGATCCAAGAAGGGGGGATCACCCGTGAAGTTCGGCATCTTCTTCGAACTGTCGGTACCCCGACCGTTCGCCCAGAACGAGCGTCTGGTCTACGAGAACGCCCTCGAGCAGACCCGTCTGGCCGACGAGCTGGGGTTCGACCAAGTGTGGGCGGTAGAGCACCACTTCCTCGAGGAGTACTCCCACTGCTCAGCGCCCGAATTGTTCCTGACGGCGTGCGCCATGCAGACCACCAACATCCGGGTGGGCCACGGCATCGTCACCTGTGTCCCGGAGTTCAACCACCCGATCCGGATCGCCGAGCGGGCCGCCGTCCTCGACATCCTCTCCGGGGGTCGCCTCGAGCTGGGGACCGGCCGGTCCGCCACGTGGACCGAGCTCGGCGGTTTCGAGGCCAACCCTGACGACACCAAGAAGACCTGGGACGAGTTCGTCCACGCCATCCCAAAGATGTGGACCCAGGAGCGTTACCGGCACGACGGCCAGTTCTTCTCGATGCCGACCCGAGCCGTGCTGCCCAGCCCAGTCCAGTCCCCCCACCCCCCGCTCTGGGTGGCGGTCTCATCGCCGGGCACCGAGGACGACGCCGCCGACCGAGGCATGGGCTGCCTGGGCGTGAACTTCACCACCTTCGCCGAGCAAGAACGCAAGGTGAAGGAGTACCGCCGCCGGATCCAGCACTGCGACCCGGTGGGTGAGTTCGTCAACGACCAGCTCAACACCATCAACTTCCTGTACTGCCACGACGACTCCGAGGTCGGCGTGTCCACCGGACGCCGGATGATCGGCCAGTTCCAGTACATGGCCGGGCAGCTCGACATGGCCAAGGAGGTCTACCCCACCCGGGCCTACCTCACCGCCGGCCTCCTCTCGGGTACCCGCAAGCAGGCGGCCAGCCCCGGCGACCTGAAGGAGCCGCCGGAGGGGATCGCCATCGGCAACCCGGACCAGATCATCCGGGAGCTGAAGAAGTGGGAGGCCACCGGGGTGGACCGGGTCCAGTTCCTGCTCAACTCGGCCGAGGTGATCGATCAGCAGGCGGTGCTGGACAGCATGCGCCTGTTCGCCACCGAGGTCATGCCCCACTTCACCGACGACTCGGCGGCTGCAGCCAGCCGGGCCGAGGCGCTCGCCGACGCCAGGGAGTTGGCCGGTGCGCCGGGCGGAGGTGCCGCCTGATGCCCCTCATGGGAACTCTCGACGTGGGTCCGGTGCTGGCCACCGCCCCCACCATGAAGACGCTCAGTCCAGAACCGTGGTCCCTTCCCAGGGCCGATCTGCTCCAGGTCAGCTACGAGGTGGAGGACGCTCCGGCCCTGGCCATCACCCCACCAGCCCTGCACCCCAGCATCCCGCCCTACGTGACCTTCTCGTTCGGGCGGTACCCCGAGAGCCCAAACGGGGCGTTCACGCTCGGCATGGTGCGGCTCATCGTCCGGGCCGGCATCCGTCCCCGGGGCCTGCTCCTCGGCTCCTGGTGCGACAATCCGGCCGCGGCCGAGGCCCTGCGCACCGGGTGGGGGTACCGGGTGGAGGTGGCGGATGTGTCGCTCACCCGCCGGTACGGGGCGCAGCGGGGCGTGGTCACCATTGACGGTGAGGTGGCCCTCGACACCGCCATGCTGGACCCCGAACCAATCGTCCCGGGCGACCTCGAGCTGTTCGACAACCTCCACCTCACCAACCTGGAGGGCGCCGACCCCGTCATCGTCCAGGTCGACCCGGGCTACCAGTACCACCGGGCCGATCGGGGCGATCCCGAGCTCGCCGTGTTCGACGCGGGACGGCTCGGCATCTCCGGTGTCGTGCCCGACTACGCCGTGGTCGGCGTGGGCTGTTCGGCCGACGTGGAACTGGGCCCACCCCGGTTCGTGATGGACCCCGAAGTGGCCGCGGTCAAGAGCACCCGGCGACTCTAGGGCCCAACGGCCAGGCTCTCGGCCGAAGAGCCAACAACACGCGATGAGGCTCTCGGCCGAAGAGCCAACAACACGCGATGAGGCTCTCGGCCGAAGAGCCAACAACACGCGATGAGGCTCTCGGCCGAAGAGCCAACAACACGCGATGAGGCTCTCGGCCGAAGAGCCAACAACTACCAAGGGAGCAGAGATGGGGTTGTCGACGA
>JBKECK010000009.1:0-2598 GCA_047974625.1 Acidimicrobiales bacterium
GACTACGTCAAGAACGGCGACCGGTGGACCATCCTCACCACCCGCCCCGACGGTGGTCTCCACGTCCAACACACCCGCACCCACCGCAGGGTCACCCTCCCCGCCGACTACGTGCGCGAATCGGTCGAACTCGGGTATGCGACCACCATCCACGCCGCCCAAGGCGTGTCCGTTGACGTGTGCCGCGGCGTCATCACAGGCACCGAAACCCGCCAACAGCTCTACACCATGCTCACCCGCGGCCGAACCGGCAACCACGCCTAATTCGCGGTCGTCTCCGACGGCAACGAACACTCCACCCTCGCCACAGAAACTTTGAACACACTCACCCCCACCGACATGCTCGAACATGTTCTCGCCCGCGACACCACCCCCCAATCCGCCACCACCCAACAACGGCTCGCCGCCGACCCCCGCACCCAGCTGGCCGACGCCGCCGCCCGGTACGCCGACGCGCTCACCGTCGCCGCCACCCATGTGGCTGACCCCGACCTCGCCCGGCACATCGCCCGCCGGCTCAACCACACCCTCCCCGGCATCAACAACCACGACACCTGGCCCACCCTCCTCAACCAACTCCTCCTCATTGCCGCCGACGGCCACGACCCCGTCGACATCGCCGAAGAGGCGATCAACGCCGGCCCGCTGGCCGACGCCCACGACCCCGCCGCCGTGATCAGCGCCCGCCTGGAGGCGACCAGCCGGACCCGCGGGCCACTCCCCTGGCTCCCCGGAATCCCCGACACCCTCACCCACCACCCCGTCTGGGGGCCCTACCTGACCGCCCGACGGAACCTCGTCACCACCCTCACCACCGCAGTCCGCGACCACACCCACACCACCGACACCCCACCCGCCTGGGTCCAAGCCACCACCTGGACACCACCAGCCGGTCTGATCGCCGACATCGAAGTGTGGCGCGCCGCAACCGGCGTCGAACCAGCCGACCTCAGGCCAACCGGCGAACCCGCCCACACCCGCACCCTGCGCCACCACCAGACCCGGCTCAACCACCAACTCCGCGACGACCACAACCCCGCCCTCGCCGAATGGGCACCCCTCCTCACCCCCCTGGCGCCCACCATGAACACCGACACCTGGCTACCCCAACTCGCCCGCCACCTGGCGCACCTGTCCGCCACCGGACAACCCGTCCGCCACCTCATCAACCAAACCATCACAGACCACGGCACCCTGCCCGACGACCACCCCGCCGCAGCCCTGTGGTGGCGCCTCACCGAACACCTCGACCAGGGCCACACCGCCGCGCCCACCCCGGTGGACTGGATGCCCCAGCTCGTCGACCTGCTCGCCGACCACACCCCAGCCCTGCAGGCCAGCCCCCACTGGGACGCCCTCGTCGACGCGATCGACCGCGGCCTGCAACGCGGCTGGCCACTCGAACAACTCCTCCACCAGCACGAAACCGACCCCGCCACCGACCTGCTCGACCACATCACCCGCCTCGCCGACACCCACGCACCAGCCCCCGACGAAGAACCCGACAATGCTCCCCCCGAAGACCTGTGGGACGGCCACACTCCCGCCGACCCCGTCCACGTTTACCAGCCCGACGTCGACGACCTTCTCCCTGACGACGAGCCTGCCGATGAGCCTCCCCCTGACCCGTGGGATGAGTCCTACCCGCCAGAAGACCTCGACCAGCCGACAGCGCCCCACGCCAGGACCGAACGCCAGCCGGTTCCCGCTGAGATTGACGATGACGACCTGACCATCGAAGCGACCATCCGGGCCGGGCTCCGCGTCGAACCCGACCCGGCCGACCTGCAACGCATGCTCGACCAAGCCGACCAATGGCACACCAGCACCGTCGACCAGGCCCGTCTCGAACACATCAACGAACTCACCGCCAGCTACTACCAAGCCGCGCACACCCACGCCTGGACCCGGACCTACTTCACCGAACGGTTCGGCATCGACGTCACCGGCCACCCCGACCTACGCCCCGGCTACGCGCCCGCCGGATGGAACCACCTCACCCAACACCTCCACAACCTGGGGATCACCGACGAAGAAATGCTCACCGCAGGAGTCGCCACCCGCACCCGCGACGGCCGCCTCATCGACCGCTTCCGCGACCGCGCCATCCTCCCCATCACCCACCAAGGCACCGTGGTCGGGTTCGTCGGCCGCGCCAACCCCACCACCACCGACCCCCGCGTTCCGAAATACCTCAACACCGGCGAAACACCCCTGTTCCACAAAGGCAACCAGCTCTACGGCGCCACCCACCTGCTCACCGAAGACCCCACCCGCACCCCCGTCATCGTGGAAGGACCCTTCGATGCGCACGCCATCACGCTGGCCACCGCAGGCCGCTACGTCGGTGTCGCACCGTTGGGCACCAGCCTCACCACCACCCAAGCCCACCAACTCGCCGACCTCGAACGCGATCCGGTCATCGCCACCGACCCCGACCTCGCCGGCAGACTCGCCGCCGAACGCGACTACTGGCTCCTCACCCCCCACAACCTCGACCCCACCCACGCCCAACTCCCACCCGGCGCCGACCCCGCTGATCTCCTCACCGACGGCCGCGCACACGTCCTCCTCGACGCCCTCACCCACGCCCAACCC
>JBKECK010000116.1:0-23787 GCA_047974625.1 Acidimicrobiales bacterium
CGCCGCCCCCAGGGTCACCGGGCCGCACACGGCCAGCTTGACCGTCGCTCCGGCCGGGAAGGCGGCGGCGGCCACCTCGACGTCACCGGCCAGCAGGTCCCGGGCCTCGGCGGCCGGCCCGGCCGCCCCCAGGGGCCCGGTGCCGGCGGCCGGGTCGGCCATGATCCCGACCGCCCGGCCCACCATGGCCGCGGCCGGCCCCCGGGCGGGCAGCTCGGGGAGGTACAGCAGGTCGCGGGGGCCGAGCAGCTCGGCCACCGCCCCGACGGCGCCGGAGACGTCCCGCCCTGGCCACGAACCGATCCCGGTGGCCATCGGGCCCGGAGGAGGGTTGCTCATTGGGCCGACGCTAGCGGTGGCGGCCGACCGGCCCGGCGATCAGAATCTCGCCATGGACATCGTCGAACACGAGGACGTGACGGCCGGGGCCGATCGGGTGGTGGTGATCGGGGCCGGCAACGCGGCCCTGTCCGCGGCGATCGCCGCGGCAGAGGCGGGGGCGCCGGTGGTTGTCCTCGAAGCCGCTGACGAGTTCAACCGGGGCGGCAACTCGGCCTACACCGCGGGCGCCATGCGGATCGCCTACGACGGCCGCGACGATCTGGCCACCCTCATGGACCTGACCCGGCCCCCCTACGACACCGCCGACTTCGGGTCGTACCCGGCCGACGACTACCTGATCGACCTCGACCGGATGAGTGACGGGCGGGTCGATCCCGACCTGGCGGCGGTGGTGGCCACCGAGGGCCTGGCCACCCTCCGGTGGCACCGGGGCCTCGGGGTCCGCTACGAACCCAACGAGGGCCGCCAGAGCGCCATGGTGGACGGGCGGCTCCGGTTCTGGGGGGCGCTGCCGGTGCGGGTGGCCGGTGAGGGGAAGGCCATGATCGCCAGCTTGCTGGACGCGGCCATCGCCCTCGGGGTCGAGGTCCGCTACGGCCACGAGGCCGCCGACCTGGTGGTCGTGGACGGCCGGATGACCGCGGTGGCCCTGGCCGATGGTCTCGAGGTCCCGGCCCGGGCGGTGGTCATCGCCGCCGGCGGGTTTGAGGCCGACCCGGTGGCCCGGGCCGAACGGCTGGGCCCGGAATGGGTGGACGCCAAGGTGCGGGGCACGGCCAGCAACACCGGGGCCGGGATCGAGATGGCGGTCCGGGCCGGGGCCGCCCGGCGGGGCGACCAGGGGGGCTGCCACGCCGTGGCCTGGGATCGTTCGGCCCCGCTCACCGGGGACATCACCGTGGCCCACCGGTTCTCGAAGAACGCCTACCCGTGGGGGATCACCGTCAACCGGTCGGGCCGGAGGTTCATGGACGAGGCCGCCGACTTCCGCAACTACACCTACGCCGCCTACGGGCGGGCCGTCCTGGCCCAACCGGGCGCGGTGGCCTGGCAGGTGTTCGACGCCAAGGTCCTCGATCTCCTCTACCCGGAGTACGAGCTGGACACGGTGGACCGGTTCGACGCCGACAGCCTGGCCGACCTGGCCGGACGGATCGGGGACCTCGACACCGCCGGCTTCCTGGCCACGGTGGAGGCCTACAACGCCGCCGTCGACGTGGCCACCCCGTTCGACCCCACCATGCTCGACGGGCGGGCGGCCCTACTGCCGGTTCCCCGGGCCAACTGGGCCCAACGGCTCGACACCCCCCCGTTCCGCGCCTACGCGGTGACCTGCGGGATCACCTTCACCTTCGGTGGGTTGGCCGTCGATCCGGCCGGCCGGGTCCTCACCGACGGTGGCGCCCCCCTCCCCGGGGTGTTCGCCTGCGGCGAGCTGGTGGGCGGGCTGTTCTGGGGCAACTACCCGGGCGGGGCCGGGCTCACCGCTGGGGCGGTCCTGGGCCGCCGGGCCGGCCGGTCGGCCGCGGCCTTCCTGGCCGCCCGGACCGGGGGCGACTGAGCGGACGGGCCGGGGCTAGCCGGTCGACCCGAGCCCGGCGGCGGCGAGGGTGTCGAGCACAGCGGCCGGGACCTTGAGGTCGATGGGGCCCCGGGGGGCGAAGGTGGTGGTGCCGAGCCACTCCTGGGCGGTGGACCGGTCGAGGCCATACCGGTCGGCGAGCTCGTCGACCGCGCCGGGCCGCCGGGGCAACCCGACCGCGGCGGCCACCACGGCGTCGACGACCCGCCCCACCTCGGTGGTCCGACCGGTGAGGGCCTCCCGGGTTGCGGCGATGACGAACGGGGGCCACGGGGTCGGCAGGACGCCAACCTGGCGGAACTCGCCCGCGTCGACCAGGGGCCGGGTCATGAACCGGTCCCAGAGAAACACCTGGTCGCCGCCGGCGGCGAAGGCGGCCCGGGCCCCGTCGAGGTTGCCGGCCACCACGAACCGGTCGTCTTCGATGGTCCAGCCGTGCCGCTCGGCCAGGACGTAGGCCATGAGGTGGGAGCCGGAACCGAACCGTGAGATGACGATGGGGGCGTCGACCAGCGACTCCTCGGTGGTCAGGTCCGAGCGGGCGGGCACGAACACGCCCCACTGGAGGGGGGACGATACGTAGACCTGGACGAGGACGATGTCGAGCCCCCGGGCCATGGCGGCCACCGAACCCTCGGTGAGCACACTGGCCACGTCGAGCTCACCGGTCTCCAGATGTTCGAGGATCTCGCCGGTGCCGCCCGGCTGGTCGGTCCAGGTGACGGCCAGGCCGTCCACCGCCCCGGGCCGGGCCCGATCCGGACCGTCCCCGTCCGGGAACCGGGTGCCGATGGCCAGATGCCACGGATAGTTGAAGTGCTCGGGCACCCCGCCGAGGCGGAGGGGGGCCGCGGTCGGCTCGGCCGTCATCGGGCCAGGGTAGGCAAGGCCTACGAGCCCGTGTACTGCGGGGGACGCTTCTCCAGGAAACTGGCCACGCCCTCCTTGTGGTCGTTGGTGGTGAACAGCCGGGCCAGGTTGGTCGACACCCACCGGCCGAGGGAGTCCCATTCCGGGTCGAGGGCGGTGCGGAGGCCCTGCTTGATGGCCTGCACGGCGAGCGGCGGGTTGGCGGCGATGCGGTGGGCCAACGCGGTGGCGGTGGGGAGCAGCTCGTCGTGGGGGACGACCCGGCCGACCAGACCGATCTCCAGGGCGGTGGCGGCGTCGATCACGTCACCGGTGAAGAGGAGCTCGGCGGCCCGTTCCCGGCCGACGGCGCCGGCCAGGCGACCCAGTCCGGCCACGTCGCAGTTGAGGCCCCGGAGCACGAACAACTCCCCGAACCTGGCCTTCTCGGCCGAGGCCACCCGGAGATCAGCCATCAGAGCCAGCTCCATCCCCCATCCCACGGCCGGGCCGTTCACCGCCGCGATCACCGGCACGTCGGTGGTGAGCAGGGCGTCGGCCAGCGGGGTGGTGCGCGGATCGCTGGCCAGGCGCTCGCCGGGCTTGTTGTCGGGGTTGGCCATCACCTGTTTGACGTCGTCCCCGGCGCAGAACCCGCCGGGGTCAACACCGGTGATCACCAGGCATCGGGCCGTGGTCGACCGCACCACCTCCTCCATCTCGGCGTAGGTGCGGTGGGTGAGGGAGTTCCGGGCCTCGGGCCGGTTGATGGTCACCAGCTGTACATGGTCGTCGGTCTCCACCAGGATGTCGTCGTAGGCCATGCGAGGCACCCTACCGATCCGGCCCCGACCGGTCGAAAACCGGGCCGACCGCCCCGGCCGGTGGGCGGGCGGCGATCGCGCTCAACACCGGGGGGGCGGCGCCGACGGTGACCCCGGTGAGCTGTGTGCGATCAGACCGGACGGTTGCGTCGATCCGCCCTCTCCGGCGATGACCCGGATCGGCCTCGTCTCCGGATCGGGCACGTTCATCGCCACCCTGCGTCCGTTCGACCTGACCACCATCAACCCGGCCGACCTGCCCCGGGAGCCGGAGCGGGCGGCCGCCTACCTGGCCGCGACTGGGATCCAGATCGTGGTTGTGGGGCCCGACATCCGCCCCGACCTGGCCTTCTCCATGGCCGGTCAGTTGCGCCGGATCGCCCCAGAAATCGACGTCCTGATGCTCCAGCCCCCAAAGGCCGAGCTCCTGATACGAGCCATGCAGGCCGGGGTGCGCTGCCTCGTCAGCCCCGGCACGGGCGCCGACAAGCTGACCGGCGAGATCCGGCGGATGAGCGAGGAGGCCGACCTGCGGCGGTCCCGGCTGCTCGGGCCCGCCGCCGCGGCGGACGCCGCCGGTGACGGGCCGCAACGTCGCGGGGTGACCACCGTGATGTCGGCCAAGGGTGGCACCGGCAAGACGACGGTGGCGGTCAATCTGGCCTCGATGCTCGCCCGGGTCTACCCGAACGAGGTGGTCCTGGTCGATCTGGACCTGATGGCCGGCGACTCTGACGTGTACCTGGGTATCGAGCCGTCGTCCACCGTGGCCAGCGTGGCCGCGGCGGGCGCCCTGCTGGAGCTGACCGTCATCAAGCTGAGCCTGATCGTTCACCCGAGCGGTCTGCTGGTGCTCCCGGCCCCGTCGTCGCTGGTGGAAGCCGACGCCGTGGACATCTCCATGGTCGGGGAGATGCTTGCCCTACTGGGTGAGGGGTTCCGCCATGTCGTGGTGGACACCGCCCCCGGCGGCGGCGAACCGCTGGTCACCGCCGTGGAGGCCACCGACAACCTCCTGCTCGTCGCCTCCCCCGACGTGGGCTCCCTCCGGTCCCTGCGGCGCAACCTCGACGGGCTGGACTCCCTCGGTCTGAACGGGGCCGTGCGGCACCTCGTGGTCAACCACGCCGACGCCCGGACCGGTCTCGCCGGCCACGACATCGAGTCAGCGATCGGCCTCCCTGCCGCCATCACCATCCCCGAGAGCCGGGAGCTGGCCACGGCGGCCAACCAGGGGATATCGGTGATCGACACCCACCCCAAGGCCCAGACGGTGGCCGCCTTCCGGGACCTGGCCAAGCTCATCGACCAGACCGCCGGGCCGGTCCCGGCGGCCCCGGGGCCGCCACCAACCGGCCGCCGCGGGGGCCGGCAGGCCCGATCGGCGTGACCCGGCCCGCCGGGCGGGAGCCCCGATGACCCTGGCCCGGCGCCTCGCCGACCTGGAGGAGCAGCAGCAGGCCGGGCGTCGCACGCCCCCGGTCCGCGGGCCGGTGGACATCCTGCGGGACCAGACCCGGGAGAGCCTCGTCCGTGACCTGGCCAAGCGGATGGGGGGACCGGAGCGGGACAGCGCCGACTTCAAGGAGACGGTGGCGGCCGAGATCGACCGCCTGATCCACGACCGGCACGGGCTGCTCACCCCCGAGGACCGCACCCGGTTGGCCTCGGTCGTCGCCGACGAGGTGTTGGGCTACGGCCCGATCGAACCCCTGCTCCGGGACCCGTCGATCAGCGAGATCATGGTGAACGGCCCGGATTCGGTGTACGTGGAACGGTCCGGCCGTCTCGAGCTCACCCCGATCCAGTTCCGGACCGAGGAGCAGCTCAAGCAGATCATCGTCCGGATCGCCGCCCACATGGGTCGTCGCATCGACGAGTCCTCGCCCATGGTGGACGCCCGCCTGGCCGACGGTTCCCGGGTCAACGCCGTCATCCCCCCTCTGGCCGTCGACGGGCCGGTGTTGACCATCCGAAAGTTCTCGGTGGACACCATCACCGCCAACGACCTGGTGGCCAAGGATTCCCTGACCGCCGCGGCCATGGAGCTGTTGAAGATCTGCGTGGCCGGCCGGTTGAACATCATCGTGTCCGGGGGTACCGGCACCGGCAAGACCACCTTCCTGAACATCCTGTCCAGTTTCATTCCCGCCGAGGACCGGATCGTCACCATCGAGGACGCGGTGGAGCTCCAGCTTCGTCAGCGGCACGTGATCCGGCTCGAGACCCGACCGGCCAACATCGAGGGGCGGGGGGTGGTGGAGACCCGGGACCTGGTCCGCAACAGCCTGCGGATGCGGCCCGACCGGATCATCGTGGGCGAGTGCCGGGGGGCGGAGGCCCTCGACATGCTGCAGGCCATGAACACCGGCCACGAGGGTTCGCTCGGCACCCTCCACGCCAACACTCCCCGCGACGCCCTGACCCGTCTGGAGACGATGGTGCTGATGGCGGGGCTCGAGCTGCCGTCCCGGGCCATCCGGGAGCAGGTGGCTTCGGCCATCGACATGGTCGTCCAGCTGGAACGGCTCCGGACCGGGGCCCGGGTGGTGACCTCCATAACCGAGGTGCTCGGCCTCGACCACGATCAGGTGGTGTTGCAGAACCTGTTCCTACGCCGTTTCGACGAGCGGACCGGCGACACCTCGGAGCTGCTCGGCACCGGTGTCCGGCCGCGGTTCACCCAGAAACTGGCCCGCCACGGGGTCCCGTCCGACCGGATCGTCATCCCGGCCGAGGTCGGGGCCGACGTCCTCCGACCAGAGGAGCTCAGACCGACGGCGGACTGACCGTCGACGGTGGGTCCGACGGTGTCCCGACCCGCCACCGGGCCGCTTCGGCCACCCCGAAGATCCGGACCCGCTGACCGCCGGGGACCACCAGTTCGCCCCGGTCCGGGCCGCCGTCGCCGGTCCCGCCGTCGGGTGGGGGGGCCGGTTCGCGGCGAGTCAGCCGCACCGTGGTGGCTGCCGGGGGGTGACCGTAGTGGGCGGCGCCGTGGACCGACACGAACCCGGCCAGGCGGTCGAGGGCCCCGTGCCGGTGGAACACCTCGGCCACCACCTCGAGGGCGTAGGGGGCGTTGAACACCCCGGGCCGGGCCGTGGCCGCGTACTTGTCGGTGGTGGGGTGGGGGGCGGAGTCGGTACCGAGGAAGAGGTCGGTCCGCCCCGAGATGGCGGCGGCCACCAGGGCCCGGCGGTCGGCGGGCGAGTTGACGATCGGCTTGCAGTAGAGGTCCGGCCGGAGCCCGTTGGCCAGCAGATCGGTGCGGTCGCAGGCCAGGTGGTGGGGGGTGATCGTGCCCCTCACCTGGTCGTGGGCGGCCACGAACTCCACCCCGGCCCGGGTGGATAGGTGCTCGACGGTCACGGCCAGTTCGGGCAGGGCCTCCACCACCGGGGCCAGTTCTCGGTCCAGGAACACCCGCTCCCGGTCGAAGATGTCGATCTCGGGATCGGTGGACTCGGCGTGGACGAGCAGGGGGATCCCCCCGGCGGCCATCATCTCCAGCAGCGGCCGAAACCCGAGCAGGGACGCCCCGCCGTACTCGGAGTTGGTGGTCGCCCCGGCCGGGTAGTACTTGACCGCCCCGACCACCCCGGCTGCGTACCCGGCCCGTAGGTCGGGCCCGGTCAGGTCCGGGTGGAGGTAGGCGGCCATCACGGGCGTGAAACCGGTGGCGGCCCCGGCCGGCCCGACGGCGGCCAGGATCCGGTCGCGGTAGGCGGCCACCGCGGCCGTGGTGGCCAACGGGGGAACCAGGTTCGGCATCACCAGGGCATAACGGAACCGGCGGGCCGTGAGGGGGGCCACGGCCCCCAGCATCTCATCGTCGCGGAGGTGGACGTGCCAGTCGTCCGGTGTGGGGATGTCCACGGTGGCCACCGGGCTGGAGGTCACGGCCCGGCCTCCGGCGCCGGCCCGGGCGGGGCGACCGGCTCGAGACCGAGATCGTGGTAGTCGGCCAGGGTGAACAGGGGTATCCCCCGGGCTGCCAGGGCCGGACGGCACACCGCACCCCGGTCGATCAGGGAGGCGGCGGCCACGATCGGGGCGCCGGTGGCGGCGATCACGTCGATCGCCGTGAGGAGCGAACCCCCGGTGGAGATGACGTCCTCCACCACCACGACCCGGGTGTCAGGGCCGATGGTGGCCCCCTCGATCTGGCGGCCGGTCCCCCGGCCCTTCGGTTCCTTGCGGACGAAGAACCACGACCGATCGGTGGCCAGGGCCAGGCCGACCGCGATGTGGTCGGCGCCGAGGGTGGGCCCGCCGACGGCGTCGAACTCCACCCCGGCCTCGGCCAGCATGGCGGCGAGGGCGGCGCTGGCCAGCCTCAGGTCCGGACCGTGGGCCAGCCCGGCCTTACCGTCGACGAAGACCGACGACCACGCCCCGGACGCCAGCCGGACCGGCTCGTCGAACCGCAGCACCGCCTTGGTGGCCAGCACCTTGCGGGCCCGGGCCCGCAGGTCGGCCCGGTCGGGTGACGGTGCCGGCGTCACGCCCGGCCTGAGCGGGTGTGGGGGGCGGCGCTGGGCATACGGGGGACCTCCCGGTCGACGTCGACCGAACTCTACTGGCTCACCCGGACCGCTACGGTGTGCCGCCGATGACCAACAACCGTGCCCTTCCCGCCACCCGCAGCCGCCGGCCCGCCCCGAGTCCCCGGTGACGGCCACCCAGTGGATCCTGGTGAGCGGGATCCTGATCGTGTCCGCCGTGTTCCAGTCGGCGATCGGGTTCGGATCCGGCCTGATCGCCATCCCCCTGGTGGCCCAGGTCGCCCCCGAGGCCGTGCCCGGCTCCCTGGTGGTGGCCACGTTCGCCCTCAACGTGGCCGTGCTGATCCGGGAGCGTGAGGCGGTCGACGTGGGCCCCCTGCGGCCCGCCGCCCTGGGGGCCGTGGCCGGCACCTCGGTGGCCGCCGCCCTCCTCGGGACCCTGTCGGACCAGGCCCTGCTGATCGTGGTTGCCCTGTGCGTACTGGCCATGGTGGGCCTGGTGGCCAGCGGGGCCCAGCCCCGGCGCACCCCGACGACCATGCTCGCCGCCGGGGCCGGCGCCGGGTTCGCCTCCACCGCGGCCGGCATCCCCGGGCCCCCGATCGCCCTCGTCTACACCGACGCCGACGGGGCCAGGGTGCGGGGGTCCCTGGCCGCCTTCTTTCTCCTGACCGGGACGTTCACCCTGATCGGGCTCCGCCTGACCGGTCGGTTGGACGGCTGGAGCATCCGCACCGGCATCCTGCTCATGCCGGCCGTCCTGCTCGGTTTCGTGCTCGGTAAGCGGGCGATCCCCCTGGTCGACCGGGGCCTGACCCGCCCGGCCATCCTGGTCGTGTCCGCCGTGTCTGCCGGCCTGCTGCTGGTCAGGGCCCTGGCCTGACCCCTGTGCATGAGCGGCCGGCCCGCTCAGCCCGGGCCGTTGCGGGTCTCGTGGAACATGTAGAGGCGGTGGAGGACCTGGAGGACGGAGATCCACACGACGACCTCGACGATCTGGGCCGGGGTCAGGTCGGAGGTGACCTGGTCGACGGTGAGGGCGGTCACCTCGGCCGGGCTGGGGGAGGCGGCCCGGGCCAGCATCACCACCGCCGTCTCCCGGGTGGACATCCCGTGGGGGACCGCCACCACCGAACCGTCGGCCCCGGCGTAGCGGATGACGTCGCCCACCAGGCGGGGGCCCAGTTCGGGGGTCAGCAGGGACGCCAGCTGGACCGTCTCGGACAGGAGGACCTCGTTGCCGACCGTCCGGGCGTAGACCACGGCGGCCAGGCACTTGGCCGGGATGCCGACCACCGACTGGCGGGGGTCGAGGTTGTCCCGCAGCACCGAGGCGAGGGCCCGGACGGCCCGGCGGTGGCCCAGGTTGGCCAGGATCGGGAAGGCGTAGCCGACCTCCTCCTCGAGCGCCATCAGGGCCGGGCCGACCTGGCCGGACATCCCCCTGGTCCAGGAACCTTCGAGCCGTTGGGCGCCCGGGGCCTGGCGGACCACCCGGAGATAGGTGCGGAGGCCGTCGGCGGGCACCTCGTTGTGGTCGGTGATCCGGTCGCCGTTCCACTGGTGGTGGCCGGGGGACCAGCCGGTCGGTCCGATCAGCTGTTGGACGTCCGCGATGGCGGTCGTCTCCAGCTCCACCCCCATCGCGTCCATGAATTTGTTGAGGAAGCCCATCAGGGCGACCGACAGGACGATCCAGTTGACGGCGTCCTCGTCGAGGTGGGCCTCGACGTCGGCGATCAGGGACGGGGTGACGTCGGCGGGGACCCGGCTGAGGGCTTCGGCCAGCCGGGCCACCGCCTCCTCCACCGGGGTCCGCTCGCCCACCACCGCCTCGCGTGACGCCCCCCGACGGAGGGCGAACGAGCAGGTGTGGGCCGAGCAGTACATGCACTCCGCGGCCCGGCTGGACGCGTACATGGCCAGGCCTACCAGGTCCTTCGGGGCGCCCCGGTTGAACAGCAGGGCGGGCAGGTCGAGCAGGTTGGGGACCAGCAGGTTGTAGGACCGGAACCCGGGCGGCCAGATCTCGAGGTACCGGTCACAGTTGGGCACGACACCGATCAGCTCGCGCACCAGCTTCAGGAGCGGCCGGTAGTTCCGGTCGAGGTCGGCCATGTCAACGGCTGCCGGTTCGATGGCCTGGGCCAGGGTCATCACCTGCATGGATTACCGCCTTCGGTGCTCGCCGCTCGACTGCCGACCCGACCCGTCGTCAGGCGCCGCCCGCCCCACCGACACCGGACCCGGCGCGGACCGGCCCGGCCCCCCAAGGTGTGGGGTGGACCACCCGAAGGTGACGACGGGGCTCGGCCGGAAGCGACCGGGGAGGAAATCGGGGGAAGGTCGAGCAATACACTAGCCATCATGACCACGAGCGGCGATGTGCAGGCCATGCTCGATGAGCTCGCCACCCTGACCAGCCTCGACGAGGAGAGCCCCCAGTCGTTCAAGGTGCGGGCCTACGAGAACGCCCGGCGGGCGGTCGAGGCCTACCCGGGCGATGTGACCGACCTCTCGGCCGGGCAACTGGCCGGTCTGGACGGCATCGGCCGGTCGACGGCGGCCAAGATCCGCGAACTGGTGGACACCGGCACCGTGGCCAAGCTGGAGGCGTTGCGGGCCGATTACCCGCCCGCCTTCGTGGAGTTGAGCCGGATCCCGGGGGTGGGGCCCAAGTCGCTCAAGCTGATGCGGTCCGAGCTCGCTATCGAGGACCTCGACGGGCTGGTGGCCGCCATCGAAGCCCAACAGCTCCGCACCCTGCGGGGCATGGGGCCGACCAGCGAGGCCAAGATCGCTCGGGCCATCGACCGGCTCGGCCTGACCGGCAAGGACCGGCGCACCCCGGTGGCCCAGGTCATGCCGATCGGTCAGCGCCTGGTGGACGACCTGGGCCTGGTGGACGGGGTGACGGCGGTGACCTTCTGCGGCAGCCTGCGCCGCATGGCGGAGACCATCGGCGACCTGGACGTCACCGTGGCCACCCGGGAACCGTCCCGGGTGACCGAGGCGGTGACCCGCCACCCCCTGGTCGGCGAGATCATCCTCAGTGGCGACACCAAGACGTCGTTCCTCACCGCCCGGGGCCTCCAGGTGGACGTGCGGGTGGTCGCCCCCGAACAGTTCGGGGCCGCCACCCTCTACTTCACCGGCTCCAAGGCCCACAACATCGCCCTGCGCCAGCGGGCCATCGAACGGGGCCTGCTCCTGAACGAATACGGGTTGTTCCCCCACGAGCGGGGGGCCGCCGAACCGGCGGCCGGGGAGCCGGTGGCCGCGACCACCGAGGAGGACATATACCGGGCCCTTGGCCTGCCCTGGATCCCGCCCCCGATGCGGGAAGGCACCGGTGAGCTGGCGGCCGCCGACGCCGGCAACCTGCCCGACGTGGTCACCCTGGCCGACATCAAGGGTGACCTGCACTACCACACCGACCGGTCGGGGGACGGCCGGGCCCCTCTGGAGGACATGGTGAAAGTAGCCGCCGACCGGGGCTACGCCTACCTGGCCATCACCGACCATGGCGAGGACCTGGCCATCAACGGGTCGACGGCGGCCCAGATGCTCGAGCACCGCGACGCCATCCGGGCCCTCCAGTCCTCCTACCCGGACATGACCCTGCTGTTCGGCTGCGAGCTGAACATCGGGGCCGACGGCGGGCTCGACTACGACGCCGATTTCCGGGCCGGGTTCGACTACACGGTGGCTTCTGTGCACTCCTCCTTCGACCAGCCGGTACGGGCCCAGACCGCCCGGTTGGTGAGGGCCATCTCCGATCCCACTGTCAACGCCATCGGTCATCTGACCGGACGATACATCGGGCGCCGGCCCGGCATCGAGATCGACGTCGACATCGTGCTCGAAGCCCTGTTCCGGTTCGACGTGGCCCTGGAGATCAACGGGGCCTTGGACCGGCTCGACGCCAACGCGGATGTGGTCCGCCGGGCGGTGGAACGGGGCGTCAAACTGGTGATCGACACCGACAGCCACCACACCTCGGAGCTGGGCCGGATGGAGTGGGGGGTGCTCACCGCCCAGCGGGGCTGGGTGCCCCGGGATCTGGTGGTCAACACCTGGGAGCCGGACCGCTTCCTCACCTGGGTGGCCGAGCACCGCCGCGGCGGAACCGGCCACTGATGCTCGACTTCGGGAACCGGCGGGTGGTGGTCACCGGGGCGGCGTCGGGGATCGGGGCCGCCCTGGCCTCGATGGCCCTGGGCCGGGGGGCTGAGGTCCACGCCCTGGACGTCTCCCCCATCGCCGCTCCGGCCACCGGCTCGATGAGCATCCACCGCTGCGACCTGGGCGACCCCGACGCCATCGAGGCCACCGTGGCCGGCCTACCAGACCGGATCGACGCCCTGTTCAACTGCGCCGGCATCCCCAACGGGGGCCGGTTCAGCGGCGAGGAGGTCCTGCGGGTCAACTGGCTGGGGCTGCGTCACCTGACCGAGCAGGTGCTGGGGCGGATGGGGCCGGACGGGGCGGTGGTCCACATAGCCTCCACCGCGGGCCGGGACTGGGCCCAGCGGGCCGAGGAGCTGGCCGAGCTCATGGCCGCCGGGAGTTTCGCCGAGGGGCTGGCCTGGTTGCGGGCCCGGCCCGGCCTGTGGGGCGACGGGTACGCCTTCTCCAAGGAGGCGGTCCAGTACTACACCATGTGGCGGGCGGTGCAGCTGCTGCCCAGCGGGGTGCGGATGAACAGCATCTGCCCGGGGGTGACCGACACCGCCATCGTCGCCGATTTCCGTCGGGGCCTCGGGGACGAGGTGATCGACCAGGCCCGGGCCATGACGGGCCGGATGGCCCGACCCGACGAGATGGCCCCGGCCATGCTGTTCCTGGCCGACCCGGTCTGCTCCAGCTACCTGACCGGAGTCAACCTGGCCATCGACCGGGGCACGGGCGCGGCCCGTATGACCGACCAGTACGATCCGGCCGCTGTCTGGGGGCCGACGGGCCGCTGAGCCGTCCGGAAGACCGCCGGTTCACGGCCGGAAGACCGCCGGTTCACGGCCGGAAGATAAAGCCCTCGTAGCCGTTGGCGGCGCAGGCCCGGAGATGGTCGAGGTAGGCGTCGCTGTTTGGGTAGTTGAGAAGCTGGCGGCGCTTGCCGGGCACGTTGGCCCCCATGTACCAGGAGTCGGCCCGGCCGAACAGGGTGGAGTCGGCCACCATGGCCAGGTGATCGCTCCATTCACGGCCCTTCTCCGGTTCGGAGTCCACCCAGGTGATCCCGTCGGCCCGCAACCGCACGAGGAGGTCGACGAGCCAGTCGCCCTGGATCTCGGCACACACCGGCCCGTTACAGAACGCGGTGGAACTCTGCGGCCCGTAGAGGACCAGCAGGTTCGGAAAGCCGGCCACCGCCATGCCGAGATGGGTGTCGACCCCGTGAGCCCAGGCCCCGGCCAGGGTGGCGCCCTCGGTGCCCCGGATGTCGATGGCGGTCAGCCCGCCGGTGTTGGCGTCGAAACCGGTGGCCAGGACCAGGAGATCGAGAGGATGTTCCCCGGCGGTGGTGGTCACCCCGTTCGGGGTGACAGCCAGGATCGGGGTCCGGTTCAGGTCGACCAGCTCCACATTGTCCTGGTTGAAGCAGTCGTAGTAGGTCTGCTCCAGTGACGGCCGCTTGGTCCCGAACGGATAGGGCGGCTCGGTCGGCGCCAGGCGTTCGGCCAGGTCGGGGTCGTCGATCCGGGCCCGGGTCCGGTCCCGCCAGAACTCGTACGCCGTCCGGTTGGCCGCCTCGTCGGTGAGGATGTCCTTGAACGTCCCCACCCAGAAGTGGAAACCGCCCCGGTCCCAGGCGGCCTGGTACACGGCGCGGCGCTCCCGGTCGGACACGTCCAGGGCCTTCACGTCGAGTCGGGCGATGTCGGCGAAGCTGCCGGGTGGGCCGTTGCGGCGGGCGAACATCTCGGGGTAGCCGGCCTTGGCCGCCTGCTGCTCGTCGTGGTCGAGGCGGCGCTGCTCCATGGGCAGGGCGGTGACCGGCGACCGTTGGAACACGGTGAGACGGGCCGCCTCCGGGGCCGCCTCCTGCACCACCTGGACCCCGCTGGCCCCCGTCCCGATCACGCCCACCCGGCGACCGGCGAAGGGCACCCCGGCCTCGGGCCAGCCGGCGGTGTGGTAGCACTCCCCGGCGAAGTCCGGCAGGCCGGGCAGTTCGGGCCCGTACGGTTTTGACCCGAATCCGGTGCACATGACCAGCCAGCGGGCGTCGTAGCGGCGGCCGTCGGCGGTGGCCAGGGCCCACTGGTGGGTGGTGTCGTCGAAGTGGGCCGACGAGATCCGGGTGTCGAGGTCGATGTCCGGGCTGAGGCCGAGGACCCGGTCGACGTGCTCGAAGTAGCGGACCAGTTCGTCCCGCCCGGGGAACCGTTCGGTCCAGGTCCAGTCGCGCCACACCTCGGGCAGGGAGTATTCATAGTTGGGGACGTGCGAATCGACCCGAGCCCCCGGATAGCGGTTCGACCACCACACCCCGCCCAGACCGGAGGAGGCCTCGACCAGCCGCACCGAGAATCCCTCTTGGCGGAGGCGGTGGAGGGTGTACAGGCCGTTGAACCCGGCCCCCACGACAACCACGTCGAAGCGGCGGGATCCTTCTGTCGACAGCGCGGCCCCGGCGGTCGGGGCGGGGTGTTCGGGCATCATCGCCCCCCTTCTGGAGCCGGCCCCGGTGCTGCTCCGGGTGCGCCGGCGGCACGGCCTCACCGTAGCCAGCCCCCCGGCCGCCGGCCATCCGCCGGTAGGCCCGGCGGTCAGTCGAGTTCAATGATGAAATCGGTGGCCACCAGTTCCGGGTGGTCGGCCACCTCGATCACGTGCAGCAGGACCGACAGCCGGCGTGGACCCGCCGGGGTCAGCAGGTAGATGTCGACCACCCGGGCGTGGGGGTCGTTGTTGAATTCCGGCAGGTCAGCCCAATGGGCCGCGGCGATATCCCGAATACCGAACATGGCGCTGAGAAGATGCCACTGCAACTCAAGTGGAAGTGCCTTGAGGCGTTCGTTGAAATCTTCATGTATATGGATCGGTGTAGGCACAGAAACAAGACTAGTATTGGTTGGCCATACGGCAGTAATATGGGCGACCATGACATCAATAATTCCTCCGGGGCAGCCGGACGATCCGGAGCGCGGCCCACGGCATGACCCGAGACACGACCCGAGGCACGATCCCCGACCCGACGCCAGGGCGGACCCACGGCGTCACACCCGGTTCGGGGCCCTGCGTGTGTCGTTCCGGCCCACCTTCCAGCGGATGGCGGGAACCCTTCCCCCGGAGGAGATCGCGGCGTTCGACCAGCTCCATAAACACCTGGCCACCCGGGACGTTCCCGATGATCCGACGGATTCTGTCCCCCCGTCGGAGATATGGGATCGCTACCTGGGCCCGGCCGTCACCCCGGAGCAGCGGGCCGACCGGGCCGCCTGGTGCGCCCGGCTCGGCGAACGGATCGACCCCTTCAGCGCCTAGTACTACAGCCGTAGATCATGGCGGGGCGTGTGCTTGTCGTCGCCGGTAGTGGGCTTGTTGGGCTCGGTGTTGGTGGCGTCGCCGCCATCTGGACCAGGCGAGGATGTGGGCCAGGGTCGGGATCCGGGCTCGGATGGCGTTGAGTAGGCGGCGGGCCTCGGCCAGGGTGATGGCGACCAGCCCTGGGGTGCGGTCGGTCTCGCGGGTGGTGGCGGCCATGACGGTGAGGAGGGCGTGGGCGGCCATGGCCAGGGTGGTCCAGCGGTGCCAGGAGTCCCAGCGGCGGACTTGGTGTTGGTCGAGACCGACATGTCCTTTGGCGGCTTGGAAGTTCTCCTCGATCCGCCAGCGTTTGCCGGCCACCGCCACGAGTTGGTCGATCCCGACGGGGTCGGGGTGCCAGCATCGGTAGTAGGCGATCTCGCCGGTGGTGTCGTTACGGCGGAACAGCAGCCAGTGGTGTCCATCACTGCCCGGTTCGGGTTCGATCCGGATCCTGGCCCAGGAGTAGAACCGCTCGCCCTTGGCGCCATCGCCAGCGGATAGGCGTTCCCACCGGTGGATGGTGAGGAAGTGGACACGGGCCTCGTCGGGGTCCTGGGCACCAGTGGCGATGGCTCGGTGGGTCGAGGCCACGTTGAGGACGTAGCCGAGACGGTGGTGGCGGATCGTGGCCCGCAGCCGGGGGCAGGCCCCGTAGACCTCGTCGCCCGCGACCCACCTCGCCGGGACCCCGCCGGTGATGGCCCGGGTGATCATCGCAGCGGCCAACGCTGGCTTGGTGGCGAACTCAGCATCGTCGGGGACACCGGCCTCGTAGCGGCGTGACGGATCCTCAACCCAACAGCGGGGCAGGTAGAGGGCACGATCGATGAAGGTGTGACCTCGATCGGTAACCAGAGTGGCGAACACCCCGACCTGGGCGTTCTCGACCCGCCCAGCGGTGCCGGTGTACTGGCGTTGCACCCCGACTGTCCGGGTGCCCTTCTTCAGGTCGCCGGTCTCGTCCACCACCAGCACCGCCTGCTCCCCCGGGGTGAAGAGCTGCTCGACTGCGAAGGCTCGAAGGTCGTCCCGGACACCGTCAGCGTCCCAGACAGCCCGGGACAACAGATGCTGGAGACGATCCGGGGTCCCATGGCCAGCGTGTTCGGCGATTGTCCAGCAGTTCTTGCGTTCCAGGTTCGCCGCCAGGCCAGCGATCAGGTCCCCGGCGTTGCTGGCGGCCTCGACCCGAGCGAACCGGGACGCAATCCTGCCCACCAACCCCCCGAACAGCGCGGACCAGCCCACCGGGTCCACTACGCTCACCGACGCGGCCACCGCCACGGGAATGTTCGTTCTCACAGACAGCAGACCCTGACGCGGTGGCCGCCACGCGTCCGCCATCCAGGCAAGAAAACCTACCCACCACACCCCCAACCAGCCCAAACACCGGCCACCGGACGATCTACGGCTGTAGTACTAGGGGGACCCGAGATGAGGCCTCGGCCGAAGAACCGACAAACCCGCGATGAGGCCTCGTCACACCGGATTTTTTTGTCGCCATTGTCCAAATTGGGACGATATCAACCGGTGATTCAGGGTCTGTGCGGAGGCCGCGGCCCCGTCCGTCCGGTCCGTCAGTCGGCGGGTCGCTGGAGCTGGACGGTGCGGCCACGGGTGCGGAGGCCGTGCCGGTCGGTGGTGAGGGGGACGAGGTCGGGGACGGGGCGGGCCGTCGACGGGTCGCCGGCGAAGATGCGTTCGAGGGCCCGGGCTACCGAGAGCACCCGACGATCGGCGAAGCGGGGGCCGATGACCTGTAGTCCGAACGGCAGACCGGTGGCGTCCCGGCCGCACGGTACGGCCACCACCGGGTGGCCGATGACGGTGATGGCCGCGGTGAGGGTCAACCAGGCCATGTAGTTGTCCACCGGGGCCCCGTCGACGGTGCGGGGGTACAGCTCGTCCCAGGGAAACGGGGGCACGCTGACGCCGGGGCACACCACCACGTCCACCCGGTCGAACAGGCGGGCGGCCGAGTGGATCAGGTCGAGTTGGCGGCCCCGGGCCACCGCGATGTCCTCCATCGGGGTGGTCAGCGCCCCCTCGTAGGTGGCGACGATGTTGGGGTTGAACCCTTCGTCCCAGGCGGCCCGCTCCTCGTGGTATTGGGTGACGAAGACGTCGGCCCGGAGCCGCCAGTCGACGTCGGCGGCGGTGGACAGATCGAGGTCGACCTCGTCGCACCGGCCGACGGCCCCGGCCAGGAGGGAGACCCGGTGGTTGAAGGTGTCCCGCACTGCACGGGAGACCAGGACCCCACCCAGGTCGGGGCTGACCCCGACCCGCAGGGTGGACGGGTCGATGTCGTCGAGCCGGGCCAGGGCGGGGGCGTCGAGCGGGAAGGCCATCGGGTCGACCGGCGGGACGGGCCCCCGGTTGGGGCCGGGGGGTCGACCCCGGGCGGCGATAACCGAGAGGAGCAGGGCGGTGTCGCCCACGGTGCGAGCCATGGGCCCGAGCACCGAATAGTAGGTCTGGGGGGTGGTCCGCTCGTCGAAGGGGACCACCCCTGGGGTGGCCCGGTAGCCGACCACCCCGCAGTAGCAGGCCGGGATCCGGAGGCTGCCCCCGTGGTCGCTGCCGGTGGCCAGCGGGGCCATCCCGGTGGCCACCGCCACCGCGGATCCGCCCGAGGAGCCGCCACAGCTCAGGGCTGGGTCGAACGGGTTGCCGGTGGCCCCGAACAGCCGGTTGACGGTGTTGGCCCCGATGGAGCGCTCCGGGATGTTGGTCTTGCCCAGCACGATCCCGCCCCCGGCCCGCACCCGGGCCACGATGCCGTCATCCCGGGAGGGCACATGGTCGGCGAACGCTTCGGCCCCGTAGGTGGTGCGGAGACCGGCCGTGGCCTGGAGGTCCTTGACGGCCACCGGCAGGCCGTGCAGGGGCGGCAGGTCCGTGCCGTTCCGCCGCGCCGCCACCACCGCGTCGGCGGCCCGGGCGGCGCCCGCCCGGGCCTGCTCGTCGGCCCGGACCACCATGGCGTTCACCCCGGGGTCGGTGGCCTCGATACGGGCCAGGCACGACTCGAGCAGTTCGACCGGCGACAGCTCGCCGCGCCCGATCCGGGCCCGGGCGTCGACGGCGGTCCGGTCACACGGTTCGGTCGGGGCCGGACCGTGGTGGTCGACGGTCAGGGTTGGCGGCCGAGCAGGCCGAGCCACCGGTCGACGATGGGCGCGTCGCCGGGGACGGGCACCTCGGGCCCCATCATCCCGGGGCTGCGCAGCCCGTCTCCGAACGCGGCCAGCATGGGGTACAGGTCCTCGGCCACCTCGGGGTCGAGGGCGGGGTCGATGCCGACGGCGGCGCCGATATCCCAGGCGTGGGTGTAGATGTCCGCGGTCATGATCCGCAGCAGGTCGTCGATGGGTTGGGGCCCGAACGGTGATTCGACCACGGTGGCCAGGGCCCCCTGGCGGTCGAGGGCCCGGCTGGCCAGATCCCTGCTCTTCACCCAGGTAGCGGTGGGGTCGGCACCGGCCACCTCGGCCTCGGGGGCCTCGGCCGGCGACGGGGCGGCCCCGAGTCCGGCCGCCATCCGTTGGACACCCCAGATGACGTGACCGGCCACCTCCCGATTGGTCCAGCCGTCGCACTTCGACGGGGCGCCCCACTGATCCGCTGTCATGCGCCGGGCCACGGCGTCGAAGCCGAAGAGCGCCTGCTGGTACCGTCGGAGATTCTCGCTCATGCCGGCACGCTAGTCCACGGTCGTGGCCCGTCGGTAGAGGAAACCGTACGCCCGGACCTCAGACCTTCAGCTCGGCGATGGGCATCCGGCCGGTCTTGACGCCCTGCTCGAACACCACGAGTTCGCCTGTGATCCGGTCCGACTCGGAGCGGGCCTGGGCCCAGGCCTCGGTGTGGAGGTGCATCATGGAACGCCGCACCTGATCGGAACAGTCGATCGAACAGGCCAGGACGGCCCCACGCCGGGGGATCGACACCAGGACCTCCTCGGCGTCGAGCAGTTCGTGGGCGGCCAGCATGTGGGCCTGGGACAGCACCCGCTCGGCGGCCAGGGCCCGGCCGGCGGACACCAGCATCCGGCCCCCGTCGGCGTCGACGGCCTCGAACGCGGTCTCGTAGGCGTCGAGATTGGCGAACGCGGCCCGGACCACGTCCTCGCCGGGGCGGAGGTCGGCGCCACCGTCGGGGCGGGGGCGCTCTCCTTCGGGCTGGGGGCCACCCGACGGCGGGCCGTCGGCGTCGAGCACCCGGAGGGCACCGTCGTCGCCCAGGTGGGCGTAGGTGACCAGAACCAGGGGTCGGTCGGTCGTGCCGAGCCACACATGGGCGGCCGCGTCCGGGTTGTCGGCCAGCCATGCGGCCGGCCGCAACACGGGATAGATGTCGTCAACCGCGTCCACCGTGCCGAAGTCTACGACGAATCTCCTTGCCGACGCACTCGTGTCCACGTGACACCATGTATCACCATCGGCACGCGGTGTCCGGGCGCTCCGATCCCGATCCGGTCGGCGGCACCGGCGGGGACCGGGCGGTGACGGCCCTGTCGGCGGGTCGGGCTTGCCGGGATCCGGGCCCCGATGTTTGGATGGGCGCACCCGGCCCCCCGGACCACCACGGCCCGGGGAACCGGGCCCACCATGAACCTGACTACCACGCGACCGTTCACCGGTACGCGAAGGGGGACCAGATGACACCAGCGGAGCTCGTCGCCGAAGCGCACCCCAAGATCGGAGCGCTCGGAGCGGCGTTCTATTTCGCACCCGCCACCCTGGCCAAGGGCAAGGAGTTGGGCCTCGACGGGATGCGCTTCTATTTCCTCGGTCGCGGTGGGGTGCTCGGCGACTGTGAACCGAGCGTGGTCGGCTGCGCGTTTGGCTATTTCGCCCCCGGGGCGGTCGCCAAGCTGTGGACGTCGGGCCGGGAGATCATCGATCCCCGCGAGGCCGGGCGGGTGTACACGGAGTGCGCCCGGGACTTCGGCCGGGCCACGTTCGGCTCCCTCGACGGGCTCGACAAGTACTGCGCGGCGGCGGAGACCATCGTGGAGGCCGCCGACGCCGCCTCACTCCCCCTGTTCGCGGGGTTGGCCGCCGAACCGCTGAGTGACGACGTGCCCGGCCGGGCCATGCAGCTCACCGCGGTCCTACGGGAGTTCCGGGGTTCGGCCCACCTGGCCGCGGTCCGGTCCCTCAACCTGGACCCGGCGGTGGCCCACGCCATCAAGCGGCCGGAGATGGTGGAGTCCTTCGGCTACCCGGAGCCCCCCAGCATCACCGACGCCGACCGGGCCCTCCTCGACGAGGCCGAGATCCGCACCGACGCCATGGTGCTGCCCGCCTTCTCCGCCCTGGACGCCGGGGGGGCCGACGCCCTGGTAGCCGGTCTCGACGCCATGACCGCGGCCATCGACGGCTGACCCGGTCCCGGGGCCCACGGTCGCTGACCGGCTGATCAACCGGCCCCGGCCCGGCCGACCGACGGACATGGCGGCTAGGGTGCCGCCATGTCCGTCGGTCACCTTCGCCCCGCGGTCGCCTCGCTCCCGGCCTACCGGCCGGGCAAGGCCGCGGTCCAAGCCGAGCAGGAGCACGGCATCACCGGCGCCATCAAACTGGCGTCCAACGAGAACCCCTACCCGCCCCCGGCCGTAGTCACCGAGGCCATCGTGGCCGCGGCAGCCGAGGTCAACCGCTACCCGGACCACCTGGCTCTGGGTCTGAGGGAGGCGATCGCGGCCTGGATCGGGGTGCCGCGGGACCGGGTGACGGTGGGATGCGGGTCGGTGGGCCTGCTCCGTCAGCTCTGCATGGCCTTCATCGACCCGGGCCAGGAGGTCGTCTACCCGTGGCGTTCCTTCGAGGCCTACCCGATCTCCGTGACCACCATGGGGGGTGTCCCCGTAACGGTCCCCCTGGTGGACCACGCCTTCGATCTCGACGCGGTGGCCGCCGCGGTCACCGATCGGACCACGATGGTGTTGCTGGCCACCCCGAACAACCCCACCGGGACGGCCCTGTCCACCACGGCCATCGCCAAGCTGGTGGACGCCATCGACGACGACGTGATCGTCCTGGTGGACGAGGCCTACCGGGAGTTCGCCGACCCGGCCCTGGGTGATCCGGTGGCCGACCTGGTGGGCCAGTACCCCAACGTGGTGGTGTTCCGAACCTTCTCCAAGGCCTACGGCCTGGCCGGGCTCCGGACCGGGTACGCGGTGGCCGATCCGGAGGTGATCGTCGACCTCGACAAGCTGCTGCTCCCCTTCACGGTCAACCATCTGGCCCAGGCGGCGGCCCGGGCCGCCATCGACGCCGCCGACGAGGTCAACGCCGTCGTCACCGGGCTCAAGGCCGAACGCACCCGCCTGGCCCAGGAGCTCCGGTCGGTCGGTTGGGCCCTGCCCGACTCCGAGGCCAACTTCCTGTGGATCCCCCTCGGCGACCGGACCGACGGGATCTACACCGGGCTGGAACGCCGGGGCGTGGTGACCCGGCCGTTCCCGGGTGAGGGGATCCGGGTCACCATCGGTTCACCGGCCGAGAACGACCGGTTCCTGGCCGCCCTGGCCGACACCGCCGACCCCGGGTGAACGACACCTACGGCCGGGCCCGCCCGGACGCGGTCACGGGGCCGGCCGGCGACGCGGTCCTGGAGGCCATCGGGGGCCTGGCCGACCGGGAACTGGCCTTCGTGGCCGAGGAGATCCGCCTGGAACAGCGGCGCCGGGCGGTGGCCGCCGGCGACCTGGACGGCCTGATCGCCGAAGGGTTCGATCACGGGTTCGGTCGCGACGGCCTGGCCGTAAAACCCTGGATCGAGGTATCGGTGCTGATCTGCCCGGGCGGCCTCGTGGCCCGGTCGCGGACCAACCACCGGTGCCGGTTCGTTTCCCTCGACGAGGTCTGGGTGTGGGATTCGAGCGACCTGATCCGGGAGGACAAGCGGGCCAACCCGGGCGACCACGACGGGTTCCGGGCCGTCGCCCTGGTTCCGGTGGTGACCGGTATGGCCGTCGACGTGGTCACAGGCCGTGCCCGCCGGGGCCAGCACCAGTTGGACCGGGTGGAGTCCTACACGGTCGGGACCGACGGCCTGGTCGAGGTGGCCACCCGCTCCGTGACCCGGCCGGGCCGGCACTGACCGCCGCCCGGCTAGCGTGTCAGCACCATTGACCGGTCCCGGGTTCCGTCCGGGTCCGGTGGCGGCCAGGAGGCAGGGAGCGGTATGAGTGGTGCGGTCCCACCGGGCACGGTGCTCGGCGGGCGATGGGAGATCCGCCACCAGCTGGGTCAGGGCGGATTCGGCCAGGTGTACGCGGTCGTCGACCGGTCCCCGGTGGACCTGGGCGCAGCCGCGGCCAAGGTCCTCCATCCGGGCACCACCCCGCAGGAACGGGCCGACTTCCTCCTCGAGGCCCGGAAGATGGCCGGTCTACGGCATCAGAACCTGGTCGGCTACCTGGACTCCGGCCACCAGGAGATCACCGGTGACGACGGCTACGCGGACGTCCACCCGTACCTGATCACCGAGCTGTGCGACCGGTCCCTCGACGACGAGTTGGCCGCCCACCCCGACCGTCTCCTGGACGACGACGAGGCCCGAGCGGTGGTGGCCGACCTGGCCCACGGCCTGGCCTTCCTCCACGAGCAGGGCCTGGTGCATCGGGACATCAAGCCGGGCAACGCCCTGTACGACAACCGCCGCTGGAAGCTGGCCGATTTCGGCCTGATGCGGGAGCTGACCGCCACCGGCAGCTACCACCGGGCCGGGGCCCTGATGGGCACGCCCCAGTACATGGCCCCCGAACTGTTCCGCTCCGCGTCGGCCACCAATGCCTCCGACGTGTACGCCCTCGGGGTGCTGTTCCACGTCATCCTGACCCGGCAGCTCCTTCACCCCGGTTCGGGGGCGGCCCTCATCCACAACATCGCCACCGCCCCGCCCCGGGTCAGCCCCGCCGTGTCCCCGGGCCTGGCCCGGATCATCGCCGCCTGCGTCACCGTGGAGCCCGGCGAGCGGGCCACCGCCGCCCAGGTGGCCGCCTGGTTGACCGGGGGCGCACCCCCCGCCGACCCCATGGTGGTGGCGGCGCCCCCCTCGGACCGGCGGCCGGGGGCCGGCCCCGACGACCCGGCCCCCGGCGCCACCTGGCCGCCCCCCTCCGACCCGA
>JBKECK010000117.1:0-53355 GCA_047974625.1 Acidimicrobiales bacterium
GTCCCCGGGCGGCAGGTCGTCGTCGGCCTACCGTTGGCCGTGATCCTCGTGGCCGCCCTGGTCGACCGGGCCCCCGGGCCCCTGTTCCCCCTGGCCGCCGGGCTCGGCCTGGTCGGTGCCGTCGACTGGTGGTGGTTGGCGGCCGAAGCGTCCACCGGCCGCACCACCCTCGTGGTCGACCTGGCCGACTCCACCGCCCCGGTGCGGCGCGCCCTGGCCCTGATCACCCCGGACGGGATGCGGGCCGGGCCCGCCGACGACGCCCTCCTGCTCGTCTGGGCCGCCGCCGCGGCTGCGACCGCCGTGGCCGGCTACCGGCTCGGGGCCGGACCGGCCCGCCGGGCCACCCGGCCGCCGGACGGGGGCCGGTCCAGCCCGGTGCTCCCGACTCAGCGTTCGAGGCGGATGTGGGGGCTCAGGTCGAAGCCGTAGCCGGTGAAGGCCGAGCGGGAGTCGTGGCCCAGCAGGGCGGGGTCGAACACCCAGCTGTCGAACCCGTGGACCTTCCGGCTCGACCCGTAGAGGTTGTAGATGTAGCCGTACCAGAAGCCCTCGACCGGGGCCGCCTTGGTGCCCGAGGCCGGCCAGTCGGTGATGATGGGGATCACGGCGAAGCGGACGTCGTCCAGCATCTCGGACTCGAACAGGGACCCGATCGTCTGGCCGGTCGGGACGACGGGTCCGAGGAACTCCATGCGGAGGTTCGACAGGCGTTGGTCGGCGGTCCCGGCGAGCGGTCCGATGATGCCGGTCCGGATCCACACGTCAGTGGCTCCCGTGGCGGGGACCGTGACGTCGAAGGGCACGGACAGTCCGCTGACGGAACTGGCCGCGGTCGTCCAGGACGTCCCGTCCAGGGAGTACTGGGTCACGTAGAGCGGGCCCGGCCCATCGGTGGCGATGTCGCCCTGGATCCGGATCGAGGTCGTGCCGGTCGGGAGGGAGACGGAGCGGTAGACGAACGAGTTGACGGGGGCGGCGGCCGTCACCAGGAGATGGGGCGGGGTGGCCACCGGGACCATCCGGAACGCCCCGGTGCCCTCACCCCCGTCCCCGGCCGGTTCCGTCCACGGCGCCGCCACCGCCGGCGTACCCGGATCGGAGTAATCCGCGTACCCGGCCACCCAGGTGTCGATGGTCCCGATGGCGGATCCGGTCGGCAACGAGGGCAGGACCAGGCCCGTGGCGTGGCAGTCGGGTACGGTCTCGATCCCGGTCCGGGTGTCGTAGCGGTAGCCGTTGAGGAAACACCTGAGGCGGACGTCGCCGGTCTGGTAAACGGGATCACCGACCGGTGGTGAGAGCGACCCGGGCGGCACGACCACCTCGGGGTAGAACAGGGCCTGGGCGTCGGGGTTCAGCCAGTGGTAGATGTGGCGACCGTTCAGGGTGAGACCGAACTGGGTAATAGTAGGCCGGCCCGGGTTGGTACAGTCGTCGGGGCGGGGATCCAGGGCGTTGCCCGGGCTGAAGTCGGGCCGGGTCAGCCGACCGCAGTAGGTCACCGTCCCTGTGGTCGTCTGCAGGCTCCCCCCGGTCACCATGCCCTCGGTCACCGGAGGGACGCTGTTGCCGGTGCTGATGACGAGATGGTTGGCCAGATTGGTGTCGTTGGCGTTGGTGTTGACACAAGGTGGCGAGTACAGCTTGCCGTCGCATACGGCCGGTCCGGAGGGGTCGTAGGGGACCACCTCGTGGTCGAGGTTCATGGCGTAGTTGATGGCCTGAGCCTCACCGTCGAGGTTCCCAACCGAGGGGATGTAGAACTGGCGGCGGGGACTGTAGATGCTGGCGAAGAAGCCGTCTTCGTGGCCGTCGCACGGGGTGCTGGATCCGCTCATCTCGATGCAGCGCATACCGGGGCTGACCGAGGCGGTCATGGTGGCGGGCAGGACCTTGCGGCTCCGGACGACCACGGTGGCCGCGTCGGCCTGGGGGGCCATCCCGAACGCCGACTTGCCGAGAACCCCCCCGAAGTAGGTCTCGACGATCTGTTCGGGGATCACCACCCGGATCCGGGTGGCGTCCACGGTGAACGAGATGCAGTTGTTGCCGATGGTGTCCAGGAGCAGCTCGACCCGGGGGAGGGGGTCCGCCGTATGGCAACCGGTCCAGGCCGAGTGGGGGATACCGAGGTTGCGTTCGACCAGGGCCATGGCCGACCGGGTGGCGCCCCGGGTGTCGGGGAGGTCCTGGGCCCCGGCCAGGGCGGCCAGGTCGGCCACGCCCTGCAGGTCGAGGCGTTGGCGGCGCAGGTTGCCGAGGTCGACGGCGAAGGCCGAGACCGCCAGCAGGACCACCATGAGGATCGCCACGCTGGGGATCACCACGCCCCGTTCGTCCCGGCGACCGGCGCCGGGGCGACCGGCGCCGGCCGGCGCCCGTCGACCACGATCGGACCGATCGACCCCGTTCACGTGCACCAGCTCCAATCCTCGCCCGCCGGGAGGGTGTCCTCGAAGGGCGCCAGGTCCACGTCGCTCGATTCGATCCGAACCCAGCGGGCGCTGCGCAACAGCATCCGGTCAACGAAGTTCTGGGTGACACCGGTGACACTTCGGGCCGGAACGGCCAGGCAGACCAGGGCCTGCTCACCGGCCATCATCACCGAGGGCGGCACGATCTTGACGTAGGTGACACCGCTCGGGCTGTCGGCGAACTGGCGGAGCATGCAGACCGTCCGGGTGGTGTCGGTACCGGCCGGATCCGTGCCACAGCTGCCCTGAAGCGGGTACTCGTCGACGGCCACCTCCCGGGCGGCCCGGAAGGTGGCGTGACCGACCTGTTGGAGATCGTTGAGGGCCAGCCCGAGGTCGATGATCCCTGAGAAGAAGAGGACCAGGATCGGCAGCACCAACGCGGCCTCGACCGTCGCGGCGCCCCGCTCAGCGGGGCCCCATGGCCTCCAAGGACGCATGCCTTTGCATCGGCGCGATTTGGACCGCCGTTAGGAACCCCGACCCAAAGGCCTACGTCCTGTCCCCCACGCCCCACCTCCGTCGCCGTCCGCGCCGGTCCGTTCGAACCCCGGCAGGGTGTTCAGGCCGGCCTGTTTCGCCTCGGCCTCGATGGCGCCGAGGTGGCATACCACCAGGTCGGCGTCGGCCGGGCGGGTCGCCGCCAGGGTCCGGAGCCGGGTGACCAGGGCCAAGAGCACGATCGGGTGGGAGCCGGCCGCCATCCGGATGGACGAGACGGCGTGGTTGGTGAAGTCCCACAGGGTGGGCCGGGGCACCGTCACCACCACCCGACCCGCGACCACCCCGGTCAGCCACCGCTGGCGGCGCTCGGCCAGGCGTTGGAGCACGTTGGTCAGGGCGTAGACGGCCCGCACAGCCGTGTACGGGTCGTTCACCGCCGGCGACAGGGCCTTAAGGGCCACATCGATGAGCTGCTGCACCCCACCGCCGATCTCCTGCTCGTTGGAGCGTTCCGAGCCGAGAAGGAGGCAGTGGTCGATGTGGTGCTCGACTGCTGCGGCGTCCGGCGAGGCCGATCCGGTCACCGACCACACCCAGCCGATCCCGGTGCGCGCCCCCACATAGTCCCCGATGGCGGCGGCAAACCGCACCGTGAGCCCCCGACCGTCGAGCATCGGGGCCAGGGCGTCCACGTCGACCCCCTGGACGTAGCCGGAGCGCTTGGCGTGCACGATCACCGCCTCAGGGGGTGGATCGGCCCCGGCGGGGATCTGGGCCGACCGGGCCGCCCGGGCGTTGTCGTCGGCGTCGATGGTGACCAGCGACTCGATCGTCGACCCGGAGATGCGGGACACCAGCTCGGCCGCCCGGAACCCGCTGGTCACGTGCTGGACCATGACGGCCACCACCCCCAGGGCGACCCCACTCCCCACCATGGCTCCGGCCACCCCCAGGGAACTGGCCCGGGCCGGCGACAGGCCTTCCATCACCCCGAGCAGCCAGCCGACGTAGCCGAACAGGACGGCCAGCGACCAGCGCGTCGGCCGGTCGCGCATGGTGGTGCGGATCGCCCGGGGTGAGTACTGCTGGGAGGCGAGTTGCTGGGCGACGGCCAGGACCGACAACATCACCCCGACGACGGTGATCACCGCCGACAGGAGGGTGGCCATGAGGTCGAAGGCGTGGCTCGTGTCCACGGCCAGCCGGGACGGACCGCCGACCCGGACCGCCACCGCCCCGGCCCCGAACCCGAGCACGAGACCGGTGGTGCAGGCCGCCCCGAGCGAGGTGCGGACACGGTCGAGGGCGGAGCGCCGCCACAACGCCTGGTCGATCCCGGTCACCGCGGCCACGGTACCGCCCCCTGGGGCCGGCGGCCGGGAGCCCGGTGCACCGGCGCGGAGTCGCATCGGTGCACCGGGGTCCGCGACGATGAGGAGGCCGCGAACCACCAGGGTTCCCGGACCCCGACAGGAGCCGTGATGGCCAACGAACACGGGATGCTGCCCAAGGCGGACCCGGCCGACCTCGACGACGATCTCCGCCACCGGCTGGAGGTGTGGTTCGACAAGGCGTACACCGACGACAACCTCTTTCTGACCCTGGCCCGGCGCCCGGCCGTGCTCGACCAGTTCCTCCAGTGGGTGCGGTTCGTGTACACCGATGCCTCGGACCTCGACCCGGCCCTTATCGAGCTGTGCCGGATCCGGCTGGCCGCCCGCAATCAGTGCGTCCATTGAAGCCTGGCCAGGAGCGCATCGTTGGTGCGCCGAGGACTCACTGAAGACCAGGTCACCGAGGCCCTGGGCGATCTGGACGACGCCCGGCTCCCACCGGCCACCGTGGCCGCCCTCCGCCTGGCCGACGCCCTCACCGAACCGGGTGTACCGGAGATCCCGGCCCCGGTGCGGGCCGCGCTGGCCGACCATTTCGACGACGGCCAGGTCCTGGAGCTGGCCATGGCCCTGTCGGTGGCGTCGGGTTGGCAGCGGATGGTCGAGGCCTTCGGCATCCGCCCCGACCTGTGGACCGAGGCCACCCCCGCCCCCCGACGACCGGAGCGCTGAGGGGCGTTCGCCACCACCGACCGCCCCCCGCTCCGTGCTTCCGGCTCGCCGCCCGGGGTTCACACCCCCGATCGGGGGGTGGTCGCGTCGGCCTCCACGGCCTCCAAGGCGTCGTCCGCACCTAGCGGCGCCCGCCGTTCCGCGGCCGGCAGGACCACAGTGACCGTGGTACCCACCCCGGTTGTCGAGTCGACCGAGATCTCGCCCTCGTGGGCCCGCACCAGGTCAGCGGCGATAGCCAGGCCGAGACCGGTACCGGGCACCGCGTTGAGATGGGCGCTGGCCGAGCGGTGGAACCGGGTAAACAGGCCGGCCTGGTCCTCCAGCGGGATGCCCACGCCGGTGTCGGCCACCGCGATGGCGACCCGGTCCCGACGCTGCTCGTCCATCCGGGCCGAGATCTCCACCCGCCCACCCGGCGGGGTGAACTTCACCGCGTTACCGACGATGTTGGCGAGGACCCGCTGCAGCAGGTGCACGTCACCGCGGATGGAGCGGCCGTCCAGCCGGACGTCGGCGGTGACGGTCAGCTCGGTGCGGCCCACCTGGTCGGCCACACTGTCGATGACCCGGTCGATGAGGTTCTCCACGTTGATCTCGGTCCAGTCCAGACTGAACCGGTGGTCCTCGATCTCGGAGATGATGAGCAGGTCCTCGATCAGTCGCAGCAACCGGTGGCTGTTCCGGCTGATGGCCTCGATCATTGAGATCTGGGGCCGGCTGAATCCGTCGCCGTCGTCGGCCAGGAGCTCCAGGTAGCCGATGATGCTGGTCATCGGGGTGCGGAGCTCGTGGGAGATGGTGGACACGAAGTTGTTCCGGGTCCGGTCCAGGTCCTCGAGCTTCACCATCACGTTCCGCTGCTGGTTGAGGGCCTCGAGCTGGGCCCGCTCGGCCCGCTTGCGGTCGCGGATGTCGACGACCTGGGCGATGAAGTAGGGCTCGGCCCCCTCGGGACGGACGATGGCCACCGCCAGCTGGACGTCGATCGGTCGGCCGTCGGGGGATACGTACCGTTTCTCGGTGGTGAACGAATCGGCCCGCCCCTCGAGCAGCGACCGAACCGTGGCGCGGTCCATTTCGACGTCGTCGGGATGGGTGATATCCACGAACCGGCGGCCCAGGAGGTCGTCGCGGCTCCGTTCCGTCAGCTCGCAGAAGGCGGGGTTGACCTCGATGAAGACCCCGTCCGCGCTCAACAGGGCGTGGCCGATGGGTGCATGGGCGATCATCATCCGGTACCGGGTCCGCTCGGCCGTCAGTTCGGCGGCCACCTTCCGTTCGTCGGTGATCTCAGCGAAGGAGACCACCGCCATCCGGGCGCCGTCCCTCTGGTGGAGCACCGAGACGTTGAGCCGCATCCAGCGGACCCCGTCCGCCAGGTCGACCCCCACCACCAGACCCCGCACCTCGGGTTCGCCCCGGAGCACCCGCACCACGGGGCGCAGGTGGTCGGGCACGGGGCCGCCGTTGGCGTCGAGCAGGGGCGGCAGCAGGTGCCGGTAGGGCTCACCCGGCTCCGGTACGTGGCCCCCCGACGTCAGGCGGAACAGGTCACGGGCCGCCCGGTTGACCCGGAGCACCGTCCCCTCCTCGTCCTGGACGACCACCGCGTCGACGATCGAGTCCAGCGTCTCCCGGTACAACGACTCGGAGGCCTCGAGGCCGTCGATGAGACTGGCGTTCTCGTCCTGCTGGCGGATCACCTGCCGGATGAGCAGCATCATCACCACGGCCGACAACACCCCTACCGTGGCTACGAAACCGATGGTGACCATTATCCAGGTGTCGGACCGGTCCGACGTGCGGAGGTTGGTGGTGGTGATGGCGTGGATGACCTGGTCCAGATCGCCGACCAGGATCGGCTCGGTCGCCTCGGCCTCGATCAGGGTGGCGGCGGGGCTCTCCGCCGGATCGGCCCCGCCGGCCAGTTCCCTGGCCGCGGCACTGTAGAGCTCGAGTCGGTGGTCGAGGTTGAGGTCGACGGCGTACATCTCCTGGAGGGGAGCGGCGACGTCCCCCACGAACCCGGCCCGGGGGTCGCTGCGCATGAACCCGCGCCGGATCGTGTCCAGTTCGTCGGCCGCGGTGCCGAGGTCCCGACGGACCTCCGGGGTGTCGGGATCGACCTGGAGATGGAGCCGGTCACCGTTGATGCGCTCCACCAGGAGGCGCTGGCGGCCCACCAGGTTCACGGCCACGCTGTCGGCCCGGGAACGAGCGGCCACGTCGGCGGTCCGGACCAACAGGATGATGGTGGACGCCGACCCGATGAACCAGGACACCATGAGCAGGGCCAGCAGGAACCGGGCGTCGGACGGACGCGACCGGGTCATGGCTCGGCCCCGTCCAGGTCGGACCCGGCTCGATCGCCGACCCAGCCTCCGGTGGACGGGCCCCGGACGTGCGCTCGGACGAGGGTCATCGGCGGGCGCTCTCCAGCATGGCCTCGATCCGCGTGGCCAGCTCGCGGGGGCTGAACGGTTTGACGATGTAGTCGTCCGCTCCGGCGGCGAAACCCCGTTGGACGTCGGCTTCCTGGGCCTTGGCCGTCAACAGAACGATCGGGACACGGGCCAGGGAGTCGTCGTCGCGAAACGCCACGCACACCTCGAGCCCGGTGAGGCGGGGCATCATCCAGTCCAGCAGCACCAGGTCGGGCGGATCGGCCTTGGCGGCGGCCAGGCCGCCCTCGCCGTCGTGCTCAACTGCGACATCGTGACCCAGGGCGGTGAGCTTGAAGCTGACCAGCTCACAGATGTCCGGATCGTCGTCAACCACGAGGATCTTGCTCATCGGGTGTCTTCTCCGTTGCTTGTCGATGCTCCGGCCGTCGCCGCCGCGATCCGGCCGTCGGGTTCGGGTTGGTGCCCGTCGGTCGACCGCCGGGCGGGGGCACCGTTCACCGGCGACGGGCCCTCCGCTGGCCGGGCCGGCTGAGCTCGGTCGGCCCCGGCGGGGAGGACACCACCGCCGTCGAGGGGGATCCGGACCGTCATCGTGGTGCCTTCTCCGGGCCGCGACACGACCCCCACCGTCCCGCCGTGCCCGTGCACGATCCCGGCCACGATGGCCAGGCCGAGGCCGGTCCCCTGGATGGCGTTCTGCTCGGCGACGCTCGAACGGAAGAACCGGGAGAACAGGTGACGCTGCTCGTCCTCGGGGATGCCCAGCCCGTGGTCGGTCACGGCGATCTCGACGATGTCGTCGGCCCCGATCCGGGTGGCCACCTCCACGACACCGTCGTCGAGGGAGAACTTGACCGCGTTGCTCAACAGGTTGAGCAACACCCGTTCCAGTTGGCGGGCGTCACCCACGATCGGGGGCATCTCGTCGAGGTCAAGGTCGATCTGGATGCGACGGGCGTCGGCCATGGGGGTGACGGCGTCCACGGCGCTGGCCACGATCTCGTCGACCTGGCACAGGCCGCGCTGCAACCGCAGACCACCGGATTGAATCCGTGACATGGTCAGGAGGTCCTCGACCAGGGACAGGAGCCGCTGGGCGTTCCGCTCGATCACGCTGACGTGCTCGGTCATGGGCCGACCGTCCTCCTCGTCGGCCATGTCGCTGAGCAGCTCGGCGTAGCCGACGATGCTGGCGAGCGGGGTACGGAGGTCGTGGGAGATGGCCGACACGAAGTCGTTCTTGGCCTGGTCGAGCTCGGTGAGCTTGGCCACCATCTCCCGTTCCCGGGCCAGGGCGTCCTCCTGGGCGGCGGCGGTGGCCACCCGTTCGGTGATGTCGGTGGCCACGGCCACGTAGCCCATCATGGTGTCGCCCTCACCCCGCATGGCCGCCATGGCCACCTCGACCGGGATCGGGGTGCCGTCGGCCCGGATGAAGGTCCAGCGCCGGGTGGTCGTCTCCGCCTCGGCCACCCCGTCGATGAGGACCTCGAAACCGGGTTGGAGCCCCAGTTGGCCGGCGCGCGCCGCCAGCTCGCCGGCGTCGCAGAACCGGGTGAGCCCCGGCTGGTCGCGGATGATCTCCTGGCCACTGAAGCCGAGCATCTGCTCGGCCCCGGCGTTGAACACCTCCACCCGACCATCGGGATCGGTGGCGATGACGGCGATGGTGGTGGCGGCCCGGAGGACGGCGAGCAGGGTCTCGGTGGTCTCCCGGATCCGTCGTTCGGCCTCGTGACGGTCGGTGACGTCCCGCACGAACAGGGTGATGAACCGGCCCCCGCGGGCCGCCCAGGTGGAGGAGGCCAGCTCGACGGGGATGTGCCCGCCGTGGCGGTCGACTGCCGTCAGCTCGAGGGTCACCCCCGGGCCGCGATGGCTCTCGTCTCCGGCCATGGCCGCCAGCTCGACCGCTAGGGCGGACCAGTCGTCGGGGGCGAACAGGCCGGCCACCGGGGTCTTCATCCGGTCACCGGCCTCGCCACCGAACAGGTGGGCGGCTCCCTGGTTCCAACCGACGATCCGGTTGGAGAGATCGAGGGTGACAATGGCCTCGTTGGTCGCCTGGGCCAGGGCCTCCAACTCGTCGGTCATCTCGATAGCCAGGGCGTGGGCCCGGGACCGGGCCGACCCCATGGACACGATCAGGCCCACGAAGAGCATGCCGATGGACCCCCCGCCGACCATGGTCACCAGCGGCAGCAGCCGCTGGGGCAGGCTAAGCACGGCCGGGTCGGCACTCACGACGACCGTCCACAGCCGGCCACCGGTGCTGAGCTGGCCAACACTGGTCGAGGCCGGCTCGACCGAGCGGTCCCGGGTCCCGTCGTAGAGGGGCTCACCCGTGCCCACGTCGATCAGCTGCTCCACCGGTATCCCGGTGTCGGTGAGCACCCCGTCGACCAGATCGTCGATCCGGACCGCGGCGTACACCACCCCGAGGAACGCGGCCCGGCGCTGGCCGAGGGTCGACGCCCTGGCGTTGGTCTCGTACAGGGGGACCATGATCACCACCGCCCGCTGGTCCTCGGTCTCCTGCACCAGGGTGAGCGGCCCCGTGAGCGCCGGCTCGCCGGTGTCGCGGGCCCGGGCCACGGTGTTGGCCCGGGTGGCCTCGCTCATCAGATCAAGGCCCAGGGCGGCCTCGTTGCCGAGCTGGGGCTCGATCAGGGTGATCAGCAGCATCTCGTCGGCGCCGGTCTCGGGGTGCACCCGGAACTCCGGGTAGCCGAGCTGGGTTCCCGCGGTCTCGTTCTCCACTTGGGCCACGTAGTCGTTCAGGTCGGTCCGCGCCACCCGGTGGGCCACCCCGATCACCTGGACCCCGGGGATCCGGTCGTTGACGGCCAGGTGGTCGATGATCTGACGGAAACGGAGCTGGTCGATGCCGGGGTCCACGGTCATGGCAGCCGACACCCCGTTCAGGGCCTGGGTATACACCATCATCCGGGCGTCGATGGCGTCGACGGCCTCCGCGGTGCGGATCGTGTTGTGGACCGCCACGTACCGCCGGTTGGCGCCCACCGTGTAGCTGGTGGCGGCGAGGACGAACAGCATCAGCACGATGAACGCGACCGCGATGACGGCCGGGCGCACCGTCGGCTCCGGTCGTGGAGCCATTCGGAGGGGAACCTTGGATGAGGATCGTCGCGTCACGGGGGTCACCGAGCGACCTCCGAGGCCCCCGGTTCTGGGAGGTGGCCGGTGCCGGCGGGCTCGGGTCGCTCACCCCTGGTATCGGCCGCGGCCGGTCCGTATTGAGGCCGCTACCGTTCCCGGGGTGACGAGCCCCTCCCCAAACCCCTTCACCCCTAACGTCGACGCGGTCGTCGAGGCCAACACCAGCTACGCCGCCGGGTTCGACGAGGCGGGCCTCCAGGTCGAACCGCTCCGCCACCTGGCCATCGTGACCTGCATGGACTCCCGGATCGACGCCTTCGCCATCCTCGGCCTCGGCAACGGCGAAGCCCACATCATCCGCAACGCCGGCGGGGTCATCACCGACGACGTGATCCGGTCGCTCTGCCTCTCCCAGCGTCTCCTCGGCACCCGCGAGGTGATCCTCATCCACCACACCGACTGTGGGCTCCAGAAGGTGGTGGAGCCGGAGTTCCGGGCCGAGCTGGAGGAGGAACTCGGGGTGAAGCCCTGGTGGTCCCTGGAGACCTTCGACGACCCCTACCGTGACGTGCGCCAGTCGATCCAGCGGCTCAAGATGACCCCGTTCATCCCCTACAAGGACTGCATCTCGGGCTTCGTCTACGACGTCGACGACGGCCGCCTCCACCCTGTGGTCGACGCCGAGGGCAACCCCCTCGGCCCCTGACCCGGAGATCAACCCGGAGTTTGGGTCCCTCCGGTGCCGTCGTGTGACAATGTGATCATCGGCCGGGAGCGCCGCCCGGGCCCGATGAGCCTTGCCCACACCTGTATCAGGGGGACACACACATGGCCGGTTCGAACGGTACGAAGGTCGACACCGACGTTGTGGTGGTAGGAGCCGGATTGGCCGGCCTCTATCTGCTTCACCGTCTACGCAGCGAGGGACGAGCAGCGATCGGTCTGGAGGCCGGGACCGACGTCGGCGGCACCTGGTACTGGAACCGGTACCCCGGGGCCCGCTGCGACATCCCGACCACCGACTACACCTTCACCTGGGACCCCGACTTCGACGGCGGGTGGACCTGGAGCGAGCGGTACGCCACCCAGCCCGAGATCCTCGGCTACATCCAGAGCGTGGCCGACAAGCACGATCTCCGCCGGGACATCCGCTTCGAGACCCGGGTCACCGAGGCCACCTGGGACGGCGACGCCAACCTCTGGCGGATCACCACCGACCAGGGCGACGAGATCACGGCCCGATACTACGTGATGGCCACCGGCTGCCTCTCAGCCCCCAAGTCCCCGGACGTGGAGGGGGCCGACCGGTTCGCCGGCGAGGTCTACTTCACCAGTCGCTGGCCCCACGCCGGGGTGGACTTCACCGGCAAACGGGTGGGCGTAATCGGCACCGGCTCCTCGGGGATCCAGTCGATCCCCCTGATCGCGGCGGAAGCCGACACGGTGACGGTGTTCCAGCGGACCCCCAACTTCTCCATCCCAGCCCGCAACGGCCCCGTGGCCCCGGACCGGATGGCCGATCTGGTGGCCCGGAGGGACGAGTACCGCGACGCGGCCAAGTGGTCCCGCGGCGGCGTCCCCAACCCGGTGGAGGAACGCACCGCGGCCCAGATCGACGAGGCCGAGAAGCGCGTGCGCCTCGAGGAGGCGTGGCAGGCGGGCGAACTGTTCGCCATCCTCGGGGTCTTCGCCGACCAGGGCGTCAACGAGGCCAGCAACGAGATCGTGGCCGAGTTCATCCGCGACAAGATCCGGGCCACGGTCAAGGATCCCGTGGTGGCCGAGAAGCTCTGCCCCACCAACCACCCCTTCGGCACCAAGCGACCCTGCCTCGACACCAACTATTACGAGACCTTCAACCTCGACCATGTGGAACTGGTCGATCTCCTCGAGAACCCGATCGTGACCATCACCGAGACCGGGATCCAGACCAGGGACAAGACCTTCGAGTTCGACGCCATCGTTTACGCCACCGGCTTCGACGCCATGACCGGGGCCATCGTCAACGTGGACATCACCGGACGTGACGGCGTGTCACTCAAGCGGGAGTGGGAGGACGGGCCCCACACCTACCTTGGTCTCATGGTCCGGGGTTTCCCGAACTTCTTCATGGTGACCGGGCCCGGCAGTCCGTCGGTGCTGTCCAACATGGCCGTGTCGATCGAGCAGCACGTGGAGTGGATCACCGACTGCATCGACAATCTCGAAGCCGAGGGCAAGTCGGTGATCGAGCCCACCGAGACGGCCCAGGAGGGCTGGGATCTCCATGTCGGCGACACCGCTGACATCACCCTCTACCCCAAGGCCAACTCCTGGTACATGGGCGCCAACGTGCCCGGTAAGCCCCGGGTGTTCCTGCCCTACGTCGGCGGCGTCGACGCCTACCGGCGGATCTGCGACGAGGTCGTGGAGCAGGATTATCTCGGCCTGGAACGGTCCGGTGACGGCCGGGTGGCCGTCAACGACGGGGTCATCCGCCGGGTCCAGCCCGACGTGGCCATGGTGCTCGAGATGATGGCCGAGCTTGACCTGCCCCCCATCGAGTCCATGTCACCCTCCGAGGCCCGTGAGTTCATGGAGGCCGGCAACGTCGAACGGCCGCCGGGTCCCGAGGTCGGCGAGATCTTCGACGGTGAACTCCCTGGGCCGGCTGGTCCGTTGGCCTTCCGCGGGTTCCGTCCCGTCGGCGACGGGCCCCACCCGATCGTGCTCTACTTCCACGGTGGCGGCTGGGTGCTCGGCAACGAGAGTTCCGACGAGCCGTTCCTGCGCGACCTGTGCGACCGGTCGGGGGCGCTGATCCTGTCGGTCGACTACCGGCACGCCCCCGAGGACCGGTTCCCGGCCGCGGTCGACGACGGGTTCGCCGCCCTCCAGTGGGTGGCTGCACACGCGACCGAGCTTGGCGGCGACCCCGACCGGCTCCTGGTCATGGGGTGGAGCGCCGGGGGCAATGTGGCCGCGGTGGCCTGCCAGGAGGCCCGGGACCGGAACGGCCCCGCCGTCGCCGGCCAGGTCCTGATGACCCCGGTGGTCGACTGCGACATGAGCCGCCCCTCCTACCTCAACAACGCCGAGGGTTACGTGCTCACCGCCTCGCTGATGCGGTGGTTCTGGGACCACTACGCCGATCCCGACGACCGCACCGACCCCCGGGCCTCGCCCCTGCGGGCCGGGAACCTGTCGGGCCTGCCGCCCACCGTGGTGGTGACCGCCGAGTTCGACCCCCTGAGCGACGAGGGGGCCGCCTACGCCGAAGCCCTAGCCAAGGCGGGCACCGAGGTGACCCACCTGCCCTGTCGGGGCCACACCCACACCTCGGTGACGATGGTGGACGTGGTCCTCTCCGGCGCCCCGGTCCGGGCCCAGATCGCCGAGTCGATCCAGCGGCTGGTCGGCACACCCGTACCCGCCTGACCGACCGGCAGGGCGCCCCCCGGGGGGCGTCCTGCCCTGGGCGGGCGGCCCGTCCGCGGCTAGGTTCTTCCGGGCGAGTCCGTGGCTGGCTATGTTGTCCACGCCACGTCACCCACGCCCGTCAGGGAGGACACCATGGGACTCATCCGGAAGACTGCGTCGATCGGCACGTTGGGCCTGGTCGATTACCGCAGCAACAAGGAGAAGCTGCAGGTCGAGGAGGCGGCCGGGGCGAAAGCCCGCAAGGAGCTTGCCCAAGCCCAGGACCAGGTCGAGGAGCTCAACCGCAAGGTGGCCAAGGCCGACGAGCGGGCCAGCAAGGCCGAGCAGCGGCTGGCCCGGTCGGCCAAGATGAGCCGGCGCCAACGCCGCAAGGCCGAGCGCCGCGGGGAGCTCGACTCGGCCCTCCAGGAGGTGACGGACACGGGCCGTCGGGTCGGGCGCCGGTTGCGTCGTCAGGCCAAGAAGGCTGAGAAGGCGGCCAGGAAGGAAGCGAAGAAGGCCCGGAAGTCGGCCAAGAAGGCGATGAACGACGCCTCCGACGCCGTCTCCGATCTGGCCGCCTGACCGTGGCGGTCACCACTGAGCGGCGGGGCCACGTCCTGGTCGTCACCCTGGCCAGGACGGCCAAGCGTAACGCCATCAATGCCGACATGACCGAGGGGATCGACGCCGCCCTCAACGAGCTCGACGACGACCGTGACCTGCGGGTCGGCGTCCTCACCGGCGACGAGACCGTCTTCTGCGCCGGCACGGACATGGCGGAGGGTTCGGGAGCCCCGACGGCCCGGGGCGGCATCTACGGCATCATCGGCCGCCGCCGCCGGACCCCGCTGATCGCCGCGGTGGAGAAGATGGCCTTTGGGGGCGGTTTCGAGATCGCCATGGCCTGCGACCTGATCATCGCCGGCCGCGACGCCCGCTTCGGGTTGCCCGAGGTGAAGCGGGGCCTGGTACCCACCAGTGGTGGCCTGTACCGGGCCCCGCGGCACCTCCCCCTCCACGTGGCCAAGGAGGCCGTGCTCACCGGCGACGACCTCCACGCCGACCGGCTCGAACGCCTCGGGGTGGTCAACCTGATCACGGAACCGGGTGCGGCCCTCGCCGCGGCGGTGGCCATGGCCGAACGCATCGCCGCCAACAGTCCGGTGGCGGTGTCCGAGGCCCTGGTGGCCATGGACACGATCGTGGCCGGTGGCGGGGCCGACGAACTCGGCCAGCAGACCACCCGGGCGGCCGGGGCCCGGATCATGATCTCGGAGGACCGCACCGAGGGCATCGCCGCGTTCTTCGAACGACGACCGCCGGAGTGGCCGGGCCGTTAGTGCCGGCCACTCCGGCGGTTTTGGTCCCGCCCGCTGCGATGAGGCATCGTCAGGCATGCCTTCAGAGTCGATGCCCTACAACGCCGACCGCCTGGTGCACGATGCCGACGCCCACCTGATGGAGACGCCGGACTGGCTCGACGGCTACCTCGATCCGTCCATCGCCGCCCGGGTGGAGCCCCGCAGCCTGGTCGGCGGGGTGGGCGGCGACGCGTCAGTCGTAGCCGACCGGTACTTCGCCAGGATGCGCGACCAGCAGGCCGATCCCGACTACCGCGCCCAGGACGGGGAACTGGTCCTGATCCGCAAGAACTGGGACGCCCCCGGATCGTTCATCGCCCGCGACCGGCCGGCCGTCCTCGACTACCTCGGCTTCGCAAGCCAGCTCATCTTCAACACCTTCGACAGCGACTACCTCCAGCGCCTGGAACATGGCGACGACCTCGACCTGGCCTACGGGGTGGCCCGGGCCCACAACCGGGCCATGCTCGAGTTCACCTCCGTCGACCCCCGGCTACTGCCCACCTGCTACGTGCCCCTGGCCGATTTCGACCGGGCCGCCGCCATTGCCTCGGAGGCGGTCGAGGCCGGCGCCGCCGCCCTCCTGATCGCCTCGGCCTGCCCCCGCGACCATTCACCGAGCCATCGTCGTCTCGATCCGGTCTGGGCGACGGCCCAGGAGGCGGGCGTGCCCGTGGTGTTCCATGTGGGCGGCGGCGGCCGCCTGCTCGACCCGACCTACTTCCTCAACGGCCTGCCCGTACCCCCGGACTTCCACGGCGGGGCGGAGAACTTCCGTTCCGTGGACTACATGGCCATCCCCGGCCCGCCGATGCAGACCCTGGCCACCATGATCTTCGACGGGGTGCTGGAGCGGTTCAACCGCCTCAAGTTCGGGGTCATCGAGCAGGGGGCGATCTGGGTGCCGGGCTGGATGCGGCAGATGGAGTCGGCCATGGACGCCTTCGGTCGCCACGAGGAGCGCCTCCAAGCCCTCAGCCTGCGCCCGTCGGAGTATGTCCAACGTCAGATCCGGGCCACCCCGTACCCCACCGAGGACGTCGGCTGGATCGTCGGGCAGGGTTGTGGGGACGTCGTGCTGTTCTCCTCCGACTACCCCCACGTGGAGGGCGGCCGGCGACCCATCGAACGGTTCGAGCGCTCCCTGGGGGACGCCTCCGAGGATGTCCGTCACCGGTTCTACGCGGCCAACTTCGCCGACCTGATGGGTCCCGCCCTGGACCGGATCCCCACCCCGACCTGACGGGGCCGAGGGGGGACCGCCGGCGGACCCGGCCCTACCGGTGGTTGAGGGCCAGTTCGGACCCGGGCTCGCCGGCGATGCGGGTGTGCCACATCCGTCGGGGCTCCGACATGTCGAACGGGGTGGCCCGGTGCATCAGGCGACGGTTGTCCCAGATGACGGTGTCGCCCACCTCCCACTGGTGGTGGTACACCCGGGGGGCCTGGCAGGCGTCCTCGTTGAGCCGGTCGAGCAGGGCCTCGGACTCCGCCTCGTCCATGCCGACGATCCCGTAGGCGTGCCGGCCGATGAGCAGGTTGGGCCGGCCGGTGACGGGATGGTGCTTGACGAGGGGGCGGAGTGACGGCTCGTCGTCGTGGTAGCCGTACATGCCGTAGCCACCGCCGGCCTTCTTCCGGGGTAGGTACCCGGCCCGGCCCTGGCTGTAGTAGAGCGAGTGGTAGGCGCGGAGGTCAGCGATCTGCTCCCTGGTGGCCTCGTCCAACTCGTCGTAGGCGGCCCGCATGTCGGCCCAACCGGTGGCCGCACCCGCCGAGGGGACGATCTCGGCCGAGAACACCGCCCCCTTGGCCTGCAGGGGCATGTAGGTGCTGTCGTGGTGCCAGCCCTCGTTGCCCCGCAGCGACTTGACGATGTCGTCGTCGCCCTCGGAGTGGACTCGGCCCTCCTTGCCGATGTTGGAGATCGGGGTGGCCGGGAACTCGAGGTCGCCGAACCGGGACGCGAACTCGTTCTGCTCGTCGGTGCTGATGAACTGGCCGGGGAAGATCAGTAGGGCATGCTCGATCCAGGCGTCGTAGAGCGCGGGCCAGTCGGTGTCGCCCAGGTCGCGGATGTCGATCCCGGTGACGACGGCCCCGAACGTGACGCCGTCGAGTGGTGTGATGGTGAACACGGCAAACCCCCTTGGAGCCGGCGCGGACGGCCGGCTCCTGCGTCTACTGCGGGCCTCTTCGACCCCGGCCCGTCGCTCGGGGACCCGTCGCGGCCAGGTCCTGCCCGCGGGGCCCCGTTACCCGGTGCCGGAACCCGACTCTACTTCGGGACCCGTAGGAACTCCGAAACGGCGCCGGGCGCGGGGAGGAACAGGTCCGGTCGGTGCGGTCGGTCGGGGGGCGGAGCGGGGCGGGTCAGGTGGAGGGCGCCCCGGCCCGGGCCGGGTCGAACAGGGCGGCACCGAACGACTCGCCCGGTGGGGGAGGGGGCGGCACGAAGAACAGGCCACCACCGGTCGGGCGGATGTACTCCTCCAACGGCTCCCCGTCGAGGGCCTGCTGGACGGAGATGAAGCCGTCAGCCAGGCTCCGCTGGTAGCAGGTGAAGATGAGTCCCTCGTCGAGCTGGTCGTTGTCGTCCAGCCCGGCCGAATAGTTGTACCCGCGCCGCAGCATCAGGTGCCGTTCACTCCCCGGGGTGCGGGGGTTGGCCCGGGCGATGTGGTTGTCCAGTTGGGCCTCGGTGAAGACCGGTACGTCGGTCTCGTCGGTCCCATCGAGCGGGGCGCCCGAATCGCGCTGGCGACCGAACACGGCCTCCTGCTCCGACAGGCGGGTCCGGTCCCAGAATTCGACCATCATCCGGATGAGCCGGACCGCCTGGTACGTACCGCCAACCGCCCACGCGGGCTCCCCGTCGTCGGCGTGCACCCAGACATGGGTGTCCATGGTCTCGACGTCGGCCCCGTCCAGGTTGGCGGTGCCGTCTTTGAAACCGAGCAGGTTGCGCCCGGGGGCGTGACCGGGGCCGGCCGCGGGGTCGAGCCGGTTGAAGCCCTCCTGCATCCAGCGGGGGACGACGTCCCCCCGCACGGCCCGCAGGAGCCGGCGCAGGGCACTGATGGCGGCCTCGGCGGTATCACCGGTGACGACCAGTGACAGGTCCCCGTTGCTGCGTTCCTCGGTCACCATCCGGTCGTTGGTGAACCGGGGCATGATCTGCAGCTCCGACGGTTTGGTGTCGGCCAGGCCGAAGCGCCCGTCGAACAGGGTGGCGCCGTAGCCGATGACCACCCCCACCCCGTTGGGGCCGGGGTCGGGCCCCAGCAGCCCGTTGTCGATCGGGGCCGCCCCACCGGGCCGGGCCGTGGCCGGCCGGCCGCTCATCACCGCCTCGGCCGCGTCCCCGAGCGCGGCCAGGGTGACGGCCAGCTCGGCCGCGTTCCCGGCCCGCACGTCGAGACCGACCACGATCCCGGCCGGGGCCAGGGGGGCGTTGACGGCGGCCTGGTGGTCGCCCCGGTACGGCAGGACCACCGGGGCCACCGCCGGGCCGCCCGCAACGGTCCCGGACTCCGGCCCGGGCTCGTCACGGACCCGGCCGGCCACCACGACGCCCCCAGCCGCGCCGGCCAGGGCTGCGGCACCAGCTAGGCCGAGGAAGCGACGGCGGGACGAACCCGGGGCCACCGGTGACCGGTCCGCCTCCATATCCGTGTCCGGATCCGGGGGTGGTTCCGACGGCGGACGGCCGGAGCTCACGACAGCCCCAGAGCCGCGTTCACCTCGGCCAGGTCCTCGGCCAGCTCGCCGAACGACGCCGACATGGCCGCCCTCTGCTCGTCGGTCACCTCGTCGTAGGGGGCGAAGCCGGCCTCGTAGGAGCCGAACTCGGCCATCTGACCGTTGACCTCGTCGAAGGACCCCTCGATCTCACCCAGCAGGTCGGGATCGGCGGCGGTCAGGGCTGGGCTCAGCAGCCCGACCAGGACCTCGGATCCCTCGGTGTTGGCCTTCATGTCGTACAGGTCGGTGCGGGAGTACCGGTCCTCTTCGCCGGAGAGCTTGCCGTCGGGGGAGGCCACCTCCTCGATGAGCTCCTGGGCTCCGACGGTCAGCATCCCGGCGGTCAGCTCCAGGGTGGGGACGGTCTCGGCCAAGGTGGCCAGATCGGCGTCGAGCTGGTCGGCGAAGGGGACTGCGGCGGCCACGTCCCCCTGCTCCCATAGGAGGTACTCGATGCGGTGCCAACCGGTGAACTCGGGGTCATCCGGGCCGGAAAAGTCGTCGACCCGGCTGTCGAGGGTGCCGTCCAGCTCCGGGACGAGGCCGGCGATGGGTTCGATCCGCTCCCAGGGCACCCGTGACGCTGGGTACGCGGCCTTGGCGGCCTCCAGGTCGCCGGCCCGGATGGCGTCGGTCATGACCAGGGTGGCCGTCTGGGCCTCGGTCACCTGCCCGGCGGCGTAGGTCTGGTACTCCTCCACGGCCGTCACCAGCAGTGGATCGTCAGAGGTGGCGGCGGCCCCGGGATCGGCGGCGAGGCCCGACGCCGTCTCCGAACCCGTGCCCGAGGCCGTTCCGGACCCGCTGGCCGAGCCCGATCCGGTGTCGGCGGCCCCGTCCTCGGCCCCCAGGTCCCGGACCGAGGCCCCGTCGTCGCCCGAGCCACAGCCGACGACGACCAGCCCGGCGACGAGCGTGACGGCCACCAGTCTCGGGACGGACCGGACCGGCCGGTTCCGCCGGACGGCGACAGGCGGAAGGGTCGTTGGCGGCAGGAGGCGACGCATCATGGCCCGGATGATAGGCATACTTATGGGTCTATCCAAACTACTCCGAATCTCTGGCGTATGGGCCACCCGGGGTACCATGCCGGGCCATGACCGAACCGCCGTCGTCCCCCTGGCTGCCCGCCCTCCACGACGCCCGCCAACGATACGCCCGGGCCCGGCCCCGGTCGGCCGAGGCCTTCGCCCGGGCGGCGAGGGTACTGCCCGGCGGATCGACCCGATCGGTGCTCGACGTCTCCCCCTTCCCGTTCCGGGTCGCCTCAGCCGCCGGGGGTGAGCTCACTGACCTCGACGGCCACACCTACATCGACCTGCTGGGCGACTACTCCGCCGGCCTCCTCGGCCACGATCCCGGCCCAGTGGCCGACGCGGTCACCGCCGCCCTGAGCCGGGGCTGGGCCTACGGTGGGGTCCACTCCGACGAGTTCCGCCTGGCCGAAGCGGTGGTGGCCCGGTTCCCGTCGATCGAGCAGGTCCGATTCACCAACTCGGGCACCGAGGCGAACCTGATGGCCCTCCAGCTCGCCCGGCACCACACCGGCCGGGAGAGGATCGTGGTCATGGACCACGCCTATCACGGGGGGCTGCTGTACTTCGGGGCCGGAGGCGGGCCGCTGCTGGCCCCGTTCCCGTTCACCCGGGTCAGGTTCAACGACCCGGCCGCCAGCGACGCGGTGACCGGTGACGTCGCCGCCGTGCTGGTGGAACCGATGATGGGGGCGGCCGGCTGCATTCCCGCCGGCCCCGGCTTCCTGGAGGGCCTCCGGGCGGCCGCCGACCGGGCCGGCGCCCTGCTCATCTTCGACGAGGTCATGACCTCCCGGATGGGCTGGGGTGGGGCCCAGGCACGGATCGGGGTCACGCCTGACCTGACCACCCTGGGCAAGTATCTGGCCGGGGGAATGACCTTCGGCGCCTTCGGGGGCCGGGCCGACCTGATGGCCGCGTTCGACCCGGCCCGCCACGGGGACCTCAGCCACGGCGGTACGTTCAACAACAATGTGGTGACGATGGCGGCGGGGGTGGCCGCCAGCGGGCTCCTCGACGCCGCCACCCTCGACCGCCACTACGAGCGGGGGGAACGGTTCCGGGCCCGGCTGGCGGAGATCCTGGCCGGGAGCGGCCTGCCCCTGTCGGTGACGGGGATGGGTTCCCTGGCCAGCCTGCACGCTACGGCCGGGCCGGTCGCCACCCCCTCCGACCGCCTCACCGGAGCCGATCCGGTCCTGGCCGAGCTGGTCTTTCACCAGCTGGTCGACCGGGGCGTCTACCTCGCGCCCCGGGGCTACTTCGCCCTGTCCCTCGCCCTCGACGACGGCCACCTCGACCGGGCCCTAGCCGCCTTCACCGCCGCGGTGGGGGCGGTGCGAGCGGCCGCCTGAGGCCCCGGAACACGGCCGCCTGAGGCCCCGGAACACGGCCGCCTGAGGCCCCGGGACACGGCGGGGCCCCGGTTCCCATCGACGGTCGGGCCCATGGGAACCGGGGTCGGAACCGACCCGATCAGGCCATGGCCGACGCGGGCTCCGGCGCCGGTTCAAGCGCCAGCCCGAGGACCTCGGTGATGTCCTCGACCAGGTGGACGGTCAGCGCCCCGGTCACCTCGGCCGGGACGTCCTCCAGGTCGCCCTCGTTGGCCTTGGGCAACAGGACCTCGCTGATACCCGCCCTCCGGGCGGCCAGCAGCTTCTGCTTGACCCCGCCGATGGGCAGCACCCGGCCCTGGAGGGTGACCTCGCCGGTCATGGCTACATCCGCCCGAACCTTGCGGCCCGAGAGCAGGCTGACCAGAGCGGTGGCCATGGTGATTCCGGCCGACGGCCCGTCCTTGGGCACCGCTCCGGCCGGGAAGTGGACGTGGAGCCGACGATCCGCGGGCAGGTCCACCCCGAGGGCGGAGCCGTTGGCGGCTACCACCGAGCGGGCGATGGAGGCGGACTCCTTCATCACGTCACCGAGCTGTCCGGTGAGCAGCGGCTCGCCCTCACCGGCCACCAGCGCGGTCTCCACGAACAGGACGTCGCCGCCGGCGCCGGTCACGGCCAGTCCGGTGGCGATCCCGGGCCGGTCGATGCGGCCGGCGGGATCCTCCGACGGGATGGGCCGGCCCAGCAGGCTGCGGAGCTCGCCGGGCTCGATGACGACCGGGGTCTCGCCCCCTTCCGCGATCCGGGTCACCGCCTTGCGGACGAGCTTGTCGAGCAGCCGTTCGAGCTGCCGGACGCCGGCCTCCCGGGTGTACTCGGCGGCCACGGTGTCGATCACCTCGTCGCTGAGCGTCACCTCGTCGGCCTCCACCCCATTGCGGCCCAGGAGCCGCGGTAGGAGGTGTCGCCGGGCGATGGTCGCCTTCTCCGACGCCGTGTACCCGTCGAGGGTGATGAGCTCCAGCCGGTCCCGGAGGGGACCGGGAATCGTGTCGAGCACGTTGGCCGTAGCGATGAACACCACGTCGGACAGATCGAGCTCAAACTCCAGGTAGTGATCGCGGAACGTACCGTTCTGGGCCGGGTCGAGCACCTCGAGCAGGGCGGCGGACGGGTCTCCCTGCCAGCCGTTGCCCAGCTTGTCGATCTCGTCCAAGAGCACGACCGGGTTCATCGCCCCGGCCTCGACCATGGCCCGCACCACCCGACCGGGCCGGGACCCGACATAGGTTCGACGGTGACCACGGATCTCGGCTTCGTCCCGGATGCCACCGAGCGACAACCGGACGAAGGGGCGGTCCAGGGCCCGAGCCACGGACTCGCCGAGTGAGGTCTTACCCACGCCAGGCGGGCCGACCAGGGCCAGGATGGCCCCGCCGCGGCGACGGTCGGTGGGGGAGAGGTCCCCGCGCTCGTCGACGGCCCGCTCGCTGCGCAGCTTGCGGACGGCCAGGTACTCGATGAGCCGATCCTTGACCTCCTCCAGACCGGTGTGGTCGGCCTCCAGGATCGTCCGGGCGTCGTCGAGCTCGGGCTGGGTCTCGATCCGGATCCCCCACGGCAGTTCGAACACCGTGTCGAGCCAGGTCCGGATCCAGTTCGCCTCCATCGATTCGCCACCGGACCGCTCCAGACGGTTGATCTCGCGTTCGATGGCCGTGACGGCCACCCCGGTCAGGTCGTCGCGGACCTCGTCGAGCCGGGCCCGGTAGCCGCCGATCACGTCGTCATCGGTGCCGTCCAGCTCGGAGCGGATGGCCGCCATCTGGCGCCGCAGGATGGCCTCCCGCTGGGTCTTCTCCAGATCGTCGGTCACCTCGCGGTTGATGCGCTCACGCATCTCGACCTCGGCTAGGGTCTCCTTGACCCAGGTGATGGCCAGGACCAACCGTTCGGTCACGTCGATGGTCTCCAGCAAGGTGATCCTCTGGTCGAGGTCGAGGTCGGGCCAGTAGCCGATGGAGTCGGCCAGGGCCGACGGGGTTTCGATCTCGCGGAGGGCAGCGCTCATGCTGCGGCCGCCGATCCGCTGCAGCAGGGTGGTGGCCGCAGCCCGGTACTCGGCCGCGAGCTCGACCTGGGCGGGGTTCGGGTCCGGCTCGACGATCGGCTCGGCCTCGACCCACAGGCCCGGGGTGGTGCCCATCACACCGGCGCCCACCCGGGCCCGCTGATGGGCCCGCACGGTCAGGGCCGGGGTGCCGTCGGGCAGCTTGCCCCGGTTCTCGATGGTGCCGATCACGCCGACGCGGGCGAAAGAACCCGAGCCCTCGGTCCGGCGCGGCACGAGCAGCAACCGGTCGGTGCCGACATCGACGGCCTGCCGGGCCTCGTCGGACTGGATCGACACCGTGACCACCATGTCAGGGAGGATCACCCCGTCGGGCAGGGGCAGGATCGGGAGGGTCTCGGAGGTCCGGGGGGACCCGGCGGAACCGGTGGGGTCGGTGTCGTTACGGAAGTGGTCGGTCATCAGGAGGTGACCTTTCTCGACCGGAAACGGGTCGGTCGGTTTACGTCTCGCTGGTTGGGATTGGTGTCTGGGGGGCCGCCGTCGGAGCGGCCCCCCGAATCACTGGTTCCTGGACTGCTGGTTACTGGACTGCTGGTTACTGGAGGACCTGCGGTTGCCATCGCTATCGTTGGTCCGATTACATGTAATCAACGATACACGCAACTTCCATTACGAGTAAGCGTAGCTGGTTCCCTCATGGAACCCACTTGGGCCGCCCGCGCTTCCCGCCCGTCCCCGAAACCGTGAAAGTGAGCATCGACATGGCCGAACGCCCCCCCTGTCCTCCCGACCTGGCCGCATCATGGTTCGCCGCCCGGATACCCGAACAGTGGTTCGACGCCCCCGTCGAGGTGCGGTGCGATCGTGACGAGATCGTGGTCACCGGCCACCTGGCCGACCCGGATCCGGCCGGATCCGGGGCCGACCCCGACCATCTGGCCCGGATCGAGCAGTTCCGGGAACAGACCCGGCGGGAGCGGATCGCCATTGCCGAGGTGGCCCAGCACCGGTGGCAGCGGGTCGTGTCGTGGGGGGCGGCGTGCGGTCCGGTGAACGTCCGCTTCACCAACGCCGCGGTCCCGGTGATGACCCGGCTCCGTTTCGACGATCGGCAGGTGCTCGACACCCTGATCGACGCCGGGGTCGTCCGTAGCCGGTCGGAGGCGATGGCCTGGTGCGTCCGGCAGGTGGGCGACCACCGGTCAGAGTGGATCGAACGCCTGCGCGACGCCATGACCGAGGTGGAGCGGATCCGGAGCGAGGGCCCGTGACCGGCCGGTCGGTCGAGCTGGTCCTCAGCCCGTTCGGGGCCGACGCCCGGGCCATGGTGGCCGCCGCGGTGGCCGCCGAGGACGCTGGCCTGGCCGGCGTGTGGACCTTCGACCACCTCACCGGCTCGATGCTGGGCCGGGGCTGGTCGCGGGAACCCTTCTCGGTACTCGGAGCGATGGCGACCGCCACCGAGGCGGTCCGGCTCGGTCCGATGGTGGCCAACATGATGAACCGTCACCCGGTTCAGCTCGCGGTGGCCATGGCCACCGTGCAGTCGTTGTCGGCAGGCCGGGCCGTCCTGGGCCTAGGGGCCGGGGCCGCCCCAGGTTCCGCCTTCGCCGGTGAGCACGGGGCGATCGGGATCACCCTGCTCGACAGCCCCGGTCGCCGGCGGCGCCTGGCCGAGACGGTGGCCGCATACGACGCCGTCTGGCAGGGAGAGCCGTCATACCGGGCCGCAGGCCCGGACGGGTCGGCGGTGACCTACGCCGGCCTGGACCACCTCGTCGGTCCGGAGCCGAGACCCCCCGTGATCATCGGCGCCGGGAGCCTGGCCACCCTCTACATCGCCCTCGACTGGGCCGACGGGGTCAACCTGCTGGCCGGTCCCCGCCTGGCCGAGCTGGCCGACCGGGTCGTCGAGGACGACCGGACCGGCCAGGCCGGGGGTTTCGAGGTCACGGTGTTCGTCGAGGCCGGAGCGGAACGGGACGGCGGGGCCCGCGGCTGGTCCACCGCCTTCAGCCACCCGGCCGTCACCTCCGTCCTGGTTGGGATCCGCCCGCCCTACGACCACGCCCTCATCGCCGAGCTGGGCGGCCTCGGCGGCCCCACCCCCAGAAGCTCCGGCCCCTGATCCCGCCCGCGATGAGGCCCCCGGCCGAAGAGCCGACAACACCGCGATGAGGCCCCCGGCCGAAGAGCTGAAGAACAGCTCGCTGCGGGCTGCGACATCCGCAAGGTGTCTAGGCTGACGACGGGCAACCATGCCGGACCGAGAGAAGCCCGGATGAGACCCGGAGGGGATCATGATCGACTCGGAACGGGCACGGGTCCGATGACCGGGCGCCGCCGCCTCGACGTGCTGCAGGTGGTCACGAGCACGGCGGCGCGGGGCGCCGAACGGTTCGCCGTCCGCCTCGAATCCGCCCTCAGGGAGCGCGGCCTGGACGTGACCACCCGGGCGCTGTACCCCGATCCGTCGCCGGGCATCGACGCCGAGCCGTTGGGCCCCACCCGGCTCGGACCGGCCACCCTGGCCGGCCTGAGGCGCGAAGCCCGACGGGCCAGGGTCGTGGTGGCCCACGGATCCACCGCCCTGCCCGCCTGTGTGGTGGCCACCGCCGGTCTGCGCCGCCCGCTCGTCTACCGCAACATCGGTGACCCGTACCACTGGTCGATGACGCGGCGGCGCCGGCTCCAGAGCCGCCTCTTACTGTCCCGAGTCGACGCGGTGGTGGCCCTGACCCCGGAGACGGGGCGGCGGATCTCCCGCCTCTACCGGGTGCCGCCGGGCCGGATTCGGGCCATACCCCGCGGCGTCGATCCGACGGAGTTCCCGGCCCGGGGGCCGGGTGACCAGGGCCGGGCCCGCTCCGACCTGGGCCTCGACCCCGATGGGCCCCTGGCGTTGTACCTGGGAGCGCTCAGCCCTGAGAAGGCACCCGGGGCGGTGGTGGAACTGGGCGGCCTGCTGCCGGGACGGTGGCGGGTCGTCATCGTCGGCGACGGCCCGGAACGGCCCGCCACCGAGATGGCCGCCCGTCGCACCGGTGACGGGCGGGTGGACGTCGTGGGCGGCACGGACGACCCCCGGCGGTGGCTGCGGGCGGCCGACGTCCTGGTGCTCCCCAGCCACACCGAGGGCCTCCCCGGGGTGGTCATCGAGGCCGCCCTGACCGGCGTCCCCGCGGTGGTGACCGACGTCGGTTTCGTCCGCGATCTGGTCGACGACGGCCGCACCGGTTTCGTGGTGCCGGTCGGCGACACCATGGCTATGGCCTCCGCTGTGGTAGCCGCCCACGCCCGCGGCCCCGAGCTGGGGGCGGCCGCCCACGACCATGTCGTGGCCCGGTACTCGCTCGACGTGGTGGCCGACCACTGGTTCTCGCTGCTGCGTCGCCGCCTCCCCCCAGGCGGCACCGCGCCCCCCACCGGCACCCCGGGCCGTCCGGGTCCGCGGGCGTCCGGGCCAGGCCCTTCGGGCGGTCCGGCATGAGATCCGATCCCCTCGAACGGCTCCCGGTCCTCCTCATCATCGACAGCCTGGCCCCCGGCGGGGCGGAACGGTCGACGGTGGCCATGCTTCCCGGCCTGATCGAGCACGGGATCGAACCCGAATTGGTCACCCTCAAGGCGGTGCCACGGTCCCTCTCGGACGACCTGGTCGACGAGGCCCGCGACGGCGGGGTCACCGTCCACCAGCTGACCCCCCGGCACCGGGTGGCGGCGGTGACCGGCCTCCGCCGGCTCATCGCCCGACAATCCCCAGCCCTGGTCCACACCTCCCTGTTCGAGGCCGACGTGGCCGGACGGACGGCCGCCTTCCTCCAACGGGTCCCGGCGGTGAGCACCCTGGCCACCGAACGCTACGGCTCGGCCCATCTGGCCGCCCCTCATCTGCGGCGCTCCACCGTCCGGGCCGCCCAGGCGGTCGATACGGTGACGGCCCGCACCACCCGCCGCCTTCACGCCGTGTCGAACCCAGTGGCCGATGCCATGGCCCGCCACCTCCGCTACCCGCGGGACCGGATCGACGTGGTGCACCGGGGCCGACCGGCCGACCTGACCGAGCCGCCCCCAGGGTTCCGGCGTTACGCGGTGCGGGCCAGCCTCGGGGTGGACGGGAGCCAACCCCTCCTGCTCATCCTGGCCCGCCACGAGCACGCCAAGGGCATCGACCAGGCGATCGACGCCCTCCCCCTGATCCGGGCCCGGCGGCCGGCGGCCACCCTGGTGGTCGCCGGTCGTAACGGTCTCCACACCGACGAGCTGCGGCGCCGGGCCACCGAGGCCCGCCTCGGTGATGCCGTCCGGTTCGTCGGCCACCGCGACGATGTCGGTGCCGTCATCCGGGCCGCCGACGCCCTCCTGCTACCGTCACGGCGCGAGGGCCTCCCCGGGTCGCTGCTGGAGGCCATCGCGGCCGGCGTGCCGGTGGTGGCGGCCAACCTGGCCTCGGTGCGTGACGTGGTCGGTCCGAACGAGGCCCTCATCGTCGACGCCACCGACCCTACCGAGCTGGCCGCCGCCGTGGGCCGGGTCCTGTCCGATCCCGCCGGGGCCGACCGCCGGGCCCGCCGGGCCCGGCACCGGTTCCTCGACCGGTTCACCCTGGACCAGGCCACCCGGGGGATGGCGGCATTCTACCGTCGGGCCGTCGCCCCGACCGGCCCCGGGCCGGCCGTACCCGACCCGGCCGACGACGGGCGCCCGGGGTGAACCGCCGACGGGTCGGCGCCGTGGTGGGGGCGGCCGCCGTCATGGTGTCTGCCGCCTACGGCTGGTGGGTGGGGCATCCCCCGGTCCCCGCCGACCCGACGGGCGATGCCGTGGTCTCCCACGCCGGCGGCCGGGGGGAGCGTCTCGACGGGGCCCTCGACCTGATGGAACTGGGGGCGGCGCCCACCCTGGTCCTCCTCCTGGGCTCGAGCCGGTCGGAACGGGCGGCCGCCCTGTGCGGCCGCGACGAGCCCTACGAGGTGGTGTGCATCGACCCGGATCCGGCCACCACCGAGGGGGAGGCCCGCACGGTCGCCGACCTGGCCCGGGAGCGCGCCTGGCGGTCCCTGGTCGTCGTCACCTCCGACTACCACCTCCGTCGTGCCGTCCTGGTGGACCGGCGGTGTTCCGGCCTCGTGGTCACCGGCGTCCCGGTTGAGCCGACCGCCCGCGGCCGCCTCGACCGCCTCGAGCTCGTGGCCAAGGAGATGGTGGCGTTACCGGTGGCCTTCCTGTCCAGCTGCTGATCGGCCCTGGTCCGATCCTGACCGCCTGATAAGGTCCGACTCGGCGACCCCGGGCGGGGGTTAACCGGGTACCAGCAACCGGAAACCAGCAACCGGAGACCAACAACCGGAAACCAGCAACCGGAAACCAACAACGAGGCCTCCGGGGGGGAGGGGTCGGGATGGCCAACGGCAGTATCAACGGCGCCGACGGCGGCGGCCTGGCCCCACCGGGCCCACGGGCCGGGCTGGTCCCACCGACCCGCCCGGCGGCCCTGGTGCTGATGGCCGCCGGCGGGGCCCAGGGCGCCCTCGGGATGGTGCGGTCGCTGGGGCGGGCCGGCGTCCGAGTGATCGTGGTCACCGAGGACCCGTCGGCTCCCTTACTGAAGTCCCGCCACGTGCAGCGGGTGGTCCCCGTCGAGTCGTTCAACCGCCGGCCCACCCAGGCGGCCGCCGTCGTGGAGGCCGTCGCCGGCGCCGAGGCGGGGCCGCCGGTGCTGTTCCCAACCGCCGACCCCGATCTCGGGATGATCACCGACCACCGTGACCGGCTCGAACCGGTGGCCCGGTACACCAGTCCCCAGGCCCCGGTGGTCGAGGTGTGCCTGGACAAAGGCCGGTTCTTCGCCGCGGCCGCGGCCCGGGAGCTGCCCGTGGCCCCCACCCTGATCCCACGCTCGGTGGACGACCTGGCCCCGGTCGGGGACGAGCTGGGCTTCCCGGTGATCCTCAAGCCTCTCAACCCGAGGGCCTGGGCGGCCCCCGAGATCCGGAGCCTGGTGGACCGCCGGAAGGCCCTCCTGATCGACGACCGGGCCGGGCTCGACGCCGCCTTCCGGGCCATCGCCCGTCACGACGGCGAGATGGTGGTCCAGGAGTACATCCCGGGTCGGGACGACAACCTCTACTCCGTCCACCTTTATCTGGACCGGTCCGGGGTGACCCGGGCCGGCTTCGTCGGCCGCAAGATCCGCACCTACCCGGCCTACGCCGGCATCGGCTGCTGTGTCACCAGTGTCGAGCGGCCCGACCTGATCACCCTCAGCGAGACCGTCCTGACCCGCCTGGGCTACACCGGTATTGCCCTCCTCCAGTACAAGATCCATGAGGGCACCGGACGCCCCGTCCTGCTGGAGATCAACGCCCGGACCAGCTCGTGGAACCACCTGGCCACCTTCTGCGGTGTCGACATCCCCCTCACCGCCTACCGGGACGCCGTCGGCGAGGATCCCGGCCCCCCGCCGACCGGGCGGGCCGGTGTCACCTACATATACGCCCGCCCGGACCGGCTGGCGGCCCCGGAGTACCTCCGATCCGGGGACTGGACCGTGGCCCAGTGGCTCCGCTCCTACCGACGGCCCCACACCTTCCAGCTCTGGTCGGCCGAGGACCCGTGGCCCCTGCTGACCACCCTCCACCGGCGGTGGCGGGCCTTCCCGGGCCGGATCCGATCGGCCGTCCGCCGCCGGCGGGCGTCACCGACCGCCGGTACCCGGTCCGATGCCGCCTCCTGAAGCCGACCCGTCCCGCACACCTCCGTCCTGGGATTTCGGCACCCCGATCGACACGCCCCCTCGTTCGGGGGACGAGTGCTAGAGTGCGCGGAGGGACCGGTTCGACCACGCACACGACAGGTGGGCCGAACCCCGACATCAGTGTGCCGGCCAGGGCCGGATCGATGGGATCCGGCGTCCGGGGGGAGCCGAACCAATGAGCACACCTCAACTCGAACGGACCCGTTCGGAGCCGCCCACCGCCACGGCGAGGGGGCGGTCACGCCCGCCGTACCGGTGGCTGGCGATCGTGGCCGCCGTGCTGGCCGCGGCCGCCCTCGGCGTCGTCGCCGGTCGCAGCGGCCGGGGTGACGAACCGGCCGGTCCGGCCACCACCGCGCCCGCCCCGGACGACGCGGCGGCGCCGGCCACGGCGACCCCGGCCCTCACCTCGCCGGAGGCGAACCCGGTGGAGGCCGGACCGGCCACCCGGGTGCTCACCTCCGCCGACGCCCCGGCCCTGACCGGTGGGTTCACGGTGCCGGCCGGCGAGGTCTGGGAGTTCGACCCCAACCAGTCGGTGGAGCTGGCCGTGAGCGGCAATGTCGTGGTCGAGGGGGTGTTGCGGGCCCGCCCGGCCTCGCCCGACCTCAGCCACGTGCTGCGCTTCACCGGGGTCGACGAGACCCGGTTCGTCGGCGACGGCATGGAAGTGCTCGACACCGACGTCGGGATCTGGGTGGTCGGCGCCGGCCAACTCGACATCCAGGGTCACCAGCGCACCGGCTGGGTCCGCCTGGTCGGCGGGGTCGCGGCCGGTGACACCGAGCTCACCCTCGACCGGGCGCCCGTCAACTGGATGGTGGGCGACACCATTGTGGTGGCCCCCACCACCACCCCCGACACCGCCGGCTTCGCCTCCGCCTTCAGCGAAGCGGTCATCACCGCCGTCGACGGGGCCACCGTGACCCTGGACCAGCCCCTCACCACCGACCATCCGATGGTCGACGACACCTGGACGGCCGAGGTCATGAACCTGACCCGCAACGTCCGGTTCGAAGGCACCGAGACCGGCTCGGCCCAGCCGTCCACCGACGGACGGGCCCACCTGTTCATCCGGTCCGAACGGCCCCAGAACCTCCGCCACCTGCAGATCCGCTGGTTCGGGCCCCGGCGCCCGTTCGAGGAGTACACCGACGGTGTGCCCGGCCGCTACTCGATGCACTTCCACCACAACGGGGACGGCTCCCGCGGCACCCTGGTGGAGGGGGTGGTGGTCCGCGACTCCGGCAACTCCGCCTTCGTGCCCCACGCCTCCAACGGGATCACCATGCGGGACAACATCGCCTACAACGGTTTCGAGAACGCCTTCTGGTGGGACCCTCCCGGCGGCCAGTTCAACCCGGTCGAGCCCCGCAACGAGGACCTGTCCCAGGACACCGCCGACCTGATCTGGGACCACAACATCGTGGCCGGGCTGTACGACGACCCCGACTTCCAGGGCTACCGTCTGGCCGGGTTCACCATGGCCACGGGCCGGAACCTGACCATCACCGATTCGGTGGCCGTTGGGGTGGGCGGCAACGAGTCCTCCAGCGGATTCAACTGGCCCGAGCCGAACAGCCACCACCCGTTCAACTCGTGGACCTTTACCGGGAACGCGGCCCACAACAATCGGGTCGACGGGATCTTCACCTGGCAGAATGACAACAACGTCCATGTCATCGACGGGTTCGTGGGGTACCGGAACGGGAAGGCCGGGATCGAACACGGCGCGTACCGCAACGGCTACGAGTACCTCAATCTCGAGCTGTCCGGTAACGGGGAGGCGGCCGTGCTCCAGCACTCAGCCGCCGGCGGCGACCCCTACCGTGCCGACGGCTATTCCCTGGCGTTCGAGAACCTGGCCTCCGACGGGCCCCTGGTCCTGGTGAAACAGAACCTCCCCTCGAACCGGCCCGTGCTCTACCACAACTGCCGGTTCACCGGCGTCGAGGTGGACAACGCCGAGTCGGCCGGGCCGCCCCTCTACGACCTGGTGGACTGCGACCTGCCGCCCGACCGGTTCACCCTGGAGACCGTCACCCCCGGCACCCTGATCCGGGTCCAGGACGGCGACGAGGCGTTCCAGATAGACGACACCGGGGCGGTCAGCCCGATCGAGCCCTTCTACCCCAGCTGAGGGGGAGGCCACGGCCCCTGGCCCACCGGGCGGCCGATACGGCCCGGTCGGCCGCCGCCCAGGCGCCCGCGGTGACCGGGTCGAAGGTGACCACACCGTCCACCAGGACCCGCCGGTCAGGCCAGTAGGTGTCGATGAACGATCCGGCGGTGGCCCCGGAGTCGATCCGGCGCAGGCCCGGGGGGATCCGGTCGTGGTGTTCGAGCATCATCACCTCGTTGACCACCCCGGGGCTGTGCCGGGCAAGGTCGTGGGCCCAACCCACCTTGAAGGCGAAGCCGTCGGTCCCAGCCGTCAGGTTGCAGGTACTGGCCACCACACGGTCACCGACCCGGAGCTCGGTGAACAGCAGCCGACCCCGCTCCCGGAACGCGCCGGCGACGGCCCGGAAGAAGTCCTCGTCGGCGGCGCCTGACAGCAGTGAGGTGCCGTGCCTGCCCTTCCAGCCGTCGTGCTCAAGGCGGAGGAAGGTGTCGAGCTGGGTCGGGCCGACCTCGGGCCCGCTGAGCGCCGTCCACGACACCGGCCCCAGACGCTCAAGGCCCCGGACGGCCCGTCGGTACTTGCGGCGGCGGTTGGCCGACAGGGCGTGGTCCCACCGGTCGTGGGCCCGGTGGGCGTCGAGGTCGAGCACGGCTCGGGCCTGCCCGTGCTGTCGACGCCACCCCCACCCCCGCTCCCGCACCGCTCCGGCCAGGGCCCGACCCACCGGGCCTTGGCCGGCCAGGCGGGTGAACCGGAGCCCCATCCGTCCACCGGCCCCGGTGCGGACCCCGTCGAGCAGGCCGGCCGTCACCACCGCCGGGTCGGCGCCGTCGACCAGCAGGCCGGACAGGTAGGAGTGCCGGGACCGGTAGGCGGCGAGGTGGGGGAGGGGCCGGGCCCGGGTGGGTGGCTCGGCCGCCACCACGGCCAGACCGGCCAGACGGTCCAGCTCACCGGGCCGTCTGGCCGTGACCACGGCGACCCGGTCCGGGCCGGTCAGGTGCCCGACGGCGGCGGCGACGAATCCGGGGGCCAGATAGACGTTCGGTTCCACCGCCCGGGCCTCCAGATCCCACCAGCGGGCGATCAGCTCGTCGTCGACATCGTCCCAGCGGACCACGTCCACCCGGAGCCCGTCACCGGTCACGGCCCGATCCGGCGGGCGATCAGGATCTGCAGATCGGCCAGGGGTAGGCCACGCCGGTCGAGCCGACCGAGGAGGGGGGCCAGGACCCGGTCGGCCCGCTGGTTGGCCCGGTCGCCTAGCACGGCCCGGCCCCGGAACCGCACCGGTCCGAAGCCGATCCCGTGGCGCCCGTCGAGGCGGAACCCGTGGGCTTCGATCAGCCGGTCGATCCGGCCCGGTCGGAGGAAGGCCCCCGCCCCCCGTTCGGCCCGATCGGCTCGGTCCCGGGCCGATCCGCGGACCATGTGGCCGGCGTGGCGGGCCAGCCGGTCGGGGTCGAAGGCCAGGCGGCCCCACCGGTTGCGGTAGCTGATCACCAGGAGGCCCCCGGGGCGCAGGATCCGGTGGATCTCGGCCAGGGCGGCGCCCCGGTCGGGCACGTAGCTGATCACCCCGAGGGCGACCACGCCGTCGAAGGCGGCGTCGGGGAACGGGAGCCGCTGGGTGTCGGCCTGGAGTAGGGGGTGGGGCCAGTGGCCGGAGCCGGCCAGGCGGGTGCGGGCGAAGCGGAGCATGTCGGTGGACAGGTCACCCGCCACCGTGGTCCGTCCCGCGTCGGCCAGCAGGGCGCTGAGCGGTCCGGCCCCGCAGCCCAGGTCGAGGAGGCGGCCATCGGGCGGAACCCGGGCCAGCACCTGGTCGGCCGCGTACCGGCAGCGCCGCCGGAACAGCTCGGCGTCGAACCCGGACGCGCCCGGGCGGTAGAACCCGTCCCACCGGGCACCGTCACGGTCGGCGGTGAACAGACGCCGCACCTCCCCCTGGCCGGCCTCCGGATGCCCCTCAGCCACGTCGCACCCCCAGGTGGGCGTAGATCCGGCCCCGGGCGGTGGCCGGGTTGGCGGCCACGACGGACACCCGGGGGCGGTGCCCGGTGGCCCACCGGGTCTTGTAGTCGGCGGCCCCTCCGAGGAAGTCGTACTCCCGCAGGCCGCGGGCGGCCGCCCACCGCAGGGCGGCGTCGGTGAGGTAGAGGCCGGGCCGGACCTGGGCCCGGCTCGGATCCCAGCCACCCTGGATGCACCACATCTTGCCGGCGTAGACGAAGTCGTACCGGCTGGCGATCGTGGTTCCCCCCACCCTCAGCAGGCTCAGGTAGAGACGGTCCTCGGCCGCGAACCGGTGGGCCAGGCGCCGGTGAAAGGCCAGCTTTGGCTCGGTGTCGAACGAGCTCTCGGTCCGCCATCGGACCCGGTGCATCCGGACCATCTCCTCCAGACCGGCGGACAGGGCCGCGCCGGACAGCTCCGGTTCGACCGGGTCGACCGGGCCGAGCCGGGCCACCCGGTTGCGGGTCTGGCGGACCTGGCCCCGGAAGTTGCGGCTCCGGCCGGTCAGGAGGTCGTCAGGGTCGGCGGGAAGCCGGGTGTAGGGGGCGGTGCCGGTGTCCACCAGCCGAACCGGTACCCGGCGTTCCCGGAGCGCCGCGGCCAGGGCGGCCACCATCGGGGAGTCGGCCCGGGCCCGCTGGATGACCAGGGCGTCCCAGCGGCGCCGGGCCGGACCGGTGAGCTCGTCCACCACCGCCCCGGCCACCTCGGCCTCCTGCCCCGGCCGGCCGACCGGTTGGAGGTACTCCCCGCTGGTCGGATGCTGGCCGGCCACCACCAGGCGGCGGACCGGATCCTGCCGGACCGGTTCCCGGATCACGAACGGGGCCACCCCGATGAGGTCCCCGTCCCGCTCGATGGCCAGGTTGACCGGTTGGTGGAGGGCACCGAACACTTCGAACCAGGTCCGGAGCCAGGTGGCGGTCAGGAAGACGGAGGGCTGGGCGGTGGCGGCCAGGAGGGTGTCGTGATCGGGGTGGAGCCTGCGGCCCAGCTGCCGCACCACCGGGCCAGTGTTCCGGTGACGGACCCCGGCCGTCCGGGCCGCGGCCGTCATGCCGCCACCCGCCGGTTGCGGGCCAGGGCGATCAGTTCCCGGAGGTCCGACCGGGAGACCGCGGCGGCCCCCACCACATAGGCGGCGGCGCCGGCCACACCGGCGAGCATGAACCCGGGCAGGGTCGGGGCCGGCCGGGCCCAGGCCCCGGCGACGACCAGGGCCACACCACCAGCCCCGGCGGAGACGGCGACCGCCCTCAACACCGAACGGGCCACCGACCACCACGGGACGTCGCACAGGCGGTCGAGGAACCACAGGTTGACGGGCAGGAACACGACCAGCAGCAGCAGACGGGCCAGGGCCACCCAGACCACCCCGAGGGGGGCCACCGCGATCATCACCCCGGCCAGCACGACCGTCTTGGGGACGGCGAGCTTGACGGTGAGGTCGGGCCGGCCCGTGCTCTTCATGACCGTCACCAGGATCGAGTTGACCGGCGCGATCAGGCTGCCCACGATCAGGATCCTGACCAGGTCGACGGCGGGCATCCACCGGGGGCCGAACAGGAACCACACCAGGGACGGGGCCAGGACCACGGTGAGGGTGGCCACCGCCGCCACCACCAGGACGTTGGCCCGCAGGGCCACCGAGACCCCCCGACCGATCCGCTGCCGGTCACCGTTCAGGCGGGAGAACGCCGACATGGCGGTGGAATCGACCGTCTCGGTGACCAGGAGAACGGCCATGGACAGGAGCTGGAAGGCGACCACGTAGTAGCCGAGGGCCACCGCCCCGAGGAAGGTGCCCACGATGAGGTCGTCGACATGGCGGGAGGCGAAACCGACCAGGCTGTTGGTGACGCTCCACAGCCCGAAGGTGACGATCTCGCGGACCGACGTCCACGAGTAGCGGAGCCGGGGCCGCCACGACACCGCCACCAGGGCCATCACCGCCAGCAGGGCAGCCTGGAGGAGGGTCTTGGCCACCAGGGCCCACACTCCGGCGCCGGCCAGGGCCAAGCCGACCGCCAGGGCGCCGGCGCCGGCGTCGGCCACCAGCTTCCTCACCGTCAATGCCCGGTAGCGGAGCTGGCGCCGCAGCAGCGCCGTCGGGGCCACCGAGGCCGCCGTCAGGGGGAGCCCGAGGGCCAGGGCGGCGAGGACGGGGGTGAATCCCTCCGCGGCGTCGACGAACGAGGCGATCAGGCGGGCCCCGGCCGCCATGGCCGCGGCCAGGACGGTACCGACCGCCAACAACGTCCAGAAGGCCGAGTCGACCTCGAGGTTGCGGAGGGTGGGGCGCTGGACCAGGGCGTCGCCCAGGCTGACCCGGAGGGGCACGTCGAGCAGACCGATGAACACCGAGGCCAGGGCGACCAGGCCGAAGTCGTCCGGGGCGAGGGCCCGGGCCAGGACCACGAACACGGCCACCGAGATCACCCGCGACCCGGACTGGAGGACCGCCGACCAGGCCATCCCGGCCATGGCCATGGCGGGCAGGCGGCGGGTGTCGACGTCGACGACGGTCTCGTCCTCCCGGTCGGCGGCCGCCCCGTCGCCTCGCCGGAGCGATGGTGGCGACGTCGACTCGGCCACTGGTCCCTCCCTGGACTGACCTCCGGCTTCCCCCCGCCGCACGTCCGTCCGTGGGCCAGAGTGTAGCCATCACGGCGTCGGCCGTCCCGTTGACACTGTGCTGTTGCCGTCGCCGCCCCGCTTGCCGGAGTACGTAGAACCGGCGACACCGACCCGGGAGGGAACTAGGCTCATCGTTGCGGGAGACCGGACGTGTCGTAGAGAGGGGGGTCGACGATGATCGACGGTATGGACCCGCTGCTCCTCGGGATCCTCGCCGCTATGGCCGCCACCGGCCTGGTGGCGGCGTTCGCGTCGACGGACGCCCAGCGGTGGACGCTGGTGGCGGCTGCCGGGGTGGTGGCCGCCAGCATCATTGTGGCCGGGGCCGGATGGTCGAACCTGCGGTCCGGGCCCCGGCGGTTGGCCGCCGACGGGCTGACGGTGGGGGAGCTGGTGGCGGTGGGCTCGGCCCTCGCCGCCGGCCTGGCCGTGGTGGCCACGGTCGCACGGGTGTCCCGGGACGCCGACGGCCGCCGACGACGATGGCCCCAGCGCCAGGTCCGCGGCAACGCCACGGTGGCCGCCATCACCATGGCCACCGTCGGGGTCTACCTCTGCCTGCCAGAGACCGACCTGATCGCCCTCGTCGTCGGCCCCGTCCTGATGGCCAGCATCATGACCCTCGGCACCTACTTCGCCCCGCCGGGACCTACCGCCGTCGGGGTGTGGGCCGTGCTCGTGGCCTGGATGGTGGTCGGCGGCGGCGGTGGTCGCCCGGCGGCCATGGTCGGGGCGGCCGGCTGCATGGTGCTGGTGGCGCCCGCCATGTTCGTCTCCGACGAGGTGATCCGCCGGCCGGCCACCTGGGTGGGGGCGACCCTGGCCGTGGCCGGCTGCTCCCGGGTGGCCGGGATCCAGGGGTCGGTGGCGGTGGCGGTGGCGGCTACCGCGGTGGCCTGGGCCCTCTACGCGTTCTTCATGGTGCCGGTGTTCCGGTCGGTGGTGGCCGAGCGGGAGTTCGGCCCACGTCCCGGTCCACCAGGTCGGGGCGGTGCGGCGGGAAGGGCCTGGGGTCGCTGACCGCGGTGCTGGCCAGCTGGATCATGACATCGAGGGGGGAACCTGATGGGCTCAATGACCGGGACAACCACGGAAGCGGCGACTGCCGCGGCCGCCGGGACGGCCACGGCCGGCGTCCGGGCGGGACCGTCGCGGATCCCCCAGCGGGCCATCGACTGCACCGTCATGCGGGGCGGCACCTCGAAGAGCGTGTTCTTCCTGGCCAGGGACCTCCCCCCGGGCCGGGCCCGGCGGGACGAGGTCCTGCTGAGGGCCATGGGCTCGCCCGACACCCGCCAGATCGACGGCCTCGGTGGCGCCACCACGGTGACCAGCAAGGTGGCCATCATCAGCCCGTCACCGGAGCCGGGGATCGACGTCGACTACGGCTTCGCCCAGGTGGAGATCGCCGAGGCCCGAGTGGACACCGCGCCCACCTGCGGCAACACGCTCAGCGCGGTGGGTCCCTACGCGGTGGAGCGGGGACTGGTACCGGCCACGACTCCGGTGACCAGGGTAACGATCCGGGATGTCAACACCGGCGCCGTCGTCGAGGCCGGGGTACCGACCCCGGACCGGATGGTCGCCTACGACGGCGGCCACGCCATCGACGGGGTGCCCGGCACCGCGGCACCGGTGGAGCTGTCGTTCCGGGGCATCGCCGGGGCGGTCACCGGGGCCGTGTTCCCCACCGGCCGCCGATCGGAGACCATCGACGGCGTCGAGGTGACCTGCATCGACGTGGCCATGCCCATGGTGTTGGCGGCGGCCCGGTCGTTCGGCCTGAACGGTCACGAACCACCGGCCGGGATCGACGCCATGATGGCCCTGACCACCCGGATCGAGGCCCTCCGCCTCGAGGCCGGGAAACGGATGGGTCTGGGCGACGTCAGCCGGTCGGTGGTGCCGAAGGTCGGCCTGCTGGCCCCACCCCGCGGCGACGGCCACCTCAGCTCGCGCTACCTCACCCCGTGGCGGTGCCACGTAAGCCACGCCGTCTCGGGCGCCATCGCCGTGTGCTGCGCCGCCGCCGTGCCCGACACCGTGGCCGCGGCCGTGCTCCGCGGCGACGGACGCTTTCCTCACCGGGCCGTCCTCGAACACCCGAGCGGCACCATCGGTGTCCGCCTCGACCTGACCACCGGGGCCGGCGGTGATCTCGTGGTCCGGTCGGCCGGTATCGAGCGGACAGCCCGGACCCTGATGGTCGGTCAGGTGATGGTGCCCTGGTCGGTGTGGCCCCCGGATACCTGAACCCGCCCCGCCCGATCGGCCCCGGCGGGCGGATCGGTGACGGCCCGGTGGGCGTCGGTGAGCCGGTCGGCGAGGGCCGACATGGTGAGGGTGGCCAGGCGGCCGGCGTCGCGGTGGGCGGCGGCAGCCCGGCCGATCCGGTCGAGGGCGGCCAGGGCGACGTCGGGCCGGTCCCTCAGGTTGTGGGGGTGGAACCACAGGTGGAACAGGGAGCCGTGCCGGACCGCCTGGTCGAGCCGCCGCTCCACCTGCCGCATCCAGATCCGCCAGGTTCGGGGGCGGGCGTCTACGTCGAACAGGACGGTGGCGGGCAGGTTCCACAGGGGACCCTCCCGGTGGGGCCGGACGATCGTCCGCTCCGACGATCCGAGCCGGTCCACCAGCCCGTCGACGGCCCGTCGGCCCGCCCCTGGCGGCCGGTTCGGCGCCGGTCGTCGGCCCCGGTAGGCGACGAAGCCGTGTTCGACCAGGACATCGGTGTGACCCACCCGGTTCCGGGGGTGGACCAGTGACCGGAGGGTCAGACCGTGACGGGCGGCAGCGGCCATCGCGGCCCGGATCTCCGAGTCGAAGGTGGCCCGGCTGCACCCGGGGTCACCGGCCACGATGTGGGAGAAGCCGTGGGAGGCGATCTCGTGGCGGGTCGTGGCGGCCCGGATCGTCCCGATCAGGTCCGGGGCGTACCAGGTGGGGGCCAGCTCCGCGGTGGAGCACGGATCGGCGTCGAACCAGTCACCGCTGAACCAGGCCAGGTCGGGCCGGACGATCTCCGGATGCTTGACCCCGTCGACGGGGGCGCAGCCGTCGAGCATCAGGTGGCCCACGATGGCCCAGGTGGCCGGGATGGCGTACCGGTCGAACACGGCCAGGGTCCGCCGCAGGTGGTCACGCTCGCCGTCGTAGCGGTACCGCCGCTCCGGACGGTGGACCAGGCCCCACGCCATCTCGGTGTCGATCGAGACAACAAACGCGGCCCTGTCCATGGCCACGACGGCCCGGCCGTCCTCCCCGGTCGGTTCGATCTCCACCAGCCCTGCCCCCACCCCGGGGCGCCCCCCGGTCCCCGGTCCGATCCCCAACCGTAGTCCCACGGCCGGGGTCGATGATCTAGGGTTAGCGGTGGGACCGTCCGGGAGGGGCCATGGCCGGACCGAGGACAACCGGGCGATACCGGGGGCTCGTCTTGGCCCTCGTCGCCGCCACGGCCCTCCTCGTCGCCGGGTGCACCGCCGGCCGACCGGCCGGAGAGGCCAGCGGCGCGGCCCCGAATCCGGCCCCCCCGGACCAGGAGACGGTGACGCCGACCGGACCCGGCCCGGACGGCACAACGGGGGCCGGCCCCGACCGGGAGAGCGCCGCTCCGCCCGGCCCGGCCATGGGCGACGTCGTCCCCGCCGCGGACGGCCCCACCGTCGAACTCGTCACCCTGGGTACGGACCCGCGGGTGATGGCGGCCCGCTACCCCCGGCCGGACCATCCCGGCAACCCGTGGTCCCAGTGGGGGCAGGGAATCGTCCTCGACGACGGCCGGGTCATCACCGCCATCGGCGACCACATGGGCGTGGACGGCAACGCCTACCTCTACGTATACGACCCCGGGGCGGGCACCCTCCGCCAGTTCGGCGACGTCCTCGGCGCCCTGGACCATCGGGCCGGCAGCTGGGGGTACGGCAAGATCCACAGCCCGATGGTGCGGGGGAGTGACGGCTACGTGTACCTCACCACCTACTACGGGACCCGGCGGGGCCTGGTGTTCGACGACAACTACCGGGGGGACGTCCTGTTCCGCATCGATGACACCGACCTGTCCCGGCAGGCCGTCTCGGTTCCCGTCCCCGGACACGGTGTCCCGTCCCTGGCCGCCGGGCCTGCCGGCACCCTCTACGGTGAGGCCGTCGACCCGCTCCTGGACGAGGACGACTACCCGCGCGGCAGCTTGTTCGTGGTCGACCTGGCCACCTCCGAGACCACCGACATCGTGACCGCCGAGGAGCACGACGTCTTCCGCACGATCGCGGTGGGCCCCGACGGGGCCGCCTGGATCGCCCGCGCCGGGGGTGGGATGTACCGCTACGACCCGGCCGGCCGGACCCTGGCCCCGACCGGGGTCGACCTCGGCGCCGACCTGCGGGCCACCACCGCCCCGAGCGCGACCGGCGTGATCTACGGGGCCACCCAGCGACCCACCCACCTGTTCGCCTTCGACCCCGGGGCGGGGACGGTGCGACCGCTCGGGGAGGCCGCGGACTATGTGGCCTCCGTGGCCCTGCTCCCCGACGAGTCCGGCTTCCTGTACCTGCCGGGCGCCCACGGCGACGCCCACCGGTACGGTGCCCCACTGATCGCCGTGGACGGGACCACCGGTGGGACCACCACCATCGTCGAACTAGCCGACCTGGTGGCCGACGAGTGGGGCTTGGTGGTCGGCGGCACATACAGCATCACCGTCGACCCCGACCGCAACGTCGCCCACATCGGACTCAACGCCGGCACCGACCCCGACGACCCGTGGGGCGAGATCGTCTTCGTGGTGGTCGAGCTCCCGTGACCGGCCCCCGGTGCGGGCCGGTCCGCCGGGGTGCCCGGGTGGCCGCCGGGCTGGTGGCCGCCGTCGCCCTGGCCCTTCCGGCCGGGTGCGGGGACGACACCCCCGCCGCCGGCCCCGTGACCACGGCCCCGACCGCCGGCCCCGCCGGGGCAACGGATCAGGCGCCGCTGGGGACCACGACGGCCGGCGACCCCCCGACCACGACCACGGACGGGCCCGGTCGGCTCGTCGACGCCACCGCCGGGTCCGGCCTCGACGACGCCCTGTTGGGGATACGGGGCCACGCGGCCGCGGTGGCCGACATCAACGGCGACGGTTGGGACGACCTCTTCGTCGGCACCTTCGCCGACCGCGACCGGGAGGACTACCGGGCCCGGGGGGCGGACGGACCGGCCCCGGACCGGTTGCTGCTCGGTTCGGCCGACGGATTCGTCGTCGACCCGGACTTCCCAGGTCGGCTCGGGCGGACGGCAGGGGCCGCGTTCGCCGATCTCGACGGTGACGGCGACCCGGATCTCGTTGTGTCCCGCAACGTCCGCGACGGCGACCGTCAGGACGCGCCCAGCGAGGTGTACCGCAACGACGGCGGTCACCTCGTCCCGGCCACGGTGCTCGACACCGTCCGCGGTGGTCGTGACGTGGCCATCCTCGACGTCGACCGCGACGGCCGTCCCGACCTGGTCGTGGTGGAGGACCGGTGGTCGGGCGGGGAGACCGCGGTGCTCCGCAATCTCGGTGGGCTCCGGTTCGCCGGGCCCGGCGACGGGTTCGGCTGGCCCGGGGAGGTGACCGGGCTGGGGGTAGCCGTCACCGACCTCGACCTGGACGGCCGTCCCGACCTGGTGGTCGGGGGTGACAACCGCTGGTTTCTGGGCACCGGCGACGGTTTCGTCGAAGGGGCTCCCGCCCTGGCGTGGCCACGACGGGGCGACGAGGACGACCCGGCCCTCGTCACCCCAGCCGACCTCGACGGCGACCCCGCCACCCCGGACGCCGTGATCGTGGGCCAGCACTTCAATTCGGTGGTCGACACCGGGGTCGGGGAGCCGTTCCGGATCTACCAGCCGATGGTCACCGGCGCCGACGGTGACGTCACCATGGTGGAGGTGACCGCCGCGGCCGGGATACCGGCGCTGACCACCAAGTCGCCCCGGGTGGTCGCCCTTGACCTGACCGGCGACGGTCGCCCGGAGCTGGTCACCACGGCGTCGGTGGGTGGGGTCGACGACCGCCGCCCGATCGTGCTCACCGCCGGCGACCCGACCGACGGGCCCGGCGGCGTGCCCCACTACAGCCCGGCGGATGGGATCGGCGGCGACCACTACTGGGTCGAGGCGGTCGTCCTTGACGCCAACGGCGACCACCGCCCCGACGTCTTCTTCGTCGAGTGGGAGCCCTCCGAGCCGTCCCGCCTGTTCCTGAACCTGCCGGCCGACCCGTAGGGCCCCGCCTACCGGCGGGGGTCCGTGGCGGTGGGGCCGACGGGCAGCGAGCGGACCCAGGCCACCGTGTCGGCGATGCCCCGCCCGATCCCCACCGGTTCGATCTCGGGGAACAGCGACCGCAACCGGGTCGGGTCGGCTTTGGAATGGCGGATGTCGCCGGCCCGGGGGGCGACGTTCTCCACCACCAGCCCGGTGCCCACCTCGGCGGCGATGAGGTCGATGACCTCCAGTAGGGACACCTGGGTGCCGAAGGCGAGGTTGACGGGCCCGTCGAAGGTGACCCGCCGTTCGACGGCGTGGGCGATCGTGGCGCACACCGTGCCCACATAGGTGAAGTCCCGGCTCTGCCGGCCGTCGCCGTGGACCACCAGGGGCTCACCCCGCAGGGCCCGGTCGACGAAGGAGGGGACCACGGCGGCGTAGACATGACCGGCGGTCTGGAGGGGGCCGAACACGTTGAAGAACCGGAAGGCCAGAACGCCCATCCCGTAGGTGCGCTGGTGGGCCAGGGTGTATGCCTCGGCGGCCAGCTTCGACGCCCCGTACGGACTCTTCGGGGCGGTGGGCAGGCCCTCATGCTTGGCCGGGGCGTCACTGTCGCCGTACACCGACGACGACGAGGCCAGCACCACCTGAGGGCTCCCGGCCGCCCTGGCCGCCTCCAGCACTGCCATGGTGCCAGTGGCGTTCACCGCGTGGGAGGTGACGGGGTCGGCCACCGAGCGGGGGACCGAGCCGAGGGCGGCCAGGTGGACCACCACCGACCCGGGGCGGATGGTTCCGGCCAGAGCGTCGGTGTCGAGGACGGACGCCTCAACCAGGTCGACGTCGAGGCCGTCCAGGTTGGAGCGGTGCCCGGTGGACAGGTCGTCGACCACCACGATCCGGTCGTGGCCCCGTTCGAGCAGGGTCCGGCACAGGTTGGCCCCGATGAAGCCGGCACCGCCGGTGACCACCACGGGGGTGGGCGCGGCCATCACCGCCTCCGGCCGGCGGTGGGCGCGGCGGGTTGCCGGGGCTGGTTCGGCGGTTGGGTCATCGGACGACCTCCTCGGTCAGAACCCGTTGTAGCCGCTCGATGACCCGGTTCTGGTCGACCGGGGTGAGATCGGATCCCGTGGGCAGGCACAGGCCCCGGAGGAACAGCCGGTCGGCCACCGATCCCCCCAACCGGAGGGCGGAGGCGAACACCGGCTGTCGGTGCATCGGCTTGAACACCCGGCGGGCCTCGATCCCGTCCCGGCCGAGACGGCGGCACACCATCGCCGGGTCGACGCCGGGGGGCAACAGGGCCACTGACAGCCAGCCGTTGGGTCGCTCGGTGACCCCGTCGGGGAGCCAGTCCAGGTCGGGGAACGCGGCCCGGTAGCGGGCCCCGATCCGGCGGCGACGGTCAATGCGGCCGTCCAGTCCGCCCAGTTGGGCCCGGCCGACCGCGGCCAGCAGGTTGGACAACCGGTAGTTCCAACCGATCTCCGGGTGTTCGAAGTGGGGGAGCGGGGCCCGGGCCTGGGTGGCCAGGAAACGGGCCCGGTCGATCAGGTCGGCCGGCCCCACGAGGGCCCCGCCCCCACTGGTGGTGATGATCTTGTTGCCGTTGAACGAGAACACCCCGAGGTCGGCCAGGGTGCCGGCCGGCCGGCCGCCGCTCACTGAGCCGAGGCCCTCGGCGGCGTCCTCAAGCAGGGGAATCCCGTACCGGTCACACACCGCCCGCAGCTCGTCGTAACGGGGGCAGACCCCGTAGAGGTCGACGGCCAGCACCGCGGCGGGCCGGCCGCCGGTGGCGGCCCGTTGCTCCAGGAAGCCGGCCAGGAGCTCCGGGTCGAGCCCCCAGGTGGTCGGTTCGGCGTCGCACAGGACAGGGGCCGCGCCCACATGGGCCGCAGCGAAGGCGCTGGCCGCGAACGTGGCGGTAGCCACCACCACCTCGTCACCCGGCGCCACCCCCACCACCCGCAGGGCCAGCTCCAGGGCGGCGCTCCCGCTGACCACGGCCAGGCAGGCGGGCGCGCCGACCCGGGTGGCCAGCTCGGCCTCGAAGGCGTCCACCTCGGGGCCGAGCGGGGCGATCCACCCACCGTCGAACGCCCGGAGCACCGCGTCCCGTTCCGCCTCACCCACGTCGGGCGGGGACAGCAGGATCCGGGGCCGGGCCCCCGGCGCCTCCCCGGCGGACCCCTGCCTCGGGGATCCGTCCCCCCCGGGCGCCGGTCGCGGCTCGGGGCGGAGCGGGGCCACCCCCGGGCTGGGGTAGGGGCCGGTGGTTTCGACGGTCACCTCGTCGAGCGAGGCCACCTCGGCCACACCCGGGGGTGTCGGGCTGGCCTGGTGGAGCGATCCGGGCCTCCGAATCCGGATGGCCTGCCAACCCCGCTCGAGGGGGACGACGAAATCCTTGCCCGGATGGTCGCCGACGTACCAGCACCGGCCCGGGTTGGCACCGAGGAGCCGTTCCACCCGTTCGTAGGCGGCCGGGTGGGGCTTCGACCGGCCCGGGCCGAGTTCCCCGGTGGCCACCACTAGCGCCGTCCCGTCCCCGAGCCCGAGGGCGTCCACCTTGGCCCGCTGTGACGACACCGGACCGTCGGTGATCACCGCCAACGGGCGCCCCCCGAGACGGGCCAGGAACCGGGCCGCGTCGGGGCACAGGCCCAGGTCGGGCCGGTGGGTCCGGTACACCGCGACCAGTTCCTCCACCAGGCCCGGATCGGGGTCGTGTCCCCGGCCGGCGAGAGCCCGGTCGAAGGCGTCCCCCCTGACCCCGGCCTCGAAACCCCGCCACAGCTCGGCGGCGATGCCGCCCCAGCCGCGGGTGACCGCCAGGTGCCGGCCGACGGCGGCAAAGCCGGACCGGACGTAGTCCCGTTCGAGCACCAGGGTGTCGTCCACGTCGAGGACGACCACGGCGTCCGACCCGAGACGGACCGGCCCGGGGCCGGACCCGGGCCGGGGCGGAGCGGTCATGGCGGCGGGGCCGGCCGGGTCGGGCCCGCCGGTCGGCCCCGGTCACCGGGCCCGACGCGGCCCGGCCCGAGGAACACGGCGGTGTCGTAGCGCAGCATCGTCACCCCCGCCCGCCAACGGAACCAGGCGTCGTCCGGGGGTCGGCCCAGGGCCTCGGCCACCAGGACCGCGGTCAGGCAGGCCCCGGCGGCGTGGCTCAACGGGTAGCCGCCCCCGAACCGGGGGTTGACCTCGATGAAGCGGGGACCGTCCCGGGCCACAATAGCCTGCACCGTGACCGGCCCCCGGGGGCCGGGCAGGGCCTCCACCAGGGCGGTGGTGGAACGGACCAGGTCCGGGCAGGCCACGGTGACCCCGTTGGCGATCTCGCCGGCCCGAACCGACAGCCGGCGGCGGGGAACCACGGCCCGGCAACAGCCGTCCCGGGTGACCCAGCAGTCGAGGGTGATCTCGTGGCCCTCGATCCGCTCCTCGACGACACCGGGGCCGTAGCGGGCCTCGGCCAGGTCGACCTCGGCGGTCGACCCCACCGGATGGGCCCCCAACGAGGAGCTGCCGCGGCGGGGTTTGAAGAACAGCGGCCAGGCGTCGGCGCCGAGCCCGTCCAGCTCGGTCCGGTCGTAGCCGCGGGGAACCGGGAACCCGGCCGCGGCCATCCAGACCCGGCTGTGGTGCTTATCGGCGGTGACCTCCACCGTGTCCGGGCTCGACACCACGGCCACCGCCCCCGCCGCGGCCAGGGTGGAGCGCCCGCGGGCCACCACCCCCAGCTCCGGGTCGATGGTGGGGACGACGGCGTCGACCCCGTAGCGGGCCACCAGCTCAACCAGGCGGTCGAGATACTCGGGATGGTCGACCGGCGGTACCAGCTCGAACCGGTCGGCCAGGTGGCCGGCCGCGCTCAGGGCGGAACGGTCGACGGCCACCACCTCCACCGTGGCGCCGGCCCGCCGACCGCCGTCGCGCAGCAGGTCCACCAGCGCCCCCCGGCGTCCGGCCGAGGTGAGCAGCACGGTGCACCGGTCGGTGGTCACGGCCGGCGGGGGCCGGTGAACTCGGCCGCGGTCACCGATCCGTCGGCCTCCACCCCGTCGCCGGCCACCACCAGCCGGGCCGTGGCGGCCAGGATTCGGAGATCCAGCCCGAGGCCCCGGTGCTCCACGTAGGCGACGTCGAGGGCGAACCGATCCTCCCAGGCCAGCCGGTTCCGGCCCCGCACCTGGGCCAGGCCGGTTACCCCCGGATCGACCTCCAGCCGGCGGGCCTGCTCCGGGGTGTACCGCTCGAGGTAGCGGACCGGCAGTGGACGGGGACCGACCAGGCTCATCTCGCCCCGGACCACGTTCCACAGGGTCGGCAGCTCGTCCAGGCTGGTGGAGCGCAGGAAGCGGCCGAGCGGGGTGACCCGGGCCCCGTCGGTGGCCGGATCGTCCGAACCGGCGGCCATCGTGCGGAACTTACAGAGCTCGAACGGCGTCCCGCCCCTGCCGCTGCGCCACTGGCGGAACAGGACCGGGGGTCCGTCCACGATCCGGATCACGGCGGCGCAGGCCGCCAACACGGGCGCGGCCACGAGCAGACCGACACCGGCCACCGCCAGATCGATACCCCGTTTCGTCCTCGACCGTGGACGAAACGGGCCGAGCCCCTCCCCCGGCGTACCCCCCACGGGGGTGACCCTAGCAGGGTCCATCGACATGGATCTAGGATCACGAGCAACGAACGTCACCTGGTGGGGGGATACCGGTGAAGATCGTCCATCTGACCACGGTGGCCAGCAGCCACCGGTACCTGCTGCTTCCACAACTGGTCGCCCTGTCCCGGGCGGGCCACGAGGTGGTGGCGGTGAGCGCGCCCGGATCCGACACCGCCGCCCTGGAACGGCGGGGCATCCGTTTCGTCCCGTTGCCGGGTTCGACCCGGGGTGTCGATCCGGCCGCCGACCTGCGGGCGGCGCGTTCGTTCGCGGCCATCGTCCGGGCCGAACGGCCGGACCTGGTGCACACCCACAACCCGAAACCGGGGGTGTACGGGCGGGTGGTGGCCCGGCTGCTGGGGGTCCCCCGCGTGGTGAACACGGTGCACGGCCTCTACGCCACCCCCACCGATCCGATCTCCCGCCGGACGGTGGTGTACGGGCTTGAGGCGATGGCGTCCCGCTGTTCCCACCTGGAGCTCGTGCAGAACACCGAGGATCTGGCCCTGATGGAACGGACCCGGCTGGCCCCCCGAGGCCGGGCCCGCCTGCTGGGCAACGGTATCGATGTGGACCGGTACCGGCCCCGGACCGATCCGGGGCCTCGGCGCCGGATCCGGGCCGAGCTCGGCCTGCCTCCGGACGCCACCCTGGTGGTCACCGTGGGTCGGCTGGTGGCCGAGAAGGGGATCCGGGAGCTGCTGGCCGCGTCGGCCCGGCTCGACGCCCGCCACCATCTGGTGGTGATCGGCCCGGACGATCCGGCGAAACGGGACGCCCTGCCGGCCGCGTGGCGCCGGGAGGCGGAGCAGCGGGGGGTACGGTTCCTGGGCCACCGCGCCGACCTCGACCTCCTGCTCCCGGCCTGCGACCTGTTCGTCCTGGCCTCCTATCGGGAGGGCGTGCCCCGGGCGGCCATGGAGGCCGCCGCCTGCGGCCTTCCCCTGGTGGCCACCGACGTCCGCGGCTGCCGGCAGGTCGTGGCTGACGGGGTCAACGGCCTGTTGGTGCCGGCCCGGCGGGTGGAGCCGCTCGCCCGGGCGATCCGACGCCTCGTGACCGATCCCGAGCTCCGTCGCCGCCTGGCCGGCCGTTCACGGCCCAAGGCGGTGCGCGAGTTCGACCAGCGCGACGTCATCGGCCGCCTCTTCGCCGCCTACGCCGAGCTCGGGGTGCCCGGCCCGGCCTAGACCCCCCATTGTGGGTGGGTGGGTGGGTGGGCGGGCCCGGGCACCGGTCAGGACCGCGCCGTGCCGTACCGGCGCCGGTTCAGGCCGCCGCGGAGCCCGCCTTCGAGGCGGAGCCCGCCGGCCGCCTTCGCCCGGAACCAGCGGGTGCGGTCCGCCACCTGGACGGGGGTCCGGTCCAGCCGTTGGGGGTCGGTGGCGCCGTACCGGTTCACGGTGGAACCGGCCAGTGCCGCCGACCGGCAGTGACGGGCCACCACCCGGCCCACGGCGTCGCCGCCGTACACCCCCTTGGGGTAGGCGAAGTGGTCGGCCGGACACCCGAGCCGGGTCTCGATCAGGCCGGCGGCCCGGCCCAGCTCGTCCTCGGCACCAGACGGATCGAGCTTGTCCATGACGGCGTGGTTGTGGGTGTGGGACCCGATGGTGACCAGGCCGGTCGACACGGCCTCACCGAGCGCGGCCCAGGTGAGGGGCCGGCCGCCGTCGGGGAACGACCGTTGTTCCTCCACGAAACGGGTAGCCACGTAGTACGTGACGGGCACACGGTGACGAACCAGGACGGGGAGGGCGTGATCGACGAAATCGGCGGTGCCGTCGTCGAAGGTGACCACCACCGTGGGCGGCCCGTCGGCCCGGTCGAGCTCCCGGACCGCCCGGTCGAGGTCGACCAGCCGGGTAGCAGAGGCCAGCCAGGCCATCTGCTCGTCGAAACGGCCGGGGTCGAGGTCGATCTCGAGGCCCGAGCCTCCGCCCACCCGGTGGTAGGCGAGCACCACCACCCCGGCCGCCGGTGGCCGGATCCGGTCGTAGCCGGACGCCACCGTCTTCACCGCCAGCCTCGCCGCCGGGCCTGGCCATCGGTTCGCCCGGACCACCACCGACCGGACCGAGATCCCCCCTCGCATCAGCCTCACCCCCACTGGAACGGACCTTAGCCCGGCCCGGGACCCGGGCGTGGGCCGGCGTCGATGGGCCAACCCCTGGAGCCGGCCTGTCGTCCGATGTAGCCTCAGGGCGAGGCGTCGAGATGGGGGGTGAAGGGTGATCGCCCCCGGCCGCGACCGTGGCGCCAACGTTGGGGGGAATCATGTCGGACGGTGAGCTAGACCGGCTCGCGCCAGGAGCCGGTGCAACCACGGGCCCCGGCCGCGAGCCTGCGTCCGGACCGAGCCACGGAACCGGCGGGTGGGCCCCGTGACCCGCGAGGCGTTCAACGTGATCTGGCGACGACGATGGCTGGTGCTGGCCATGGTCCTCCTGGGCGCCCTGGCCGCCCGGATCGCCGGGGGCTCCATCGACCCGCTGGCCACCAGTTTCCGGGCCGAGGGCAGTCTGGCGCTCGCCCCCGGGGAGGACCCGGAGCAGGCCGACCTGTACTCCTACATCGCGGATGGCACCGATCAGATCCGGATCGGGGTAGAGGAGGCGATAGGCCACCCGATCGACGGCGAGGTGCGGGTCGAGTCGGTGAGCTCGATCGGCGCGCTCCGGATCATCGCCTCCGACCAGCCCGACGAGGAAGCCGCCCGGACGGTGGTGGAGCGGTACGGGAACGGGGTGCGGGCCTACGGGGTCGAGCGGCGGATCGGCCAGCGGGACGAACGTCTGGCCGAACTGGACGCCCGGGCGGTCGAGCTCCGCGACCAGATCGCCGCCCTCGACGCCGAGCTCGACCAGTTGGAGGCCGACGCCGGTGACGTCGACCGGCGACGCCCCGTCGACCAGTTGAAGGAGGTGGAGCTGGCTGCGGCCTCGGAGGAGCTGACCGAGGTGCTCCGGGACCAGACCACCCTACGCAACCAGGGCGACGAGGAGCTCAACCCGTTCCTGCCCCTCGGCTTCGTTTCGGTGACCGACGAGTCGGGGAGCCTCGACCCGCTCGGGCCGACCGGTCGGCTGGTCATCGGGACACTGCTCGGGCTGCTCCTCGGGCTCGCCCTCGCCTACGGCCTGCACCGTTTCGACACCCGCCTGTTCTCCCGCCGGGACGCCGAGCTGGCCTACGCCATGCCGGTCCTGGCCGAGGTGCCCCGGATCCCGTGGCGACACCGGCGGGGCAATCGCATTGTCGCCGCCGACCGCCCCGCCGATACGGCCAGCGAGTCGTACCGGGTCCTGCGGACGGGCGTGGACCAGGTCAGACGACGGCGTGACGGCGAGGCCGGCGGACCGATCGTGGTGGTGACCTCGGCCTCGGCCGCGGTCGGCAAGACCAGCACCGTGGCCAACCTGGCCGCCACAGAGGCCATCGCCGGCAACTCGGTGCTGGTGGTCAGCGCGGACCTGAGGATGCCGACCATCCACCACTACCTTGATGTCGACGGTGCCGTGCCCGGCCTGACCGACGCGGCCCGGGCCGTCCGCCACGGTGAGTGGGTGGACCTCGCCGACTCTGTGGTCCACACCCGCCTGGACGACGTCGACCTGCTGCCGCACGGCACCCCGGCCGACGGACCGGGCGAGATCCTGGCCGACGTGGGCCCCCTGCTCGTGGACGTCAAGCCGCGGTACGACATCGTCATCGTGGACACGCCACCCATGGCGGCCGGCAACGACGTCGACGAGCTGCTCCCGGCCGCCGACCTGGTGCTGCACGTGGCCCGGGCCGGTCGCACGACCCTGGAGGAGGGTGAGTGGACCGAGGAGCTGATCCGCCGCCTCGGGATCCCGACCTGCGGCCTCACCCTCATCGGCTCCCGGTCCCGTATCGAACGTCGGAGCGCCGCCCGACGCTCCGGCGTCCAGGCGCGGGCACGCCGACGGATCGACCAGTTGCTCGCCCCGTCGGGCCCCCTGGCCCAGCTCATCAGCCGCTGGCCGGGATCGTCGCTGCCTTCGCTCGACCATCTCGGAGACGACCCTGATCTCGGAGACGACCCCGATCTCGGAGACGACCCCGATCAGGCCGACCGGAAGGACCAGGCCGACCGGAAGAACCGGGCCATGGATGACGCCGACACCGGCGCTGGGGACGCCGACCAACCGACCCCGGCCGAGGCGGCCGACAACATGAGCGCAGCGGCCGACGCTGGCGCTGACGCCAGCAAGCCCACCGCCGACAACGACGATCCGGATCCGAGCCGCAGCGAACCGCCCACGCCTCCGGGGGTGCCGTTCCGACCGTCCCGGCGCCGGGCCCGGGCCGCGGTCGAAGCCGGCACCGATGCCTGAGTTCGAGGACCCCCGGTGGCGGTGAGGGGTCCGATCCGGTGCCTGTGGTTGACCAAGGGCTTGGGTCGGGGTGGGGTCGAGCAGCTGATGGTCGACATGCTGCCGCTGGTCGACCGGGACCGGTTCCGGATCGACGTGGCCTACGTGCTGCCCTGGAAGGACATGCACCACCAGGCGCTGACCGACCGCGGGGCCACCGTGGTGTGCCTCGGCTCGAGCCGCGCCGGCGATCCCAGGTGGCTGGGCCGGTTGCGGGTGCTGCTGGCCGACGGCGGCTACGCCCTGGTGCACACCCACAGTCCGCTACCGGGGGTGGCGGCCCGGACCGTGCCGGTCCGGTCCCGGCCCGTGGTCGTGCACACCGAGCACAATCTTTGGGATCGCTACCGACGGCCGACGCGCCTGCTCAACGCGGTCACCTTCCACCGGAACCAGGCCGTGGTGGCGGTCTCGGACCGGGTGGCGGCCAGTATCCGCCCACCCCGCCTCCTCCGACCCCCCGAGGTGGTGACCATCCACCACGGCACCGTGCCCGGCGCCGCCGTGACCCTCACCCCGGCGGCCCGGGCCTCCGCCCGCCGCTCCATCGGCCTCGACCCCGACCGGCCGGTGGTGGGCACGGTGGGCAATCTGACCGCCAAGAAGGACCACCGCACCCTGCTCCAGGCTGTGGCCGGCGGGCGGATGGACCCCGGCGCCCAGGTCCTGATCGTGGGGTCGGGCCCGCTCGAGGACGACCTCCGTCGATACGCGGCCGAGATCGGCCTGGCCGACCGGGTGTGGTTCCTGGGCACCCGGTCCGACGTGTTCGGGCTCCTGGCCCTGCTCGACGTCTTCGTCCTCAGCTCGCGCTACGAGGGGTTCCCTATCGCCCTGGTGGAGGCCATGACCAGCGGGGTGCCGGTAGTGGCCGCCGCAGTGGGCGGGGTGCCGGAACTGGTCGTCGACCACGAGAACGGCCGGTTGGTGCCGCCCGGGCGGCCGGACCGGCTCGGGGAGACCATCTCCGAGGTGCTGGCCGACCCCACCGCGGCGTCGCAGCTGGCCGCCGCGGGTCGACGAGCCGCCGAACGGCTCGAC
>JBKECK010000118.1:0-4780 GCA_047974625.1 Acidimicrobiales bacterium
CGGTCGGCGCGGGCCCGGTCGGCGGAGGCCGCCCGCCGGGCGGCTAGGGCCTCGACCGCCCCGGCCAGGTCGGCGGCCGGACCATCGGTGGGTCGGGCCAGCCCGGCCAGGCGGCGGGCGTTGCCGGCGCCATGGTCGCCCTCCCCCGGGGCGGCGGCCGCCAACCGCTCCGGTCGGGCCAGGATCTCCGGGGCCACGACCAGCTCGGCCGGGTCGTCCCCCGGCGCGAACAGATCGAGCCCCCCGACCCCGTCGATGCCCACCCCGGCCCGGTGGATCCGGTTCATCTGGGCGGTCAGGGCGGTGACCGGACCGAGGAGATGGTCGTGTTCCTCGGGGACGACCCGGTTGGCCACCTCGAGACCGCCCCCGATCGTTCCGCCTCCGATCCGGATCGCGCCGCCCTGGGCGCGCCTCACCACCAGGCGCGGCCCGAGCCCGAGTCCGCCCGGCGCACTGGCCCGGACGATCACCGCGACCGGCCAGGCGGTGGCGTCGGCGACGAGCACGTGACCGTCGACACCGATCCGGTGGCGGCCGTCCGGTTCGCGGGTCACCACCGCGCCGGCCAGCTCGACGATCTCGGACAGGGCGCCTTCGACGTCGAGGGGAGCGGTGTCGGTGGCCCGGTGGCCCGGTGTTCCGGTCCGGATCCGACGGTTGACCGCCGCCACCGCCACCAGCCGAGTGTTCAACCGCTCTGCCTGGTCAGACACCCTCCGCCGGGCCTCTTCCTGGAGCCGTTCGAGGGCCCGGTCTAGGCCGTTGACCCGGTCGGCCAGAGTGGTGGCCGCGGCCACCACCTCCCGCCGGGCGGTCCGGTCGGTGGGGGCGTCAGCGAGGCGGGCGAACGCCTGCAGCAAGGTGCCGAGCCAGTCGGTGAGGCCGTCGGGACCGCCGACGGCGGCGTGGAGCTCGGCCCGGGTCGCGGCGGTAACGTCGTGGGCGGCCGCGCCGCCGCTGAGGACGTGGGCGTGGCGGGTCAGGACCGCGACGCGGTGTCGGCGGAACGAACCGGTCGCCGTCGGCCCGGTGCCGGCCCGGCGGTGGTCGGTCACGGTCAGCCTGTGTGGCCGACCGGCGGCCGGGCCGTGTCGATGTCGGCGCCGTGGGCGCCGACGGTGTCGAAGAGCCGGTCGAGCCCGTCGGTCACGGCGGCGACGGCCCGCTGGTTCCGTCGGCGGAGCCGGTCGGCCTCGGCCAGGGCGTCGCGCAGGCTGTCACGGTGCTCGACGAGGATGCCGGGCCACGGATCGGCGGCCGAGGCAGCCAGGGCGGTGAGGGTGTCGGTGGTCCCCACGACCGTACGCCGATCCCGGTCGATCAGGACCAGGGCGTCGGCCAGCTCGTGAAGCAGCCCGGTGACATGGGGTTGTTGGTCGTGTCGGCCCGCCTCGACGATCAGGAGCTGCACGTCGAGCAGGAACACGAACCGGGCGACGCCGCGACGGTAGCGCCACAGGAGGTCGTTGAGCCGGAGAAGATCGGGCGGTTCGGTGCCGGAACCCATGTGGTGTCGGTCGGCGCCGGGTCGACCGGTGTTAGCGCCGGCCATCGGAATTTGGACCGTCGACGGCCGCGGCCCGCGTCGGGCGCCGCCGGGGTCGACGATCGGCCCCGAGGTGGCCGATGGCCCCCATCGTCGTGGGTGATCTACCTGGTCACGGGGGCCATCGGCGGGTCGCATGGGTCACAGACCGTCTCGGTGTCGCCATCGGCGACGATGGCCTGTCGTACGCTGGCGTGGTGTCCGAGTCCGTTCCTGCTGGCTACCCGTCGTGGTGGGAGACCCATGTCCTGTTGTCGGACGGAGCCCCGGTCGAGCTGCGACCGGTGCTCCCGTCAGACCGGGAGCTCATCCGGGACTTCCACGCCCGACAGTCCTCCCGGAGCATCTATTTCCGCTTCTTCCGGCACCGCCCGGAGCTGAGCGACGCCGAGCTCGAGTACTTCACCTGCATCGACTACGTCGATCGGATGGCCTTCGTGGCCCTGCTGGGCGGGGAGCTGGTGGCCATCGCCCGGTACGAGCAGATCCCTGACATGCACCGGCCGGAGGTGGCCTTCTTCGTCGACGACCAGCACCACGGCCGCGGCCTCGCCACCCTCATGCTCGAATATCTGGCCGCCGCCGCCCGCAGCCACGGGATCAATGGGTTCGTGGCCACGGTGCTGCCCGAGAACTACGCCATGCTCGGCGTGTTCCGACGGGCCGGGTTCGACACCTCCACCCGGTTCGCCGAGGGAGTGATCGAGGTGGACATGGACATCACTCTCACCGAGGCCAGCGCGGCGGCCGCCGCCTCCCGCCAGAGCCGGGCCCGGTCCCAGTCCGTGGCCCGAATGCTGCGCCCCTCGTCGGTGGCCGTGGTCGGGGCCGGGCGGTCCTCGGACCACATCGGCCAGCAGATGCTGGCCCGGATCGTTGCCGGGGGGTTCACGGGTCGGATCCACGCCGTGAATGCCGCCGCCGACGTCGGCCCGGGCGGTGGCCGTCCCGACGAACGGATCGGTGGGGTCCCCACCTGGCGGTCCCTGAGCGAGATCGACGACACCGTCGACCTGGTGGTCGTCACCGTTCCGGCCGCCGCCGTGGAGGAGGTGGTCGCCGCCGCGGCCAAGGTTGGCGCCACCAGTGTGCTGGTCGTCTCGTCCGGGTTCGCGGAACGGGGCGGTGACGGGGTCCAACGTCAGCACGCCCTGACCGATCTGGCCCGACGCAACGGGATGCGGATCGTCGGCCCGAACGCCTTCGGGATGGTCAACACCGACCCGGACGTGAGGCTCGAGGCCCTCTTCGTGCCGATCGACGTCCAGGCCGGGGCCACCGCCGTGGTTTCCCAGTCCGGGCCGCTGGGCGGGGCCGTCCTGGATCAGCTGGCCGACTCCGGGGTGGGGGTCTCCTCGTTCGTGGCCCTGGGGAACCGGGCCGACGTGTCGGTCAACGACCTCCTCGACTATCTGGCCGTCGACGCCGCCACCCGGGTCATCCTCCTGTACGTCGAGAACTACGGGAATCTGCGGACCTTTGCCAAGCTGGCTACCACGGCCTCGGCCCGGGCCCCGGTAGTGTCGGTCCGGCCGGCCGACCCCAACCTGGTCGACCTGCTGGAACAGTCCGGGGTGATCCTGACCGACGGGGTCGGCGAGCTGGCCGAGGTGGCCCGGATCGCCGCCAACCAGTCACCCTTGCGGGGCCGTCGGGTGGTGGTGGTGTCCAATGCCGTGTCGGTGGCCCGGCTCACCGTGATGGCGTGTCGCCGGCACGGACTCGAGGTGGTCGTTCCCGCCGGCGTGGAGGGCGACCCCCGCACCGGCCTCGACCCCACCGCCGCTTCGGCGGTGCTGGTGGACGACGTCGAGAGCGCCGATGCCGACGACGAGCAGGCCGTGCCGGACTTCGAGCGCGTAATCGTGGCCGCCGCGGTCAGTGAGGGCGTGGAGGCCGTGGTGGTGGCCATCGTGCCCACGCCCGAGATCCCGGTGGCCCACCTCGGCCGGATGCTGGCCCGCCTGGAGCGCACCATCGACAAGCCGATCGTGGCCGTCGGCATGGTGGGCGACCGGCGGGCCACCAGCCGGGAGGGGGTGCCGGTGTTCGCCTTCCCCGACGAGGCCGCCCGGGCGCTCGGTCGGCTGGCCGATCACGCCCAGTGGGCGGCCCGCCAGGGCCAATCGGTGATGATCGGGGGCGAGGGCTACCCTGCCCCGGATTCGGCGGCCGGCGCCGGGCGGTGGTCCGAGGCCGGAGCCCGGGACCGGTCCGCCCTGGTCGACCTGATGGGCGATCAGGCCGGGGTCAGCGTCTCCCTCATCTCTGACGTGGCCGAGCGGGTGGCCGGCGTGATCGGCGTTCCCGTGGCCCCGTGGCGGGTGGCGCGCGGACCGGGTGATCTGGTGGCTGCCGTCGACGCCGTCGGTTACCCCGTGGCCCTCAAGACCGAGGCGATCGACGACCGGCGGGTCGGCGAGGCCGGCGGTACCGCCATCGATCTGCACGACGAGACCCAGCTGACCGCCGCAGCGCGACGGATGGCCGGCTCGGTGGGTGCGGAGTTCTACCCGGCGGTGGTCCAGTGCATGGTCGACCACACGGGCGTGGCCCGGATGCGGCTGGTGCAGGACCCCAACCTCGGGGTGTTCATCCAGCTTGGGATCGGGGCCCGGTTCGGACCATCCCGACCGTGGTCGTTGCGCCGCTTCCTCCCCCTGACCGTCGACGACCTGGAACGGGCCGTCGAACGGCTCGCCGGTGAGGTCCCCATCGACGAGGTGGACCGTTCGGCCCTGGTGGCCATGCTGTGCCGCCTGGCTGAACTCGGGGTGGCGGTCCCGGAGCTCGCCCTGGTTGAGCTCGACCCGATCCTGCTGTCGGGGGCGGGCACCGTGGTGGGTGACCTCCGGGTGCTACTGCGTCCCTGGCGGAGCCATCCCCTCACCGAGGTGCCCAAGCTCTAGCCGGGGTTCCGGCACCGGTGAGGCCTTGGCCGAAGAGCTGAGGGCACCGGTGAGGCCTTGGCCGAAGAGCTGAGAGGCTGTCGCGCTAGTTTCGGCTGGTCAGGCTCGTGCGGTTGTTTCCGTTAGTTTCCTGAGGGCGATGCGGGTCTGGGCTGCCCATATGAACCCTTCAGTGGTGACGGGATCACGCTCATAGTCGACTTGGAGGCGACGGCTATTCATGATCCATGACCAGGTCCGCTCCACGAGCCACCGCTTGGGAAGCACAACGAACCGGTGAGGATGGATCCGTTTGACGACCTCGACTCCGATGTGATGGTCC
>JBKECK010000010.1:0-26108 GCA_047974625.1 Acidimicrobiales bacterium
ACATGGTGGCTGACCGCGGTCAGCCGCTCCATCCCCCCCTCGGGCAGGGACCGGATGCCCATCTTCAGGGTGAGGTTGGGGACGAAGGTGGTGAGGTCGCAGTTGCCGGTGCGCTCGCCGTAGCCGTTGATGGTGCCCTGGACGTGGGTGGAACCGGCCCGGACCCCGGCCAGGGCGTTGGCCACCGCGCAGCCGGTGTCGTTCTGGGTGTGCATGCCCACCACCAACTCGGGGAACATCCGGACCGCGTCGGCGGTGGCCCGCTCGACCTCGTGGGGCAGGGACCCGCCGTTGGTGTCGCACAGCACCAAGGTCTCCGCCCCGCTTGTGGCCGCCGCCTCCAGGCAGCGGAGGGCGAACTCCGGGTTCCGCTTGTAACCGTCGAAGAAGTGCTCGAAATCCACGAAGACCCGCCGGCCCTCGCCCACCAGGTAGGCGACGGAGTCGGCGATCATGGCCACCCCTTCGTCGAGCGAGGTGCGCAGGGCCTCGATCACGTGGTAGTCCCACGACTTGGCGACGATGCAGCACACCTCGGTGCGGGCGGCCAAGAGGTGGGCCAAGGTCTCGTCGGCGTCGACCTTGCCCTTGGGGCGACGGGTGGACCCGAAGGCGACCAGGGTGGCCGTGCTGAGCTGGAGGTCACCGGCGGCCGCCCGGCCGAAGAACTCGTCGTCCCGGGGGTTCGAACCGGGCCAGCCGCCCTCGATGTAGTGGACCCCGAGCAGGTCGAGCTGGCGGGCGATCTTGAGCTTGTCCTCGGCGGTGAGGGCGATCCCCTCGAACTGGGAACCGTCGCGGAGGGTGGTGTCGAAGATCTCGACGGCCTCCGGCCAGGACGGATCGCGGTGGCCGGCGCGGTCGATGGTCATCGCCTCCGGGCCGTTCGGGGTCGGGGACGGGGTGGAGGCGCCGGTGGTCATGGCACGGTCTCCTGTTCGGGGCGTCAGAGCTGGGCCGCGACGGCGTCGCCGATCGCGGTGGTGGATAGGCCGTCGGTGCCGGCGGAAGTGACGGCGTCGCACGCCTTCACCATCCGGGCGGCGGCGTCGGCCTCGCCCAGGAAGTCGAGCATCATGGCCGCCGACAGGATCGCCGCGGCCGGGTTGGCCTTGTTCTGGCCGGCGATGTCCGGGGCTGACCCGTGGACAGGCTCGAACATCGAGGGACCGGTGCGGTCCGGGTTGAGGTTGGCCGACGAGGCCAGACCGATCCCGCCCGACACCGCTCCACCCAGGTCGGTGAGGATGTCGCCGAACAGGTTGTCGGTGACGATCACGTCGTACCGGGTCGGATCGTCGACGAAGTAGATGCAGGCCGCGTCAACATGGTTGTAGGCCGTCCCGATGGCCGGGAAGTCGGCGCCGACCTCGTCGAAGGTGCGGGCCCACAGGTCTCCGGAGTAGGTGAGCACGTTGGTCTTGTGGACCAGGGTGAGGTGGTTGCGACGCCGCCCGGCCAGGTCGTAGGCGTAGCGGACGCAGCGCTCGACCCCCATTCGGGTGTTGACCGACCCCTGGGTGGCCACCTCGTGGGCGGTGCCCTTGCGGAGGAAGCCGCCCTCGCCGGCGTAGGTGCCCTCGGTGTTCTCTCGGATGACGATGAAATCGTGGCCGGCCGCGGTGAACGGCCGCTGGTTGACGTAAAGGTCCAGCTCGAAGCGCATCCGTAGCAGCAGACCCCGCTCGATGACCCCGGGCGGCACCTCCGGGGTGCCGACGGCGCCGAGGTAGATGGCGTCCAGGCCCCGCCACTCGTCGAGGACCTCGTCAGGGAGGATGGTGCCGTCACGCAGGTACCGGGCACCGCCCAGGTCGTAGTCGACCCGGTCGATGGGAACCCGCACCGCGTCGATCGCCTTCAGGCCCTCGGCCACCACCTCGGGACCGATCCCGTCGCCCCCGACCACACCTACCCGATAGGCCATGCTGCCCTGTCCTCCGCTCGAACCCCGTCATTCGTGCCGTTCACCCTACTGAGATCCCGCGGGGATACCGGTTCTCAAGTGCGTCCCCCGACACGCCGAACACACTGGGCATATCGCTCTCCCGATCTGGAGCACACCGTGGACCGCGACAAGGGCTACGACTTTTCCGACCGGACCATTCCCCAGTCCTGGCACTACGCCGCCAAGGAAGCACCGCACGCCGACGCGCCCGCCCCCAAGAAGAAGGATAGGCGCCGGCCCGTGCCCGCCCGGACGACGGCCGACCTCTTCAGCGCGATCGTCTTCGGCGGCGCCGTCTCCGCCGTGACCGGGGCGGGCTGGTACCTGGCGGAGACGGTGCTCGACGTCCACTCGCCCCTCGCCCCGATCCTGGTCGGGGTGTTGATAGGCCTCGGGGTCCGATTCTCGGCCGGCCCCCACGACCCCGGGGCGAGGGGCACCCTGGCCCTCGTCTTCTACCTGCTGACCACCTCGGTGGTGGTGTTCCTGCTCAGCCAGGGCGTCGCCCAGACCACCAGCGCCTCGGCAGGGTTCGAGCGCCGGCTACTCGGCACCCGATTCGGCAGCCCGGTACCCATCTTCATGTGGGTCGTCGGGGCTGTCGTCTCGGTCCAGATCAACAGCCTGCTGCGCGGCCGGCGCTAGCACCCCGCCCTCCAGCTCTTCGGCTCTTCATCCGCTCTTCGGCCGAGGTCTCACTAGCGTCCGGGGGCCCGCTAGGCTCGACGCGGTGCCCGAGACCCACAAGCTGTCCCCCGAAGCGTTCGATCGGCTGCAGTCGGAGCTCGAAGATCTAACCACCCGAGGTCGCATCGAGATCGCCAAGAAGATCGAGGCCGCCCGTGAGCTTGGCGACCTTTCCGAGAACGGCGACTACCACGCGGCCAAGGAGGAGCAGGGGAAGATGGAGGGCCGGATCGCCCAGCTCTCCGCCCTGGTCGAAAACGCCGAGATCGTAGAGGCAGCCGACGACGGCACCGTTCAGGCCGGCTGCGTGGTGTCGATCCGCTACGAGGGCGACGACGAGGTGGAGCGGTACCTGCTCGGCTCGATCGAGGAACGCCGCGACGACGTGGCCTCGGTGATCTCCCCCGGCTCACCGCTCGGCCAGGCCCTCATCGGCGCCGCCGTCGGCGACACGGTCACCTTCGAGGCCCCGAACGGTCCGATGAACGTCACCGTGGTCGAGCTCGAGGTCTGACCCCGTCTCCATTCCCGACCGTTCCCTCCATTCCCGGGGCGGTGGGAACCCGCGGCGAGGGACCGGGTGGGCTCGGCCGGAGTTAGCCTGACGGCCAGTATCGAGTCACAGGAGACCGGCCATGGCCGACGACGCCAGCACCCCCGCGCCCACGACGCCCGCGGACCCTACCCTCGCGGACCCTACCCTCGCTGATAATGTCTGGGAGCGTCACGTGGTGAACCGCGGCGCCCCCGGCGAGCACGACCTGCTCTACATCGATCTGCACCTGGTGCACGAGGTCACCTCACCCCAGGCCTTCGACGGTCTGCGGCTGGCCGGCCGGAAGGTCCGCCGGCCGGAGCTGACGGTGGCCACCGAGGACCACAACGTCCCCACCGAGCACATCGACCAGCCCATCGCCGACCCGATCAGCGCCAAGCAGATCTCGACCATGCGGACCAACGCCGAGGAGTTCGGCATCACCTTGCACCCGATGGGCGCCCCCGGCCAGGGCATCGTCCACGTGATCGGGCCGGAGCAGGGACTCACCCAGCCGGGCATGACGGTGGTGTGCGGCGATTCCCACACCGCCACCCACGGCGCCTTCGGTGCCCTCGCCTTCGGCATCGGGACCAGCGAGGTGGAGCACGTCCTGGCCACCCAGACCCTCCCACAGATCCGGCCGCGGACCATGGCGGTCACCGTGGAGGGCAAGCTGGCCGACGGGGCGGAGGCCAAGGACCTGATCCTGTCCATCATCGGCCGGATCGGCACCGGTGGCGGTATCGGCCACATCATCGAGTACCGGGGATCCACCGTCCGCAACCTGTCGATGGAGGGGCGGATGACGGTGTGCAACATGTCGATCGAGGCCGGGGCCAAGGCTGGCATGATCGCCCCGGATGACGTCACCTTCGCCTACCTGGAGGGCCGGGAGCACGCCCCCACGGGGGCGGCCTGGGAACAGGCCCTCGACGAGTGGCGTCGCCTCCCTTCGGGCCCGAACGCCCGTTTCGACACCGAGATCGTGCTCGACGCCACCACTATCGGCCCCTACGTGTCGTGGGGCACCAACCCGGGTCAGGTCATCCCCCTGGCCGCCGCCGTGCCGTCCCCGGACAACTTCGACGATCCGTCCCTGCGGGACGCGGCCGCCCGGGCCCTCGACTACATGGGGCTCGAGGCCGGCACCCCGATGCGGGACGTCGGGGTGGACACCGTGTTCATCGGTTCCTGCACCAACAGCCGGATCGAGGATCTCCGCACCGCGGCCCGGGTGGCCGAGGGGCGCTCGGTGGCCGCCGGTGTCCGCACCCTCGTGGTGCCCGGATCGCACGCGGTCAAGGCTCAGGCCGAGGCCGAGGGACTCGACAAGATCTTCACCGCCGCCGGTTTCGACTGGCGGGAACCGGGCTGCTCGATGTGTCTGGCCATGAACCCCGACAAGCTGTCGGTCGGTGAGCGGTGCGCCTCCACCAGCAACCGCAACTTCGAGGGTCGGCAGGGTCGGGGCGGACGCACCCACCTAGTCTCCCCGGCCGTCGCCGCGGCCACCGCGGTGGCCGGCCACTTCGCCACCCCCGCCGATCTCGACTGACCGTCCACCACCGGGCTCCCACCTAACCCCCAGGAGTACGCATCATGCAGCCTGTACGCATCGTCACCGGGCGGGCGGTCCCCCTGGACCGCTCCGACGTGGACACCGACCAGATCATCCCGTCCGATTGGCTGAAGCAGGTCGAACGGACCGGCTTCGAGAAGGGCCTGTTCTCCGAATGGCGGGACGACCCGTCGTTCGTGATGAACGACGAACGGTTCGCCGGGGCCACCATCCTGCTGGCCGGCCCCAACGTCGGGGTCGGCTCCTCCCGCGAACACGCGGTGTGGGCCATCCAGCAGTCCGGCTTCCAGGCCGTCATCACCCCTCGCTTCGGCGACATCTTCCGCAACAACGCCACCAAGAACGGCCTCATCCCCGTGGTCGTGTCTCCCGAGACCGGGCAACGGCTGATGGCCGCGGTCGACACCGACCCCGATCTCGAGATCACCATCGACGTCGACCGGCGCACGGTCGAGGTTCCCGCCCTCGGTCTGAGCGAGACGTTCCCCCTGGACGACGCCACCCGGGAGCGGTTCCTCCAGGGGCTCGACGACATCGGGATCAGCCTCCGCCACGAGGGCGACATCGACGCCTTCGAGGCCCGGCGCCCGGCCTACATGCCCACGGCCTAACCGTCGCCCCGACCCGTCCGGGGGAGAAATCCCCGGCGGTCGGGAACCGGGGGCCGTCGTGGGGGCGTCGAAGGGGTCAGTCGGCATCGAGCCCGGCCGATCACCTGATCGAGGACCTCCCAAGAATCGAGCACCCCATGACGCACCGACGTATCACCGGCGCCGCGGCCCTGATCGCCGCTCTGGCCATGGCCGCCACCGCCTGTACCGATCCGGCCCCCAACGACGCCTCAAGCGACGGCGGGCCGGGCGGCACCGACCTCTCCAGCGAGGCCTCCGGTGGTGACGTCGCCCTCACCGCCGGGCTGGTCGTCCCGGAGAGCTGCGACGACCTGCTCGACGACCTGAAGGCAGAGGCCCTGGACCGGGTCGGTCCGTACGGGCTCGACGACGGGAGCTTCGCCGTCCGGGAGGGCGACCTCCAGGCCCCGGGCGACGGGGAGACCATCAATGTCGACCCAGCCGCCGCCGAAGACTCAGCCGCCGCCGAAGACTCAGCCGCCGCGGGGCCCGTCGGCGGTGAAATCGCCGGCGACGCGTCCGGCACCGTGGTCGGCACCAACAATCAGGAGCGGGGCGTCGACGAAGCCGATCTGGTCAAGACCGACGGGCGCCGCCTGGTGGTGGTGGACGTCGACCGGCTCCGCGTCTACGACGTGACCGGCGACGAACCCATCGAGCTGGATCCCATCGACCTCCCCGACGGGATCGGGGGCGGCGAACTCTTCCTCGACGGTGACCGAGCCCTGCTGATGACGTCGGGGTGGACGGCTACCGATCCCGAGGACACCCCGTCCACGGGCGAGGACACCCCGTCCACGGGCGAGGACGCGGTGTCCTTCGTCTCCGAGGGTTCGTCCGTGGCCCAGCTGGTTTCGATAGATCTCGCGGCCGGGGCGGTCGAGCGCATCGTCCAGTTGGAGGGCGGCTACCTGTCGGCCCGAGATATCGACTCGTCTCTGCGGATCGTGGTTGCCGGCCCGTCGGCCCGGCTTCCCTTCGTCTACCCCTCCAACGAGGACGCCGAGGAGGCGGCCGAACGGGCCAACCGGGCGCTCATCGAAGGTTCGACCATCGACGACTGGCTACCCAGCTACGAGGTACTGGACGGGGACGGCTCGGTGGTCGACACCGGGCGCATGGTCAACTGCAACCAGATGTTCCTGCCCACCGAGTTCGCCGGGTTCGGTTCGCTGGTGGCCATGACCGCCTCGATCGACGACGGGTTCGCGATCAGCGACGCGGTGGGGGTGCTGACCGACGCCCAGACCGTCTACGCCTCGCCCGACCAGCTGGCCGTGGCCACCGCCCGGTGGCCGGAGTACGACGACACCGGTGACATCATCGACGAGGAGGGCGACTACCACACCGCCATCCACACCTTCGACCTGACCGATCCGAACGCCATGACCTACCAGGCGTCGGGGACGGTGGACGGGCACCTCCTGAACCAGTACAGCCTCTCGGGTTACGAGGGTGACCTGCGGGTGGCGACCACCGCCGGGTCCCCCTGGTCGGGACCGGGAACGGAGAGCTTCGTGACCATCCTGCGGCCCGACGGCAACCAGTTGCGCCAGATCGGCCAGGTCGGCGGCCTCGGCGAGGGGGAGACGATCCAGTCGGTCCGGTTCCTGGGCGACATGGGGTACGTGGTCACCTTTCGCCAGGTCGACCCGCTTTACGTCATCGATCTGAGCGACCCCACCGACCCCGTGTTGCAGGGTGAGCTGAAGATCCCCGGTTTCTCCAGCTACCTCCACCCCGTCGACGACAACCTGCTTCTCGGGGTGGGCACCGACGGCGACGAGGAGGGCGAGACCTTCGGCGTGGTGGCCTCCCTGTTCGACGTGAGCGATCCGACCGACCCGACGAGGCTCACCAAGCTCACCCTGACCGACGAGAGCCTGGACCCGCAGGAGAGCAGCACCTGGACCCCGGTGAGCCAGGACGCCCGGGCCTTCACCTGGATCCCCGCCGACGCCACCGGCGCCGCGGCCGGGGAGCTCGGCACCGCCGTGATCCCCATCGAGCAGGCGGACTGGGCCACGTTGGGTGAGCAGCAGTTGGCGGCCGCGGTGCTCGTGGAGGTCAACGCCGACGGCTCCCTGACCGACCGGGGCCACGTGGTCCACCCCACCGTCGAGCGCTGTGACGTCACCGACGAACCCGTCTCGGTGGAGCCCGTCGAACCGGCGGACGAGGCCGGCGCCGGCAGCACGACGGCCTCCGGGGCCCCCGACGACGGCCAGTACTGCTGGAGCAGCTCCGCCGTCATCGGCCGCTCGGTGGTGGTGAAGAACCTCCTGTTCACCGTGTCCAACAACGGGATGAAGGTCAACCGGCTCGGTGACCTGTCCGAGGTGGCCTGGTTCCCCTACGGGCCCTGACCCCGAACGGGCCTGCCCGGGGCCGCCGGCCCCGGGCCCGGCTCGGAGTTCCGTTTCGTTCCGGACCTGAGTTGACTGGCCCGGTGACCAGTGACCCACCCCACGCCCGCCGGCCCCATGGCCTTGTCCCGATGCGGGGCCGGGACCCCCGGGAAACCGGTCGGGCGGCCACCCCCCTGGAGTTGCTCTACGACCTGACCCTGGTCGTGGCGTTCTCCATCGCCGGGTCCGAGTTCGCCCACGCCCTGGCAGCCGGCCACATCCTCACCGGGCTGCTGTCGTTCCTGTTCTGCATGTTCGCCATCGTCTGGGCATGGCAGGCGTACACCTGGTTCGCCTCGGCCTACGACACCGACGACTGGGGCTTCCGGATCGCCACCCTGGCCCAGATGCTCGGGGTCACGATCGTGGCCCTGGGCATCACGAACATGTTCCGCGGTCTGGAGGAGGGCCACCTCGACAACCGGACCATCGTCATCGGCTATGTGGTCATGCGGCTGTCGATGACCAGCCTCTGGCTGCGGGCGGCCCGCAACGATCCCGGCCACCGGGACAGCCTGCTGGCTCACGTGGTCATCATCGGGACGGCCCAGATCGGGTGGATCTTCACCGCCTTCGCCGACCTGCCCACCGGCCTCCTGCTGGCCCTGATGACCCTGCTCTACCTGGTGGAGCTGGGCGGAACCTGGTTCGCCAACACCCGGTACGGCGCCCTGCCCTGGCACGCCCACCACATCGCCGAACGGTACGGCCTCCTGGCCATCATCACCTTCGGCGAGGTGGTGCTGGGCACCACCACCGTCGTCGGGGCGGTGACGGCCGAAACCGGCTGGACCCTCGACGCCGCCGTCCTAGCCGTGGCCGGGATCACCATGGTCGTGGGGATGTGGTGGGTCTACTTCGCCATCCCGAACGCCGAGGTCCTCCACCACCGGCGCCACTACGGGGTCCGGTGGGCCTACGCCCACGTGGTCATCTACTCCACCATCGCCGGCACCGGGGCCGGGCTCCATACCGTCGCCTACTACATCGAGCACCACAGCGAGCTGAGCGCCCTCGGCACCACCCTCGCGGTGGCCGTACCCCTCGGCCTCTACTTGGTGGCCCTGTTCGCCATGTTCAACCTGGTGCTGCCGGGCCTGGACCCGTTCCACGCCACCCTGCTGGCCCTGACCGCGGTGTGCATCGCCGCCGCCCTGCTCCTGGCCACCACCGGTGTGTCGATCGCCTGGCCGGTCCTGATCCTGACCGGGGCCCCGTGGATCACGGCGATCGGGTTCGAGCTCCGCGGCCACCAGCACATCGCCGATCGGCTCAGCGAGCTCTAACACCGGGCCCGATCCACCCGGGTCCGGCCGGATGCCCCCGGATCAGTCGAGGGAGATGACGTCCACCGACAGGAGCCCGTCGGCGGCCCGGAGCTGTTCGATGACCTCGTCGCCCACCGGGCCCCGGGTGTCGATGACCATGACGGCCGAACCCTTCGACGTGCCCCGCCCCACGTCCATGTTGTCGATGTTCACCCCGGCCGCGCCGAGGATCATGCCCATGGTGCCGATCACCCCGGGCCGGTCGTCGTTGCGGACGATCAGCATGTAGTTGGTGGGCGGCACGTCGATCAGGTGGTCGTCGATCTGGATGATCCGGGCCTCATCCCGCAGGCCGATCAGGGTGCCGCCGATCGAGCGCCGCTCACCGGCCACCGTGAGCCGGTTCACGTAGTCCTTCGATTGGGGAGACGCCACGACGGTGAGGGCCACGCCCATCTCCTCGAGCAGGCCGAGGGCGTTGACGAACGAGACCGGCTCGTCGGTGAGCTGGGACAGCACCCCCTTGGCCGCGGCGATGGCCACCAGCCGGTTGTCGAAGCCGCCGATCTCCCCGTCGAAGGTGACCGTCAGCTCGGCCCCCACGGCGTCCCGCCCGAGGGAGCCGACCATGGCCCCGAGCTGTTCGGCGAAGGGGAGGTACGGCTCCAGGACCCCGGCCACCTCGTTGGCGTCGATGTTGACGGCGAAGGGCACGAACCGACCGGCCAGGGCCAGGGCCACCTGTTCGGCGATGGTGACGCCCGCCTTGTCCTGGGCCTCCACGGTGGACGCACCCAGGTGGGGGGTGGCCACCACGGTGGGCAGGGCGAACAGGGGCGAGTCCACGCACGGCTCGGACACGAACACGTCGAGGCCGGCCCCGCCCACCTTGCCCGACACCAGGCCGTCGTACAGGGCCTGTTCGTCGACGATGCCACCACGGGCCACGTTGATGATCCGCACCCCGTCCCGGGCCTTGGCCAGGAAGTCGGCGCCAACGAGACCGATGGTCTCCGGGGTCCGGGCCACGTGGACGGTGACGATGTCGGCCCGGGCCGCCAGCTCGTCCAGCTCCACCAGGTCAACGGCCATCTCCCGGGCCCGCTCGTCGGACACGTACGGGTCGTAGCCCACCAGGTGCATCCCGAAGGCCCGCGCCCGTTCAGCCACCAGCTTGCCGATCCGGCCCAGGCCGATGATGCCGAGGGTCCGGCCGTGCAGCTCGATGCCCGTCCACTTGGAACGTTCCCAGCGTCCGTCGGCCAGGGCCGCGCTGGCCTGCGGCAGGTTGCGGGCCTGGGCCAGGATCAGGGCCAGGGTCTGCTCAGCCGCCGACAGGACGTTGGACTGGGGGGCGTTGACCACCAGCACGCCCCGCTTGGTGGCCGCGTCGACGTCGACATTGTCGAGCCCGACGCCGGCCCGGCCCACCACCACCAGCTCGGTCCCCGCGTTGAGGACCTCGGCGGTCACCGTGGTGGCCGACCGGATGATCAGCGCGTGGGCACCCGGAACGGCCCGGACGAGCTCCTCGGCGGACAGGCCCAACCGGACGTCGACCTCGTGCCCGGCGGCCCGGAGCTGATCGAGTCCGGATTCGGCGATCTCTTCGGTGACCAGGATGCGACCCATGACCGTGCTCATGACCATGCAGCATCGCCACCGCGCGGCCGTCCGCCACCGTCTCGGCCAAGATTTCCGGCTTGATCGTGACCGGTGCGACCCCTCGCCGTCGGCGGTCACCCCCGGTCCCCGGCCGGACGGGCCCGCGCCGATCTGCGGCGGCTAGGGTCGATCGGCGATGAGCATCGATCTATCGGGCAGGGTTTTCGTGGTGACCGGCGGTAACGGCGGTATCGGGCTCGGCATGGCCGAGGGCATCGTGGATGCCGGCGGCCGGGTGGCCGTGTGGGGCCGCGACGCCGACAAGAACGCCACCGCGGTGGAAACGCTGCGGAAACGGGCCGCCGGACCGGCCGCCGCGGCCGGCACGGTGGCCGAGGCCTACCGGTGCGACGTGGCCGACGAGGCTGCTGTGATCGACACCATGGACCGCACCATGGCCGCCTTCGGTCGTCTCGACGGCCTGTTCGCCAACGCGGGCCGGGGCGGCACGGGCACCGCGTTCGTGGACACCACCCTCGACCAGTGGCGGGCCGTGATGGCCGTCAACCTCGACGGAGTGTTCCTCACCCTCCGGGAGGCGGCCCGCCGCCTGATCGACCAGGGCGAGGGCGGCTCCCTGCTGGCCGTCTCCTCCACGTCGGCCATCCACGGTGCCCCCGGCAACGAGGCCTACGGCACGGCCAAGACCGGCCTGAACGGTCTCGTCCGGGCCCTGGCCGTCGGCCTGGCCCGGCACCGGATCCGGGTCAACTCGCTGCTGCCGGGCTGGACGATCACCGACATGGCCTCGGGCGGCTACGCTAACGACCGGTTCCGCGACGTGACCACCAAACGGACACCCGTCCGCCGCTGGGCGGATCCCGCCGAGTTCCGTGAGGTCGGCGCCTTTCTGGCCGACCCCGGCCAGAGCTTCCACACCGGCCAGGAGGTCGTGGTGGACGGCGGCTACACCGTCTTCTGAGCCGGTCCCTCCTGAGCCGGCCCCTCCTGAGCCGGTCCGAGGCGGAGCCGGCCGCGGGAACCGGTTTCCGGGCCACCGTCCGGGGCGGGTTCCGCCGCCCGGGTTCCGGCTTTTTTTCTCGGACCGGACCGGAGCCGGATCCCCCGCGCCCCGTCGTCGTCAGGCCAGGTCATCACCGAGCGCGACGCCAGTGGTGAACAACCACCACTCTCGATGTCGTCACAAATAGGGGTTGAGCGCCCACAGTGAGTGGCTTAGGGTTCGGTTCAAGCAGCAATCGCTGGCGCGGCGGCAGCGGGCCCACCACATCCACGGGAAGCAGCGAATGACCTCTGACGACGGACGCCAAGGCGCCGACGACCACAACGAGGCCAGCTCCGGCGGGAGCAGCCCAACAGACCCGAGTCCCCACAGTGAAGTGCCCAACCCAAGCTCGGGTAGCGGCGCTCGAGGCGGCCTCGCCCCCAACGATCCCCACCCGGGTCGGCGGGGCCGCCTCGAGTTCTGCGACCTCGGCTTCGACCGGAACGGTCAACCCCTCATCAGTGGGTTGACCCTCCTGTTGGAACCGGGCACCAGCTGTGTCATCGCGGCCGATCAGGCCGATCAGACCACCCTGATCAGCCTCCTGCACGGGTTGCTTGCCCCCACCCGGGGGGCCATCCGCCTCGACGACCGCGAGCTGTCCTCCCTCCCGCTGGCCGAGACCCGCACCCAGATCGCGGTCTGCCTGGCCGATCCCTGGCTGCTCGACGGTTCGGTGGCCGACAACATCGCCTTCGGTCGCCCCAGCATGACCCGGGCCCGGATGGTCGCCGCGGCCACCATCGTCGGCCTCGACGCCACCATCGACGGGCTCAGCGGTGGCCTGGACGCCTCGGTCGGCCCGGACGGCTGCAACCTGACCCTGGTCCAGCGGCGCATGGTGGGCCTGGCCCGGGCCGTGGCCGGCAACCCTTCGGTCCTGCTCCTCGAAGACCCCACCCGCGACCTCGGCGACGACGAGGTGGCCGGGGTCATGTCGGCGGTCCAGAGCGCGGCCGCCTGCCGCACCTCGCTGATCACGGCCAGAAAGATCGACCCCCGGTTCGTGGTCGACGTCTGCTACCGACTGGCCGACGGCCGGCTTATCAGCCCGGTGCCGTTCTCCTCGCCGGATACCGGGGTTCTACCCCGGGCCGGCGATGGGGCGCTTCATGCGCCCGCCGCCGGCCGGGACCCGGGGCACGGCAGCCGCCGCCGTACCCCGGCCCGGCCGGCATGGTCCGTCACCATCGGCCAGGACCTGGCCCCCCGTTACCGGGCGGCCGGACTCCTCGAACGAAGCGCCCACACCGAGACCTGGCTGGCCTGGCACCACGACCGGCCGGGAGGCGTCTCGATCCGGCTGCCCCGACGGCGGCCCGTCACCTACACCGCGTTCGAGGAGCTCGGGCGGGAGTACGAGATCGCCCGCCAGCTCCGGCACCCCGGTTTCGCGGCCACCCTGGGCGCCGACCTCGGCGCCCAACGGCCCTACGTCATCTACGAGCGGATCGAGGGTCGCTCCCTGGCCCGCCTGATCTCCGAGGCCGGCGGCCCGTTGGAGCTCCCCCAGGTGCTCGCCATCGGCTACGAAATCACCCGGCTGCTCGACCATCTGCACCGCAAGGGCGTCGTCCACCTCGACCTGCGGCCCGAGATCATCGTCCGGTCCCACCGGGGCTGCGTCATCACCGATCTCCGCTCCGCCCTGCCCGTCGGGGAGCAGCGGATCCGGTTCATCGACCGGCACCACCGCCGCTTCGTGGCGCCCGAGCTCCTCCGGGGTGCACCGGCCGCCCGGGCCATGGATCTCCATGGCCTGGGCGCCGTTCTCTACCAGCTGGTCACCGGCGAGATGATCGACCAGCACCGCGACGACGACCTCACCGTCGTCGACGACCACGGCGAGCTCCGGCCCTGCCCGATCAACGAACTGGCCCCCGAGGCCGATCCGGGTGTGGTCGACCTCATCAACCGGTTGATGGCCCCCCAGACCGGGGTGCGGCCTCCCGCCGGGCAGGTCTTGGCCGAGCTGCGGCCCATGCTGCTGCGCCACACCCCCGACGTCGGCCGGGCCGCCTGAGGCCCAACCGGCGCACGTCGGGGCCGAGGGCGACCGGGGGGCCGACGACGCCCCCTACTCAGCGCCGGTCGGCCCGGCCCCGACAACTCGGCGGCCGGGACCACCGGCCGATCCGGCCTCAGAGACCGACGGCCCCCTCGGGAGGTGTGATTGGGTCGGCCGGGTCGAATCCGAACACCCGGCCGTAGAACCACAGCTCCACCTCGAAGGCCCGCACGATGTTGGCCGCCTGGCGGAACCCGTGCTGCTCCCCGGCGAAGGTGACGTACGCGTGGGGGATCCCTTTGGCCGCCAGCGGCGCCACGATCGCCTCGGCCTGGTTGGGCGGGACCACTGGGTCGTCCAGGCCCTGGAGCACCAGGAGGGGGCAGCCGAGGGCGTCCACGTGGGACCGGGGTGACCGTTCGACGTAGACGTCCCGGGCCTCCGGGTAGGGACCGATCAGGCCGTCGAGGTAGCGGGCCTCGAACTTGTGGGTGTCTGCGGCCAGGGCCTCCAGGTCCGCCACGCCGTACAGGCTCGCCCCGGCGGCGAACACGTCGGACCTGATGAGGGCGGTCAGCACGGTGAACCCCCCGGCCGAGCCGCCCCGGATGGCCATCCGGGCGCCGTCCACCGCCCCGTCGGCGGCCAGGCGGGTGGCCACGGTGATGCAGTCCTCCACGTCGACCACGCCCCACTGGCCCTGGAGCAGCTGCCGGTAGGCCCGCCCGAAGCCGGTGGATCCGCCGTAGTTGACGTCGGCCACGGCGAACCCCCGGCTGGTCCAGTACTGGATCCGTAGGTTCAGGCCCGGCGAGGCGTGCGAGGTGGGACCGCCGTGGCCCATGACCACCAGCGGAGGGCGTTCCCCAGCCGGGGCCGCGTACCCGACGGCGGTGGGCGGGTAGTAGAAGGCGTGCACGGTCCGGCCGTTGGCCTCGTAGGACATGGCCCGGGCCCGGCTGATCCAGCCCGGGTCCAACCCGAAATCGTCGGGCGGGCGAACTTGGGCCTGGAGGGCGCCGGTGTCGGGGTTGAGGGCCACGATCTGGGCCAACGCCGTCGACGTGGCCGCGTTGACCAGGACGGTGCCGCCCGGGCCCGGGGCCAGATCGGCCACCGAGGTGATCGGGGTGGCGAACAGCACCAGGTCACCGCCGTCGCCGATCACCCCGACCGCGTCAGCGGCGTCGGTGGTGACCACCACGGCCAGGCGGCCGTCGTCGAGCTCCACCCACGCCCGGGTACCGAACACCCAGGCCGGGCCCCCGATCTCGGACCCGGCCAGGTCGGTCAACGCCTCGCCGGCCCCGTGTCCCGGCGTCCAGGCGAACAGGTTCCAGAACCCGGTCCGGTCGGCCGAGAACACCAGCCGCCCGTCACCGGTCCAGTCGGCTCCGGTCACCGATTCGGTCCCGCCCGCCACCACCTGGGTGTTCCCCAGGCGCAGGCCCCCGAACACCGGGGCTACGCACAGCTCGGTCCGGTCCCACGGCATGTCGGGGTGGTTCCACCGGATCCAGCTCAACCAGCGACCGTCGGCCGAGAAGCGGGGTCCGGCCACGAAGTCGGACTGGGCGTCGTGGCCGAGCTCCACCCCGATGATCCGGGGCTCGGCCCCGGGTTCATCCAGGTTGACGGCCACCAACTCGTTGACCACGTCGACCGCGGGTGATCCGGGCGCCGGGTGCCGTTCCCGGACCGCGACCAGCCACGGTTCGGTGGGGTGGACCCGGCCGTCTGCGTACCGCCACGCTCCCGGGTGCGGCGGCGGCGGGGTGACGGCCACCGGTTCCTCGCCGTCGAGCCGGTAGATCCGCTGGTCCTCGTAGTTGACGAAGAAGACCGTCCCGTTCCCCGGCCACCAGGCTCCGCCCCCGTATTCGTGAGCCCGGCTGCGGGCCGACCACGGGGCCGGAAGGGCGTCGGCGGTCACCCCGCCGGTGCGGCGCACCAGTACCGCCCGGCCCTGTTCGGCCGGCCGGATCTCGCTCCACCAGACGGTGTCGCCGTCGGTGGCCACCCCGGCCAGGCCGACCGCCCCCGCGGCCAGTACCTCGGCCGACAACGGCGACGGCCACGAACCATATGGGGCGATCACCGCGCCGGTGCCGCCGCCCGGGCCCGAGGGCGCGGACGGGTTCGGTTGTTCGGATGAACCGGTGGGCGGGGACATGGAGGAACCAGGCATTGACCTATCCGGGGATCGTTTGAAGGAGACGGAGCCGACGGTCAGGCGCCGGAGGGTGGCGCCGGGTCGAGCAGGAGGGACGCCGAGTTCATGCAGAACCGCTCACCGGTGGGCCGGGGGCCGTCGGGGAACACGTGACCGAGGTGGGCGCCGCAGGTGGCGCACGTCACCTCGGTGCGGACCATGCCGTGGCTTCGGTCGGTGTGGCTCTCGACCTTGCCCGGGCCGATCGGCTGGTAGAAGCTCGGCCAACCGCTGCCGGAGTCGTACTTGGTTTCGGAGTCGAACAACGGCTCGCCGCACACCACGCAGCGGTACACACCCGGCTGCTTGGTGTCGTGGTAGATCCCGGTGAACGCCGGCTCGGTGCCGGCCTGCTGGGTGACCACGTACTGTTCGGGGCTGAGCCGCTCGCGCAGCTCTTCTTCGCTGAACGTCTTCTTGGTCGTGGTCGTGTTCTCGGACATGGTTGACCTCGTCGCTGCTGGGCGCCGACCGGTCGGCGCTGGTGGGTGGCCTAGGCGGAGTCGGCGACGGTGATCCGCCGGCCGTCCTCCACCAGGTTGATCTGATACAGGACCTCGTCGAGCAGGTCGCCGGACTCGATGGCGCCGAACCGCTGCGGTCGTCGGGCGTCGACGCACGACGCCACCGGGTTCAGTACCGTCCAGGGTGTCGGATGGCAGAACTGGACCACCGAGTAGCGGTCGCCGGGCTCGGCGGGATCGGCCACCACCCGGTGGATGCCCTGGGGGATGACCCCGTTGGTGAGCCGCTCCAACATGATCCCGGTGTTGATGATCACCCGGTCGGCGGGTGGGACGGCGTCCACCCACCGGGGGTGACCCGCACCCCCGTCCACCTCCACCTGGAGTCCCCGGGCGGTGGCCCGGGGCAGGGCGGTGATCAGGTTGATGTCGCCGTGCTCGGCCGCCCAGACGTGGTCGGTTCCCGGCGCCAGGTCCATGGCCGGGTAGTGGATGGCCCGGGCCAGGGTGGCCCCGTCGGTGACCATCGAGTCGAAGAAGTCCTGGTGGCAGCCGATGCCGACGGCGATCACCCGCAGGAACCGGGTCTGGAGATCCAGCAGGCGGTCGTGCAGTTCGGTGAGCGCGGCGGTGATGCCGGGCACCTCCGCCTCCGGGAACACCGGCGGGTGGTACCGGTGGGGGTAGCGGCGACGAAGGGGATGCCCGTCGGGGAGGTGTGACCCCCAGTTGAGCATCTCCTTCCAGTCCGGCTGATCCGACGAGGCAGCCGTCTCCACCAGGAGGCCGGTGTACCCGACCTGCCCGTTGGTGCCGGCCACAACCGCCTTCTCCTTGGCCCGGGGGTCGAGGGAGAAGAACGCCTCGAGCAGGCCGTAGGCAGTGTCGAGCAGATCCCCGCTCAGGTCGTGGCTGGTGTAAACGAACCCGGTGCGCAGGCTCCGCATCGTCCCGTCCACCACTGCGGCGCGCGCGGACATCGACCCGCCCTCGAACGCGAGCAGGTCGACATCGAGGATGGCCGGATCGGGTTCGTCGGACATGGGCCCGACGATACCTGGTCGCCAGGAGCGGCGATCAGTCGTCGAGCTCGGTGATGGTGACCGATTCGATCACCATCGGGTCCACCGGGTGGTCGCCGGGGTCGGTGGCCACCTTCTCCATGACGTCGACGTGTTCCAGCCCCTTCACCACCTTGCCGAACAGCGAGTACTGGGGCGGCAGACCGACCCCGCTGGGCCCGCTGATGATGAAGAACTGGCTGCCGTTGGTGTTGGGACCGGCGTTTGCCATGGCCAACGAACCCAGCTCGTACCGACCCGGCTTGGGCAGTTCGTCCTCGAACCGGTAGCCGGGGCCACCGCGGCCGCTGCCCTCTGGGCAGCCGCCCTGGAGGACGAATCCCTTGATGACCCGGTGGAAGGTCAGACCGTCGTAGAAGCCTCGGCGGGCCAGGGCGACGAAGTTGTTGACCGTCTTGGGGGCCGACACCGGGTCGAGGGCGATGGTGAGCACACCCATGTTGGTCACCATCTCGGCCTGGTAGCGCTTCGACGGGTCGATCTCCATCTCGAACGGGGCTTTGTAGGTTTCGGGCACGGCGTTCACTTTCGATTGGGAAGGCGGGGGTTGGGGGGAAGGGCGGTCCGGCGGGGAGGACGGGTACGGGTGGGCGCTACTGGGCCGACTTGGCGGCCCGGAAGCCCGTTTCGAGGTCGGCGATGATGTCGTCCACCGACTCGAGGCCCACCGACAGGCGAACCAAGCCCGGTTCGACACCGGCGGCCACCTGCTCGGTCTCCGTGAGCTGGCTGTGGGTGGTGGACGCCGGGTGGATGACCAGTGAGCGGACGTCGCCGATGTTGGCCACATGGCTGTGGAGCTCGAGGGCGTCGACGAACCGGCGTCCGGCCTCCACCCCACCCTTGATGATGAAGGCGGGGACCGAGCCGGCCCCCCGACCCTGGCTGTACTTCTGGGCCGCGTCGTACCAGGGCGACGAGGGCAGACCAGCGTAGGCCACCGATTCCACCTCGTCCCGCTGGCTCAACCATTCGGCCACGGCCCGGGCGTTGGCCACGTGCCGCTCCATCCGCAGCGACAGGGTCTCCACGCCCTGAAGGAGCAGGAAGGCGTTGAACGGGCTGATGGCCGGACCAAGATCGCGCAACAGCTGGACTCGGGCCTTGGCGATATAGGAGCCGGCGCCCAGCATCGGCCAGTACTGCAACCCGTGGTAGCTGTCGTCGGGCTGGTTGAACCCGGGGTAGCGCTCGGGATCACTGAACTCGAAGCTGCCGCCGTCCACGATGACCCCGGCGATGGAGGTGCCGTGCCCACCCAGGAACTTGGTGGCCGAGTGGACGACGATGTCGGCCCCCCAGTCCAGCGGCCGGATCAGGTACGGCGAGGCGACCGTGTTGTCCACGATGAGGGGCACGCCCACGTCGTGGGCCACGGCGGACACTCCCTCGATGTCGAGCACGTTGTTCTTGGGGTTCCCGATGGACTCGCCGTAGAAGGCCTTGGTGTTGGGCCGGACCGCGGCCCGCCAGGCGTCGAGGTCGTCCACGTCGTCGACGAACGTGGTCTCGATGCCCATCTTGGGCAGGGTGTGGCGGAGCAGGTTGTAGGTGCCCCCGTAGAGGGCGGCCCCGGCCACGATGTGGGAGCCGGCCTCGGCCAGGTTGAGGATGGCCAGCGTCTCGGCCGCCTGACCCGACGACAGGACCAGGGCACCGGGCACCCCGGCCGCGGTGGAGGCCAGGCCGTTCTCTAGGGCGGCCACCCGGGCCTCGGCCACCCCCTGGGTGGGGTTCATGATCCGGGTGTAGATGTTCCCCGGTTCGGCCAGGGCGAACAGGTTGGCGGCGTGGTCGGCGTCGCGGAACTGGTAGGCGGTGGTTTGGTAGATGGGCACCGCCCGGGACCCTGTGGTGGGGTCGGGCTCCTGCCCGGCGTGGATCTGGCGGGTCTCGAAACCCCAGGCGTCGCTGGACACGGATCCCCTCCTACTGAGTCGCTCGTTACGCCGATCGACGATCGGCTCCCGGAGCAACCTACCTGATGGGTACCCCGTTGATTCATGATGGTCGGTCCAACGTCACACGACCTGGCCGCAACCACTGGCGTCAGGCCGTCTCCGGGCCTTCCGGAGCGAGGTAACGAGCGATGTAGGGCAGGTTCCGGTACCGCTGGCCGGCGTCAAGTCCGTAGCCGACCACGAACGACGGCGGCAGCCGGAAGCCGACATAGTCGATGGGCAGGTCACCACAGACCGGCCGGTCGGGGTCGGCCCCGTCGCCGGCGGTGCGCAGGATCAGGGTGCAGGTGGCCAGACTGGCCGGTTGCTGGGAGCGCAGCCGGTCGAGCAGGTAAGAGAGGGTCAGCCCGGAATCGACGATGTCCTCCACCACCAGCACGTCCCGCCCGGCCACGTCGGAGTCCAGGTCCTTCAGGATCCGGACCACCCCGCTGCTCCGGGTGGCGGCCCCGTAGGAGCTCACGGCGAGGAAGTCGATCTCCACGGGCCCGTCGACGGCCCGCATGAGGTCGGCCACGAACACCAGGCTGCCCTTGAGCACCGACACCAGCAGGGGGGTCCGGCCCGCGTAGTCGGCGGTGATCCGGGCCCCGAGCGTGGCGATGCGTTCGGCGATCTGGGCTTCGGTGATCAGCACGTCACCGACGGCGCCGTCGGCGCAACCGGGACCGTCCACCGGGCTCACGACCCGCTGAAACCGGCCTTGCCGGGCCCGTTCTCCATGAAGCTGGTGATCCCGGTGACGGCGTCGTCGGTCTGGAACGAGGCGATGAACTCGCGGTTCTCCACCGCGATCGCCTCGTCGAGGGGGAGCGACAGGCCCTCGAGGATGGCCCGCTTGGCGTTGGCCAGGGCGGCCGCCCCGCTGGCGTAGGGGGCCACGAGGTCGATGGCCCGGTCGTGCACCTCGTCGTCCGGGTAGACGGCCGACACCAGGCCGATCTGCTCGGCCTCGACCGCCGGCACCATCCGACCCGAGTAGATGATGTTCTTGGCCCTGGTCACGCCGACCAGGCGGGTCAGCCGCTGGGTTCCCCCGGCCCCGGGGATGATGCCGAGCAGGATCTCGGGCTGACCGAAGTTGGCGCTCTCCCCGCAGACCCGGAAGTCGGTGCTCATGGCCAGCTCGCAGCCCCCGCCGAGGGCGTACCCGTTGACGGCCGAGACCGTGATCTGGGGCAACCGTTCCAGGGCGGCGTTGGCGGCGATCAGACCGTCCACGTTGGGGGACGGGTCGCGGTGGCCCTCGCCCACCGGGAACGCCCCGATGTCGGCCCCGGCGGCGAACACCTTGGGGCCGCCCCACACCACCCCGGCTCGGACGTCACGCCGGCCGGCCAGCTCCCGGGCCGCGGCCAGCAGCTCGTCGCCGACCTGGGCGTTGAGGGCGTTGACCTTCGGGCGGTCGAGGCGGAGCGTGACCACCCCGTCGACCCGGGTGGGTTCGATCGAAACGAACTCGGCCATGGTGCCAGGACCTCCTTGGGCTGCGGCCTTCCGGTCGGGTTGACCGTGAAGACGCGGGTGAGACAGCGGCCACGCGGACGGTAGTCGAAACCACGATGTCAGGCCCCTTCGACCCGTCGTCGGTTACCGTTGATGGCGATGTCGTTACGTAACGCCAATCTCGATCGTCTCGACGGCGGGCAGTTCGACGTGCTCGTGGTGGGCGGTGGCATCAATGGCGCGGTCACCGCCGCCTCCCTTGCCGCCCGGGGGGCCTCGGTGGCGTTGGTCGACCGGGGGGACTTCGCCGGCGCCACCAGCCAGGCCTCCTCCAACCTGGTGTGGGGCGGGTTCCGCTATCTCCAGAGCTACGAGATCGCCCTGGTGACGAAGCTCTGCCGCTCCCGCAACCTGTTGGCTGAGGCCTACCCGTCGGTGATCGCCGAGATCCGCTTCCTGGCCACCCTGGACTCCTCGGCCCCGTTCCCGTCCTGGCTGGCCGGCCTGGGCTCGGCCGCCTACTGGGCGTTGGGGCGCTTCGCCACCCGGCCGCCCCGCTACCTGAGGCCCGCCACCATCGAGCGCACCGAACCGGTGGTCGACACCTCCGGCGCCGACGCCGGGGTGGAGTACGGCGACTACTACCTAAAGGACAACGACTCCCGCTTCGTGTGGTCGTTCGTGCGCACCGCCCTCGATCAGGGCGCCACCGCGGCCAACTACGTCCGGGTCGACCGGCTCAACCGGGACGACGGTGGCTGGCACGCCACCATGACCGACACCACCACCGATCGTCACCTGACCGCGTCGGCCCGGGTGGTGGTCAACGCCGGCGGCCCCTACGCCGATCGGGTCAACCGGCAGTCGGGGGTGACCACCGAACACCGGCTGGTGTTCTCCAAGGGCATCCACCTCGTGGTCCCCCGCCTCACCACCGACGACCGCATCCTGGCCTTCTTCGACGACACCGAGCGCCTGTTCTACGTGATCCCCATGGCCCACCGGTCGGTGATCGGCACCACCGACACCCGCACCGACAACCCCGACGAGGGGATCACCGAGGCCGACCGCCGGTTCCTGCTCGACCAGATCAACACCCGGCTGGACCTGCCCGAGCCCCTCACACCGGACGACGTGGTGGCCGAACGGTGCGGGGTGCGGCCCCTGGTGGTGCCGGTGGGGACGGGCGACCAGCAGGACGTGGCCTGGACCCGACTGTCCCGCAAACACGAGATCGAGACCGACCCCGGGGCCGGGGTGGTCACCCTGTTCGGCGGCAAGCTGACCGACTGCGTCAATGTGGGCGAGGAGGCGGCCGCGGCCGTCGCCTCGCTCGGGGTGGAGCTCCGCCCGCCCGGCCGCTGGTACGGGGAGGCGCCGCCCGAGGAGCGGGCCGCGTTCCTGGCCCGGGCGGCCGTGCTCGGCCTCGACCGGCCCCCGTCGGTGGAACGGGAACCAACCGTGGCCGACGTCCTGTGGCGCCGGCACGGCCCCGCCGCCTGGGCCGTGCTCGACGCCGTGGCCGCCGACCGTTCGGCCGGCGACGAGGTGATCGGCGAATCGGACATCCTGCGGGCCGAGCTGGCCCTCTACGCCGAGCGGGAGATGATCGTGACGCTGGACGACTTCCTGCGGCGCCGCACCAAGCTGGCCATGCTCCACCGGCCGGCCGATCTGGCCGACGATCCGGGCTTGATGACGGCCACCGCCGCCCTCAAGCTGTCCGCCGACCTGGTCTGACCTGCGTTCCCCGGGAGAGCCGGGCCCCAGCTGGTGCCGCCGGTGTTTGTCGCTCCAACGTGGGCCGCCCCCGGTGGTCTCCCCCTCCACCGGGCGGGGCCGCGTCAGGCCATCACCCGGTCGGTGGCCAGGGTGGTCACCAGCTCGGCCAGGACGGTGGCGGCCTCGCCGTGGGCCACCTGGCAGGTGCCGGCGGCCTCGTGACCACCGCCCCCGTAGTGGAGCATGGTCGAGCCGATGTCCACCGCTGAGCTCCGGTCGAAGATCGACCGGCCCACCGCGAAGACGGTGTTCTGCCGCTTCCGGCCCCACATCACGTGGACGCTGACCCGGGCCTCCGGGTTGAGGGCGTAGACCATGAACCGGTTGCCGGCGTGGATGATCTCCTCGTCCCTGAGGTCGACCACGACGACGTCGCCGTGGATCGTGGCCACCCGCTGCAACTGGTCGACGAACATCGGCTGCTGCTGCCCGTAGAGCTCCGCCCGCTCGGCCACGTCGGGGACGGCCAGGATCTCGTCGACCCGCTGGTGCTCGATGCACAGGTCGATGAGCTGCATCATCAGCTCGTAGTTGGACACCCGGAACTGGCGGAACCGGCCGAGCCCGGTCCGGGAGTCCATCAGGAAGTTCAGCAGGACCCAGCCCTGGGGATGGAGGATGTCGTCCAGGGCGTAGCGGGCCGAGTCGGCCCGGTCGACGGCCTCCATCAGCTCGGAGCTCAGGTCGGGGAAGGCCCCGGCCCCGCCGTAGTAGTCGTACACCACCCGGGCCGCCGACGGGGCGGCCGGATCGAGGATGTGGTTGTCGATGCGGCTCCGGACCCGTTCCCGTTCGGAGTGGTGGTGGTCGAACACCATGTGGGCCCCGGGGGCGAACGGCAGGTTGGTCAGGATGTCCCCGGGGCGGATTTCGACCTTGCCGTCCTGCACGTCCTTCGGGTGGACGAAAACGATCTCGTCGATCAGGTCCAGCTGGCGCAGCAGTACCGCGCACACCAGACCGTCGAAGTCACTTCTCGTTACCAGTCGGTACCTGCTCAACGGGCCTCCTCGACGCTCCTGGCCTCCGAGGTGGGCCAGATCTGATGCATCGGCACCATGTCGGTCGATCTTCAGTGGCCGACGTCACCCCGTCCGCGATCTGCTCCTCCCTTCGCCGGGAGGGAGCAGATCGCGATCACGGAAGCGGACCATGAGAGCGAGACCCAGACCGCCAGACCCAGACCGTCAGCCCTGCCCGCCGGAGGCGTCGCGCACCGAGCCCTTGCCTTCGGAGATCCAGGGCATCATGTCGCGCAGGGTGGCGCCCACCTTCTCGACCGGATGGTCGTGGCCCTCCTGCTCGAGCCGGTGGAAGTTGGCCCGACCGGAGCGGGACTCGGCCACCCACTCGTCGGCGAACTTGCCGGTCTGGATCTCGTCCAGAATGGTCCGCATCTCGGCCTTCACCGCGTCGTTGATGATCCGCGGGCCTCGGGTCAGGTCGCCGTACTCAGCGGTGTCGCTCACCGAGTAGCGCATGCCGGCGATGCCCTCCTCGTACATGAGGTCGACGATGAGCTTGAGCTCGTGGAGGCACTCGAAGTACGCCACCTCGGGCTGGTACCCGGCGTCGACGAGGGTCTCGAACCCGGCCTGGACCAGGGCACTGGCCCCGCCGCAGAGGACGGCCTGCTCACCGAACAGATCGGTTTCGGTCTCCTCGGTGAAGGTGGTCTCGATCACCCCGGCCCGGGCACCGCCGATGGCGTCAGCGTAAGCGAGGGCCAGCTCCTTGGCCCCACCGGTGGCGTCCTGCTCCACCGCGATCAGGCAGGGCACGCCGCCGCCCTCCACGTAGGTGCGACGCACCAGGTGCCCGGGGCCTTTGGGGGCCACCATGCACACGTCCACCCCGGCCGGCGGCTCGATCAGGCCGAAACGGATGTTGAAGCCGTGGGCGAAGAACAGGGCGTCGCCGTCGTTGAGCCCGGGGGCGACGTGGTCGGCGTAGATGGCCGCCATCTCGGTGTCGGGCATCAGCATCATGATCAGGTCGGCCTCGGCCGAGGCGTCGGCGATCGACATGACCTTCAGGCCGGCCTCGGCCGCTTTGGCCGCCGAGCCCGAGCCGTCGCGCAGACCGACCCGGACGTCGACCCCGGAGTCCGACAGGTTCAGGGCGTGGGCGTGGCCCTGCGACCCGTAGCCCAGGATCGCCACCTTCCGATCGGCGATCCTGGACCGGTCGACGTCGGCTTCGTAATAGATGTTGGCCATGACTTGGATTCTCCTCGGAGGTTCTGATGGGCCGGTAATGGGTGTGTCTTGATGGACAGTCTTGTGACAGACAGTCTTGTGACAGACAGTCTTGTGGCAGACAGTCTTGCCTACACCGCCCGGAGACGGGCGACCTGGCGTCCGATCTTGGGCAGAGCGATCCGGCCCGACCGCTGCAGCTCGATGATCTCGTAGTCGGCCAGGAGGGCCTCGAAGTCGTCGATCTTGGCCGGGTTGCCGTCGAGGGCCACGGTGATGGCGTCGCTGGACACGGCCACGATCTTGCCCTCGAAGATGTCGACCAGCTCGGTGATCTGCCCCCGGGTGGTCTTGGCCGCGGCCACGGTGGCCAGCAGGAGCTCCCGTTCGGTGGCGTCGCCCGGCGGGAGCACGGCGATCTCCACCACGTTGATCAGCTTGAACAGCTGCTGGACGATCTGCTCCAGCGGGGCCGATTCGACGTCGACCACCACCGTGATGCGGCTCATGCGCTCGTCGTGGGTGGGGGCCACGGCCAGGGACACGATGTTGTAGCCCCGTCGGGCGAACAGGTCGGCCACCCGGGCCAGCAGACCGGCCTTGTTCTCGACCTTGACGACGATCGTGCGTTCGTCGACTCCTCGCTTCGGACTCATCACTCGCTCCTGTCTCTGGAGGGGCTGGCGTCGGGGACGATCGGGTCGTCGCCGCGCTGGGACGGGTCGACGAGGATGTCGTCGTTCGACCCACCGGCCGGAACCATCGGGTAGACCTTCTCGGAGCTGATGCACCGGAACTCGACCACCACCGGCCGGTCGTTGATCTGGTTCGCCTTGGCGATGGTGGTCTCCACCTCGTCGGGATCCTCCACCCGGAAGGCGACGCAGCCCATGGCCTCGGCCCACTTGACGTAGTCGGGCAGCTCGTGGCTGAGGTGCACCTCGGAGTAGCGCTCCTCGTAGAACAGCTCCTGCCACTGGCGGACCATGCCCAGGTAAGCGTTGTTGAGCAGGGCCACCTTGATCGGGATCTTCTCCATCGAGGCGGTGACCAGCTCCTGGCCGGTCATCTGGAAGCAGCCGTCGCCGTCGATGGCCCAGACCGTCCGGTCCGGCATACCGGCCTTGGCCCCGATGGCGGCCGGGATGGAGAAGCCCATGGTCCCCAGGCCACCGGAGTTGATCCAGGTGTAGGGGTGGTTGAACTCCCAGTACTGGCTGGCGA
>JBKECK010000119.1:0-89291 GCA_047974625.1 Acidimicrobiales bacterium
CGGTACAACCCCTCACCATACACCTCGGCCTGCGGCAAGACCAACATGGCCATGCTGATCCCCACCCTGCCCGGCTGGAAGGTCGAGACGATCGGCGACGACATCGCCTGGATGAAGTTCGGCCAGGACGGCCAGCTCTACGCCATCAACCCCGAGGCCGGCTTCTTCGGCGTGGCTCCGGGCACCTCGGACGAGACCAATCCGAACGCCATGGAAACCCTCATGAAGGGCAACAGCATCTTCACCAACGTGGCCGCTACCCCCGAGGGCGGCGTCTGGTGGGAGGGCATGACCGAGGAGATCCCTCCCCGCCTGACCGACTGGCGGGGCGACGCCTGGACCCCGGAGAGCGACACCCCGGCCAGCCACCCCAACGCCCGGTTCACCACCCCGGCCAGCCAGTGCCCCTCGATCTCCCCCGAGTGGGAGGATCCCAAGGGTGTTCCGATCTCGGCCATCCTGTTCGGCGGACGGCGGGCCACCAACGTTCCGCTGGTCACCGAGGCCCGGGACTGGCAGCACGGGGTCTTCCTGGGCTCGGTGATGAGCTCCGAGAAGACGGCCGCGGCCGCCGGGGCCACCGGCATGGTCCGGTTCGATCCGTTCGCCATGCTCCCGTTCTGCGGCTACAACATGGCCGACTACTTCGAGCACTGGCTCGAAATCGGCGACAAGGGCGAAGCCGGCAAACTCCCCCGTCTGTTCTGGGTGAACTGGTTCCGTCGGGACGATGACGGTTCGTTCCTGTGGCCCGGATTCGGCGATAACTCCCGAGTGCTCAAGTGGGTGTTCGACCGCTTGGACGGCGCCACCGACGCCGTGGAGACCCCGATCGGAATGGTGCCCACTATCGACGGTATCGACCGGTCCGGCCTCGACCTGGACGACGCCACGATGGCCAAGCTGACCGCGGTCGAGCCGACCCAATGGCAGGGCGAGGTCAGCCTCATTCGCGATCACTACGCGATGTTCGGCGATCGGCTCCCGGCTCGTCTCATGGGTGAACTTGACCGCCTCGACGAGCGTTTGGCCAGCTGATCGAGTGGCCCGTACGGGCCTAGCCGGGTAACCCACCTGGCGACAACACCCGCCTGTCGACGCAGAAAGTTGAATCGACATACGCCTCAGCCGTCCCGGTAGCCATTCCGGGGCGGCTGAGTCGATTCTCCCGCAACTTGCGGGTCGGTGAGGCCCGGTGACTACCGTTCGCGGCGTGAGGGATTATGTGCGGGATATCCGGCTTCTGAGGCACCGATGAGGGGTCCCAGCGTTCTGGTGGTGAGCCAGCGGCACCGGCCCGACGGGTTCGGCCGCCAGCCCGGCCATGTGGCGTTCGCCGAGGCGGAGGACATCTTGTTGGCCTCCGCCGACGCCGATGCGGTCATGATCGATTGGACCCAGCGATCGATCGACATCCGGGCCCGCCGGGCCCTGACCGGTCTGGGCCACCGCTTCCTGGGCGAAGACGTGGGGCGGGCGCTTCAGGAACACCTCCCCCGACGCCGGCACGGGGCCTCGTCGCGCACGATCCCCCGCCGACGCTACGACCTGGTGGTCCTGCTCGGTTTCACCCTGTGGGACGCCAGCCTCCTGGGGCCCCTGGACGACGTTTGCCGCAACGCCGACCGGGTGGTGGTCTGGCTGCCGGAGGCGTGGCGGAGCGAGTTCGACAACCCCCGGCTCCGTTTCGAGCCGTTCCACCGGGCCGACGCCCACTTCATCGGCATGTGGCCGACGGTCGACCGGCTCAGCCAGACCACGGACCGTCCGGTCCACTACCTGCCCCCGGCGGTCGACACCATCCGCTTCCGGCCGCCCTGGGCCACCGACGACCCCGCCGGCAACGATCCGGGCCGTCGCCCCATCGATCTGCTCGGCATCGGCCGCCGGGACGAGACCCTGCACCGCCGTCTGCGCCAGTGGGCCGACGCCAACCAGCGGTTCTATCAGTACGACACCCTGACCGGGGGCCGGGTGATGGACCCGGCCGAGCACCGCCGCTTCCTGGCCGGCACCTACTCCCGGACCAAGGTGGCCATCACCAACTTCGCCAAGTACGACCAGCCCGAGGTGACCCAGGGGGCCCGCGAGGTGCCGGGCCGATTCTTCGAGGCCATGGCGGCGGGAACCCTGATGATCGGGCAGCCACCCTCCTCGGACGACCAGATCGCCCTGGCCGGGCGGACCCTGGTGGCCCCGTTGTCGACCAACCCCGACGAGGCCATCGACCAGATCGACGCCCTGGTCACCTCATCGGAGACCGATCTGCGGGCCCAGCAGGTGGCCACCGCCCTCCGGAACCACGATTGGGCCCACCGGTGGCACCGGCTGATCGAGGCCACCGGCCTTCCCGTCCCCGCGGGCCTGGCCGAGCGGATCACCGAGCTGGCCGCCATGGCCGCCCGGGTGGAGCAGCGGCCCGGATCGGATTGTCCGCCCGGGTACGCCCGGGCCGTCGACATCATGGGGGCCACCGTGCACACCGCCCATCGCCGGCCGGTGCCCATGGGCTTCCGGAGCCAGCTCCAGGGCGCCACCGCGGCCCCGGAAGGCACCCACCCGGGCCAGGTGGCCGAACCCGAGCCTCGGGTGCCCAGGGTCTGAGCGGGCCGTTGTCCGGGTATCGCGGGGCCTATCCCGACACGGGACCCACCGCTGGCCTCCCCGCCGGCGGACGGCCGGCCAACCGGGGCGGGGTGGCCCCGGCCAGGCGGTAGTCGGCGAAGAGCTTCGAGGCCTGGCGCGAGATGGCCCGCACCATCATCCAGTTGACGCCGCCGCCCACGGCGGCCCCCACCCCGTAGGGCACCAACCGTCCGAGACCGAGCATCCCCCGGCGGGTACCGAACCGGGTCACCACCCGCGACGCCATGGTGGCGTTGAGCCGCCGGAGGGTGTCGAGGGCGGCGGCGTCACCCCCGGCGACCCCGGCCAGCAGGCCGGCCACCCGTTCCCCGCCCCGGCTGGAGGCGGTAGCGCCGTCCAACAGTAGGCCGGCCTGGTCGGCGGCCTGCTCGCCGAAGGCCAGCACCGACAGCACCCAGGCCCGCCGCTCCTCCGGTGTCGCCGCGGTCTGGCCGTTGACGGCCCCGATGGTCATGATGAGGTCGGTCGAGCGGAGGGCGAACCAGGCCAGGTCGGCGCCGAGGGCGGACGCGGCCACCGTGGTACCCACTCACGGCACCGCAGCGGCGGCACCGCTCACCGCCCCGACCCGCACCAGCTCCCGGGAGAACCGCCGGCTCACCGAGCTGACCCGCTGCTCCAGGGTCAGGCCCGGCGCCGCCTCGGCCCGGGCCAGGGCCTGGTCCCAGCGACGTTCCACCGCCTCGTCGACCGCGGTGAGGACGGCCCGTCCGATCCCGTCCAACACCGGGCCGGGCAGCCGGCCCAGGGCCCGCGCCCGGGCCCGCTCACCGATGCTCATTCAACGGTCCTCCGTGATCGTCCATAGCCCCCAGTCTGCCAGGTGGACCCCGGCCGCCGGGTCCGACCGGCCGTCAGCCCCAGACCAGGCCCTCGACGGGCCGGTCGACCGAGACCCGCCACGACCGCGGCTGGGCCACCGGCCACACCATGACGTCGTCGGAGTAGGTGTAGGCGATGGCCGATCCGTCCGGGGCCCACACCACCGGGGTGTCGGGGTTCATACCGTCACCCAGCAGGGTGTACGCCCCGGTGTCGAGTTCGACCAGCAGGGGCAACGACAGCACCCCGTTGTCGACTGCGGTGGCCAGCCGGACACCGTCGGGCGACACTGCCACCGCCCGGCCCCAGGCCCCGACGTCGAGCCCGGCGACCGGAGCGGGCAGCGGGATGATCCGCTGGTGGGGGTCGTCCGGCGTCCCCACGGCGATCGTGCAGTCGGTGGGGTGGTCGCAGTCGTGACTCACCAGCCAACGGCCGTCGAAGCTGAGCACCTGCCCCACGGTCACCGGCTGGGCGGCCCCGTCCCGGGAAAGCAGCCAGGTGCGGTCGGCCCGGCCCACCAACAGCTGGTCGGCCCAGCGGCCCCACACCGTGACCGGCGGGCCCTGGACCTGCCAGTGCCGTTCGGCGGTAACCGGACCGGGGCCGTCCTCCGGGGTCCCCCCGTCCCGGTGGCCTTCGCCCGCCAGGTGGTCATCGAGGACGACGTCGATGGCGGTGGCCTCGACGGGGACCGTCCCCGTGCTGAGCTGGACGAGCAAGACCGAACCCCCCTGGGGCAGGACCCGGTTCAGGGGCACCCGGGTCTCCCGATCCCCCAGGCCCACCACGACGGCGTCGTCCTCGATGACCACCTGGCGGGCGAAGGCCACTGGTGGCGAACCCTCGACGTGCAGGACGCTGGCGACGGGCTCCCCCGGTCCGGCCACGGGAGACCACAGCTCCACCTCCGACGGGCCCGGGGCGGCCCGGTCGATCGACACGATCCAGCCATCGGAGGTGAACCCGGAGAGGACGCCACCGACGCGGGGCAGGTGCTCGTCGAACGGGGGGAACGGGTGGACCCGGCGGGCCCCGCCGGACAAGCCGACGACCGCCGGCACGCTGGAGGGCGGGGACGGGATGACCTGGGTGGACGGTACGACCGGCTCCACCTCGGCCGCAGGCCGGCCGAGCACCACCAGAGCCATCGCGACCAGGCCGAGGGCGACCAGGCCGGCCAGCAGCGCCACCGGGGACTGCCGCGCCGGGACGCCGACCTCCTGCTCCGGATCGACCAGCTCAACCGGTTCGACCGGCTCTGGGTCGTGGTCGGACACAGCCATGGGACCCCCGGTGGCCGGCGGGTCGACGACAGCTACGGACTACGCCGGTGTGAGAATCATCCCCCGAATCCCCATACCCATCAAGAACAGGCATCCCAGGCCGTACAGGAGGTAGATGCGGTGTTCGAGCTGCTGGCGGTAGCTGTAGATGATGCCTACGGTGGCCAGGGACACGAAGCCGTAGATCACGTGGAGCTGGTCGTAGGCCCGGTCCTGTTCCTGGAGGACGAGGACGCCGAGGATGGCCTGGACCGCGACCGACACCTGGGCGAACCCCACCGTCCACCACAGTTCGCGGCGACGCAGGCGGGGGTACCAGTTGGCCAGCAGAGCCCAGATCCCGGCCGCGGCGTTACTGATCACCATCACCCAGGCCACGGCCACGTGGAGGTCGAACGCCACGGGCTGGAGGGTACCGTTCCCGATCCCAGTTCGCCGCCACGGCCAAACAGTGCAAGAGTCGTGTGATGCGTCACCGGAGGTACTACATCGAGTCGCTCCGCACGTCGGGCCGTCTGGTGCCCCCGGTCGGTGGTGACCTGATCGTGGCGGCCACCGAGGAGAACCAGGATCTCGACTGGGAGCTCGTCTACCGGTCGAGCCGGCCGTGGGTGCTCGACGTGGCCCCCTACGACCTCGAGATGGACGGGCCCGAGGGCAGCTTCACCGGGCCGGCCATCCTGGTGCGGTCGGACGGGCGGTCGCACGTGTTCCGGGGGGTCGGCTGGCTCGACGGCTTCGACGACGCCAACCTCCTCGACCGGGCCGAGATCGACCTTCGCTAGCGGCCCCGGCCTCCGGCCCGGGCCGATCCGGGCCGGTGTTCGGCTCCCGCCGACCGGCCCGGATCGTGACCGTCAGGCCACGGCGTCGGTGGCCCGAAGCTTGGCGATCTCGTCGCGGTCGAACCCGAACCGGCTGAGCACCTCGTCGGTGTGCTGCCCGGCGTGGGGGGCGGGACGGTCGATCTCCGGGCTCGTCCGGCTGAACCGGGGGGCCGGGGCGGCCTGGGTCATCCCGTTGGCCTCGACGAAGGTGTTCCGGGCCACGTTGTGGGGGTGCCTGGTGGCCTCGTCCATCGACAGCACCGGGGCGAAGCAGACGTCACTGTGCTCCATGACGGAGCACCATTCGTCGCGGGTCCTGGTCTTGAACAGGGCGGTCACCCGCTCCTTCATGGCCGGCCACTGGCTCCGGTCCATCTGGGGAGCGAGGTCGGCCTGCTCACCGAGACCGGACAGCTCGAGGAGCTCGGCGTAGAACTGGGGCTCGATCGAGCCGATCGAGATGTACTCCCCGTCGGCGCACTCGTAGGCGTCGTAGAAGGGGGCGCCGGTGTCGAGCATGTTGGTGCCCCGCTCGTCGCGCCACAGACCGGCCGTCTTCATGGTCCAGAACATGTTCATGAGGGAGGCGGCCCCGTCGACCATGGCCGCGTCCACCACCTGGCCCTGGCCCGACGACCGGGCCTCCAGCAGGGCGCAGACGATGCCGAACGCCAGGTACATGCCGCCGCCGCCGAAGTCGCCGACGAGGTTGAGGGGCGGTACCGGTGCCTCACCGGCCCGGCCGATCGGGGCGAGCGCCCCGGCCAGCGAGATGTAGTTGATGTCGTGCCCGGCGGCCTGGGCGTAGGGGCCTTCCTGGCCCCAGCCGGTCATCCGGCCGTAGACGATCCTGGGGTTGCGGGCGAGGCAGTCCTCGGGCCCGAGGCCCATGCGCTCGGTGACGCCGGGGCGGAAGCCCTCCATGATGACGTCGGCCGACTCGACCATCTTCAGCACGGCCTCGACCCCGTCGGGGTTCTTCAGGTCGACGCCGATGGACCGGCGGCCGCGGGTCAGCGAGTCCTTGGGCGGGTTGGCCGGGTCGCCGCCGGAGACGGCGCCGGCCCGATCGACCCGGATGACGTCGGCGCCCATGGCGGCGAGCATCATGGCGCAGTACGGGCCGGGGCCGATGCCGGCCAGTTCGATGACGGTGATGCCTTGGAGAGGTCCCATGGGCCATCACCGTAGATGGTGCCCGTCGGTAGCAGCCATTAAGGGGCCCGATGGGTCCTTGGCCAGGCGGGGGTCAGGAGGCCAGGGGGAATCCGGCCACCGGCTGGAGTTCGGTCACGAGCACCCGGCGGGTGGGCACGGGGCCGGGACGGTGGCGGCGGCGATGGGCCTGGGCGGGGTCACTCTGCGGGTGGTCGAGACGGAAATGGGCGCCTCGGCTCTCGGTGCGGGCCGATGCCGCCTCGAGCACCAGGTGGGCGATCTGGTGGATGGGCCGGGTGGCGGTGGAGGCCCGGGGCGACAGCACGATCCCGGCCAGACGTCGCCGGCCGGCGGCGAGACCGGGCCCGTCCCGCTCCACCCCGGCGTGGGCCCACAACAGCTCCCGGATGGTCCCGGCCACCCCCTGGTCGGCCGCCCAGGCTCCGTCCCGGTCGCCGAAGACGGAGCCGGGGGCGGAGTCAGGGGCGGAGGCAGGGTCAGGGTCAGGGTCAGAGACGGAGCCGGAGTCAGAGCCGGGGTCGGGGGCGTGCACCCGGTCGACGGTGACGGCGTCGACGGGCAGGTCGAGCCGGTCCACCTGGCCGTCGGGGGCGGGAGCCGCCCATTCGCCCCGGCCCACGTCGACGGCCACCGCCCGGGAGGCGACGAGGCCCTCGAGCAGTGAGTTCGAGGCCAGCCGGTTGGCCCCGTGGAGCCCCGACGAGGTCACCTCGCCCACCGCCCACAGGCCGGGTAGGGAGGTCCGCCCCTGGGCGTCAACGGCGATCCCGCCCATGCAGTAGTGGGCGGCCGGGGTGACGGGAAGGGGTTCCCGGGCGGGGTCGAAGCCGTGCTCCCGGGCCAGGGCGTCGACGGTGGGAAACCGCGCCCCGAAGGTATCCCCCACTGCCCCGGTGGCGTCGAGCATGGGACGGTGGCCGGCGGCCGCGTGGCGGTAGATGGCCCGGGCCACCACGTCCCGGGGGGCGAGCTCGGCGTCGGGGTGCACCGCCGACATGAACCGTCGGCCGGTCTCGTCGATCAGGACCGCGCCCTCACCCCGCAGGGCTTCGGTGAGCAGGGGCAGCCGGTCGGCGGCAGCCACGTCGAGGGCGGTGGGGTGGAACTGGACCATCTCCATGTCGGCCAGGACGGCCCCGGCCCGGGCGGCGGCGGCGATGCCGGCCCCGATGACCTCCCCGGGCGTGGTGGTGCGGGCGAAGCAGTGGGCGTACCCGCCGGTGGCCAGGATCACGGCCGGGGCCAGCACAAGGTGGGGTGTGGCCCCCGCCCCGGATCCGGGGCCGTCGGTGGTTTCGAGGATGACGCCCACCACGGCGTCGTCCCGACGGACGAGGTCGACCATGGTGGTGGAGGTCAGGACCTCGATGGAGGGGTGGGCCTCGACGGCCCGGCGCAGGGCGGCCACCACGGCGGCGCCGGTGGCGTCGCCGGAGGCGTGGACGATCCGACGGGCCGAGTGGCCGGCCTCGCGGCCCCGGGCCAGTTGGCCGTCCGCGGTCCGGTCGAACGGCGTGCCCAGGGCCAGCAGGGCGTCGATGGCGGCCGGACCACCAGCGGTGATGGCGGCCACGATGTCGGGATCGGCGATGCCCCCGGCCACGGCCACGGTGTCGGCGGCGTGGGCGGCCGTGGTGTCCTCAGGACCGATAGCGGCGGCCACGCCGCCCTGGGCCCAGCGGCTGGAACCGCCGTGGCCCAGCCACGGTTCGGAGGTGATGAGGGTGCAGGCCCCGAGGGCCAGGGCGGTGGACATCCCGGCCACGCCGGAGCCCACCACGACGGCCCGGCGCCGCCGCACGGGCAGGCTCCGGCCGCCGACGCTCACGCTCACCGTCACCGGATCGGGACCGGCCGGGTCGAAGACCGTCATCGGACCGCGGCCAGGGTGGGTGGGGCGGTGATGGCCAGCATCCGGTCCACCGAGGCCCGGGCCGCGGCGGCGACGGGTTCGGGGACGACGACCTCATGGGTCATGGTCTGCAACGACCGCAGGATCTTGTCCAGGGTGATCTTCTTCATGTGCGGGCACAGGTTGCACGGACGCACGAACTCGACCTCGGGGTGTTCGACGGCGACATTGTCCGACATCGAGCATTCGGTGACCATCACCACCTGCGCCGGCTTCTCCCGGCCGACCCAGGCGATCATGCCCGCGGTGGACCCGACGAAGTCGGCCTCGTCGAGCACGTCCGGGGGGCACTCGGGGTGGGCGATGACGCTGATGCCGGGGTAGTTGCCCCGGTAGTCCCGCAGTTCGGCCCCGGTGAACTGCTCGTGGACCATGCAGCTCCCGTCGTAGGTGATGATCTCCTTGTCGGTCTGGGTGGCCACCCAGCGGGCCAGGTACTGGTCGGGTAGGAACAGGACCCGGTCGGCGTCGAGCGACTCGACCACAGCCACCGCGTTGCCCGAGGTGCAGCACACGTCCACCTCGGCCTTCACCTCGGCCGAGGTGTTGACGTAGCTGACGATCGGCACCCCCGGGTTCTCGGCCCGCAGCCGCCGCACGTCGGCCCCCGTGATCGACTCGGCCAGGGAGCAGCCGGCCTCGGGATCGGGGATGAGGACGGTGCGGTCCGGGCAGGTGATCTTGGCCGTCTCGGCCATGAAGTGGACTCCGGCGAAGACGATGACCTCGGCGTCGGTCTCCGCCGCCGACCGGGCCAGGGCCAGGGAGTCACCGGTGATGTCGGCCACCGTGTGGTAGATGTCCGGGGTCATGTAGTTGTGGGCCAGGATGACGGCGTTGCGTTCGGCCTTTAGGGCCTCGATCGCCTCGATGGTCGGTTCCAGGGCGGCGATCTCCTCCGCCGGGAGTGCGGCCGACACTGGGATCGAAGGGCGAGTGGAGGTGGGCATGACGAGCTCCTGACCGTCCGGGTATCACCCACCCCGCCGGCGGGGTCGACCTCGGACGTGTTCGCACAACACCGACACTCAGCACACCGCCGACCGGACGCACCGCCCACCCAGCCCTTATGCTCAGCATGAGCATTGTTATTCTCAGGGTGAGCATATCCGATGCACCCGGCCCACACCATCCGGACCCGCCGGGCGTTGGTCACCCACCGGCGGCGCGGGTCACCGGGTTGTTGACGGCAGGGTTGTTGACGGCAGGGTTTTTGGCGGCAGGGACGGGGCCGGGCTGCCGGGACCTGAGGTCAGGTGCGCACCCACGGGGTGCCGACCCCGGGTCGGGGCCGTTCCCGGAGGACCTCCCGCCGGAACCGGAACAGTTCCGCCGGGCGCCCGCCGGTCGGCATCAGCTCGCCGGTGCCCTCCACCAGGCCCGCCCCCTCGACCAGCCGCCGGAAATTCTGCTTGTGGAGCCGCACCCCAGCCAGCGCCTCCACCACCCGCTGGAGCTGGAGCAGGGTGAACCGGGCCGGTAGGAGTTCGAACACCACTGGGCGGTAGCTGAGATGGCCCCGCAGGCGCCCGAGGGCGGTGGCCGCGATCCGGCGGTGATCCAAGTACATCGGGCGGGAGTCGAGCAGGTCCCGTCCGGAGCGGCGCCGGCCCGGGCCGGACTCGTCCAGCAGACCGGCCTCGTACAGCAGCTCGTAGCGCTCCAAGACCCGGATCCCGTCGAAGGGGGCTGAGCCGGTGCCGAACACGATCTCGACCCGCTCGGCCCGGCCCGGCCGGTAGGCGGGATCGGCCTCCACGAACCGTTCGAGGGCCGGCACGATCTGGTCGTCGATCACGTGCGGCCGCCCCTGGCGGTGGTCCTCCCAGGGAAAGATGTCGTAGAAGTCCACCCAGGAGGCCCCCGGGCTGGGCTGACCCTCCCGCACCAGGGCGAGGTAGGCGATCGACAGCCGCCGGGTCGGGTCGGTCGGGCTGGTGCCCGACCCGTTGGCCTGCCCCGTCATCGGCATGCCCCGGACCCGGTCACCGAAGGTGTAGAGCTGCTCTGCGTAGCCGATGGCCAGGCCGGTCTGGTCCTGGATCCAGCGGCGGAGGCCCACCTCGAGCGTCCGGTCACCGGCCTCCAGGGGGCCGGAGGGCAGGGCGGGCAGATCCCCCGGTCCGGCCACGGTGAGCAGCCGGGGGGCTCCCCCGGTCACGGCGACGATCACCGCCTCCAGGCTGACCTCGATATCCCCCAGGCTCACGGCCCGCAGGATAGGCCCCGGACCTCCGGGCCGCTCGACGAACGCGGCCCGCCCCGGACGCGGGCCGCCGGATCGACGCGTTCGGGGTCCCGTGGGTACCGTGGCTGCCGTGCGAAGCCCGAGAGACTTCTTCAAACCGTTGGCCGTCGGCGCCCCGGCTCCCTCCCGGGAGATTCCGGTCAAGCCCAGCCGCATGATCCACTTCTTCCCCCCGTCGAACCCGAAGATGGTGGCCAAGGTTCCCGACATCGCCCCCACGGTCGACATCCTGTTGGGCAACCTGGAGGACGCGGTGCCCGCGTCCGACAAGGAGGCTGCCCGGGCCGGTCTGGTGGAGGTGGGCCGTACGGTCGACATGGGCAGCACCCAGCTCTGGACCCGGGTCAACTCGCTCGACTCCCCCTGGGTCCTGGATGACCTCACCACCCTCGTCACCGAGATCGGCGACAAGCTCGACGTGATCATGATCCCCAAGGTCGAAGGGCCCGAGGACATCCACTACGTCGACCGCCTCCTCGCCCAGTTGGAGGCCAAGGCAAACCTGTCCGAGCCCCTCTTGGTGCACGCCATCCTGGAGACCGCCCGGTGGGTGGCCAACGTGGAGGCGATCTGCGGGGCGTCACCCCGGATGCAGGGCCTCTCCCTCGGCCCGGCCGACCTGGCCGCCAACCGCCGCATGAAGACCACCCGGGTGGGCGGTGGCCACCCGGGGTACCTGGTCCGCCAGGATCCCAACCCGGCCGAGCCAGACGCGGCGCGCACCACCTACCAGCAGGATCTGTGGCACTACACCATCGCCCGCATGGTCGACGCCTGCGCCACCTTCGGGATCCTCCCCTTCTACGGGCCCTTCGGGGACATCGCCGACACCACCGCCTGCGAGGACCAGTTCCGCAACGCCTACCTGCTGGGCTGTGTCGGCGCCTGGAGCCTCCACCCGGTGCAGATCGACATCGCCAAGCGGGTGTTCACCCCCGATCCGGCCGAGGTGGCCCACGCCCAGCGGGTCATCGAAGCCATGGGCGACGGCACCGGGGCCATCATGCTGGACGGCAAGATGGAGGACGACGCCTCGGTGAAGCAGTGCCACGTGGTGGTCGACCTGGCCCGTTCCCTGGCCGAGCGCGACCCGGAGCTGAACGCGGTGTACGGGTTCGACGGATCGGCCACGGCCGGGACCGCGTCATGACCGCCTCCTCCGACCACCGGGCCGGGAACGACCCCACCCTCCGGCCCCGCCGCAGCGTCCTGTACATGCCGGCCGCCAACGCCCGGGCCCTCGAGAAGGCGGCCACCATCCCCGCCGACGCCCTCATCTTCGACCTGGAGGACGCGGTCGCCCCCGACGCCAAGGCCGACGCCCGCCGTCAGGCCGTCGAGGCGGCCACCTCGGGCCGGTACGGCGCCCGGGAGGTGACCATCCGGGTCAACGGCCCCGACACCCCGTGGGGGGCGGACGACCTGGCCGCCGCGGCCGAGGCCGGTCCGGCCGCCGTGGTGGTGCCCAAGGTGGACAGCGTGGCCACCTTGGCCGAGATCACCACCGCCCTCGAGAAGGGCGGCGCCCCGGACCACACCCGGATCTGGGCCATGATCGAAACGCCTACCGCGATCTTCGACGCCCGGGCCATCGCCGCGGTCGATCGCGTGGCCGTCCTGGTCATGGGCACCAACGACCTGGCCAAGGAGCTCCGGGCCATCCCCGTCCCGGATCGGGGCCCCCTCCTCCCCCACCTGGCCACGGCCATCCTGGCCGCCCGGGAGACCGGCAAGGTCATCCTCGACGGGGTGTACAACGACATCAAGGACGCCGACGGGTTCACCGCCGAGTGCCGCCAGGGCGCCCAGCTCGGCTTCGACGGCAAGACCCTCATCCATCCGTCCCAGGTGGAGGTGGCCAACAATGTGTGGGCGCCGACCGCCGACGAGGTGGACTACGCCCGGCGGGTCATCGCCGCCTTCGCCGAGGCCGAAGCCGAGGGCCGCGGCGTGGTCACCGTGGACGGTCGGATGATCGAGAACCTCCACGTCGACAACGCCCGCCGGGTCCTGGCCGTGGCCGACGCCATCGCCGCCCTCGGCTGACCGTCGACGCCGGGTCCGGGATCGATGGTCGGCCGTCACACTCGGCTGGGTCGGGGGACGCGAACAGGTTAGTGTCTCCAACGATGGTGACGACGTGAGCACGCGTCGGGTTTCACCCGACCAGGCCGACCGTCCCACTCCAGGGGTCAGATCCACGAGCGAGTACCGCAACCTCGGCGGTCCCGCCGGGACCGGTCCGGGTGCGCCCGGGCCGACCTCTGAACAGGGTGGGTTCCGGTACGGAATGCGAGCCCTCCGTCATCGCGACTTCAGGATTTTCCTCCTGGGGGCGCTGGCGTCGAACTCGGGCACCTGGCTGCAGACCCTGGCCGTCCCGTACGTCCTGTTCGAGCTCACCGGGAAGTCGATCTGGGTTGGCCTGGCCGGATTCGCCCAGTTCATTCCCTCGTTCCTGCTCGGACCGCTCGGCGGGTCGCTGGCCGACCGGCGGGACCGGCGCAAGATCCTGCTGGCCACCCAGGCGGCCATGGCCCTGGCCGCCCTGGCCCTGTGGGGGGTGTGGGTGGCCGGGCTCCACTCCCCTTACCTGATCCTGGCCATCACCGCCGCCACCGGGGTGTTCTCGGGTCTGATGATCCCCAGCTGGCAGGCCTTCGTGCCCGCCCTGGTGCCCAAGGAGGATCTCTCCTCGGCCATCACCCTGAACTCCACCCAGTTCAACGCGGCGCGCGCCGTCGGACCGGCCCTGGCCGGGGTGTTGCTGGCGGTGGCCGGTCCGGGCTGGGCCTTCTTCCTCAACGCGGTGTCGTTCCTGGCCGTGATCGCCGCGTTGCAGGTGGTCAAGCCCCGATCCACCACGAATCCCGGGGCGGACGGTCCGCCCGAGAGCGTGCTCCAGAGCCTCCAGTCGGCCATCCGGTACATCCGCAGCCAGACGGGCGTGCTGGTCAGCATCCTGTGCGCCATGCTGGTCGCCTTCTTCGGCAACCCGATCACCCAGTTCACCGTGGTCTTCGCCGGCGAGGTGTACCACGCCGGGCCCGACGTGCTGGGTGTCCTGGCCGCCGCCGTCGGCTTGGGGGCCATCATGATGGCACCGGTCCTCTCCACCTGGGACACCCGCGTCCCCCGGTCCACCATGGTCCGTTGGGGGCTGCCCCTGTACGCCCTGGCCGTGATCGGTTTCGGGGCCGCGCCCAACTGGCCGCTCGGTCTCCTCGCCCTGCTCGGGGTGGGGGCCGGCTTCCTGGCCGTCATCGCCGTGACCAACACCGCGGTCCAGATGATCGTCACCGACCAGATGCGGGGGCGGGTCATGTCGGCCCGGGTCATGGGGTTCACCCTGGCCTTCCCGGTCGGTTCCCTGATCCAGGGGTCCCTGGCCGACGTCATTGGGCCCCAAGCCACCGTGATCGGTTCGGGCTCGATCCTCCTGGTGGTGGCCCTGGTGTTCATCACCCGCCGTGGCCTGCTCGAGACCATCGATCGCGACACCGACGATCTGGCCGAGCAGTACCCCACCTGAGGGACCCCACCCCGGGACGGGGAACAGAGGCAACGAGTGTGTGGTTCCGGTCGATGGGTGGCCACCTCGCCCGCCCGCACCCTCTCGAGACGGTCGTGACACGGTAGGCAGGAACTTTGTGGGCCGACTCAACGACTAAAGGAGGACCGGCGGCGGACGACCTGTGAACCGACGGCTATCCCGATCCACGAAGGAACACGCCCCTCCCATGGCTGATGTCTTGATCAACGCCATCGAACAGGGCCTGGCGTTGGTCGCCGCCACCCCGCCTACCAGCGCCGAGCGTCCCCTCCTGCACCACAACCTCTGCATCAACTACCGCGAGCTCCACCGGTTCAGCCTCGACGACTCCCACCTCGACGACGCGGTCTCGCACGGGGAGCAGGCGATCGACCTCCTGGCCTCGGCCGACGGGGCCCGACCGTTCGCCCTGTTCACCACCGCCCTTGCCTACGCCGACCGCCACCGGGCCACCGGCGATCCGACCGACATCGACCGGGCCGCCGAGCTGGGCCGGGAGGCGGCCGCCGGGCTCGCCCCCGACTACCCCGATCGGCCCGACGTCCTCCACCACACCTCGATCTTCCTAGCGGAACGCCACCGCCACACCGGCGACCCCGAGGATCTGATCCAGGCGGTCGAGGCCGCCCACCTGGCCTCGTCGGCCACCCCGGACTGGAGCCCCGACCGGTCCCGCTACCTGGCCAACCAGGCGCGGCGGCTGGACGATCTCCACCGCATCACCGGGGCCGAGGACGATCTTCGCCGGGCCATCGGCGGGGCACGCCGTGCCCTCATCGCCGCCTCCGACGACGACCCGGAACGGCACGACCACCTCGGCCACTACGGACGGCTGCTGGCCGAGTTGTTCGAACGGACCAGCGACCTGGCCACCCTCCGGGCCGCCGTGGCCAGCAGCACCGAGGCCCTCGGCCTGGTTCCCGACGGGGACCAGGCCGCCTGGGTCCACCACGCCGACGCCCTCGTGGCCCAGCTCACCCGGCTGGCCGAAGCAGCCGAGGACCCGCACTACGACCGGCGGGCGGCCGCCATCCGGGCCCGGTACCCCGACCGGCCGGACCGCTGAGCCCGGCGCGCCTCCCGCCTCCCGCCGCCTCCCGGCGGCCAGTGCCCGGCGGCCCCGGGATCAGCGTGGAGGTCGGGCCAGGCAGGCCTCGATACCGGAGGCGAAATTGTCGACCATGGCGCCGAGGGTGTAGCGCTTGGCGTCGGCCAGGGCGGCGGCCACGATCCGCTGGTACCCGTCCCGGTCGGCCAGGAGGTCGACGGCGGCCCCGCCCACCACGTCGGCCCGGTCGGAGTCGACCAGGAGGCCGTTCGTGCCGGACACCAGGTAGTCGATCTCGGGGCCGTGGTTGTCGTCGGTGGTGGTCACCAGGGGGACCCCGGCGGCGAAGGCGTCCAGGATGTGGAGACCGACGGCCCCGGGATTGAGCAGCAGGGAGGCCAGCCGGAACCACGCGGCCTTCTCGACACCCCGGCGGGTGCCCACCCAGTGGGCCCAGTCGTGGCCGGCGATGAGGGCCTCCAGTTCGGGGCGGGACGGTCCGTCACCGATCACCACCAGGCGGAACGACGGGTCGGCCTGGTGGAGCCGTTCGGCCGTACCGACCAGCAACGGGAGCTTCTTGTCGGCGTAGAGGGCGCCGCAGTAGAGCCCGAGCGGGGCTCCGTCGGCCAGATCGACTGCGGCCCGGTGTTCGGCCAGCTGCTCGTCGGTAACGGCAGCCAGGTCGGCCAGGAAGGTCTCCTCGTCGATGGCGTTGTCCAGCACCGTGATACGGTCCGCCGGCATGCCCTGCTCGAGCAGGATCCGCTCGGTGTGGCCGGTGTAGGCGAACCACCAGTCGACCCGGGTGGTGAACAGGGACTTGAACCGTTCGCTGGCACTGTCGGGGTTGGCGGCCTGGAGGTTGCGGCCGTGGCCCCAGAAGGCGATCCGGCGGCCGTTGGTGTGGGGCCGGGCCAGGAACGGGAGGTTGGAGAGGATCTTGTTCTCCTGGGTCATGACCAGGAGGTCGCTGGCCCGGATCTCGGCCGGCACCCGCTGCCACACCATCTCGGTGCCCCGCAGCGAGAACCATCGGGAGTCGAGCTCGTCACCCCAGGGCAGGCTGGCGGCGTCGTTCCGTTTGGCGTCGGTGGGTGAGGCCGGCCCGTAGGCGACCCGGAGCTCGATGCCCCGGTCGGCGCAGGCGGCCCGGAGACGATCGAACAGTTCGACCCGGTAGCCGATCAGGCGGCGTTGGAAGATGGTGACTCGCGGCGACATCGACGCTCCTCAGCGGTAGGCGGCACCCTGACGGGATTCCCGGACGCGACCGAACACCTCGTTACCCAGGCGGGCACCGCCGGACCGGCTGAGCAGACTCACCCAGGACGCCAGGACGCTGGTGGACATCCCGTCCGCCATGAGGCGCGGCAGCCGGACGCTCTGGTGTCGATGGGTGATGGCCCCCCGCTGGACCACGTACTGGGTGGTGAAGCCGGCGTCAACGGCGGCGGACTCCCAGGCGGGGTTGGTGCGGCCGAAGGGCCAGGCCAGGTGGGTGAAGGAGGATTCGGGACGGTCGAGATGTTCGGCCAACAGGCGGCGGGACCGGCCCAGATCGTCCATGACGGCGCCGGCCTCGTCGTCCCGGAGGGGCCAGCGCAGATGGCTGTGGCTGTGGGTGCTGATCTCCATGACCCCGCCCCGGTCGAGGCGGCGGACGGCCTCCCAGCTGAGATCGCCGGGTGTGCCGCCGTCGGTCCGTCCGGTGATCACGAAGCCGACGCCGGTGAACCCGTGCCGCTCCAGGACCGGTTCGACCTGCCGTTCCAGGCAGGCGGTGCCGTCATCGAAGGTGAGGACCAGCGGCCGGCGAGGCAGGACGGCGTCGTCGTCGACCAGGGCCCGGTCCAGTTCGGCGCTGGTCAGGGTGGTGAATCCGCTGGAGGCCAACCAGGCCATGTGCTTCTCGAACACCCCGGGCGGGGTGGCCAGATTCGATCCGGTTCCGTCGACCCGGTGGTAGAGCAGGACGGTGATCGGCGGCACCAGGCGGAGTCTACGGTCGGGTCACCCCCGGGCCACGCCGTCGTCGGCCGCAGCCTGTCGGACGGCGGCCGCCACCCTCATCGGCACCTCGGTGTCGAACACCGACGGCACGATCCAGTCCGGGGCCAGCTCGGCCGGGGTGACCGACTCGGCGATGGCCTTGGCCGCTGCCAGTTTCATGCCCTCGGTGATGTCGGTGGCCCGGACGTCGAGGGCGCCCCGGAAGATGCCGGGGAACGCCAGCACATTGTTGATCTGGTTGGGGTAGTCGCTGCGTCCGGTGGCCACCACCGCGGCCAGCCCCTCCATCTCCTCGGGGAGGATCTCCGGGATGGGGTTGGCCATGGCGAACACGATGGCGTCGTCGGCCATGACCCTGATGTCGGCGTCGGTGAGCAGGCCCGGGGCGGACACCCCGAGGAACACATCCGCGCCCACCATGGCCTGCTGGAGGGTGCCGGTACGGCCTTCGGGGTTGGTGTGATCGGCCATCCACTGCTTCGGGGCGGTCAGGCCGTCGCGGCCCTGGTGGATGATGCCGGTGCGGTCCACGCCGATGATGTTGGTGGTCCCGGCCGACCGGAGGATCTTGGCGATGGCGATGCCGGCGGCGCCCACCCCGGAGACGACCACGGTGAGATCGGCCAGGTTCTTGCCCACGATCTTGGCCGCGTTCTCGAGGCCGGCCAGGGCCACCACCGCGGTGCCGTGCTGGTCGTCGTGGAAGACGGGGATGTCGAGCCGGCGCTTGAGCTCCTCCTCGATCTCGAAACAGGCCGGGGCGGCGATGTCCTCCAGGTTGATACCGCCGAAGCTGGGGGCGATCCGTTCGACGGTGTCGATGAGCTCCCCGGGGGTCGACACGTCGACACACACCGGGAAGGCGTCCACCCGGCCGAAGGCCTTGAACAGGAGGGCCTTTCCCTCCATGACCGGCATGGCCGCCTTGGGGCCGATGTCACCCAGGCCGAGCACGGCCGTCCCGTCGGAGACGATGGCCACCGTGTTCTTGCGGATCGTGTGGGAGTCGGCCACGGCGTCGTCGGCCTCGATGGCCAGGCAGACCCGGGCCACCCCCGGGGTGTAGGCCATGGACAGGTCGTCACGGTCACCGACCGGGGACAGGGGCAGCACCTCGATCTTGCCCCCTTCGTGCATCCGGAAGGTCCGGTCCCACCAGTCGAGCAGTTCCACCCCGTCGACCTTGCTGACCACGTCGACCACCGTCTGCTGGTGCTCGGCGTCGATGCAGTTCACCACCAGGTCGCGTTCCAGCGTGGGCCCCTTGGCCACGAAACCGTCGATGGCGAAGATGTTGCCGCCGACGTCGCCGATGGCGGTGGCGAGGTGGCCGAGCACCCCGGGATGGTTGTCCAGCCGGACCCGGAGATTGATCGAGAAGTGCGCTGCTGGTGGAGGGGCCATGGCGGAAAGCTACTCCGATCGTGGCGCGATCCCCTCCCGGGGCAGGGCCCGGGGGAGGGTACGGGGAGGAGCGCTCCCCTACATGCGGTCCAGCAGTTGCTGCTTCTTGGTGTGGAACTCGGCGTCGGTCAGGACGCCGGACCGGTGCAGTTCGGCCAGCTTCTCGATCTGGGCCGGTATGGAGAGCTCCTGGCCCCTGCCCCCGGCCCCGGCCGCCCGATCGAACTTGCGGTTCTCGTTGGCCTCCATCTGCCGGTAGATCTCGTTCTGGGCCTCGGTCGGGTTGGGGATGTCCACCACCGTCTGGGCGCCCCGCTCCCCCGCCGACTCGATGACCAGGTCACCCGAACCGATGATCCGTTCGAAGAAGCTCTGCTTGAAGAACACGGTGTTGACCCGATCGAGCGGGATCTCGATTCCGGACCGGTGGAAGATCCCCGACCGGTCGATCAGGCGGTCGGTGGTGATCACGAAACTGGTGGTGGTCCACCTCAGGTAACGCCAGGCGGTGACGGCCAGCGTGGCCACCAGGATCACGGCGATCGCCGCCTGGATCCAGCCCGGCACGCTGAACAGCAGGGCCAGGAATCCGAGGATCAGGAGGCCGGCGATGATAGCCAGGTGGTTGGAGAAGAACCACCAGTGGGGGCGCAGATCGAGGACGATCTCCTCCTCGGCGTTGAGATGGCCGCGGGGCAGGGGCATGGCTGCAGCGTACTGCCCGGTCCGGGCCGGGGGAGAACGGTCGACGCCGAGCCGGTCGCGCCACTTCGAGCCCGGCCCGGACCGCGTGGTACCGTCCGGCGCGTGAGCGACACCAATGGGACCCCCACCGCATGGAACCTCGCCGACGCCTTCGAGGCCATCGCCGCCCGGATCGGTGACCGACCGTGTCAGGTGCAGGGCGACCGCACCGTCACCTGGGCCGAGTTCGACCAACGCTCCGAGGCCCTCGCCGCCGACCTGGTGGACGCCGGGTTGGCCCGGGGGGCCAAGGTGGCCTGCTACCTCTACAACGGTCCCGAGTACATGGAGGTGGTGAACGCCGCGTTCAAGGCCTCCATGGCCCCGGTGAACACCAACTATCGGTACGGGGGCGACGAGGTCGTCTACCTGTTCGACAACGCCGACGCCGAAGCCATCGTCTTCCACGCCGTGTTCACCGACCTGATCGACGAGATCCGACCCCGGCTGCCCAAGGTCAAACGGTGGTACCTCGTCGGCGACGACACCTCCGACCCGGGGCGGCCGGTGCCCGACTGGGCCACCCCCTACGAGCCGGTGGTCACCTCCGGGGCCCGCCTGGCCGAGGAGGTCCGGTCCGGTCGCTCCGGGGACGACCTACTGCTGCTCTACACCGGGGGAACCACCGGCATGCCCAAGGGCGTCATGTGGCGCCAGGACGACTTGTTCAACGTGCTGGGGGCGGGAGCCAACCCGTTCCTCGGTACCGAACCGGTGGCCTCGCTCGACGAGCTGGCCGACCGGGCCGCCTCGGCCGAGGCCCCACCGGTCATGGTGGTGGCCTGCCCCCTGATGCACGGCACCGGCCAGTTCTCGGCCCTGATCTCGATGATCGGGGGCGGCACGGTGGTGTCGCTGCCGAGCCGCCAGTTCAGCGTGGAGGAGTTGTTCGACACCATCGAAGCCAACCAGGCCACCAACGTGGTCATCGTCGGCCAGGCGTTCGCCGGTCCGATGCTGACCGCCCTGGAGGCCGAACCGGACCGGTGGGACCTCTCCAGCCTGGTGGTGATCTCGTCGTCCGGCGTCATGTGGAGCCAGGAGAACAAGCAGGGCCTGCTGCGCCACATCCCCCAGGTCCTCCTTTACGACTCGTTCGGTTCGTCCGAGGCGGTCGGGCTCGGCTCGTCGGTGTCGGCCAACGGCATGGAGCAGGAGACGGCCCGGTTCGAGGTCACGGAGAACAACGCGGTGTTCCAGGAGAACGGCGCCCGGGTGGAACCGGGTTCGGACGACATCGGCCTGATCGCGGTGGGCGGGTTCATTCCCGTCGGCTACTACAAGGACGAGGAGAAGTCCGCCGCCACCTTCCGCACCTACGAGGGCCGGCGCTGGAGCATCCCCGGCGACTACGCCCAGGTCAACGCGGACGGCACCATCCGCCTCCTCGGCCGGGGTTCGGTGTGCATCAACACCGGCGGCGAGAAGGTCTTCCCCGAAGAGGTCGAGGAGGCCCTCAAGACCCACGCCTCGGTGCGTGACGCGGTGGTGGTCGGGGTCCCCGACGACCGGTTCGGGGAGACGGTGTGCGGCGTGGTGGAGCCCAGCGACGGGGCGTCCATCGACGCCAGCGAGCTGCGCCAACACGTGAGCACCGCCCTGGCCGCCTACAAGGCGCCCCGCAATGTGGTGGTGGTGGACTCGATCAGCCGGGCCGCCAACGGCAAGGTGGACTACAAGCGGCTCCGCCAGCTGGCCATCGACGAGGTGACCACCCCGGGCTGACCGGCCCCCGAGCCGGCCGGGCTGGGCGTCCCGGCCCCGGTCCTCGGCGGGCCCGGTAGCGTCGGACGGGTGCGTCCCGTGGACGACCCGGCGGCGGTGGTGGCCGGGCTCAACCAGCACCAGCTCGACGCCGTGGTGGCCACCGGCGGCCCGGTGGTGGTGCTGGCCGGGGCGGGCACCGGCAAGACCCGGGTCCTGACCCGCCGGATCGCCTACCGGGTGGCCACCGGCGAGGTGGACCCGGCCCGGGTCATGGCCGTCACCTTCACCCGCAAGGCGGCGGCCGAGCTGGCCGACCGGTTGCGGATCCTCGGCCTGCACGGCCAGGTTCACGCCGGCACCTTCCACCGTCTGGCCTACGTCCAGCTCCGGGACCGATGGGCCGAGCGGCGCGTCACCCCGCCCACCCTGGTGGGGAGCCGGGCCCGGATCGTGCGGGGCCTGGCCACGTCCCGGTCCCGGATCCCGGCCCGGGAGGTCCTGACCGAGATCGACTGGGCGGCCGCCCGCCTGGTCGACGCCGAGGCCTACCCGGCGGCCGCCGCCGAGGCCGGACGCCTACCGCCAATCCCCCTGGCCGACGTGGCCGACCTGCTCGACCGGTACCGGCAGGAGAAGCGTCGCCGCCGGATGGTTGACTTCGACGACCTGCTCATCCTGGCCATCCGTGACCTCCGCACCGACGACGGCTACGCCGAGGCGATCCGGTGGCGCCACCGGCACCTCCACGTGGACGAGTTCCAGGATGTCAGCCCCCTCCAGTTCGAGCTCCTGGCCCAGTGGCGGGGTCAGCGGCCCGACCTGTTCGTGGTGGGCGACCCGAACCAGGCCATCTACGGCTGGAACGGGGCCGACCCGAAGCTCCTCGACCGTTTCGCCCGCCGGGAGGCGGGGGCGGTGGTGGTCCGCCTCACCGAGAACTACCGGTCTCGACCCCAGGTGCTGGCGGTGGCCACCGCGGCCGCCGACCACGGCCTCATCCCCACCCGACCGGACGGTCCGGCCCCGACGATCACCGCTCACGCCGACGCCGCCGACGAGGCGGTCGGGGTGGCGGCCCGGGTCCGCGCCGCCCACTCGGTGGCCGGGGCCTGGTCGGACCAGGCCGTGCTGGCCCGGACCAACGCCCAACTGACCGTGATCGAGGAGGCCCTGAACCGGGCGTCGATCCCCACCCGGGTCCGGTACGCGGGCGACGACGAACCGGACCCGGCCGCCCCGTCGCGCCCCGGTGGACCGGCCCCCGAAGACCCCGGGGACGGGGACGGGGACGGGGACGGGGGCGGGGACGCGGTGGAGCTGACCACGTTCCACGGCGCCAAGGGCCTGGAGTGGGCGGTGGTCCACATCGCCGGCCTGGAGACCGGTTTCGTCCCCATCGCCTACGCCACCACTCCGGCCCAGCGGGCCGAGGAGCGGCGCCTGTTGTACGTGGCCCTCACCCGGGCCGTCGACGAGCTCCACCTGTCGTGGGCCCGGACCCGCACCTTCGGGGAGAAGCTGGTCGGGCGGACCCCGTCACCCTGGCTCGGGCCCCTGTCGGAGGTGGTGGCCGCCATGGGGGCCACCCCCGCGCTCCGGGTCGACTGGCGGGCCGGGCTGGCCGCGTCTCGGGCCGCCCTGACCCCGGAGCCGGGGCCGCCTGATCCCGGCTGGGGGCCGGCGGGCACCGGAGCCGACCAGGCCACCGGCCGGGACTCGATGACTACCCTCTACCGGGCCCTCGACGCCGGGCGGTCCCGCCGGGCCCGGGCCGCCCCGGTGCCCGCCGCCGCGGTCCTGCCGGACCGACAGCGCCGCCAGGTGGCCGAGGCGGCCCCCGGCACGGCCACGGCATTGGCCGGGCTCCCGGGCATGACCCCGGTGCGGATGGCCCGCTACGGCGAGGACCTGTTGAGGGTGGTCATCGAGTCCCGGCCAGTGGCCTGGCCCGACGCCTGATCAGCCTCCGTCCCGCCGGCGTTGCAGCTCCACCAGACGTTCGAAGTCGACGGAGATGAACACCCCGGTGGCCTCGGCGCACAGGGTCTCGCCGGCGGTGACCCGGCCGGCCACGAACAGTTTGCGGCCCTCGACCTTGTCGAGCCGGGCCTCGAAGCGGAGCGGGACCCGCAGGGGGGTCGGCGACCGGTAGACGACGGTGAGGGTGCCGGTCATCCCCGGCTGCCCGCTGAGGGCCTGGGCCGCCCCCATGACCTCGTCGAACGCCGCCGCCACGAGACCGCCGTGCACACTCCCGGGTGGCCCCTCGTAGGCCGAGCCGAAGGTGACGGTGCCCACCACCACCGGGTGCTCACCCTCGATCTCCAGGCGGATGTCGATCGGTGGGGCCAGGGGGTTGGCCCGCCCGACGATGGGGCTGTAGTCGAGGTGACCTTCGGGTGGGCCCCCGTCCGCCGAGCCGACCCCGCCGGCGGTCGACGCCTCAGCCCAGGACTCGTAGCGGCGGCCGTGTTCGAAGCCCTCCAGCCGTTCGGCGGTCTGTTCGAGCAGGGCGCCCACGGTCTCCAACGCCTCGTCGGTGGCCCGGGTGTCCACCAGCCGCTCGACGATGTTGCGGGCCGCGTCGCCGATCCGCCAGGCCAGCTGGCGGCGAGGGGGCAGGTCGGCCGGGTCTACCTCGGTGGTGAAGGCGGCCGCGATCCGGGCCCGCATCTCGTCGAGCGGTAACTGGGACGTACCGGACGGGGCCGGGGCCGGGCGCGGGACCGCCCCGGCGGCGGACGGTGGCTGACTGGTCGGTTCGGTGGACATAGGCTCCCCTCAGCCCTCTCGAGGGTCGTCGTAGACGGCCAGGACGGGGGCGTGGTCGCTGGGTTTGGTGCCCTTACGGGCGTTCCGGTCGATCAGGTCGAACCGGGATCGGCGGGCCAGGGGTTCGGAGGCGAGCAGGTAGTCGATCCGCATCCCCTGACGCTTGTGGAATCGGCCCGCGGTGTAGTCGTAGTAGCTGAACAGCCCGGTGCCGTCCGGGTAGCGGCCCCGCATGGTGTCCAGCAGGCCCCATTCGGCCACCTTGGCCACCGCGGCCCGTTCCTCGGGGGTGACGTGGGTGTGGCCCACGAACTTGGCCGGGTCCCACACGTCGAGGTCGGTGGGAATGACGTTCCAGTCGCCGGCCACGATGACGTCGTCACCGACCTCGCAGGTGACGTCGAGGTGACGCCGGAGCCGGCCCAGCCAGGACAGCTTGTAGTGGTAGTGCTCGTGGCCGACCTCGCGGCCGTTGGGGACATAGACGCTGTGGATCCGCACCCCGCCGCAGGTGGCGGAGACCAGGCGGGCGTCGGGGTCGGCCTCGATCCCTTCGGCGAACCCGAAGACGGGATCGGCGAGACCGACCCGGGACAGGATGGCCACACCGTTCCACTGACCCTGGCCGTGGTGGACGCTCTCGTACCCAAGGCCGCTGAAGGTGAGGGCCGGGAAGGCGTCGTCGGCCAGTTTCGTCTCCTGTACGCAGACCACGTCGGGCCGGGTCTGCTCCAGCCATTCCTCCACCCGGGGCAGGCGGGCCCTCAGCGAGTTGACGTTCCACGTGGCCACCAGCATCACCACCACGATACGGGCTCCCCGGCCGGTGGCCCCCAGGCGGCGGCTCGGGCCTGCTGCGGGGGAACCTCGCCGAGTAGGCTCGCGATACCCAACTCCTCCCCTCCCAGTCCGTTGAGGATCCACCGTGACCGACCACCCTGCCCCCGACAACGGCCCGAACTCGTGGCTGTTCGACGAGTACCACGCCCGCTACCGGGTGGATCCTCGCTCGGTTCCCGACGAGTGGCGCACCGTGTTCGAGCAGGAGGACGGCGTGGCCCCGGGCCAACCACCGGGCGCGGCCGCTACCTCGGCCCCGCCCGCCCCGGCCCCCCGGCCCAGCCTCCCGGCCCCGGCCCCTCCCCCACCGGCTCCGTCGAACGGCCCCGCACCGGCCCCCGAAACCGCACCGGCCCCGGCCCCGGCTCCGTCCGGTAGCAACGGGTCGGCTCCCACCGCGCCCCCACCGGGCGCTCCGGCGGGGACGGGCACCCCGCCCCCGGCCCCCCGGCCCGAGCCGGCCCCCGACGAGCCGGGGGATCCGATCCGCGGGGTGGCGGCCCGGATCGTCGACAACATGGAGGCCAGCCTCAGCGTCCCCACCGCCACCAGTTTCCGTGAGGTTCCCGCCAAGCTGCTGGAGATCAACCGCCGGGTGCTCAACAACCACCTGGGCCGGGTCCGGGGCGGGAAGGTCAGCTTCACCCACCTCATCGGCTACGCGGTGGTTCGGGCCGTCCACACCACCGTGCCGAACATGAACAACGCCTTCGCCACCGGCGAGGACGGCAAGCCCCGGCTGATCCGCAACGAGCACGTCAACCTGGGCATCGCGGTGGACCAGGAGAAGGCCGACGGCAGCCGGTCCCTGATCGTGCCGGTGATCAAGGGGGCCGAGCAGCTCGGCTTCGCCGAGTTCGTCGACGCCTACGAGGCTCTGATCCAGAAGGTCCGGGCCAACAAGCTCCAGGTAGACGACATGATGGGCGCCACCATGTCGCTGACCAACCCCGGGACCATCGGCACCGTCCAGTCGGTCCCCCGGCTGATGCCGGGCCAGGGGGCCATCATCGGGGTCGGGGCGATGGGGTACCCGGCCGAGTACCAGGGGGCCGATCCCCAGATGATCGCCCAGCTCGGCCTGTCGAAGATCATCGCCATCACCTCCACCTACGATCACCGGATCATCCAGGGGGCCGAGTCCGGCCTGTTCCTGAAGAAGGTGCACGAGCTCCTCATGGGCGAGGACCGCTTCTACGTGGACGCCTTCGAGGACATGGGCGTCCCCTACGAGGCCGTCCAGTGGCGCACCGACCGTGGTGCGGCTGAGAACGGCCACGACGACATCGCCGGCGCCATCGGCAAACAGATGGCGGTGGGAACCCTGGTCAACCAGTACCGGGTGCGGGGCCACCTGATCGCCAACACCAACCCCCTCCAGGAACGGACCTCGAAGAACCACCCGGAACTGGATCCCGCCACCTACGGCCTCACCATCTGGGATCTCGACCGCGAGTTCCTGACCGGCAACGCCGACGGCATCTACGCCGCCGTGGGTGGGGCGGCCCGCAAGATGCGGCTGGCCGACATCCTCGGGGTGCTGCGTGACGCCTACTCCCGCACCATCGGGGTGGAGTACATGCACATCGCCAACCCGGTGGAGAAGCGGTGGATCCAGGAGCACGTCGAGGGCAACAGCGACGGGTTCGACCGGGAGATCCAGCACCACATCCTGGAGCGGTTGAGCGCGGCGGAGGCGATCGAGAAGTTCCTGGCCGCCCGCTACGTGGGCCAGAAGCGGTTCGGGCTCGAAGGGGCGGAGAGCGCCATCCCCACCCTGGACGCCATCCTGTCGTCCGCGGCCGATCATTCCCTCTCCCGGGCCGTGATCGGCATGGCCCACCGGGGCCGGCTCAACGTCCTGGTCAACATCCTGGGCAAACGGCACCGGGAGCTGTTCACCGAGTTCGAGGGCGTGGTCGACGAGAACTCCACCCAGGGTTCAGGTGACGTCAAGTACCACTTGGGCTACGAGGGCAAGCACACCAGCCTGGCCAACAACACGATCGACATCCAGCTGGCCGCCAACCCGTCCCACCTGGAGACGGTCGATCCCATCGTCGAAGGCATGTGCCGGGCCTACATGGACCTCTCCGACCGGGACGACTACCCGATCCTGCCGGTCCTGATCCACGGCGACGCCGCCTTCGCCGGCCAGGGCGTGGTCACCGAGACCCTCAACATGTCCCAGGTCCACGGGTTCAAGGTGGGTGGCACCATCCACCTGATCATCAACAACCAGCTCGGCTACACCACCGCCCCCCACCAGTCCCGCTCCACCGACTACTCCACCGATATCGCCAAGGCTGTCCAGGCCCCCATCTTCCACGTCAACGCGGATGATCCGGAGGCCTGCGTCCGGGTGGCCGAGCTGGCCTTCGCCTTCCGTCAGCGGTTCAACAAGGACGTGGTGATCGACATGATCGGTTACCGGCGTCACGGCCACAACGAGGGTGACGACCCCAGCTACACCCAGCCGATGATGTACAAGAAGATCGCCGAACGGCCGTCGGTGCGCACCATCTACACCCAGGCGCTGGTGGATCGGGGGGACATCTCCCTGGAGGAGGCCGACGAGGCCCTCGAGTACTTCCAGTCGGTGCTCCAGGAGGCCCTGGACGAGACCCGGGGCGACCGCCCCCCCGAGGGTCTGCGGGCCCAGCCGTCACCCCCCGCCGTCGGGGTCCTGCCCCATGTGGAGACCGGCGTCCCCCGCTCCGTGCTCGACGAGATCTACCGGGACCTGTCGACCACCCCGGACGGGTTCACCGTCCACCCGAAACTGGCCCGCCAGTTCGAGGCCCGCGACGCCATGTGGGAGGACGGCGAGGTGGACTGGGCCCTGGGCGAGGCCTTCGCCTTCGGGTCCATGCTGTCGTCGGGCACGTCGGTCCGCCTGGCCGGTCAGGACTCCCGGCGGGGCACGTTCGCCCACCGTCACGCCACCCTGCACGACTACGAGAACGGGCACGAGTACACCCCGCTGGCCGCCACCGGCGAACGGCACGGCGCCAACTTCTGGGTGTACGACACCACCCTGTCGGAGTACGCCGGCATGGGCTTCGAGTACGGCTACTCGCTGGCCAACCCGGACGCCCTCGTCCTGTGGGAGGCCCAGTTCGGTGATTTCGTCAACGGGGCCCAGGTCATCGTCGACCAGTACCTGGTGGCCGCGGAGGACAAGTGGAACGAGAGCACCGATCTCGTCCTCCTGCTCCCCCACGGCTACGAGGGCCAGGGCCCCGAACACTCCTCGGGCCGCCTCGAGCGGTTCCTGCTGTTGTGCGCCGAGGACAATATCCAGGTGGCCAACGTCACCACCGCGGCCCAGTTCTTCCACCTGATCCGACGCCAGATGGCCCGCTCGGTCCGCAAACCGCTGGTGGTGTTCACCCCCAAGTCCGGCCTGCGGGCCAAGAGCACCCGCTCACCGGTGGAGGCGCTCACCAGCGGGTCGTTCGAGGAGGTCCTGGACGACACCGGCATCAACGACCCGGCCACGGTCCGCCGGGTCATCCTCGCTTCGGGCAAGGTGTCCACCGAGGCCATCGCCTACCGGGACGACCACGACCGCCAGGACGTGGCCGTCGTCCGGGTGGAGCAGCTCTACCCCTGGCCCAGGGCCCAGGTGGCCGCCGCACTCGACGGCTACCCCAACGCCCAGGAGATCGTCTGGCTCCAGGAGGAGCCCGAGAACATGGGTGCGTGGAACTCGGTCAAGGGCCGCCTGTACGAGGCCCACGAGGACGCCCACTCCATCAAGCGGGTGAGCCGGACCGAGTCCGGCAGCCCGGCCACCGGGTCGATCGCCATCCACCGCCAGGAGCAGGAGGAGCTGCTCGACCGGGCCTTCGATCGGACCCCCGGTACAGACTGAGGACCGTCACGTCGGACCGGGCGAGGATCGGGCCAGGTTTGCACGAGGTTCGGCCCGACATCTCCCCAGGCCAGAGTGGGGGTGACACCATGCGAGGAGAGAAGCCAGCGAGCTTCTCCCAGCCACTGGATCGAGCCAAAGGGGGGCAGCCGTGGTGATTTTCGCGTGGGCCGTGGCCCTCTTCGGCGTGTCGACCGTGATCGTCGTGCTCGTGATCGGCGGTCTCGCCGGGTCGGGGGCCCTGGGTCCTCGGGCGTACCGGCAGGTGGCCGGCTCCCTATTCGATCTCGACCGCCAGATTCGTCCCCGGTAGGCGAAGCGGAATTGACCGGCGATGTCCGCCCTGTTTTCCCGCGCTCCGACCGCTCCCCGACGGCGACATTCGGTACGAGTCCCCCGTTACCCAGCGCGAGGTTCCAGTGAGCTTCTAAATATTTCTGGATCAAACCTTACGCGCTATGGCACGATCGGATTGATCACGATAGGGGGGCATTCGATGGCGACCGATCAGCCTATCCACTCTGACCAGCTCGAGCCGGAGGAGCACGGGGAGCGATTGTCCGAGCTGCTGCTCCGCGCCGGAGGCCGCTCGGCCGACCCGAACAACGCCGGAGTCCAGGACTTCGACCTCGTCAGCCAGCTGTTTCCCGTGGAGTACCAGGTGTTCCAGCGGGCGATATCGGAGTTCGGCGGGCGCATGAAGCGCTTTGGCGCCTCCAACGAGGACACCGAACGGGCTCTGGGCGAGGCTCGTCACCTGCTGATGGCCACTCTGAATCCCTTCACCGAGATCGGGGTGGGGGACGCCAAGGAGCCACTGGAAACCTCCAGTTTTCGGGCCCTGACGCGGCGATGGGTGGGGTGCCAGATCGAGCGATGTACCAGCTACATCGTCGGCCTGACCATCCAGGACTACAACGACCAATTGGCCAGCAGCTCGACGCCGTCACCGGAGGAGCAGCACATGCTCAGGCTCCTGGAACGGATCAGGCAGTTCGAGAACCAGCCTGACGCCGCCCTCATGGTCGACAAGGACCGTCGAGAGGTTCGGCGTTTGGCCGCCGCGGTGGCCAAACGCCCCGACCTGGATCCGGTCGTCCCCCGTGCCCTCAGCTTCCTCCTGGGCCAGACCGCCGATGGTCGTCTCCGCCCCACCGCCCTGGCTGCGCTCCTGCTCAAGGGCAACAACTCACCGGGATCGGAGGGGGCCGCCAACCCGCTCCAGATCCTCAGCGTCAACGACGTCGCCACCGTCCTGGCCATCCCCCGAGAATCCGTGACCACCAGGGTTTCCCGCATCCGCAGCAAGGCCCGCGAGCACCGCGAGATCGCCAACATCGTGCACGAGCTGAACCCCCGCCTGCTCTGGACCGCCATCGGACCGAACGACGACGACGTCCGTTCGTTCACCAACCACCGGAAGGGACGCCAGCGATGACGCACAACGCGACTCAGCCCCAAGGCCCGGCCCAGCCCGAGCCGCCCCAGACGCCCCAGGCCGGTCAGGACCCGGGGGCCGGCATCGGCAACACCCTCCCGGGACTCACCGAGGACGACGTCCTCCGCCTGGAACGAGGGCGATCCGATTTTATCAACAAGCTCATGGCCACGGCGGCGGGCCAGGACCTGGTACGGCGGACCGACAGCCAGATCGACCAGATCGGCCGGGGCCTGGAACGGGACATCGACGGCCTGGTGGCCGCGGTCGGCTCAGAGGATCCCGTCCGTCGGGGATCGGCCAGCATCGTGGTCAACGACATCACCCACCACTGTCACCGGGTGACCAACGACGACCTCTACCGCCACCGGTCCCCCCACTACAAGCGGGCCCAGAACGCCCACACCCGGATGGACGGTTGGATGGATCGGCGCATCCGCCAACTGCGGTTCGTCGAGGCCCGCCGCAAGCAGGGTCTGGCTCGACGATGGGGTCTGCTGGCCAACGTGTTCACCGCCCTGGCCGCCGGGGCCCTGTTGTTCTTCTCGTGGTTCGCGGTGGCCGCCGTCCTGATCGGCCTCCGGATCCTGCTCACCGGTCTGATATGGAGCGTGGCCTCCTACCCGGGCGACGACTCGCCCACCAGTCCGGTGCTCGACAGTGACCCGCTGCCGTGTGTGATCGGCCACGGCGGTGATCTCCTGCTGTTCGCGTCGTTCGGCATGGCCATGGTCCGGAGCCATCATCCGGCCACGGCGTTCCTGGTCATCCTGGCCGGATCGATCATGGTCCTCGGCACCCTGATGCGCCTGGGGGCCAGCGCCTCGGGCCTACCGGTTCCCCGCCTGCACCTCGAACGCATGGTCCGGGGAGGGAGCACCTTCGCGGCCATCGCCCTGGCCGCCGTCCCCACCATCACCTGGTGGTGGTCGGCGGGGGTCATGATCGTGCTGCCGACGGTGTTCGCCTGCATCGAGAGCCAGGAGGCCCTACGGGCCCTGAAGCTCCACCGCCGGCGCAACGGACCACAGTTCGAGCTGGTGCCGGTTCCCCCCGGGGCCTCCCCGGCGGGCGGCCCCCGCGACGGAGACCAGAGCAGTGGTCGTCGGGGCGGAACGGACGGCCTGTCGGGTCATCCCGCCTTTGGGTGAAGATCTGGGGTGAAGATCTGGGGTGAAGATCTGGGGTGAAGATCTGGGGTGAGGATGGGGTGAGGAATCCGTCCGATCCTGGCCAGCTCCCGCCCCGGTTCCGACGAGGATCTCCCGCCCCCCTGGGCCGCGGCCCGGACCGGTTCGATACTGGTAGCCAGGCGAACCAGGCAACCCCCACCTCACGGGGACCGGGAGGCGACGATGGTGCTCATGACCTTTCTGGCGATCATCGCGATGGCCCTGGTGTGCGTGCTCATGGTGGCCGCCGTGGTGGTGTCGGAACGGGGCCTGCTCAGGCAGGAACAACGCCGCAGCGCCCGCCTGGCCGCCGCGGTGCGTGACCTGTTGGCGGCCATATTGACCGACGACCCTGACGAGGTCCGGGCCCGACGACGCCGGGCGGTGCGGGCCTACGAGCGTTCCCTCACCGACGATGGGGGCCGCTACCTGGACGACGGGTACGACGATGACGGGGACGACGGCCGGGATCCCCGGTACGGACCGGGCCCCGGGCGGGGTCGGGCCCGCCGGACCGGCCGGTGACCGTCGGCCGTCGAAACGGGGCCGGTCAGCCGAGATCGAGGCCCAGCACCCGGCCCAGTTCGGCTCGGGCCTCGGCCGGGTCGACCACCTTGATCGTGGTCATGCCCATGGCCTTGGCCGGCTTGAGGTTGATGCCGAGATCGTCGAGGAAGACGGCCTCGGCCGCGTCGATGCCGACGATCTCCAAAGCCCGCCGGTAGAAGTCCGGTTCGGGTTTGCGGATACCGATCACCGACGACTCGATGACGGCGTCGAACATGTCCATGACCTGGGCCGTCTCGGGCCGGGAATCGCGGTCCTCAGCGTTCGAGCGGAAGTTGTTGGTCAGGCAGGCCACGGTGAAGCCGGCGTCGGAGATCCGCCGCACCGCCTCCACCATCTCGGGCCGGACCGCACCCGAGATCAGACCCAGGATGGCGCCGCCGTCGACGGTGTGGCCCCGTTCGGCGGCCTCGGCGGTGAACAGCTCCCCGAAGCCGGCGGCGTCGACCTCACTGCGTTCGAGCTTGGCCCAGGCGTTGTCGCCGGGGTTGGTGGCGTTGATCGAGCGGATCAGACCCGCCGGCAGCCCGTGCTCGGTCTCGTACCGGGCGAAGGCGTCGAACGGGCTCGTGGTGATCACACCGCCGAAGTCGAACAGGACGGCCTTGATGCCGGGAGTGGACGCGTCGGGGCTAGGATCCGCAGCAGTAGTGGTCACCGGGAGATACTATGCCGACCCGGCGGGCCCGATCATCCCGGGTTGACCCGTCGGCGTGACGGGGCCGGCCAGGCACCTCCGAACAGGCACCATGATGGGACTTCCATGGGCCGCATGATTGACTGAGAGGGCATGCCAAGTTCTGAGAACCACCTCGTCGTAGACGGGTCGAACATCGCCACCGAGGGCCGGACCTTCCCCAGTCTTGCCCAGCTGGACGAGGCGGTGCGGGCCATTTCCGAGGAGCGCGACTACGACTCGATAACCGTGATCGTCGATGCCACCTTCGCCCACCGGATCGATGCGTCCGAACGTGAGGAGTTCGACGCCGCGATCCTGGCCGGCGAGGTGGTCACACCCCCGGCGGGGGCGATCGGCCGGGGCGACGCCTTCATCCTCCAGGTCGCCGACAAGGTCGGGGCCGTGGTCCTGTCCAACGACTCCTTCCAGGAGTTCCACGGTGAGCACGAATGGCTGTTCGAGGACGGCCGCCTGATCGGGGGTAAGCCGATCGAGGGGGTGGGCTGGATCTTCGTGGAACGGGCGCCCGTGCGGGGCCCGGCCAGCCGCCGGGCCACCCGGGCTGCCGGCAACAAGACGGCCGGCAAACGTTCCCGGCGGGGGCGTGGCGGCAGCCGTTCGGACCGGGCCCCAACCGACCAGGACCGGAAGGACCAGTCCAACCGAAGGGCCTCGGGCGGTCGGGGCGGTTCGTCCGACACCGGTTCCTCCGACCACAACAACGACCACAACAACGACCACAACAACGACCACAACAAGAAGAGCGGCAGCCGCTCCAGGCGCTCGGGTGGCAACACCGCCGGCTCGGGCGGATCCGCCAACCAGCGCAGCGGGGACACCGATCGCGGTGACGGCCGCCCGGACGAGCGATCCGGTGCCGGCAAGGGCTCTGACGGCCGGTCCCGGGGATCGGGACGGCCCGTCGAGGAGCTCAACGATGCTCGTGCTTTCATGCGCTTCGTGACCCAGCACTCGATCGGCGACGAGGTCGAGGCCGTGGTCGAGCGGTTCTCGTCGCACGGGTGCTATCTGCGGGTGGGCACGGCCCGCTGTTATCTACCGTCCCAGGCCATGGGTGACCCCCCGCCCAATCGGGCTCGGGATGTGGTTTCCCGGGGCGAGCAGGTTCTGGTCCGGGTGGACTCTCTGGATTCGGATCGTCGGGGCATCAACGTGGAACTGGTGCGGGTGCTCGGCCCGCCGGCCGACGCCGACGATGTGGACTCCTCGGTTGGTGACGACGAGGACGGTGAAACCGATGGGTGGGATTCTCCAACGGAATCGTCGGACGTCGAGGCTCAATTCGCCGATGACCGCGCCGACGGTGCGGGCGAAGAGCCCGATTTCACAAGGAGCCTGCCCACCGTGCCAACGACCAAACCTGCCACATCGCGGGCCTCCCGCACCTCGGTGAAGCGAGCCGCCAAGGCGGCCGCCGTGGCCACCCCGTCGGCGCGGGTCGTGCGGGCCACCGGAGGACCGGACCCGGCCCCCGACGGACGGCCGGTACCGGCCGTCCCCCCGCCGTCGAGCGCCACGGCCGACGGCCCGGCCAAGAGGGCCACCGCCCGGAAGACCACCGCCAAGAAGGCCCCGGTCACAGGCGCCACCAAGGCCACCGCCGCCAAGAAGGCCACCGCCAAGAAGACCACCGCCAAGAAGACCACCGCCAAGAAGACCACCGCGGCGGCGAAGAAGGCGGCAACCAAGAAGGCCACCGCCAAAGCCACGACGGCCAAGAGGACCGCGGCCACGACCACCACGGCGAAGAAGGCCACGGACAAGAAGGCCACCGGCACCGCCAAAACGGCGACAGCCCAAAAGACCACGGCCGCGGCCAAGAAGACCGCCACCAAAGCCACGACCGCGAAGACGGCCGCCGCCAAGAAGGCCCCGGCCAAGCGCGCCACCAAGGCCACCGCCACCAAGAAGGCCACGGCCAAGAAGACCGCCACGGCGAAGAAGGCGGCAACCAAGAAGGTCACCGCCGAAGCCACGACGGCCAAGAAGACCGCCGCCAAGAAGACCACGGCTACGGCCGCCCCGGCCAAGAAGGCCACGGCGAAGAAGGCAGCCGCCAAGCGCACCACTAGGGCCACCCCGGCCAAGAAGGCCGCGGTCAAGAAGGCCCCGGCTCGGAGCACCAAGAAGGCCGCGGCCGGTACGAGCACGGCCGAGGCCACGGGGGCGGCCAACCCGGAGACCAACGGCAGCGTCTAGGAATCCCCCTGTCGGGCGGGACGTGATCCGGGCCTCTTGCGGGCCCGCTCGTCTCGATCCCGCTGTCGTTGGCGCGCCCGCCATGTAGTCTTTGGCGCAGTCGGCGACGTGGGGGTGGGGCATCGGTCCGAAACGGCTCGACGGCTTCCTGTTCATCGTGATTCCCGGCATCGGCGGGAGCGTCCTGGAACGCAGAACCCGATCGGGCCGGCGTGAGATGGTCTGGGGAGGTGCGAGGGAACTCGTCCGTCGCGTCATCAGTCCGGCCGTGCTCGAGGTCGGTGACGACGATGGGATCATCGCCACGGGGGCGATCTCGGACTGGCAGATCGGGCCGCTGAGCTATGTCCGCGGTTACGGTGAGCTGATCCGTTCGGTAGCGAGCCTTGTACCCGAGGCACGGATAGACCACGGTGATCCGGATCACCCGGACCTTGAGGCTCGGGTTGTGGTGTTCCCCTTCGACTTCCGGCGAAGCGTCGAGGAAGCGGCCCGCGAGCTCGCTCGATCCGTGTATTCGCGGCTCGACCACCTGGGCTGGAGCGACGGTGAACAGCGGGTCGTGGTGGTCGCCCATTCGATGGGAGGCCTCGTGGCGCGCTCTTGGGTCGGCGTGAACGGCGGCCACCGGGTGTGTCGCGGGATCGTGACCCTGGGGACCCCTCATCGGGGGGCACCCAAGGCCCTCGATGTTGCCGCCAACGGCCTGCCGCTGGGCCCGCTGCGGGTGGCGCCGCGCCTCTCGAAGCTGTTACGCCGATGGCCCGGGTTCTACGAGCTGCTCCCCCGCTACCCGATGATCGCCGTGCCCGGTTTGAACGAGCTGCAGTACCCGAAGGACCTCGACGTGGATTGGCTCGACCCGGCTCGTGCCAGTCGGGCCTGGCGGGTGCACCGGGACATCGAGGACGGCTGGGCCGCGCTCAACCCGCGCTTGGCGCCCGGCGTGGTGCCGGTATTTGGGTGCGCCACGCAGACCCTCGAGATGGCCGCTGTTCGCCCAGATGGGTCACTTCGCAGCTCGAAGGCTCGGCCGGACGGCATGGGCAATGCCGAATGGTTCGGCGACAAGACCGTTCCCAGCGTTTCCGCCGTCCCTATCGAGCTCGACACCCTGCAGGGGAAGAGCTCGCACCGGCCTCAACCGGGCGTCAAGCACGGCGAACTGGTGAAATGGGCCGGTCTCGCCAGCGAGATCACGTACCTGTGCACGGGATTGACCACCCACGTGAGAGGGCCCGGGGACCGGTCGATCGTGGTCGATTCCGAGGAGCTGTGGCCGGTTGGCCAACCCCCAGCGATGCGATGTTCGGGTGTACGAACGTATCAGCGCGGTCCACCCGGAGCTCATTGAGATAGACGACGTTCACCGGGTCCAATACCGGGTCGACAGTGGCTGGCGCGATGAGGTCAGATCCGACGACGGGTGGACCTTCGAGATCACGTCAGAGCGGCCGGGAGAGCTGATGGCGAAGGTAAGGGCAACAACCGAAACCGGTGACGACCCCCGCCCAGCGGAGACGCACATCCGGTTCGTCGAACCGGCCAGCGGTGAGGAGAACGGCTGGTGAGCGCTGGAGTGTGGCCCGATTGGCGGCGGGATGAGCCCAACGAGCTCCCCCGTTACGTCGCACCCGAACTGGTCCGGGAGCTTCTTCCCGGCGGGTCGACTCCGGGCGGGGCTGCGCTCGGGGCGGCGGCCCGGGCGCAGCGCTGCTACGACGCCCTGGTCGGTGCCAGTGTGGTCTACGACCGCGAAAAGCCCCCGGCGAACCCCGGCCAACCGGCACAGGCGGTTCGTTCCCCCTACGAGGTGCTGGTGTCGCCGAGGCACGGCACGTGTCTCGACCTGGCTCTCGTATTCGCCGCGGCCTGCGAGAACGCGCGTCTCGATCCCCGGGTTCTGATCACCGACGACCCATCGGGTGGCGCCCACGCCACCGTGCTGGTCTCGGTTGGAGACGAACCCACGCCAGGGTCGGCCCACGAAGCCGCCGACCATGTCCGAGCGACGCCAACCGAACCCGGCGACTGGATCGCGGTGGACGTGAGCACGGTGGCCGCCGACTACGGGCACGCCGGCAGCCGAGCGGGCAGCTGGAACGAGGCGGTGGCGAACGGGTACCGGATCGTCACCGAACGTCCGTGGGTGTCCCTCACGGCCGCGGCCGCCGCTACCGCCACGAACCGCCCGAAACGCCCCCGTTCGAGATCCTGGCCGCGCCGTATTCACCGACTCCCGTTGCGGCGCTCCGGCCCGAAGCCGATCCCCCGATTGATGTTCTGTCGCTCGCCGACGCGCTCCCTGCAGAGCACTACCTGTGGAGCCCCGTCAGGGCCGCCGCCCTGGCGTACCTGCGCTCCCGCCTCCCTTCGCTCGACCGAATCGAACTCGATCCCACCGATACCGCCCAGACGATCGCCGGTTTGTGCAACGACCTGGCCATCGAACGCGGCCGAGCCGGGGACCGGCCGGGCGCGTTGGCCGCCATCCAGGAAGCCGTCACCCTGTACCGGCGCCTGGCCGAAGCCAACCCAGCCGCGTTCACCCCCGACCTGGCCGCATCGTTGCACAACCTCGCCAACCGGCTCTCTGAAACCGGGGACCGGCAGGGCGCATTGGCCGTCTTCGATACTCACGCCTTGGCTGTCAGCAACGAACCGGGCTGCATGGCACTGATCCTGGTCGCGAAGACCCGGTTCCTTCTGGGCTCGAATGATCTGTCGGGGGCGACACGGACGCTCGCGGAGGCCGCACGTTCCGCCCAGGCCAGCGAGTTCACACCTTCGCTCGGACGGGCTCGAGCCGAGCTACGCGAAGTGTTCGATCCGTTGGAGCCTCTCACCGGTCCGTCCGCCGAAGCGCTCCGCGACGCGCTTCCGACCTGGGCGTGGTTGCCGCTCGATGACGAGGTCTACGAGCTTCTGAACGGATGGCAACCGGTCGCCGGCTCCAGTTCCGAAGCCGAGTTCGTCGAAGCCCATCGCCATCGTCTCTTCACCGATGCGTTCGCCCGGGAAGTCGACGTCATCGAACAGCTCCACGGTCCCTCCGCCTTCCTCGATCACGCGCGAGCAGTCATCAAGGCCGGGCTCGACGAGGGCGCCCAACCGGTGATCGAACGGCTGCGCGCATCTGCGGAGGCCACCGACATCGCGCGTGAGTGGATGGCCACGCCCACGTGGGCCGCATCGGAGCTTCATCTCCAGCATCACCTCGACGAGCTCCGCCAGCCCCACGTTCGCGAATCACTCGACCCACAGCACACCGTGATCCTCGAGCTCACCAATCAGATGAGCATCAGCGCCGTCTACGAGCTGGTGATGTCACCACCGGACGCCGCTCTCGCCGTGCTCGACGCCGTCACCGAAGACGACGACGCCCAAGCCGTCCGGATAGCCGCCGCGGCGCCGACCTTCGCGGACGCCCCCAACGCTGGACCCGTCGCTCTCGCCAGTTTGTTCGCCGCCCTCCAACACGATCAGCCGACAGGCTTGGTCGAGTTTCTACAGACCACCCTGGACCCCGACGCCAGGCCACTTCTACGCCAGAGGCTCTCGCGCCTCACCGAATGCCGACCCGAGCTTGCGTCTCGCCTGGCACCGATCGTCGCCGTCATCGAGGTCGAGCCGTGAGTCGCCCAGATCCGTGATCAGTCCCGGACCTCACAGATGGGCCCGCCTGCTCCACCGCGAGCACCGGTTTCCACACAGCGATGGATTCGGCGGCTCCGCGGACCACCCTGGCCTCCGCCCCCTCGGCATCGATCTGCGGCCTCGAGTGTCGGCCCTGGCGTGGGCGTCGTCGAAGCTCTCGAAGCCGGCGCAGCCGGATGCCGCTGCGCACACCTTGACAACGTTCGCCAGGTCGTTCCGCCTGGCGTTGGCAGCGAGAACCCCCATCGCTTCGGGGTGGGATCAACCGCGACAACGACCCCTCCCGGCCGACGCGCTTCGCTGCTGACAGTGCATAGGTGCCGGCCCAGCCACGGCCGGGTTGGCCGTGTTTCACCGCTGGTAGTGGGCTCCGGTGGCGGCCAGGGCGTCGGTCCACGGGGTGGGGGCCAGACCGAACGCCTCCTGGGTCCGGCTGGAGTCGAGCACGAACGGCGCCACGAACTGGTACTCGGTGTGCTTGAGTTCACGAGCGGTGGGAATCAGCGCCCGCACCAGCGTCCGGCCCGGCATCATCGCCACCTTGCCGTTACCCCTGCCCCTGCCATCGCCCAAGGCCGCGACGTCCTGGACAACCTGGCGCATAGAGCGGGGGGCGGCGGTCGGGACGTGCCAGGGCCGCCCCCATCCGTCGTCGGTGGTGGCCAAGGCGGCGGCGAGGGCCGCGATGTCGGGCAGGTAGGTCCACGAGTGCGGGGCATCGAGGTCGCCGATCGGTACCCACGCGGTGCGACGGCGTGCCGCCGGCCTGATCACGTAGTCGTTCAGGAGCGCCACGCCCGGCCGGGCACCGGGACCGAAATAGTCGCTGGCCCGCAACTCGGTGGCCCTGATTCGTCCGGCCTCGTGGGCGGCCAGCGCCTCACGCCACATGGTGGCGCGAACCTCGGCCTTGGCCGAGGTCGGCCGGAGCGGGAGATCCTCGGTCATCGGCCCCTCGACCGGACCGTAGGCGTACAGGTTGCCGACGGTGACCAGCCCGGCACCGCTGCGCTCGGCGGCGGTGAGAAACGCCGCCGCCAGGGGCGGCCAGTCGGTGAGCCAGCGGGTGTACTTGGGGTTGACGGCGTTGACGATCGAGCGGGCCCCCTGGGCCAGGTCGGCGAGCCTGTGGCCATCGGTCAGATCGAGGCCGACCCGGGCGACGGCGGGATGCTCGGGCCCCGAACCCGAACGGGAGACCAGCGTCACCGTGTGGCCGTCCCGGGCCAGGTGGAGCGCGATGGCCGAGCCGATGCCGCCGGCACCGGCGACGACGTGATGTCGAGAAATGCGATCAGTGTTCACGTTTGCCAGTGAACCAGCGCCCGGCGGCAAAAGCAAGAACATTGTTCTCGTTTTGCTAGGGTGACGGCATGACCAGCGGGGTGAGAGCCCAACGGCGAGCCGAGATCGAGGCGCAACTGCTGGACGCCGGCCGTCGGCACCTGGCTCAACACGGCGCGGCGGCGATCTCGATCCGGGCCATCGCCCGCGACATCGGCATGGCGCCGTCGGCGTTGTTTCGCTACATCGACAACCGGGACGACCTCCTGACCCTGCTCATCGTCGACGGCTACGACTCGTTGGCCGATCGGGTCGATACCGCGGTGGCCGACGCCGAACCCGGCGATCCCGCCGCCCGCTGGCGCGCTCTGGCCGGCGCGACCCGAGCGTGGGCCTTGGAGCATCCGCACCAGTGGGCGCTCCTGTACGGGTCGCCGGTACCCGAGTACCACGCGCCCGGCGACCGCACCACCGCCGCTGGGACCCGGGTGACCGACCTGCTGGTCGACATCGGGGCCGACGCCGTCGAGGCCGGCCTTGCCACTGCGGCGGCAACCCCGGACGCCGATTTGGCGTCAGCGGCCGCCCGAGCCGTCGCCCGCGGCCTCACCCTCGTCACCGGCCGGGCCGGTGACCCCGTCGGCGGCCTGCCGAGCGGCACGCTGGCCAACGGGGTCACCGCGTGGTTACTGCTGGTGGGTGCCGTGAGCGCCGAGGTGTTCGAACAGCTCGGCGACGGCGTCGACTACGCACCGGTGTTTGCCTACGCCGTGGAGGTGGGCCGCACCCTGATGTTCGCCAACTGAAGGGACCCGTGGTCAGACGGTGGCGCAGAACTGGGCGATGCTGCGGGCGGTCTCGTAGCTGACGTCGGGGCAGGCCAGGGAGAAGATCTCCGTGCCGTGCACCGTGCCCATCACCTGGCGGCACTGGGCGCTCACCCCGGCCCGCATGAGCAGTCGGTAGAACTCGACACCCTCGTCACGCAGCGGGTCGCACTCGTTCACGCTCACGAACGTGGGAGGGAAGGCGGCGACGTCGGCCTCGGTGGCGAACGACGGCCAGGCTAGCGGGTTCTTGGCTTCGAACGCCTCGATGCCGTAGGCCATGCGCCCGTTGTTGTTGTGCAGGTTCAGCAGGATCCCTTCGTTCTCGGTGGACGACGGGTGCTGATCGAGAGGCCACTCCCCCGCGATGTACGGGCACAGGGCGTAGAGGCCACGGATGCGACCGGCGTCGCCGTCGAGGCCCAACTGCATGGTGGTGGCGATGGCCAGGTTGCCTCCGCCCGACTCACCGGCCACGACGACGTGCCCGGGGTCGATCCCCAGTTCGGCGGCGTGGTCGGTGACGTAGCGCAGGCCCGACACGCAGTCGTTCAGCCCGGCCGGGAAGGGCGCCACCTCGGGTGCCGACGACGGATCGACGCAGTTGCGGAAGTCGACCATCGCCACCGCTACCCCCTGGTTGGCGATGATGCGCCCCCACGAGCGGTACATGCCGTCGTAGGCCGACAGCGACATCATCCCGCCGCCGTGGATGTAGTAGACGCAGGGCAGCACCTCGTCACCCTTGGGCCGGATGAAGTTCATCTTCACCGTGTTGCCGTCGGGTTGGGACACGAACTCGAGGTCGGTGATGTCGAGGTTGGTCGACGGGGCGACCTCCTCGCTGTCGAGCATGGCCAGTGCCGCGGCGAGCATCTCCTTGGCTTCCACTGCCTCGGGTGACGCGTTGAGGGCGAGCAGTGCTTCGCGGCTTTCGACGTCGGCCGACACGGTGGACGGCATGGCACCCATCACCGCCTTGATCCGAGGGTCGATGCGGGGGTCCGACATGATCTTGTTCATGTTCGGACGGTAGTCGTAACGTGCCCGGCGGCTCCCGTCGCGCCGTTGGTGACAGGGGCTACCCGGTGGCGGCGTGGGCGGCCGCCGCCCGTTCCCGGGCGGTGCGGTGATCGGCCTTGCCGTTGGGCGCACGGGGCACCTCGTCGACGAACACCACGTGCCGGGGCGCCTTGTAGCCGGCCATTTCGGTCTTGACCGCGCCGATCACGGTTGCCGCATCGGTGGCGACCACCGAATCGAGCGACACCACTGCGGTGACGGCCTGGCCGAACCGGTCGTCGTCGACTCCGACCACCAGGCAGTCGCGCACCCCAGCTACCCGCTTCACCGCTTCCTCGACCTCCTCGGGGAACACCTTCTCGCCGCCGATGGTGCAGAACACGGCGTCGGTCTTGGTCTCGTCCTTGTACTAGGAGACCGATGGTGCGCTCGAGCCCAACGCAGCCGACTCGCCCCGTTCGTCAAGTGCGCCCGCACCATGCGCCAGCGTCGCGACCTGATCCTCAACGCCGTCGAACACGGCATCAGCAACGGCCGCGTCGAGGGCCTCAACAACAAGGTCCGCCTCATCGTCAGACGGGCCTACGGCTTCCACAGAGCCGACGCCGCCCTCGCCCTCGTCATGCTCGGCGCCGGACCCATCTCCACCTACCCCACGAAAACCCACCCACTCAAACCGCCGCATGACCCACAAGAGGGTCAGAAGAGCCCGGAAATCGCAGCTAACTCACCATACCCATCTCGGCAGCACCATCGTCTGAATATCCAGAGGATCGCCGACGATTTGAGGAGTCCTGTCGAATCATTATGAAAATAACAATCGCCGTAAAACTGTACGATACTAGCGATGCAAAGGCCGCACCAGTAGCCTCGAATTTCTTAAATAAGACTAACAATAGAATATTCAGCGTCACCCCGACGGCTTGTGTACGAGCCTCCCTCCGGGCCCCCCCGGACCCAGCCAGCAACGCACCACCACCCGACGCCACCATCAACGCCGGAGTGGCCGCCAGCAGCACGACGGTCGGCACGATCGCCGCATGGAAGTTTTCGCCGAACAAGACCGGGACGATAAACGGACTTAATGCGATACCAGCTAGTCCGATTGCTATACCACTAAGCGCAAGAAAGCGAACAGCCGCATCAGAAGATGCACCGCCATCGTCGGCCGCACTTCTCGACAGGTAACTCTGAACCGCTTGAGCAGCAACGAACGGAGCTTCGGCCAAGCCAACGGCGACCGCGTATATACCTACAACACTGGGAGATGCTATATAGAGCAAGACTAGTTGATCCAGACGCCTGCTCAATAACCGAGCGACCGCGCCCCCATGACCATCCACAAATCTCGAGAGATCTGGCCGCATCCTTTCGTCATGACAACAGCGATACCATGTCAAAATTGTCAGAATAGCGGGAATTGCAAGGACTCCAATGGACACAATATTGACTGAGTCAATCGTTACAAAGCCAAGCCAGGCGAGCAAACCTAAAAGGACAAATCGGAGGCCCTCTGGGCCTGATCTCAGAGTGGCATTCGCAAGGTGTTTGTGGCGCAGGGCGACGACTCCGAGCGACCACTCCGTCAGGATTATCGCTGGCACGCAGAGGACGCCGACCATCGTGACCATCAAACCGACACTTAAAAAGAGTTGTGCTACAGCGAACCAGACAACGCTACCAATCAGACCGAGAATTACCGTCAGAAACAGAAAGCCGCGCTCCTCCCTGACATGTCCCACCGCCACTGCCTGTTGAACACCTCCCGCAAGACAAATCCGAATGGTCCAGATCGCCGCCACCACACCGGCGACGGTACCCCGTCCTTCGGGTCCGAGAAAGCGGGCTACGAGCACACTGCCAAACAAGGAACAAACAGCGCCTAGCGCTCGGGCAGCAAATAGACCGCCGACGACTTTTCGCTTCAATGTTGTCAGACATCCTCGTCGAGGCGAGTTACCCGAATCAACGCGTACCAGGCAGCCCACTTCATAATTGGAATATGGTGAAGTAGTCTAAGTTCAAAGGAACAAAGCCGGTGAGCGACACTTCCGTCGCCAAATTTCAATAATCCAAGTGCCGCCGAGATCAGGCCGTATTGATGGACAGAGATACTCAGCCCATCTTGGAAAAAGTCGGCTCGGCGAAGCGGACGTTCGTCGGCAGATCGGAACTCTGGTGTCCGAGATCGGTATAGATTAAGAATTGGATTGTGTCCCAATGGTTCGAGAAATATTGCCGCTCCTCCAGGAGCAAGAAGACGCCTAATTTCAGCCATCGCCAGGTCAACATCAAGATGATGTACGACTCCAGTCCCAATAATAATATCAAATGATTCCGGATCAAAAGTCGTCGCTGTTGCATCCATGACTTGAAAATCCCATCGCGGATCATCGACATTACTTCGAGCTCGCTCGACCGCAATTGGTGATATGTCAATAGCGATACCCGACCTAGCGTTCGCGCATATGTCGATCATTTTCGCGCCCTTTCCGCAACCCATTTCGAGCACCCGTTTCTCGGCGCTCAGATCTTGGACAAGCCGTCTGAACTCATGACGCCCAGCTTCAAGCACGGAATATAGCTGGTCAACCTCGCTTCGCAATTCACTTGAATAACGAACGTCATGAAATAAGCGTTCTCGTTCGGCTCGTGAGTGCACGATACGCCTCCAATGATGGATCGGATCCAACCCTGCATATATTGCGATTAAATTCCACCAGGCCCATACCTATAAGAATGCCTACGGATGCGCTATGGAATGGAATTAAACTAAACGAAGAAACAACTAACATGACCAATGTTGCGTGGACAGCCCGTGATATCCACGCGGACTCGTCATAATAGGAGCGGTTCAACGACTTTAGGCAAACCACGACAAAGATGAGAATCAAACAGGACGTCGTCCAGCCAAGTTGCAGGGCATTAAAGAGATAGCCGCTGTGTAGGAAGTGTTCTCGGGAGGGGACCAAGCCCGATCCCAGGTCAATATGCGTGTCAAATTCGGCTCCGAAGCCAGATCCAAATGGTGAGTCTATAATCAGGCCGCCGAGGTCCTGATATTGAGCCGCTCTCGTGCCTAGCGAATCAGCAGTGGAGAAGGATGAGTAGTCAAGCGACGATATAGACTCCGACCCAACTAGATCGAAAGATATCAATCCGATGACGCCAGCCAGGCCCGCAAGTGCTACACCAATTAGGGGCGTTCTCCGACGGAGGTTAACCTGATACTTCGATAACGAGATTCCCATAGCTAGGATAAGGGCAAATATCTGGACTCGCTTGAACGTAATCACTCCGACTATAAGAAGAATCAATAACGTCAATCGCGCTCCGCGCTTTTCACGGAGACTGATATTTCTATCGAACCTTATCATAGCGATAAGCAACGCCATGTGAGATGCCGGGTACAGCTTGCCGAGCTCCAGTCTCCAGACAGAGCTACCGCCAACCATTTTTCCACCAAATTCTGAACCATAAACTAACCCATACACTATGAATAGAATGGCAGCGGCTGCCGTGATGAACGCCGCCACAAGAAGACATCGCCTCAGGCGCTCGTAGCCGATGGTGGCGACGGTGCGAGCCCCGACAAATGAAGCTAACAGAAACTCCACTAACCAGTGATACATATCGCCCAGCATATACTCTCGAGTATTATGCGCGAAAATACTGATCAACGTTGCGGGAATTGTCAATAACAACAGAAGTTGCAGCAGGTGTTTTTGCAACGATTTGACCGAATATTCAGCCGAGTTGTTAGAACTCGTTAACAGCATCGCTAGTAATACGATGGAGATCGCAGTTGCGCGATATTGTGGTTCTAAGGCGGTAGATATTTGGTCGACAACTACGATAACTACAAGTAAACAGGCCTGGGTTCGCGGACTGGTTAACAAATGACCTTTTCTTTCGCAAGACGGGGCTCAACTAACGCGAAGGAACGGGCGACGACATCCCCGAAACGACCTGTATTTGTGGGATTGAACAGGCGATCAAGTATCTGATCAGAGGCATATGCCTTGGACGCATCTGGTTCTTCTAGAGCCCGGAGCCGCCATGGTTCGTTCGAGGGTGCTACTGCCTGATTGGCAGTGCCAGCGTTCGGTCTCGCGTCGATCAGCGCTATATCGAGTCGCGCACAGAGTTTCTTCACCGTCTCATTGGGTTGCGTCACAAGGCAGTTAAAATCTACGAGAGTTTCACCATACTGGACGCGACAATTGGAGATTAGCGACGTCGCTACCCAATGAGCTACACTTCGTAGATAGGACTCACCGGAGCCCCATTCGCGCGCTGCGGAAGATCGCGACCTAATCGTGGGTTGAGATGATCTCGTCATGTGCACGATAGATGGTCTCGTGTGAGCGCTCGCTATAAGTGCGCTTCTCGTCGAGTGTGCCGGAGTCTTCTCGATCCATCCAGGTGCTTGGTTGAAAACTGTGAGTCGATCGTAAAGTGCCACTACAGTGTCAACTATTTCAAAGGTTGACTGCATCTCCGATATTCGAATTGCAACTTCTTCAAACTCGTTAGCATCGTAGACAATATTCACATCGTCGAGTTGATGTCTGTATTGAAGTATGGCCGCGATCAGACTATCTATATCCACAACGAAATTCCGAACATTGCGGTTGAAACCCTTAGTGAATAGATGGCTCTCTGGGAGGGCCAGATACCCAGTTGCTTCAGCAAGTAGTCTCTGCAGTAGAGATGTCCCAGATCTGGTCGGCCCGACAATAAAAACACGCCCTAATGTCACGAAATTGCCTCCAATATAAGGTCCGATAGACGGCTGCGGACTGCCTCTTCTCCATAGATATCGGACGTGGTTTTCGAAGATTGGGCGGCCAGGATGGCGAGCTCATCGGGATCGGAACTCATAAAGTCGGTCACAGCAGCGACGTACTCTTCCACGCACCGACACTCAACAAGGGAATCGGATTTTCCGAGTAAACCCGTAGCCGTAGCTATATCTGGATCGGTTAGGACCGTGGATCCTGCCAAAAGCGCTTCAATCAACTTCACTTTGATGCCTCCGGGCTCAGAACTAGGCATAATAAGGCAGGATGTTTGATTCAAAAACGGTTCCAGATCATCTACATAGCCGTGAAAAACCACATCCTCCCCTTGTCGAGCTGTTTGAATAGACGGCAGGCAGGCGCCGACTACTTCAAGTTTTAGCTCCGGATATAGTCGCCTAATATGCGGAAAAATCTCCAGAATTACTCGATCGAGGCTCCGAACATTGGGATGATAGGAAAGTGTGCCCAAAAAGACAAGTTTCCGTGCGAGTGAACTCTGTTTTCGTTCATTTTTGCGGCCTTGGTTGGACAGACGGCTTGCTGTTGGAGTGGCGATGGGCGCCCAGCGAACCTGTGTACGTCTGAACCGTGAACTCCAAGTCCTTGCCTCTTCAGGGCTGCTCAACGTAACCAAGTCGAAGGAGGATGAAGAAGATATTTCATCCATGTACAACTTGCGAGCCTCGCGATTGTACAAGCGCGGAACAATCGGCCCTTTAATATAGCGTCCGAGCGGCACCCTATCGCTCGCTGCACCGAAGATCTGGCCGCTAGACAGCTCAGATTCACGCGCGTAACGATCCGACAACACGTCTTCAAGATGAAGGATTTTGGCTTCGCTATTTACGCTATTGGCGAGATAGGCGGTGCGTATTGTATCAAAGATTGCTAGATCATATTTTTGACTCGGAAGCCTTCCCCGCGGATTAATCCGGTTGACAACCCCATAGGAATAGTTGAGTGATTTCCCAGTAAGAATGCTCGCCCCGAGGCATGCAATATTTGTTGTCATCCATCCACCCGGGCGAGGGTTTGTGAATCGACAATGATCGGGAGGCGACCAATAGTCGACGTTTCCGATGCGCGGCATTGTTATGGCGATATCGACTCGGTCGAAAATCGTCGACGCAGCGATCACCCAGCTTCGAATGGCATTGACCCCACCACTACTCGCACCGCGTGGATCTCTTGCACACACGATCAAGCATGAGTCTCTGTTGGTCCGGTCTGAATACGACATCATCGGGTTTCCCATGATCTCCAACTGACATGTTGCATGATGGACAAGCAACAAGTTGGGACGCTATGCGGCCACATCGATGGAAGGCTCGCTGTTCGATAACAAATGCTACCGGTGAGCGGACTTTCAGCATGCAGGCGAACCTACCAACGCGATCACAGTCGGGTGATCAACGCGACTTACCACCGATGCACTCGAGGAAAGGGGCTGGATGATGTCACTGGACCTTACTACTGATTTCTTGGTTCACCTCAATTATTTGGCCAATGATGTTGACGCATGCTGTCGTATATACCTGGCGTTGAAAGAACCGCTCCGAGGCCGGTCACAGACGCCGATCATGGCCGGCCACTCGGCGCCCCGGACCTCGATGGACTCCAAACAGCGACCTACCCACTTACACAGACCTCACACAGACCCGATGTCATTGCCCGCCGCGCACCGGCCCAGGAATGCTCGCGCCTGGCCAGCGGTCCCGCCCCAGCGACTCCCCCGCCCCAGCCCCCGCCGGGCACCGACGGCCGCAGGCCTCGGTATCGTCAGCGTTCCCCCGGAGTTCTCCTGTCTCCCGAGAGGCGGCGTTCATGGCCAAGCAGTTCATCTACACCATGCACAAGCTGGGACGGTTCCACCCTCCGGACCGCCAGGTGCTGGAGAACATCAACCTGTCCTTCTACCCGGGAGCCAAGATCGGGGTGCTGGGCGGGAACGGGGCCGGCAAGTCGTCCCTCCTGCGCATCATGGCCGGCGTCGACGACGGCTACACCGGTGAGGCCCGCCTCACCCCGGGGTTCACGGTCGGCCAGCTGGAGCAGGAGCCCCAACTGGATCCCACCAAGGACGTGGTCGGCAACGTGATGGACGGGGCCGGTGACACCGTCCGGCTCCTGGCCGACTACGACGCCGTACTGGCCGCCTGGGCCGATCCGGACGCCGACTACGAGAAGTTGGGGGCCCGGCAGGCCGAGCTGGAGGACCGGCTCACCGCGGCCAACGCGTGGGATCTGCAGCGCAGCATCGACATCGCCATGGACGCCCTACGTCTGCCCCCCAAGAACGACTCTGTCGAACACCTGTCGGGTGGTGAACGACGCCGGGTGGCCCTGTGCCGCCTGCTGCTCTCCCAACCGGACCTGCTCCTCCTCGACGAGCCGACCAACCATCTCGACGCCGAGTCGGTGGCGTGGCTGGAGCACCACCTAGCCGAGTATCCGGGCACGGTCGTGGCCATCACCCACGACCGCTACTTCCTCGACAACGTGGCCCGCTGGATCCTGGAGCTCGATCGGGGCAGGGGGATCCCGTTCGAGGGCAACTACTCCTCCTGGCTGGAGCAGAAGGAGGCCCGCCTGGCCCAGGAGGAACGGGCGCAGGACGCCAAGCGGCGCACCCTGCAGCGGGAGCTCGACTGGGTCCGCATGGCCCCGAAGGCCCGGCAGGCCAAGGGCCGGGCCCGGCTCACCGCCTACGAGAACCTGCTGGCCGAGGCCGAGCAGTACGACCCGTCGTCCGACAAGGTCCAGATCCACATCCCACCCGGCAACCGGCTCGGCGACCAGGTCATCGAGGTCGGGGGCCTGTCCAAGGGGTTCGGGGACCGCCTCCTGATCGAGGACCTCGATTTCAAGCTGCCGCCCGCCGGGATCGTCGGCGTCATCGGCGGCAACGGGGCCGGCAAGACGACCCTGTTCAACATGCTGATCGGGGCCGCCACCGGCGAGGGCGAGCAGCCCGACGGCGGCACGATCACCGTCGGCTCCACGGTGGAACTGGCCTACGTGGATCAGTCCCGCCAGATCCTCGACCCCGACCACACCGTCTACGAGGCCATCACCGAAGGCCACGACCTGGTGGATGTGGGGGGACGGGAGATTAACGGCCGGGCCTACGTGGCCTCGTTCAACTTCCGGGGCTCCGACCAGCAGAAGAAGGTGGGGGTCCTCTCCGGCGGGGAACGCAACCGGGTCCACCTGGCCCGGGTCCTGAAGTCGGGCGGCAATGTGCTCCTGCTCGACGAGCCCACCAACGATCTCGACGTGGACACCCTCCGAGCCTTGGAGGACGCCCTCGAACGGTTCCCCGGCTGTGCCGTGGTCATCAGCCACGACCGCTGGTTCCTGGACCGGATCGCCACCCACATCCTGGCCTTCGAGGGCAACTCCCAGGTGCGCTGGTTCGAGGGCAACTTCTCCGAGTACGAGGAGTTCCGCCAGCGGGAGCTCGGCGACGACGCCGGCCCCCACCGGGTGACCTACAAGCCCCTCGTCCGCTGAGCGAACCCGTCCCCTGCCGGCCGCCCACGTCGGCACCGACCAGCTGTAACCGTCCGCGGGCGTGGCGGCCCGGCGCGCTCATCGGCACCGGTCTGGGGCCGATAGCACCCCATGGCGCCGTCCAAGTCCACCAAGACCGCCCCTACCCCCGCCGCCTGGGAGAGCCGGGCGGTGGTCCGCCTCATCGAAGCCGGTTGCGCCGCCGAGTGCCCGCTCTGTGGCGAGCGGGTGAAGTTCCGAGCCCGCCAGCGGGACCAGCAGGTCATCTGCAACGTGTACGACGACGGGGTGTGGCAGCGGGTGGAGCAGTACCACCTGGCCTGCTACGAGGAGGCCGGATCCCCCACGGTGAAGCCGGCTAATCCTCCCCGGGCGGGACCGGTTAGGGTGCACAGGGTGCCTGAGGGACCAGACGACGCCGACACCAACGACCACAACCTGGCTCGCCAGCTGGCGGAGGACACCGGACGGCTCTTGGTGGAGCTCCGCCACCGGATGCTGGTCGAAGGCACCACCCACTGGGAACTGAAGGACGCCGGAGACCTCTCCGCCCACCAGTTCATCGTGGAGACCCTGGCCCGGGCCCGTCCCGACGACGCGGTCCTCTCCGAGGAGGGCGCGGACCGCCGCGAGCGGTTGTCGGCCGACCGGGTCTGGATCGTGGACCCGTTGGACGGTACCCGGGAGTTCGCCGAGCCGCCCCGCATCGACTGGGCCGTCCACATCGCCCTGGTCACCAACGGCGACCCGATCGTCGGAGCCGTCGCCCTGCCCGCCGAGGAGATCGTGCTGGGCACCGATCCGGCCCCAGTCCTGCCGGACCCGGCCGGCCCCCGGCCCCGGGTGATCGTCAGCCGCACCCGGCGGCCCCCGGCGGCCCAGATGCTGGCCCGGGACCTGGGCGCCGAGTACATCGAGATGGGTTCGGCCGGGGCCAAGGCCATGGCCGTGGTGCGGGGCCAGGCCGACATCTACGCCCACTCCGGCGGCCAGTACGAATGGGACTCCTGCGCCCCGGTGGCGGTGGCCAAGGCGGCCGGTCTGCACTGCTCCCGACTCGACGGATCCCCGATGGTGTACAACAATCCTGATCCGTACCTGCCGGATCTGCTCATCTGCCGGCCCGAATGGGCCGAGCGGTGCCTGACCATTCTCAACGGATGACCGAACCCACCTCCCCTCCCCTCGCCCCCGACCAGCTCAAGGCCACCACCTACGAGGTCCGGGGCCGCACCGCCGTCATCACCCTCAACCGTCCCCACCGGGGCAACGCCTGGACCGGCCGGATGCACGCCGAGTACCGGACCCTGATCGAACGGGCCGAACGGGACCCAGAGGTGAGGGTTACGGTGGTGACCGGGGCCGGCTGGGCGTTCTGCGTCGGCGGCGACGCCGAGGCCCTGTCGGGTCACGCCGCCCGGGGCGACTACGACGACGGGCTCCGCGGCGACGAGGCCACCCCGGGCTACGGCTACCGGCCGGAGTTCGACCATCCGCTCGCCTTCCATTACGGCCTGACCAAGCCGGTGATCGCCGCGATCAACGGCCCGGCTGCCGGGATCGGCCTCGTCCTGGCCTGCTTCGCCGACCTCCGGTTCGCCGCCCCCGGAGTGAAGCTCACCGCCGCCCACGGCAAGTTGAACATGCCGGCCGAATACGGCTTGTCGTGGCTCCTGCCCCGCCTCATCGGGCTGAGCCCGGCCATGGACATCCTCCTCACCTCTCGGGTGGTGCTCACCGAGGAGGCCGCCGGCCTCCACCTGGTCAACCAGCTGCACCCGGCCGACGAGCTGATCGACCGGACCCTGGCCTTCGCCGACGAACTGGCCGGCACCGTCTCGGCCCGCTCCCTCACCGAGACCCGGCGGCAGGTCTACGACGACCTCCACGGTGACGTGGGCAGTTCGGTGGATCACTCCCTGGCCCTGTTCTCCGAGATGATGGGCGAGCCCGACTTCGCCGAAGGGGTGCGGGCCATGCGCGAGAAGCGCCGCCCGAACTTCTGACCGCCCCCTCCCCCCGGGACCCAGCCCCGTCCACCCGCACCCAACGGATCGGGTCGCCGCGTTCCGAACGGTTGTTCTAGGCGCCAGACTGGAACGGTGACCGTGTCCGTACCTGCCAACGATCTGCACCTCGGGTCGTTCTCCGAGCAACCGGCGTGGAGCCTGGCCGACCAGCAACCGCGGTGGCGGTCCGGTGTGGCCGCCCTGCGCCGCCGGCTCGCCCGCGAAATCCCTCACCTCACCACCCCACCACGACTCCCCCCGATCGGGCGGGCCGCTGTGGTGCTCCGCCACCTGGGTTGGGCCATCGGAGCCTGGTACGTGAGGGACCGCGGCACCGACCGCTCCCGGGCGGAGCTGTCGCGCCGCTTCCGAGAGGCGGCCGAGGCCCTCGGCCCCACCTACATCAAGCTGGCCCAGATCATCTCGGCCGGTGAGGGCGTCTTTCCTCCCGAACTGGTGGCCGAATGCCGCAAGTGCCGGGATCAGGTGCCGTCGGTGCCCTACGAGGAGGTCGTGGCCGTCATCGAGCAGGATCTCGGCCAGCCCCTGCACCGGGTGTTCTCCTCCTTCGAACCGATCCCGGTGGCCGCCGCCTCGATCGCCCAGGTGCACCGGGCGGTACTGACCACCGGAGAGGCGGTGGTGGTGAAGGTCCAGCGGCCGGGGATCGACGTCGTGGTCCGCCGTGACCTGAAGGTGCTCTCCTGGCTGGCCCCGTTCCTGGTGGGCCGGATCCCGGTGTCGGCGCTGGCCAACCCGCCCGCCCTGGTGGAACTGTTCGCCGAGACGATCGTGGAGGAGCTCGACTTCCGCCTCGAGGCCGACAACATGCTCGACGTAGCCCGGGTGTTCGTCGAACTGGGCCAGGCCGGGTTCGTGGTGCCCCGCCCCCACCCCCGCTACGTGACCCGCCGGGTGCTGGTCATGGAACGGCTCAACGGGTTCGCCTTCGACGACGTCGGCGGCATCACGGGTGCCGGGGTGGACCCCCACGACGTGATCCACACGGCCATGATCGGCTTCCTCGAAGGGGCGTTCCTGCACGGCGTCTTCCACGGCGACCTCCACGCCGGCAACCTGTTCGTGCTCGACGACGGCCGGGTGGGCCTGGTGGACTTCGGGATCACGGGGCGCCTCACCCAGCTCGAACGCATGGCCTTCCTGCGGCTGATGATGTCCTCCACCAGCAACGATCTGCGGGGCCAGGTGGCCGCCCTACGGGATCTCGGTGCCCTCCCCGCTGACACCGACATCGACCGGGTGATCGAGGACCTCGGCCTGGACGGCCCCCCCATCGACCCCACCAAGATGGCCCCCGAGGAGCTCATCGCCGAGATACAGCGGATCATCAAAGCACTCATCGTCTACGGGGCACGCATGCCCAAGCCGATGATGAACTAAGACAAGAACATGAAAATCTAAGACTGTACAATCGCCACACAAGCCCCAGACCTCGACCTGTACGCCATGATCACCACCGTCGCCACCCACTTCGCCACCACCCACGGGGCCGCCATCGCCGCCCAGCTGGGTGAGGACCCGGCCGGGTGGTCGGTAGACACCAGCGGGTTCCGGGCCGGTTTCGGGGTGGACCCGGACGAAACCACCAGCATGACCTACGCCGAGCTCAAACAACGCCGGGAACTGATCAGCCGCCGGCTCGGCGGGCGGCTGGCCGAATGAGACTGGTGATCGCCGAATGCACCGTCGACTACAACGGCCGGCTCGACGCCCACCTGCCCCGGGCCACCCGGCTGATCATGGTCAAGGCCGACGGTTGCGTCGCCGTCCACGCCGACGGAGGCGCCTACAAGCCGTTGAACTGGATGACCGCACCCAATCTGCGGGTGGAGGATGAGGACGCCTGGGTGGTCACCAACCCCAAGGGCGAGACCCTCACCATCACCCTGCACGAGGTGTTCAGCGACGTGGCCCACGACCTGGGCGACGATCCCGGCCTCCTCAAGGACGGTGTGGAGGCCCACATCCAGGAGCTGCTCGCGGTCGACCCGGCCCGGCTCGGCCCCGGCATGCGCCTGATCCGCCGGGAGTACCCCACCGAGATCGGACCGGTGGATCTGCTGTGCCGGGACGGTGACGATCGGGTGGTGGCCGTCGAGGTGAAACGCCGGGGTGAGATTGACGGCGTGGAACAGCTCACGCGCTACCTCGACTTCCTCAACCGGCAGGCTGATCTATCCCCCGTCCGGGGCCTGTTCGTGGCCCAGCAGATCAAACCCCAGGCCCGGACGCTGGCCACCGACCGGGGGATCGACTGGCTCGAGGTGGACTACGACGAGTTGCGGGGCATCGAACGCCCCCAGCAGAGCCTGTTCTGAGCGCTCCCGCCCCGGTCCCTGGGTCGGGAGCGGGGCGGGAGGCCGGTGTGCTTTAGGAGGGTGCCGATCAGGCCGGTGTCGATCAGGAGGTGTAGGTCACCCCGCCGTTGTCGATCACGACGCGACCGTCGCCACCGAGGGTCTGGAAGATGGCGGAACCGTCGCCGTTCTCCCACATCCGGACGGTGAGGGCCTCACCGGGCAGGACGGGCGAGCTGAACCGGGCTTCCATGCCGGTGAACCGGGACGGATCGGAGCCGCACAGGGTGTGCAGCAGGGCCCGACCGGTGAACCCGTAGGTGCAGAGACCGTGCAGGATCGGCTTGGGGAAGCCGCCGACGTCGGAGAACTGCTTGTCGGAGTGGAGCGGATTGCGATCGCCGCACAGCCGGTAGAGCAGGGCCTGGTCGGGCCGGGTCTGGTAGGTGACCTCGTGGTTCGGGGGCGTGTCCGGGGCGACGTTGGCCTTCTCGGTCGGGCCGCGATCGCCGCCGAAGCCTCCCTCCCCCCGGATGAACATCGACGAGGTGGCCTCGTAGAGGGGCTGACCGTCGGCCACCAGGGTGCCCACGGTCTTGGTGACGACGACGCCACCCTTGCCCTTGTCGTAGATACCGGTGATCTCGTCGACGGTCTCGACCTCACCACTGGTCGGGAGGGGGCGCAGGAGCTTGATGCCCTGCTCGCCGTGCACCAGCATGCGGGGGTCGTAGGTTCCGGCCTGGCTCACCGCGGACTTCCCGCCCTTGGAGGTGAAGCCGAAGAGCACCACCATGGTGGGGAAGACCTGCTGGTCGACCCCGGCGGTGTTCTCGGTGGTGAACTCCAGTTCGTAGCCGACCGGGTCTTGGACGCCGGCACCGATACCGAGCGCGTAGAGCATGGCGTCGTCGCTGGTCCACGACGCGCGGCGAGGCTCGCCCTTGGCGCCGACGGCATCAGGATTCAGTGGCATCGTTCAGTTTCCTCCGTTGGAATCATTGGTTCGACGATGGGGGTGGGTTGGGGGCCAACCCGTGCTGGCCGGCCCCCAAAAGGGACGGTTCGGACCGGCCTAGTACGGGGTGGGTCGCCCCGGGCCGGTGACCGGCTGGCCCTGCATGTCGGCGTTGGGGGCCGCCTCGCTCATCAGCTGCTTGACCAGCGGTCCGACGTCCTTGGGATCGTCGACCGGATCCACCACGGGACCGCGGCGCCACGCCTCGGCCACACCCAGGACCTTGCCGCTGGCCTCGAACACCCGGCCGGTGACCTGGGCCGACTCCGGGCTGGCCAGCCAGGTGACGATGGGGGCGATCCAGCGGGGGCTCATGGCCTCCTTGCCCTCCTCGTCGAGCTGACCCATGCCGAGGTTCTCGGTCATCCGGGTGAGGGCCCCGGGGGCGACCGCGTTGACGGTGACCCCGTAACGGGCCATCTCCTGGGCCGCGATGATGGTGAAGGCGGCGATGCCGGCCTTGGCCGCGCCGTAGTTGGTCTGGCCCGGGTTCCCGTAGATGCCCGACACCGAGGTGGTGTTGATGATGCGGGCGTCGTTGGTCTCGCCGTTCTTGGACCGCTCACGCCAATAGGCAGCCGCCCAGCGGGCGGGAGCGAACGTGCCCTTCAGGTGCACCTGGATGACGGCGTCCCACTCGGCCTCGGTCATGTTGGCGAGCATGCGGTCCCGCAGGATGCCCGCGTTGTTGACCACCACGTCGAGACCACCGAAGGTCTCGACGGCCGTGTTGACCAGGCGCTGGGCGCCCTCCCAGTCCGAGACGTCGTCGCCGTTGACCACGGCTTCGCCGCCCATGGCCTTGATCTCGTCGGCGACCTGCTGGGCCGGGGTGGCGTCGGCACCGGTGCCGTCCATCTCACCACCGAGGTCGTTGACCACAACTTTGGCGCCATCCGACGCCAACATGAGGGCGTGCTCGCGCCCGATTCCCCGGGCCGCCCCGGTGACGATGGCAACACGCCCGTCGCAAAGACCACTCATAGATACCTCCGTTTCGGGTGACGATCTTGTCACAGTGTCACGGCAATGCAGAAAATGGCTCCCACCGCTCCAGGCAAGACGATGGCAGACTGAACGACGGTGAGCGAGCCGACGATCAGAGCCCAGTCCGCCCAGGCCGCGACGCGTGACGCGTCGTCCGGCGATACTGGCGATCGCGCTGACGAACCAACCGTCGATGACGAACCGGTGATCGTAGACGACCCGGGCGACGGTGACGAACCCTCCGACGCCGAGGGCGTCACCGGCACCACCGCAGGTGACGACGTAGGCCGCCGGGATCACGGGTCCGGGCCGGCCGCCGGACCCCTCGGTCCGAGTCGCCCCCTGTTCCCCGGACTCGACGATCCGGACGACCTCCCCACCGAGCCGGCCCCCACCGGCGAGGTCTACGACGCCGCCATGGCCCGGGCCCTGGCCGACGGTCAGCCCCCACCCGGCGTCGACGATCCCGCCCGCATGGCCGAGGCGGGTCCGATCGCCATCGGCGTGCCGGTCGCTCCGGCCCCGGCCGACGCCGTTCCCGAGGGTGGCCCGGAGGACGACGTGGCCGATCTGGTCGACGCCGACCCGGCGACCGGTCCGGAACCGGCGGCCACCCGCGATTCCGCCAAACCTGACTCCGCCATACCCGACTCCGCCAACCCCGGCACCCTGGCGGACGCCGACGGCGGCAACGGCGCGTCCCAAGCCGACACCGCGGGCGTCGGCATCCAGTCCGCCCCCAAGGCCGGTCCGGCGGCCTCGCCCCCGGGCGAGTTCTTCATCGACGGTGCCCTGATGGCGGCGGCAGTGACCGCGGCCATCCCCAACGTCGGCGACGGTGCCGACGGGCCCGCCCCAGTTGAAACGGGAACGGGCGACGACGGTCCCACCGCCGAAACCTCTGAGGAGGCCGCCGACGGCGAGGCCAACCCGGACTCCCTGATCGCCGAACGCCCGGCCGCCCACACCGGCCCAGCCCCTGACCAAGCCGCGACCACCGGTCCGGCCACCGACCCGACCGCCGGCACCAGCGGGGCGGCGGAGACCGCCGTTCTGGCCGCCGGGGCGGCTGGCGGCACCGACCGTCCCACCGCGGCCGCTCCAGGGGCCGCCGAGGGGTCGAACACCCGCCCCGTGGCCGCCGACGGGCCGGCCCCGGCGCCGGGGAAGGACGGGGACTCCACCGACACCGCCGATGCCCCGGGCCTGCCGACCACCGGCATGGGCCCGATCTCGGCCGACGACTTCCTGGCCGACCCAGCCGTCAACGCCCCCCTCACCCCGGGCCTGGACGAGCCCCGACCCGGGGCCGCGACGAGACCGGTCCGGAAGCCGTCCAGATCCGCCGCCGACAGCCTGTTCCCCACCCCGCCGGTCACCGGGCCGACAGCTCCGCCCACCAGCGCGCCAAACCCCGGCCGTGCGGCGGCCCCCGGGGCCACCCCACCCATCCCCGGCTCCCCGCCGACACCCCCCGGTGCCACGTCGACCAGTCCCGCCACAGCCACCTCCGGCACGACGTCCGCCAGCCCCGCGCCGACCCCGGGCGCGCCGACCACCCCCGGACCGGCCACCCCCGGTGTCACGTCCACCGGCACCGATTCCCCACCGGCACCCGGTGCCACACCTCCGTTCCCCGGGGCGAGCACCCCCGGCACCGCCCCGGCCAAATCCGACACCACCCCAGGCGGCGGCACCACCCCGGGAAGCGGCACCACCCCAGACGGCGACACCAGCTCGGGCACCGACGCCACCCCGGCCAAATCCGACACCAGCCCGGGCACCGACACCACCCCGGCCAAATCCGACACCAGCCCCGGCACCGACACCAGCCCGGCCAAATCCGACACCACCCCGGGCACCGACACCACCCCGGGCACCGACACCAGCCCGGACACCGCCCCGGACACCGGCGCCGCGTCCGGCGGCACGGGTCCGGATACAGCGCCCAATCCGGTGGTCGCGCCGGCGGCCGGAGCCGCCTCCGGCCCGAGCACCACCGCACCGTCCTCCAAGCCGGGCATCCTCGCCACACCGGCGGCCGAAGCCCGCGCCCGCCGAACCACCCCGAACCGGGACGAGGCGGGAAAGACGGCCTCGCCCGACCAGGGCCGGACGACCGGCGGCGACGGGGTCGAGACCACCCAGCTGCCCCCCACGTCCACCGTCCCGATCAGCCGCCGGACGACCGATGAGTTCGAGCCATCGGGTCCGGACGGGGTGGGCCCGGGCCGACCGGCCACCGGGGTATCCGCCGATTCGGCCGCGGCCTCCACCGACGAGAGCCCGGCAGGGACCGACCCGGACGATCCCGACGGCGGCCGACGGTCGTGGTCCACCGGCCGGCGGGTCCTCGTCGGTGTCCTAGCCCTCCTGCTGCTGTTCTACGCCGCATGGGCGATCGACCTGATGCGCACCAGCGGCCAGGTGACCCGCAACACCTCCGTCGATGGGGTGGCCATCGGCGGGGCCGATCGGGCCCGGCTGGAGACGGTCACCACCGACCTGGAGGCTCAGCTGACCGACCGGGTGGTCACCGTCGAGGTCGGCGAGGACTCCGTCCCCTCCGACGCAACCTCGCTCGGGGCCCGTCTGGACCGTGACGCCATCATCGACGACGCGCTCGGGTCCCGCCGGGTCCTCAATCCGCTCACCGGACCGTTCGTCTGGGTGTCCACCTTCCTGGGTGAGGAGGACCTTCCCCTCGAGTACACGGTGCCCGACGACGCGGCCCAGACCGCGGTGGTGGACGTGCTCCGCCCCGGCCTGCCCCGGATCGCCGACCCGATGCTGGTGATCGAGGACGACGCCCTGACCGTCATGCCCGGATCGACCGGGGTGGACGTCAACCCGGCCCAGCTGGCGGAGAACCTCACCACCGCCCTGTCCGAGGCCGACGCCGACCCGGCCGAAACACCCGACCCCCTGGTCGTGACCGTGGACCCGGTTGTGGTGGAACCCACGGTGAGCAACGCCCAGATGGAGACCCTGGCCGAGGAAGCCAACGACGCCACCGACGGGACCACCGAGATCAAGGTCCTCGACCAGACCGCCGAGGTCGACGCGGCCACCCTGCGGGACTGGGTGGTCACCGAGCCGCCGGTAACCCCCGGGGGCAACCCGACCTGGACCATCGACGACGACCGGGCCCTCGAAGGGCTCAAGCCCCTGTTCCCGCGGCTCGGCTCCGACGACCAGCGGGCCCACTTCGACGTGGTGGACAACGTTCCGATGGTCATCCCGGCCTCCGAGACCGTGGTCTGCTGTTCGGCGGAATCGGTGTCCGGCATCGCCGACCAGCTCATGCAGGGTGTCGCCCCCGACGACGAGGGGGACGAGGCCGCCGCCCGGGTGGTCGAACTCGAGCCGGAGATCGTCGGTCCCGACGAGGGTGTGGCCGAACTCGAGGCCCTCGGCATCATCGAGGAGGTCTCGAGCTTCACCACCGAACACCCGGCCGGACAGCCCCGGGTGACCAACATCCACCGCTTCGCCGACATCGTCCGCGGCGCCGTGATCCGGCCCGGCGAGGACTTCTCCCTCAACGGCTACGTCGGCCGCCGCACCGAGGCCAAGGGATTCGTGGCCGACGGCGCCATCGCCGACGGGGTCATGGAACAGCAGGTGGGCGGCGGGGTGAGCCAGTTCGCCACCACCTTCTTCAACGCCGCCTTCTTCGCCGGGGTCGACTACAACACCTACCAGTCGCACTCCCTGTACATCTCCCGGTACCCCCGGGGCCGGGAGGCCACGATCTCGTGGCCGGCCCCCGACCTGTCGATCAAGAACACCACCGACTACGGGATCCTGGTGTGGACCAGCTACACGGCCACCTCGATCACCGTCACCTTCTACTCGACCAAGCACATCGACGTCACCGCCGGTGAGCTGCAGCGCTCGGCCCAGGGGGAATGCAACCGGTACACCACCCCGCGGACTCGCCGCTACCCCGACGGCTCGGTGGAACACGACTCGGTGTTCGCCGTGTACCGCCCCGCCGAGGGCCTGGACTGCAACGGCAACCCGACCCGACCGGAACCCGAGGACGAGCCGGCCGCACCCACCACCGCGGCCCCGGACGCCAACGACCAGAGCACCGACACCCCGGCGCCGACCACCACGGCGCCCGCCACCACCGACACCGTCGGCGACGGGAACTGAGGCCGCCTCCCGTAACCTCGGCGGTGATGTCCACGCAGCGGGGCCCGCGGGGCCGAACCGTCGATCTGGTGGTGGTCGGAGCGGGACCGGCAGGAACCGCGGCCGCCATCACCGCCCGCCGTCGGGGTCTCGACGTGGTCGTCGTGGACCGGGCCCGGTTCCCCCGAGACAAGTGCTGCGGGGACGGGCTCACCACCTCCGCCCTCCGCCACCTGGCCGGACTCGGTTTCGACCCCGCCTCGACCCCCAGCTGGCTGCCCATCGAGGAGGTCGAGCTGCGCAGCCCGTGGGGGGTCACCGCCGTGCTCCCCCTACCCCGCCGCCACGGTGCCTACGCCGCGGTGTGCCGGCGCCAGGAGCTCGACGCCGCCCTGGTGGAGCTGGCCCGCCGGGAGGGGGCCACTGTCCTCGAAGGCCACGAGGTGGCCGAGGTCACCTCCCACCCGGACCGGGTGGAGCTGACGGCCAGCTCGGACGATCCCCCCGGCACCGTCACCCTCACCGCCCCGTACCTGGTGGCCGCCGACGGGATGTGGTCGCCCACCCGGAAGCTCCTCGGGGCCACCTCGCCCGGCTACCGGGGCGAGTGGCACGCCTTCCGCCAGTACCTGCGGGGCGCCTCGGACGAGGCCCGCCGCCGCCTCGTGGTCTGGTTCGAACCCGATCTGCTCCCCGGATACGCCTGGTCGTTCCCCGTCGGCGACGGGGCCGTCAACGTGGGGTTCGGCATCCAGCGGGGAGCCGGGGTCGAGGTGCGGTCCATGGCCGGCCTGTGGCCCGAGCTGCTGGGACGGCCCCACATCGCCCGGTGGCTCGGTCCCGACGTGGAACCTGAGGGACGTCACAAGGCCTGGCCCATCCCGGCCCGACTCGGGGACCTTTCCCCCACGTCGGGACGGGTACTGTTCGCCGGGGACGCCGCGGCGGCCACCGACCCCATGACGGGCGAGGGGATCGGCCAGGCCCTGGAGACCGGGATGGCCGCCGTGACCAGTCTGGCCGACGCCGGACCCGACGAGCCCGGGTTGGCCGGCCACCGATACCAGGCCGATCTGGAGCGGACCATCGTCCGCGATCACCGGTTCGCCCGGGGCCTGAGCACCGTGCTCGGCAACCGGTGGGCTACCGAGGCGGCGATCCGCACCGTGGACAGCACCGGCTGGACCCGCCGCCAGTTCGGCCGCTGGTTGTTCGAGGACTACCCCCGGGCCCTGCTGATCACGCCGGACCGGTGGACCCGGTCCGGCTGGCGGCCCCGCGGCGCCCGGTTTCATCCCCCGCTTGGGTGAACGGGGTCCGGACACCCCGGTCCACCGTTCAAGTCGGTCGTTGGCGTGCCGATTGTTGGGTAGTGGTTCCCCGTCTCCACAACGGCATCGTGCCCGACCAGGACTGGGAGGACGCGTCCGCCCGCTTCCTCATCCACGAACTTCCCGATCTGGTGTGCCGCTTCACCCCCGAGGGCAAGCTGCTGTACGTCAACCGGGCCTACGCGGCCTTCCACGCCACCGTGCCCGAGGAGATGGTCGGCCGGAGCATGTTCGACTACGTCGACGCCTCGGTGGCCCAGGGGGTCCGGTGCCAGCTCGACCGGATCCAGGCCGTCACCCCCGAGGACTCGGTGCGCCGCAACGTCCACCAGTCGATGACCCCGGACGGCCAGCTCCGCTGGCACGAGTGGACCGACCAGGCCTTCTTCTCCCGGGAGGGTCGCCTGCTCGGCTTCATGTCGATCGGCCGGGATCTCACCGACGTGATCCTGGCCGCCGAACGGGCCGCCCACGACCTCCTCCACGACGACCTGACCGGGGTGTTGAACCGGCGGGGGGTGATGGAGTACCTGAACGAGCGGGTCAAGACGAGCTCGGGTTCGTTCCTGATCGGGTTCGTGGACATCGACCGTTTCAAGACCATCAACGACCAGTTCGGCCACCGGGCCGGCGATGACGTGCTCATCGCGGTGGCCCGCACCCTGACCCAGCTCGAGGGTCAGATCATGGTCGGCCGGATCGGGGGCGACGAGTTCGTGGCCGCATTCGACGGTGACAGCATGCAGCGGGGCGACGAGCTGGCCGCCGAGCTGAACCGGAACCTCGGCGACCGGGGGACGGGGGTGTCGGTGTCGTGCGGCTGGGCGCTCGCCGGCCCGGGTTCGATCCCCGACGAACTGCTCAACCAGGCCGATTCGCACATGTACCGGACCAGGCGCAAGGACCCGGGCCGCGTCCGCTGGCGTTCGGGCCGCGACCCCTCCACCGGCCACTGCTGACCGGACCCCGGTCGGGGGCCGGGCCCCACCGATCACCGGTTCCGGCTTTCCCCCGGCCCGGCGGCGTGCCAGAGTCGGGAGCATGACCACGGGGTCGAACTCTGCATCCACAGCTGGCGCCCCGGCGCCCGGGACGCCGCCGGCACCGGTGGAAACCCTCCGGGACGGTCCATCCCCAATGCCGCCCGCCGACTACATCGCCGAGACCCGGAACCTGTACGACTCGCTCGGCTACAACGCCTACCGGTGGGCCGAACGGCCCGAACCGGCCGCCTTCGTCCCCGTCGAGCGGCCGATGGAGGACCTGCGGATCACCCTGGTCGGCTCCGGCGGCCTGTACCGCCAGGGGCAGGTGGCGTTCCACACCAAGGACGACACGTCGATCCGGGTCATCCCCTCCGACGTCGACCCCGCCGAGCTGCGCACGGCCCACTTCGCCTACGACCAGACCGACGCCCGCAACGACCCCAACTGCGTCTTCCCCCTCGCCCGACTGGGTGAGCTGGCCGGGGACGGGGTCATCGGCGGGCTCACCCCCGAGGCGTACGCGTTCATGGGTGGCATCTACTCGGTCCGCCGGCTCGAGGAACAGACGGCGCCCCTCATCGTGGAGCGGTGCCGGGCCCAGGAACCCGACCTGGTCCTTCTCGTCCCCGTTTGACCGGTCTGCCACCAGTCGGTCGGTCTGATCGCACGCCAACTCGAAGCCGCCGGGATCCCCACCCTGGTGTTCACCTCCGCCCGCAGCATCACCGAACGGGCCAATCCGCCCCGGTCGGTGTTCGTGGACCTGCCCCTCGGCCACACCACCGGTCTGCCCGGGGACGTGGCCGGCCAACAGTCCATCCTCCGGGAGGGGATCACGGCCGGCCTGGCCATGACCGAACCGGGCACGATCGTCGACCTCCCGTACCGCTACGTCGACGACGACTGGAAGGCCAACCCCCTCGGCTGGAGCCGCAAGCGCCAGGACCACGGCTCGTCGGGCCGGCCCAGTGGCGACACCCGCACCGGCCGGTCCGACCAGCCCCAGTACCAGACCGAGGCCGACCGGGCCGCCGCCGACACGGTTCCCTTCGACGACCAGTGCCGGGTGTGCCTCGGCCTGGCCCCGGACTGACCGGCCCCCGGACCCGGGGGTGGACCCTTCCGGGGCGGGCGGCCGGGTGGGAACCGGGGTCAGCCGGGGATCACCGTGTCGTCGAGCGGGGCGAAGGCGGGGGGCCGCTTCTCCACGAAGCTGGCCACGCCCTCCTTGAAATCGGACCGGGCCAGGGAATCCGCCATGAACGTGTTGGACTGGTCCATGGCCTCGGCCACCGGGAGCTGGGGGTGGTTGTAGATCTGGTACTTCATGACCCCCATGGAGGTGGGTGACACGTTCACGGCCAGGTCCCGGGCGTAGGCCATGGTCTCGTCCATGAGCTTGGCCGGGTCAACCACCCGGTTGACCAGGCCCAGTTCCAGGGCCTCCTCGGCCAGGACGACCCGGCCCGACAGGGACAGGTCGAGGGCGACGGACTGGCCGACCAGGCGGGGCAGGGTCCAGGACAGGCCGTGCTCCAGGATCAGGCCCCGGCGGCTGAAGGCGACGGTGAACTTGGCCCCGGCGGCGGCGAACCGGAGGTCGCAGGCCACGGCCTGGACGAACCCGAGCCCGGCGCAGGCCCCGTTGACCGCGGCGATCACCGGCTTGGGGATCGACAGGGCGTGGGTGGCGTTACGGGTGTCACGCTCCCCGCCTCCCCCACCGTCACCCACGGCCTGCAGCACGGTCATGTCGGCCCCGGCGCAGAACCCCTTGCCGGCCCCGGTCACCACGATGGTCTTCACGGCCGGGTCGGCGGCGGCCCGGTCGAGCGAGTCGTAGTAACCGGTGTGCATGTCGCCGTTCCAGGCGTTGAGCCGGTCGGGCCGGTTGAGGGTGATGAGGGCAACCCCGTCGGTCACCTCGTAGAGCACGGCATCGGACATGGGGGTTCCCCCTCGATCTGGGGTTCGGGCGTACGTTCGGGCCGACGGTCGGCGGCCCCGTCCCGAACCTAGTGCAGCCGCCCGCCCCCGCTCACCTCCGCCGCCCCCACCCGGGCCCGGATCGGCGCCCGGCTCAGAGGAGCACGGGGGCGGCGTGGTGGCCGACCATGCGCCAACCGTCGTCGGTGTGGACGAACAGGTTCAGGGCGGTGGCCGCGCCGGCCTGACCGCCCGACAACAGGTTCTCGGTCAGGGTGATCCAGGCCACCGGGCCACGCCGGACGAGGTGCTCGTCGGTCACGATCACCTGGGGATTGCCCCCGTTGCCGAAGATCGCCTCCCACGACGCCCGCACACCGTCCCACCCCTGGAGGGGCCGCCGGCCCGGGTGGGCGCACGCCACGTCGTCGTCGTGGGCCCACAGGGCGATCATGGCGGCCAGATCACCCTGTTCCAGAGCCTCGTAGAACCGGACGTTGGCCTCGAGGGCGCCCTGGTCGGTGGGAGCATGGTCGGTCGGGAGGTTCATCGTGAGCTCCATGGTGGCATGCCGGTTGTCACCCGTGTCGAGCGGTCACGTAGCGTTGGGCATGGCTCTCACCACCGACGACCGCATCAGTAGCGCGCCGCGGGTCATCGACTCGCCCATCATCTCGGCCGACTCCCACATCACCGAGCCGCCCGACACCTACATCGACCGGATCGACCCCGCCTTCCGTGACCGGGCCCCGTTCTGCACCGACGAACCCGGTGAGGGCGCCGCCTACCACATCCCCGGTATGCGCAGCGTCATCCATCTCGGCCTCCACTCTGCGGCCGGCAAGGAATCCGACCAGCTCGCCATGAAGGGGGTGCCGTTCTCGGAGCTCCACCGGGCCGGCTGGGACGCCCAGTTCCGGGTGGAGGCCCAGAAGGCCGACGGGATCGACGGCGAGGTGCTGTACCCGTCGGTGGGGATGCTCCTGTGCAACCACCCCGACCTCGACCTCAAGAAGGCCATGTTCGACGCCTACAACCGCTGGATCGCCGAGTATTGCTCGGCCGCTCCGGACCGGTTGTTCGGCTGTGGCCAGTCGGCGTTGCGAACCCCCGACGAGGGGATCGCCGACCTCGAAGCAATCGCCGCCGCCGGCCTGCGGGGGGTCATGCTGCCCGGCACCCCGGGCCCGGCCACCGAGGACGGCCCCGACTACGACGACCCGGCCTGGGACGAGTTCTACCGGGCCGCCATCGACCTCGGCCTCGTCCTGTCGTTCCACATCCTCACCGGGCGGGACTACCGGCCCCGCGGCCCGAAGCTCAACAGCTTCCTGTCCATCATCCGGGGCAACCAGGACCTGATCGGCACCTTCGTGTTCGGCGGCGTGTTCGACCGGGTCCCCGAGCTCCAGCTCGTCTGTGTTGAGGCGGACGCCGGCTGGTATCCCCACTACGCCTACCGGATGGACCACGCCTACAACCGCCACCGCAACTGGCTCAAGGGCGGGGCGAACCTGGAGCGCAAGCCGAGCGAGTACCTGGCCGACCATGTGTCGCTCACCTTCCAGGACGACTGGTCGGCGTTCCGGATGGCCGAGGCGGGCCTCATCCCCGTCGACCGGCTCCTGTGGGCCAACGACTACCCGCACAGCGACTCCACCTGGCCCTACAGCCAGGGGATGCTGGCCACCCAGACGGCGGACCTCCCCGCCGAGGCCACGGCCAGGATCCTCGGCGGCAACGTCATCGAGCTGTACCAGCTCCACGACGTGTTCGCCTGACCGTCAGGTTCCGTCCGATCCGGCGTGCCGGCGCCGGGTCCGGACCGGGCCCGCCTACACCACCGAGACCGACCCGTCCCGCTCGGCCACCACGATCTTCACCGGCCCCTCGTACCGACGGAGCCGGCCCACCAGATCGCCGCCCGGGATGGTGAACCGGTCGGTGAACTTGGGGTGATCCAGCCCGGTCGGGGTGACGATCACGTCGGCGCCAGTGTCCCGCAGGGCGTTCTCGACCCCATCCCACGTGGGCATGCTGGCCAGGTAGGCGCGAACGTTCCTGGCTCCGAGCCGTTCCATGTCGGCGAACTGCTGGACGAGTTCGTCGTGGCCCAGTTCCTCGGCCCGGGCCGCGTCGCACGCCTGCTCCTGGTGGGGGGTGTCACCCCAGGTGGCCGCCGACCGGTCGTACAACACGAGTTCGGCGTTGAGCGCCGCGGCCAGGCGGGCGGCCGCCTCCCGCGTGTAGCCGAAGTTGTCCTCCCGGCCGGCGTCAGTGGGCGTCAGGATCACCTTCGACCCGGCCAAGGCCTGCAGGACGTCGGGCGACAACGGGGCAGCATCAGCCATGGGCCGAACTGTAGTGGCTCCCCTCTCCGAGCGAGAGCCGAACGGCCAGGGGCCCGGATCGCCTCAGCGCCGGAGCCGCCGGTCGATCCGGCGCGCCGCCACCCTCACCCCCACCACCACCATGACCAGCAGATAGGCCACGTGGGCCAGCAGCCCGATGTGCACCTGGCCGGTGATGCAGGCCCGGTTGAGGGCCACCCCCTGGTACAGGGGAGTGACCCGGATGATGGCGGCCAGCCATCCCGGATACTCCGACAGCGGGAAGATCGTGGCCGACAGCAGGAACAGCGGCGTCACGACCAGAGTGATGTACTCGAAGTCGAGGAAGGAGCGGATGAACGTGCCCGCGGCCAGCCCGGCCGAGGCGAAGGCCACCCCGAGCAGGACCGTGACCGGGAACGCGGCCACCGCCCACCACGACTGGACCAAGCCCAGGAGGGCCATGGTGACCAGGAATGCGGCCGAGTACAGGGCGCTGCGGAGCAGACTCCACGCCACCTCCCCCACCGCCACGTCCCGCGGCTCCAACGGGGTGGCCAGCACAGCGTCGTACAGCCGGGCGTGCTTCAACCGGAGGAAGAAGTTGAGGGTGGTGTCGAACACGGCACTGTTCATCGCCGCGGTGGCCAGCATCCCGGCCCCGACGAACACCGGGTACGGGATCGACCCGCTCCCGTACTCGACGTCGCCCACCAAGGCCCCCACCCCGAACCCGATGGACAGGAGGTACAGCAGAGGCTCCAACAACCCGGTGACCAGGATCGGCCACGCCCGGGCGTAACCCACCACGTTCCGTTCGGTCAGGCGCAGGAATCGGGTCCGGGGTGACAGCGGTGGCCGGACCCGGCCCCCGCCCACCACGCCGGACGTCACCTCCCGGGCCCGGCTCACGGGGTGAGCCTGTGCATCTCTGGCCGGCTCACGGGGTGAGCCTGCATGTCTCTGGCCGGCTCACGGGGTGAGCCTGCATGTCTCTGGCCGGCTCACGGGGTGAGCCTGCATGTCTCTGGCCGGCTCAAGGGGTGAGCCGGTCGGCGAAGCCGCGGGCGCCGACGGGGACGGCGGCCGCCAGCAGGACGAGCAGGATGCCCAGATGGAGCGCCGTGGCGCCACTGACCGTTCCCGACATCAGGTCACGGGCCGGTTCGACGGCGTGCCACAGGGGCGACAGCCACACCAGCGGCTGCACCGGCCCGGGGAGCTGCTGGACCGGGAAGAAGGTGCCGGAGAACATGAACAGCGGCAACACCCCGAGCCGGAGGACGAGGGGGAACGTCGAATCGTCGTCCTGCCGCACCGAGTAGGCCGACAGCCAGGCGGATGAGGTCATCGCCATCAGCACCGCCGGCACCACGGCCAGGACGGCGAACGGCGACGTGGCCCCGCCCACTGCGGCGGCCATGGCCACGAACACCACGGCCCCGATGGCGGTCCGCACCCCGACGTACAGCACCCGACCGGCGAAGAGATCACCCGGCACCATGGCCGTGTTCACCATCGACCGGTAGACCCCCAGCCACTTGGTCGCCCCCATGACCCCCCACAGGGAATCACCGGCCGAGCCGAGCATGGCCATCGAGGCCAAGACACCGGGGGCCACGAACGCCAGGTAGGTGCCGTCCCCGGCGCCGACGTCGCCCACCAGGCCACCCAACCCCAGGCCGAGGGCCAGCAGGTACAGCACGGGTTGGACGAACACCGACACCGCACTCCCCCGCCAGGTCCGCCGGTACAACAGCAGTTCCCGCTCCAGGGCCCGGACCACCAGGGGACTCACCCGCCCGCGGCCGGCGCCGGGTCCGCCGCGCCGGGCGGTCCGGGCCGTCATTCGTCCAGCATCCGGCCGGTCAGGGCGAGGACCACGTCTTCCAGCGACGCCCGGCGGGTCAGGGTGGTGAGGGCGACGACGCCACGGTCGTGCAGGAGGCGCTCGGTCGTGTCGCCGTCGTGGGTGTAGAGCAACAACCGGTCGGCCAGCACCTCGTGCCGGTCGACCAGGTCGACCGCCACCGGAACCGCCCTGGCCTGCTCCCCGGCCTCGGCGAACCGCAGCTCAACCACCTCGGGGGTGACGTGGCGCCGGATCAGTTCCTGGGGCGACCCCTCGTCGACGATCCGACCCCGGTCCATGACCACCAGGCGGTCGCACAACTGCTCGGCCTCGTCCATGTAGTGGGTGGTGATGATCAGGGTCACCCCCTGGCGCTTCAACCCGTACAGCCGATCCCACAACAGGTGCCGGGCCTGGGGGTCGAGGCCGGTGGTCGGCTCGTCCAGTAGCACCAGCTCGGGCTCGTTGATCAGGGCCCGGGCGATGGTGAGCCGGCGTTTCATCCCCCCGGACAGGGGGTCGACCTTGTCGTCGCGCCGATCCCCCAGCCGGGCGAACTCGAGGAGCTCCTCGGCCCGTTCCCGGAGCACCGGCCGGGGCAGGCCGAAGTACCGGCCGTAGACCATGAAGTTGTCCCACACCGACAGGTCGGTGTCGAGGTTGTCCTCCTGGGCGACCACGCCCAACCGGGACCGGATGGCCGGGCCGTCGCCGGCCGGTTCCAGGCCCAGCACCTCCAGGTGTCCGCCGGTGACCGGCGAGACGCAGCCGATCATCCGCATGGTGGACGACTTGCCGGCCCCGTTGGGACCGAGGAACCCGAACACCTCGCCCTGGCGGACCTCGAAGTCGATGCCGTCCACGGCCACGAAATCACCGAAGGTCTTTCGCAGCCCCCGGGCGCGCACCAGCGCGACGGGATCGTCGGGCGCTCCAACCATTCCGGCGACGCTAGTCGAGGCCGGCTCCCGGTGACCCCATCCGTGATGCCTGCCATACCCGGGCCGCCGGCGCCCGCGACGGGATCGTCGGGAGCTCGGCCCGGCCGGCTACCGGCCGAGCTCCTTGCCGACCTCGTCGGTGTGGGCGCCCACCGGGGGGGCGGCGTGGCGGATGGCCATCGGGCTCGAGGTGAACCGGATGGGGGCGCCGGGGTGGAGCACGTCGCGGTCCAGCTCGGGCTGGTGCACGGGGGTCGGGAACCCCCGTTCCACGAAGTGGGGGTCCTGCATCACCTCGTCGGGCGACCACACCACCCCGCAGGCCACCCCCCTCTGCTGGAAGCCGACGAAGGCCTCGTGGGCGCTGACGTTGGCGGCGATGAAGGCCATCGCCTCCCGGCCGCACTGGAAGATCTCGCCGGCGAGGTCGTCCTCGGCCAGCATGGCCAGGGTGATGAGCTCGTAGCCGGTGCCCATCTCGAGCAGGGGGGCCAGGCCGAACGCCTCCTCCAGGTCGAGCTCTCGGAGCCAGTCGAGGAGGGCCTGGAACTCCCGCCCGCTGCGGGGCGGGACCCCGGTGTTCAGGTAACGACCGTCGCCGCAGAGCACCTGGGTGGGCTCCGACGGGGTGGGGGTGGCGTGCCGGCCGGTCTGGCGCTGCACGGTCTGTTGGGCCGCCAGCCAGGTGTAGGTGGCGAACTCGGTGGTGACGTTGGCGGCCGCGGTCATGTTGACGTCGATGAACTGACCGCCGTGGGCGTCCCGGGCCAGGATCCCGGTGAGGATCGACATCACGGCGAAGTGCCCGGCGGTGCGGATGCCCTGGTTGCCGCGGCCCCGAGTGGGGGGAAGGGTGTGGTCGTCGTAGCCGCACGACCACATCGGCCCGCCCCGGGCCAGGAGGGTGAGGTCGGTGACGGGCCCGTCCCCGGCCACCGCGTCACGCCCGAACGGGGTGATGGCCACATGGACGAGCCGGGGGTTGGCGGCCAGGTTCCGGTCGTGATCCAGGCCCAGGTCGGCCAGCCGGCCCGGGGGTTCGCACTCGAGGAGCACATCGGCCCGTTCGATCAGGTCGGCCACGAAGGCGCGGCCGTCGTCATCGTCGAGGTCGGCGACCACGCTCCTCTTGGAGGTGTTGTCGGCCCACCAGGCCAGGCTGTGCTCCGGATCGCCGTCGTGGCCGACCACGAACGGCCCGTGGGTCCGTTGCTCCGCGCCCCCGGGCGGTTCGACCACGATGACGTCCGCGCCCGCGTCGGCCAGCAGCTTGCCGGCGAAGGCGCCGAACGGGTGGGCCAGTTCCACCACCCGGATCCCGTCGAGGGGGCCCGGGGCCACCACCGGGGGTGGGGTCGGATGGCTCACCGGCAGGTCGGCCGGGTCGGCCAGGCCCTGGCCGTCACCGGGCCCGTGGGGGGTGTCGGGGGTGCCTTCGGTCGTCATCTCAGATCACTCCCTGCTCGGCCAGGTCGGCCAGGTCGTCGTCGCTCAGGCCCAGGATCCCGCCGAGCACGTCACGGTTGTGCTGCCCGAGGGTGGGGGCGGCCCGCTCGATCTCCCAGTCCGTGGCGGAGAAGTGGACGGGCTGGCCGTCCACCCGGACCCCGCCCATCTCGGGGTGTTCCACCATCGGCCACAGACCCCAGGCGAACGTGTTGGCGTCCCCGTCGATCCGTTCCGACGGGCGGTTCACCGCCGCGGCCGGGATCCCGGCCGCAGTCAGCCGTTCGGCCACCTCCCACCGGATCCGGCCCGCCGTCCAGGCGGCCAGGGCGGCGTCGAGGCGGTCCTGGCCGTCCAGGCGGCCGACCAGCGTGGCGTGGGCGGGGTCGTCGAGCACGGCGCGGTGGTCGGCCAGCCCGGCGTCGGTGAGGTCCGGACCGACCGCATCCCGCAGCCCGGCGTAGTCGGCGTCGTCCCGGCAGGCGATGGCCACCCAGTTGTCTTCGCCCTCACAGGCGTAGACCCCGTGGGGGGCCATGGCCGGGGAGCTCGACCGGTTGGAATCGGGACGGTCGTCGGAGCGCAGGCTCCGGCCGTTGACCGACCAGTCGAGCAGGTCCGGGCCGTGCAGGTTGGCTCCGGCCTCGGTGCAGCTCAGGTCGACCCACTGGCCCCGGCCGGTGCGGTCGCGGTGGACCAGGGCCATCAGGATGGCGATGGCCATGTAGTACCCGCCGGTGTGATCGAGGTAGGAGTACCCCCACCCGGCTGGGGGCATCCCAGCCTGACCGGAGGCCTGGGTGACCCCGGAGACGGCCTGGGCGATCGGCCCCCACGACTTGAACGACCGGTACGGGCCCGTCTGCCCGAACCCGCAGTTCGAGACGTAGACGATGTCCGGTCGGAGCTCCTGGAGGCGGTCGTAGCCGAAGCCCATGCGCTCCATCACCCCGGCGGCGAAGTTCTCCGTCAGGGCGTCACTGACCGAGATCAGCTCGGCCAGCAGCTCCCGACCCCGGTCGGTGCGCAGGTTGAGGGTGACCCCCTGCTTCTCCACATTGTGGTTGTTGAAACCCGAGCCCTGCTCGATGCCCCGGCGCTCGCCCTTGAACGGGGGCGAACCCCGCAGGATGTCCCACCGGCCCTGCCTCACCGGGTCCTCGATGCGGATCACCTCGGCCCCGAAGGTGGCCAGCCAGCGGGTGGCCCCGGCCCCGGCGAGCTGGCCGGTCAGATCACAGATACGGAATCGGGACAGGGCGGTGGAGGCCACGAAGGGAGCTCGCTTTCGGTCGTCGGATCGGCAACGGTCGCGGGCCGGTCGAGTGGCCTCGGGAAGGGCCCGGGCCGGGCGGACAGGCCGCCGACGTCGAAACCGGTCGTGCGGCTGACCTAGGGTCTGGCCATGAGCGCAGGGGTAGTTTCAGCCATCCATCTTCACCCCATCAAGTCGTGTCACCGGGTGGAGGTGATCCACGCCACCGTCGGATCGACCGGCCTGGACGGCGACCGCCGGTGGCAACTGATCGGCGACGGTGGCGTCCTGACCCAGCGTCGCCATCCGGTCCTGGCCACCATCCGGCCCACCCCCGTGGACGGCGGCCTGTCGGTGACCGCCCCCGGCCGGGACCCCCTCCACGTCCCCGACCCCGACCCGACGGCGACCCCGGCCCCGGTGCCGACCCTGGCCGGTTTCCCGGCCTTTGCCGTCGACGCCGGAGACGAGGCCGCGGCCTGGTTCAGTGCCGTGCTCGGCGTCGACGCCCGTCTCGTCGGCCTGGCCGCCGGGGCCGGTGTCGACCTGCCCGATCCGATCAACGGGCTCACCGGCCAGCCCATCGCCTTCGGCGACCTGGCCCCCCTGGTGGTGGCGGCCACCGCCTCGGCGGCCTGGCTGGCCGAACGAGCGGTGGAACCGTTCGGCATCGAGCGGTTCCGGCCCAATGTGGTGGTGGCCACCGACCAACCCTTCGTCGAGGACACCTGGGACCGGTTCCGGATCGGGGCCGCCTCGGCCAACCAGATCGTGGCCTGGCCCCGCTGCACGGTGCCCCAGGTGGATCAGGAGACCGGTGAGCGGAACCGGGAACCGGCCCTGGTGTTGCGGGCCCACCGCTGGTGCGACGACGCCTCGGCCGCCCCGGCCGGGCTGCGCCGGATACTCGAGGGCAACAGCCTGTTCGCCGTGGCCTGCGCCATCGGCCCCGCGGGCACCGTGATCCGGGTGGGTGATCCGGTGGACGTAGAGACCACCCGGCCGCCGCTCATCCCCGGCCCCACCGGTTGAGCGGGGCCGGCGCCCGTCGGTGGCCGAGTCGGGATCAGGCCTCGCCCCGCCGGCCGAGACCGCTGGCCTCGTAGACGGCGTCGAGGGCGGCCATGTTGGCCACCGAGTCCGACCCCGAGGTGGGGAACGGGGCCCCGTGCACCAGGTGGTCGAGGACGGCCCGGACCATGTGGTCGTAACTCGTACCGGCGTCGACGGGGCCCCGGGTGGTGCCGCCGGCGGTGGTGATGGTCAGCCGGTTGCCCCGCTGGGGGGCCATGGGGTTGTCGACGTCGATGCAACCGTCACGGCCGACGACCGTCAGCCCGATCGAAGCCGGCTCGTCCATGGCCGACCGCACCCGGGCCGTGATCCCCGACGGGAAGGCCAGCTCGGTGTCCATGACGGCGTCGATCCGGGGTGGGCCCTCCACCGCGGTGGCCGACACCACCGTCGGTTCCTCACCGGTTACGTGGCGGACCCAGCTCATCGGGTAGCAGCCGAGGTCCATCAGGGCCCCACCGGCGGTGGCGTAGTCCCACCTCAGGTCGGGTTGGGGGATCGTGGTGGAGAACCAGGCGTCGACCCGTTCCACCGGGCCGATGCGTCCGGACCGGACCTCGTCGAGCACCCGGCGGAACAGGGGGTGGTAGTAGTAGTGGAAGGCCTCGCCGAGCGCCCGGCCGGCGCGCTCGGCGGCGGCCACCATCTCGGCCGCCTCGGTGGCATTGGCGGCGAACGGCTTCTCGCACAGGACGTGCTTGCCGGCCTCCAGGGCGGCGATCGTCCACCGGGCGTGATGGGACATGGGTAGGGGGTTGTAGACCACGTCCACCTCGTCGGAGGTGACGACGGCCTCGTAGCCGTCCACCACGGTGGGGATGCCGTGGGTGGCGGCGAACGCCTCGGCCCGGGACCGGTCCCGGGCGGCGACGACGGTCACTACGGCCCCGTCGATCGAGGCCACCGGGTCGATCAGGGCCTTGGGGGCGATCCGGGCCGCGCCCAGCACCCCGAACCGGACGGGCCCGGCGCCACCCTCCGGTTGGGGCAGATCCGAATGGTCGGAGGAAGGGGTCATAACCGCCGTTTCTACCAGATACGGCCGGGTAGCCTGCCCGGATCCGACCCCGATTCAGCCGATGACCCAGCCCCCTCCCTCCTCCCGTCCCCCCCGCCCGGTTTAGTCCCACCTGGCCCGCTCCGACCGTCCCCCCCGTGCCCGTTCGAGCGTGCCGCCCCCGTCGTGGCCGCCCCCCGAACCGGACCCGGACCAGGCCGCCCCGTCCCCCCCGGCGGGGGCCGACCCCCGCCGATCGATCGTCCTGACCGGGTTCATGGGCACCGGCAAGACCACGGTCGGTCGGGTCCTCGCCCCCCGTTTGGGCTACGGCTTCGTCGACACCGACCGTCTCCTCACCGAGCGGTACGGGCCGATCCCGGCGATCTTCGCCGCCCGGGGCGAGGCCGGCTTCCGGGCCCTGGAACGCACCCTGGCCGCCGAACTGGCCGACCGGCCGGGCCTGGTGATCTCCACCGGCGGCGGGTTCATGCTCGACGAGGGCACCGTGGCCGCCCTGGCCCCGACCACCACGGTGGTGTGGCTCACGGCCACCCCGGCCACCGTGGTGGCCCGCCTCGAGGCCGACGGAGGCCTGGCTGAGCGGCCCCTGCTGGCCGACGCGCCGGACCCGGCCGCCCGGGTGGCCGAGCTCCTGGCCGACCGTCACGACCGCTACGCCCAGTTCCTCCCGGTGACCACCGACGACCGCACCCCAGGTGAGGTGGCCGACGCGGTGCTGGCCCTGGTCCGCCCGGCCGACGACAGCCAACGTCCACCGGGTGGCTGGTGGGATCGGGCTCGCAGCCTGGTCCGGCGCTTCGACGACTCCGCTGACCGGCTGATGAGGCCCGGCCGTGGCCATCGGGTCGCCGACTGGGTGGCCTACGCGGCCAGTGAGAGCGCCGACTACTCGAAGCTGTGGCACGCCATCGGCATCACCATGGCCCTCTGCTCCCCCCGGCTCCGTCCCCACGCAGCCCGGCTCGCGGTGGCGCTCGGGGTGGAGTCGGTCCTGGTCAACGGGGGGATCAAGCGGTTCATCCGCCGGGAACGGCCTCCCCTGCTCGACGATCGGGCCTTTGAGGTCCGCCGGCCGCGAACCCAGAGCTTCCCCAGTGGCCACGCCAGTTCGGCCACGCTGGCCGCGTCCCTGCTCTCGGACGCGGTGCCGGCCCTCCGGCCGCTGTGGGTGGGTACCGCGGCCACGGTGGCGGCCAGCCGGATCCACAACCGGATGCACCACGCCTCCGACGTGGTGGCCGGGGCGCTGCTCGGTTGGCTGTTCGCCGCCATCGTACGACGGGTCTGGCCGCTGGACCGGGGCTGAGAGCACCGGGGCGGCGGGGGACCGACTCCGAAACCCGGGACGTACCGACCCGGGTGCGGACAAACGACCGCCGCCCGGACGGGGAATCCCCATCCGGGCGGCGGTCGGTCAGGACATCGATTCGGCGATCAACTGCTACTCATCGCCGAGTCACTCAGTAGGGAACGTACGTCGAGCAATAGGTCGGTCACCTCAGCCGTCGACACAAGCTGGCGGTCAGACATCCCGCCCAGGCCTCGATCGATGAGCGCGAGCGCTTCCTCAATCGGTGTGTTGACGTCGATCATGGCGACGGGAACTTCGACCTCAGTCATCCGATCCTCCTCGGAGGGTCCAAGTGCAACTGAACAACCGCAGCGGTCGTCCACCGATTCCGGGGGGAGGGGGACTTCCGCAATGACGCCACTGTAGACCATGAACCCGCCCGGCTCGCATCCGCGCCGCCCCGGCCAGGGAAAACAACCCGTTTCGCGAATCTTGCGTTCGGATCGTCCATCCACAGGTCCGGTGCCGGCTGTCAAGGGAGATCGGTCACATCTGGGGTCGGCGGGGGGCCGCCCCCTCCCCCCGGTCAGCGACCCTTGAACTCAGGCTGACGCTTGTCCAGGAAGGCCTGAACGGCCTCTCGGGTGTCGGAGGTCCCGAAGTTGACCGTCTGAGCCAAGCCCTCGGCCTCGAGCGCCGTGGTGAAGTCGTTGGTGGCGTTGAGGGTCAGCAGCCGCTTGGTCATCGACAACGCCAGGGGCGGACCGGCGGCCAGACGCTCGGCCCAGTCGGTCACGAAACCGTCGAGCTCGTCGTGCGGGACCACCCGATTGACGAACCCGTACCGCTCGGCCTCCTCGGCCGACACGATGTCGGCGAAGAAGGCCAGCTCCTTGGCCTTGTGGAGCCCGATGAGGCGGGGCAGGATCCAGGTGCCGCCGAAGTCGACGGTGAGGCCCCGCTTGGCGAAGATCTCGCTGAACCGGGCCTGGTCGCTGGCCACGATCAGGTCGCAGGCCAGGGCCATGTTCATGCCGGCCCCGGCGGCCACCCCGTTCACCTTGGCGATGATGGGCACCATGATCGTGTGCATGGCCTGAACGGTCATGTGGATCATGTTCATGGCCTGGAGCTGATGACGGTCCGAGCTCTGGCCGGCCAGGTCGGCCCCGCTGCAGAACGCATCGCCGGCCCCGGTCATGACCACGCACCGGACCGTCGGGTCGAGACCGATGGCGTTCCAGGTGTCCCGCAGCTCCTGCCACATGACCCCGTTGGCCGCGTTCTTCTTGTCGGGCCGGTTGAGGGTGATGGTGACCACGTCGGTGTCGGTCACGTCGACAAGGAGGGTGTCCAGTTGGTGCGAATCCATGACGGCGGAGGCTAACCGCACCCGCCGGGCGGCGACGAAACTTCGACTCCGGCACCCCGGCCGCCGGGTGGGTGCGAACCCGGTTCGTCCGTGCGATGGTGAACGGATGGAACGATCTGTTGGCCAGTGGTACGTCGGTGAGGGGCTCGACGGTGACGGCAACCGCAACGGAGAGCCGTCGTGGTTGGAGTCGGCGGATCTGACCACCCACGGGGTCATCGTTGGGATGACCGGCTCCGGCAAGACCGGCCTCGGTATCGTCACCCTCGAAGAGGCCCTCCTGTCCGGGATCCCGGTGCTGGCCATCGACCCCAAGGGTGATCTCGGCAACCTGGCCCTCACGTTCCCCGCCCTCGAACCGGCCGACTTCGAACCCTGGATCGATCCCGGTGCGGCCCGGGTGGCCGACCGGACGGTGGCCGACCTGGCCGCCGCCACGGCCACCGACTGGCGGGACGGTCTCGCCTCCTGGGGTCTCGGCCCGGACGACGTCGGCCGACTCCGCGACGCGGCCGAGGTGACCATCTACACCCCGGGATCCACCACCGGGGTACCGCTCGACGTGCTCGGCCGCCTGTCCGCCCCGGACACCACCGACCCCAACACCCGCCAGGACGAGCTCGACGGCATCGTCACCGGGCTCCTCGGTCTGGTCGGGGTGGAGAGCGACCCGCTCTCGGGTCGGGAGCACATCCTGCTGGTCAACCTCCTGGCCCGCATGTGGGACGCCGGCCAACCGGTCGACCTGGCCTCCCTGCTGGCCCAGCTGCTCGACCCCCCGGTCCGCAAGCTCGGGGTGATGGACCTCGACACCTTCTTTCCCCCCGACGACCGCCGGGCCCTGGCCATGCAGCTCAACGGACTGCTCGCCTCCGCCAGCTTCTCGGCTTGGGCCACCGGAGAACCGTTCGACATCGGTTCGATGCTGTGGACGCCCGACGGTGCCCCCCGGGCCGCGGTGGTGGCCATCAGCCATCTCAGCGACGCCGAGCGGCAGTTCGCCGTCACCCTCGTCCTGAGCAAGCTGGTGAGCTGGATGCGGAGCCAGCCCGGCACCGGCCAGCTGAGGGTCCTCGTGTACGTCGACGAGGTGATGGGCCTGGCCCCGCCGGTCGGCAACCCGCCGGCCAAGAAACCGATCCTGACCCTCCTCAAACAGGCCCGGGCCTTCGGCGTCGGGCTGATCCTGGCCACCCAGAACCCGGTCGATCTCGACTACAAGGCGATCAGCAACGCCGGCACCTGGCTGATCGGCCGCCTCCAGACCGAGCAGGACAAGAACCGCCTCGTCGACGGCCTCCGCTCGGCCGACGGGGTCACCGACGTAGGGGTCGTGGGCACCACGATCAGCGGTCTCGGCAAGCGACAGTTCGTCCACCGCTCCACCAAGACCTCCGCCCTCCCCCTGCTCGGGTCCCGTTGGGCCATGTCGTACCTGGCCGGCCCGCTCACCGGCGACCAGATCTCCCGGCTCATGGCCGGACGGCCCGGCACCACCGGCGGGCCTACCCCGCCCGCGGCCGCCGCCTCCGGTGCCGGACCGGAACCGTCCGGTACAGCTACTGCCCCTACCGGCACCGCCCCGTCGGGTACAGCCTCAGCCGGCGCGGTCGCGGGCGGCCCCTCGGGTGCGGTGCCGCCGGGCGGCGCCCCGGTGGCGGTGGCCGACGACGAATCGCCGGTGCCGCCGGCGGTCCCGGACGGCACCACCGTCCGCTACGTGGTGGCGGCGGCCCCTTGGCTGGGCCAGGTGGGCGGATCGGCCGGCGGTGTCCGCCTCGTGCCCGCCCTGGCCGCCCGGGTGGAGATGACCTTCGACGACACCAAGGCCGACCTCCGCCACCAGCAGGAATGGGAGGCCGTCATCCCCCTCGACGGCGACCGGATCAGCGTCGACGCCGCCATCAGCGTCGACTACGACGAGCGGGACCTCAGCGACACCGCCCCGGCCGGGGCCGTGTACGTCCTACCCGGGGTGAAGCTCACCGCGACCGCCCTGAGGTCCGCGGCCGGCGAGCTCCGCACCACCGTCACCTCCACCCGGACCCTCACCCTGCTCCACAACCCGGACCTCAAGATCTGGTCCCGGCCCGACGAGTCGGCCGAGGACTTCGCCGTCCGGTGCGCCGGCGCCGCCGAGGACGCCGCCGACGCCGAGACGGCCAAGCTGCGGGACAAGCTGAAGAAGAAGCTCGACTCCCTCAACCGGGCCGTCAGCTCCGCCCAGGACCGGGTGGACGAGTTGGAGGCCCGCCACTCGGCCAACCGGCAGAGCCAGATCATCGACATCGGGGCCAGCGTGCTCGGCAGCCTCCTGGGGGGCCGGAGCCGGACCCGGGGCCTGGCCAACGCGGCCCGCCGCATGTCGTCGGGTCAGCGCCGTTCCTCCAGTGGTGAGGCCTCCCTGGAGACGGCCCGGCGGCGAGTGGCCGACAAGGTCGACGAGGTCGGCCAGGTCGAGGCCGACCTGGCCGAGGCCGTCATCGGCATCGACCACGAGTGGACGGAGAAGGCGGCCAACGTCGAGCCGGTCGACATCCCGTTGGAGAAGGCCGACGTGACCGTCGACGAGCTGCTCCTGATCTGGATCCCCACCGACCGCTGACGGCGACCTCCTACCGAGGGGCGAGATCCTCGATGGCCCGGGCCGGATCGACCCCGGCGAAACCCATGATGGCCAGGGCGGGCACGGTCACCCCGTTCTCCACGTAGCGGTCGATGTGCTCCCGGCACGCCTCGGGAGATCCGTGGATGATCAGCTCGTCCACGACGTCGTCGGTGATCGCCTCCAGCGCCGCGGCCCGATCACCCGCCGACCAGGCCTTCCACATCCCCTCCAGCCGGTCCCCCCGGCCGATCCAGCGGTGGAATTCTGCGTAGACGGGAACGTTCAGGTAGGCGGCGATGGCCCGGCGGGCACCCGCCCGCACCGCGTCGGCGTCGGTGCTGGGGCACACGAAGATCCGGGCCACGATCTCCTTGCCGCCCGGCTCCCCGCCCTGGGCTTGGACGATGGGGGCGACGGTGCGGACGTCATCGGCCGACAGCCAGTTGATGATGGCGCCGTCGGCCTCCCGGCCTGCCATTCTCAGCATCCCCTCGCGCAGGGCGGCGACGAGGATCTTCGGCTTCCGTTCCGGCCTCACACCAAGCCGGAACCCCGAGACGGTGAAGGTGTCGTACTCGTGCTGGACCTTCTCCCCGCCGAGGGCGTCGTTGAGGAAGCGGACCATGTCCCGGGTGTGGCGGTAGGGCTCCACAAAGGGGATCCCGTTCCACCGTTCGACGATGACGTTCGACGACGACCCGATACCCACGGTGAACCGGCCGGGGGCCGCGTCGGCCAAGGAGGCCACGCTTTGGGCCATCAGGGCCGGACCCCGGGTGTAGGCGGGCAGGATCGCCACCCCGAGCTGGAGCTCGGGCGCCCAGGCCGCGGCCAGGGCCAACGGGGTGAGGCCGTCGTAGCCGTCGGCCTCGGACGACCACACGTCGGTGTACCCGAGATCGACCAGACGCCGGTACGTATCGTGGTGCTGGACCAGGTTGGATCCAGCCAGGGGAACAGTCATGCCGTAACGCATGGCACGCGAACCTAGTCGATGCGGCCCTCCCGGGTTTTTTCGGGTTTTTTCCGGCGACCCCCCAGAATGCGGCCTTCAGTGTCACACCCCCTCCGGATGATGGGGCCATGGCACGAACCCAGCAGATGCACCTCATCCACCTCGACGACGAGCACTGGCGGCTCGATCCGGCCACCATCCGGGTGGGCCGCCAGGGCCTGGCCGCGGCCCGGCGGGCCTTGGCCGCCGCCAGACCCGTCCCGGAGACGTCGTCCCCCGCCCGGCTGGCCCCCGCCGCCTAGCCGACGGATTCTGGCTGGAAACGATCTGATCGTCGTAGGCTCGTCGCATGCGCGAAGTCGTTATTGTCGAAGCCGTCCGCTCACCGATCGGTCGCCGGAACGGCGGACTGTCCACGGTTCATCCCGCCGAACTGCTGGCCGAGATCCAGAGCGAGGCCGTTTCCCGTTCGGGGATCGACCCGTCCGAGATCGGGCAGGTCGTCACCGGCTGCGTCAGCCAGGTCGGCGAACAGTCGTTCAACATCGGTCGCACGGCGTGGCTCTCCGCTGGCCTGCCGATGGAGGTGGCCGCCACCACGGTGGACACCCAGTGCGGTTCCTCCCAGCAGGCCACCAACCTGGCCAGCGCCCTGGTCCAGTCCGGTGTGGTCGACGTGGCCATGGCCTGCGGGGTCGAGAACATGAGCCGGATCCCCATCGGCAGCAACTCGTCGAAGAAGCTCGGCCTGGGTGTGCCAATCCCGAAGACCTACTTCGCCGAGTACGAGTTCACCAGCCAGTTCGAGGCCGCGGAACGCATCGCCGACAAGTGGGGCATCTCCCGCACCGACGCTGACGAGTTCGGCTTCCGCTCCCAGCAGCTCGCCGCCCAGGCGTGGACCGAAGACCGCTTCGGCACCCAGGTCCACCCCATCGAGGCCCCCGACGTCGATGACGACGGCAATCCAACGGGCACCACCCACCGGGTGGAGAAGGACGAGGGCCTCCGTGACACCACCCTCGAAGGTCTCGCCGCCCTTAAGCCGGTGGCCCGCGAGAACGGCGTCCACACCGCCGGCTCATCGTCCCAGATCTCCGACGGGGCCGCCGCCGTGCTCATGACCACGCCCGAGAAGGCGGCCGAGCTCGGCCTCACCCCCGTGGCCAAGGTCGTCGACACCTGCCTGGTCGGGGTAGATCCGGTGCTCATGCTCACCGGCCCGATCGACGCCACCCGTCGTCTCCTGGAGCGCACCGGCCGTGAGCTCTCCGACATCGACCTGGTGGAGATCAACGAGGCCTTCGCCTCGGTCGTCCTGGCCTGGCAGCGGGAGCTCGGGGCCGAGATGGACATCGTCAACCCCAACGGTGGCGCCATCGCTCTGGGTCACCCCCTCGGAGGCACCGGCGCCTTCCTCATGACGAAGGCGGTCCACGAGTTGCACCGAGCCGACAAGAACACCGCCCTCATCACGATGTGCTGCGGCGGTGGTCTTGGTACCGGCACCCTCATCGACCGCATCTGAGCCGCCGCGGCGGCCCCGGCCGTCCGCCCGGCCGCCCCGGCCCCGCCGTGTCCTCGGCGGGCTGCTGTTGGCCGCGCTCCTCAGCGCCGCCGGTTGTGACCTGACGGGCGGGACGGAATCCTCCGCCCCGCCCGCCGGTAACCAGACCGCCACCGGTTCCGACCCGGCCGAACCCGGTGGCGGCGGCTCCCCCGTCGACACCGGCGTGGTCGAGCGGGTCGTCGACGGCGACACCGTCATCCTCGAACTGGCCGGTGAATCGGAACGGGTCCGCCTGATCGGGGTCGACTCGCCCGAGTCGGTGGCGGAGAACCGTCCCGTGCAGTGCTACGGGCCCGAGGCGTCGGACGCCCTCAAGGCCCTGCTCCCCCCGGGCACCACGGTGTCCATCACCCGCGACGTCGAATCGCGAGACCGCTACGACCGGCTCCTGCTCTACCTCCACCGCGCCTCAGACGGGCTGTTCGTGAACGAGTGGCTGGTGGCCGAGGGCTACGCCGAATCCCACCCCTACCCACCGAACGTCACCCTCCAGGCCCAGCTCGACGACGCCGAGGCGGCCGCGCGGGCCGAACAGCGGGGCCTGTGGGGTTCCTGCGACGGGCCGGACCAGCCCCTGAACTAGCCCCCCACACCCTCGGCTCCGCACCGTGGGGGCTTCTCGGCCGGGGGCCTCATCGCCGGGCGGCGGGGCCGCGTGCCTCAGCCCAGCGAGGCGAGTTCCGCCGCGTCGGCGTTGCCGCCGCTGCAGATCACCCCGATCCGTCCGGGCCGGTCCGGGTCCGCCCCGGCCCCGGCCAGGGCGGCGGCACCGGCCCCCTCGGCCAGGGTGTGGGCGTGGGTGGCGAAGAGGCGGCGGGCGTCGTCGATGGCGTCGTCGTCGACCAGCAGGAACCGGGCCAGGCCACCGGCCATGATCCGCTGGGTCAAGGCGAACGGTGCTCCCGTGGCCAGACCACTGGCCCGGGTTCGGCACGGGGCCTCCGTGGGCACCCCGCGGGCCCAGGTGAGTTGGGCCGCCGGGGCCTGGGCCGACTGGACCCCGATCACCGCGCACCCCGGGGCCAACGTGTCACGGACCAGGCACGCCCCGGCCGCGCTCGTGCCACTGCCCACCGGCACGTACAGGGCCTCCAGATCGGGGTGGGCGGTCAGCAGTTCATGGGTGACGGTGGCGTGCCCGTGCACGATGTCGGGCTCGCCGCCGGGGTCGACGAACCAAGCCCCCCGCTCCTCGGCCAGGCGCCGGCCGTGGGCCATGGCGGCGGTCATGTCGTCCCCGTGCACCACCACCTCGGCGCCGAGTGCCCGGACCGCGGCCAGCTTGACCTCCGGAGCCGAGGTCGGCGCCACGATCAGGGCCGGGACGCCGTGGTGGCGGGCCGCGTAGGCGATCGACTGGGCGTGGTTGCCGGTGGACGCGGTTACCAAGCCCGGCTCGTACCGCTGCCGCGGCGCGGCCGCCAACAGGGCCAGACCACCCCGCACCTTGAACGCCCCGGTGGGTTGGGTGTTCTCGTGCTTGACCACCACCTCGGCCCCGACCGCCCCGTCGAGCCGCGGGTACCGCCACGCCGGGGTGGGCGGGAGCAGGGGCTCCAGGGCGGCCACGGCCGCCAGCACCCCTTCGAAACACGGCGCTTCCTGGTGGGACGGATCGGGCAGGGCCATGGCCGGCAGTATCGCAGGCCCGACCGACCCAACCCCTCCCCCCGGACCGGCCACCGCGCCAGCCGGGTGGCCCGACCGTGGAGTACCGCCACCGCGGCGGCTACCGTCTGACCGGTGAGCGACCTGCTCGAGCGGCTCGGCCGTCCCGACGATGCCCGCCTCGTGATCCTGACCTGCGACGGCCTCGGCTCGTCGAACGCGGCCAACATGGCCATCCTCGACGCCCTCCGCTCCGGGGTGGCCACCAGCGCCGGCCTGCAAGTGCCGTGCCCGTGGGCCCGGGCCGCGGCCGCCTCCCACCAGGGGGAGGACGTCGGTGTGTCCCTCACCGTCAACGCGGAACACGAGCTCTATCGCTGGGGTCCGGTCACCCAGGCCCCGTCCCTCCTCAGCGGTGAGGCCGGCTTCCCCCGCACCCCCGCCGACCTGTGGGAGCACGCCGACGTCGACGAGGTCCGCCGGGAATGCCGCTCCCAGTTCGAGCGGGCCGTGTTGTGGGGCTACGACCCGACCCACCTCAGCGCCCACCTCTCGGCCCTGTGCGCCCGGGCCGAGTTCTTCGACGTCTACCTCGAACTGGCCATCGAGTTCGCCCTCCCCATGAGCCTGCCCGACCCGGCTGTCGACCTCGGATTCCCGGCCCGTGACCTCGCCGCGGCCGAGGACATCCTCGTCCCCGACCGGGTGGTGGCCGCCCCGACGCCCGACCGGGGAGCCCGGCCCACCATCGACGCCGCCCTCACCGAGTTGGAGCCGGGGGTCACCGAGATACACGTCGCCCCCGCCGCCGACACCCCCGAGATCCGAGCCATCACCCCCCACTGGCCGGCCCGGGTGGCCGACGCCCACCTCGTCACCTTCGACTGGACGTTCCGTTCGATGTTGGGCCGCTCCGGGGCCGAACTGATCGGCTTCCGGGAGCTCCGACGGGCCCAACGGGCCACCTAGCTGTACCCCGGTACTTCGGCTCTTCGGCTGTACCCCGGTACTTCGGCTCTTCGGCCGAGGCCTCATCGCCCGGGGGCCGGGTCAGCTCTGCCAAACCTCGGACCCGTCCGGCTTGCCGAAATCGTCGTCGGCGCCTAGGCCTAGGAGGCGCGTCACCCCGTACACCAAGTACTCGGCCAGCATCCCGATGACCAGGGCGATCATGACGAACAGGGCCGGGACGGCCACGAACGCCAGCCCGGGTACGGCGATGGTGAGGACCTTCAGCGCCGAGGCGGGGCCGGCCTCCATCCAGCTGCGGGGCCCGGCGGCCAGGCGGACGGCGGCCCACATCATCCAGCGACGCAGGAACGGCACCTGCAGCTCCCGCAACGCCCGGTAGAACAGTCCGTCCGCGTCCACCCGGGAGACCTGGCCCTCCCGGGCCAGGGCCCAGAGGTAGTCGTGCAGGATGGCCGCCTGGGTCCACCGGCCGTACCGCGGCAGCAGCCACACCACAACCCGGGGCACGGAGGCGAAGTCGGTGGTGAAGCCGCGCGGCACCGAGAACAGATCACGCTTCCCCCGGTAGAGGAAGGGCTCGACCAGGCGCCACCGCTTCCCCTCGGGGGGAATGGGCGTGACGACCACACGACCTTCGAACCCCATGGGGTTGATTCAACCACATCCGCCACGTCGGTCGGCGCACGCGGCTGATTCAGCCCGGAGGGCGCGGCCGATTCAGGCCGGCGGGGCCACCGACAGGCCGTTCACCTGGTGGGCGGCGATGAGTTCGGCCACCAGCCCGGTGGCCTTGGCCGCCTCCACGAAGCGTCGCAGGTACTCGATCCCGGCGTCGTCCCGCCCCCGGGGTGTGCCCATGGCCTGCTGGACGGTGCTGAACGAACCGTCAAGGACGCGGGCGCTCGGCAGCCGGACGGCGTCGTCGATGAGCCGGGGCCGGAGCCCGGCCAGGGCGTCGAGCTTCTGGTCGACGAAGGCCTCGAAGGAACCGTCGAGGCCGGTGGCCTGGACCAGTTCGGCGTGGACCAGGTTCCGTTCCAGCCACAGGTCGTAGGCGGCCCGGTGGGCCGACGCCACCCGCCGCCCTGGCTGGTCGACGTCGGCCACCGTGACGATCCCGGAGCCGGCCGGCACCAGGTAGGTGGCCTCGATCTCGCAGTAGGCGGCGGTGAAGTCGATCACGGCGGCCCGCTGGGCCTCGGCGCCGATGTTGCCCACGTCCCACGCCCCCGAGGGGGTGTCGTCGGCGATGGCGGCCGGGCTCCGGTAGCGGAGCAGTTCGATCGGGACGCCGAGGGCGTCGGCCAGGGCCCGGGCCATCCCCGGCGACACCCCGGCCGGGTCGCCCTCGTCGGTCCGGCCGGTGACCAGCAGGAAGTTGCCCAGGTTGATGGCGGCCCGGAGCACACCGGTGGGGGCCAGGGCGGCCACCGCGGCCGGACTGGGCGAGGGGAGGCCGGTGGTGGGGTCGCTCATCGGGTCGCTCCGGTCAGGCGACGACGGACCTCCACGTCGTCGAGCAATTCGAGGATCCGCACCAGGGCCCCGGTGGCCCCGACCGGTTTGAGATCGCCCCGGATGAACTCGGGGGTCAACGGTTCCTCCCCGCCCAGCAACCGGTCGAGCTGGGCAGCCGACAGGGGCAGGGTCACCTCGACGTCGCCGGCGTCGCCGGGGCCGGTGACCCGGCCCCCGTCGATCGAGAGGACCACGTCGGCCCCCGAACCGGGGGTGAGGGCCACGGTGGCGGTGCCCTCCACCCCGGACCGGCCGTTGGTGGCCGCCACCAGGCGGTTCAGGAGGTTGTCGACGCCCGTCACGACAGGGCCCCCTCGGCCGGGCCGCCCGCCGTGCCGCTACCGGCCTCGAGGCCGGCCAGGAGGTCGTCCTCGGGCACGTCGGTGGCGACGGTGGAACGGGCCAGGATGTAGTCCTCCCACGGGTAGGCGTCGGCCGCCTCGGCGTCGGGCAACCCGAACCAGAAGCCGGCGTCGGGGTCGACCTGGGTGGCGTGGGCGAGCAGGGCCGCCGTCCGCACCGGATAGAAGTCGGCGATGTCGACCCGGGTCGTTATCCGCTCGTCCTGCGAGGGTCGGCTGAACCAGGTGTCGTCGTAGGGGGATTCGAGGCCGAGCTGGGCGAACCGTTCGTGGTGGGCAACCATGCGGGCCCGGCTCCAGGTGGAGTAGTAGAGCTTGGCCGGCTGCCACACCGGCCCCGCCTCCGGGTACCAGGTCGGGTCGCCGGCCCGGTCGTAGGCCAGGATGCTGATGTCGTGGACCCGGAGATGGTCCGGGTGGCGGTAGCCCTGCTGGTCGTCGGAGTAGGTGATGATCACGTCGGGCTGGAGGCGGCGGACGATGGCCACGAGCCGACCGGTGGCCTCGTCGAGGTCGGCCTGGGCGAAACACTCAGGATGCTCGTTGGCCTCGGTCTCCGCCATGCCAGAATCCCGGTAACCGAGCCACACCAGTTCGTCGAAGCCGATGGCCTCGACGGCCCGTTCCAGCTCCTCGGCCCGCACCGCGGGCAGATTCTCCCGGATCTCCGGGCGGTCCATGGCGGGGTTGAGGATATCCCCCGCCTCCCCTCCGGTGGCCGTCACCAAGTACGCTTGGTGTCCATCGGCCACGTAACGGGCGATGGTGGGGGCGCCTTTCGACGCCTCATCGTCGGGGTGAGCATGCACAGACAACAGGCGAGCCATCCCATCGAACGCTAACGCAGGGAGCGGCTCCGGCCGACGTCGGACGTAGCCACCAACCCCGGTGCCTGGCACCGCCGGCCCGGAACGACCCCGGGATCACCGGCCAAAACAACCAGTCAGAACGGAGCAACCGCCACGATGGACAGTCCAGAATCCTGGGCCGTCGCCTATCTCGCCTTCGCAGCCGCCTTCGGTGTCGGCGAACTGCTGATGCCGGGCACCTTCTTCCTCCTGCCGTTCGCCGCGGGAGGTGTCGTGGCCTCGATCATCAGCCTGCTCGGTGCCCCCGTGCTCCTCAGCCTCCCAGTGTTCCTGGTGGTGTCGGTGGCCGCCCTGGTGGCGCTGCGGCCCCTGGCCCACCGGCTCGACAAGGACGCCCCCACCGTGACCGGGATCGGGGCCAACCGTCTCAACGGGGCCACCGCCACGGTCACCGAACGGATTGACCACGGCGGGATCGGCATGGTCCGGGTGGAGGGCGAGGAGTGGCGGGCCGAGACGATCGACCGCCAACCCCTCGAGGCCGGAACATCCGTGATCGTGGTGGAGGTGCGCGGAACCCGCCTCATCGTGGTGCCCAACGTCACCGGGGCCACCGGCCCCCCGCTGGCCGGTCCGCCGCTGGCCTAGGACCCATCACCCGCCCGCCTCCCGCTCCAACCCGTACCCGCCCACCCCCGCCGCCCCGTGCGGGGCCAGACTCCCACCCCGGAACCGAACAGCAGAAAAGGCCAGCCGATGCCCGCCCTGATCATCCTGCTCATCATCCTGATGTTCATCTTCATCTACGCCGCCATGGGGGTGAAGATCGTCCGCCCCTACCAGCGGGGCGTGGTCGAACAGCTGGGCCGGTACAAGGGGACGGTCGACCCCGGCATGCGGATCATCTTCCCGGGCATCCAGACCGTCCGGAAGGTGGACATGCGCGAACAGGTGATCGACGTGCCCCCCCAGGAGGTCATCACCGAGGACAATGTGGCCGTCTCGGTGGACGCCGTCGTCTACTACGAGCCCACCGATCCCCAGCGGCTGCTCTACAACGTGTCCAACTTCGTGATGGCCGTCACCAAGCTGGCCCAGACCAACCTGCGGAACGTGGTGGGCGAGATGACCCTCGACGAGGCGTTCACCTCCCGGGAGCGGGTGAACGCCGCCCTCCGCCAGATCCTGGACGAGGCCACCGACAAGTGGGGTGTCCGGGTGGTGCGGGTGGAGATCCAACGGATCGATCCCCCGGCCGACGTCATGCACGCCATGCACGAGCAGATGAAGGCCGAGCGGACCCGGCGGGCCGTAGTCACCGAGGCCACCGGTGCCCGGGAGGCCGCCGTGACCCGGGCCGAAGGTGAGAAGGCGGCCGCCATCCTCACCGCCGAGGGCATCAAGCAGCGGGACATCCTCCACGCCGAGGGTGAGGCCCAGGCCACCCGGACCCGGGCCGAGGCCGAGCAGTACCGCCAAGAGGTGGTGGCCGCCGGTGAGGCCGCCGCCATCCACAGCGTGTACGGGGC
>JBKECK010000120.1:0-13904 GCA_047974625.1 Acidimicrobiales bacterium
GAGCGGGCGGCGTCCCTGACCGCCGGGGTGGCCGCCCTGGCCGACCGGGTGGCCGCCCGGCTCGGGGCCGCCCGCCTGATCATCCAGCTCGACGAGCCCCTGCTGCCCCCGCTGGTGGCCGGCTCCGACCCACGGGCGGGGGATCCGACCACCTGGGGGAGCCTGGCCCGGGTGGTGACCGCCGCCGACCGGGCCGGTGCCACGGTGGTGCTGCACTGTTGCGCGGCCGACCCGCCCCTCGACGCCCTGATCCGGGCCGTGCCCGGCCTGGGGGCGGTGGCTGTGGACACCGGCCGGATTGGTCCGGCCGGCCGGCGGGCCCTGTCCCGACTGGTCCGGGCCGGGGTGGAGGTGTGGGCCGGCTGTGTGCCCACCCTGGGGCCGGTACCCGACCTGGACCTGCTCCGGGCCGACGCCTCGACCTGGCCCGGGCCGGCAGCCGTCACGCCGGCGTGTGGCCTTGCCGGCGCCACCGAGCCCGGGGCCCGGACCCTGACCCGGGTGACCGTGGAGCTGGCCGCCGCCCTGCGGGCGCGGGCCGGGTTCCGGGGTGTCGATCGATGACCCCCGAGCGGCGGCGACGGCCGGTACGGTGACCCGGATGTCCGCGTCCACCGACTCCCGCGGCGATCGTCGGGACGGCTCCGACCCACCCGACGTCGGCGGTGGCCGGGGCGGTGGCCGGGGCCGTGGTGCCCGCGGCATCGGGGCCGCGGCCATCGTGGTGTCGGTCGGAATCCTGCTGTCGCGGCTCCTCGGCTGGGGCCGCCAGCTGGTCATCGTCAGCCTGCTCGGCCTCACCGACGAGAGCTCCCTTTACACCAACGCCTTCCTGATCCCTGACTACCTGACCTTCCTCATGGCTGGCGGGTACCTGTCGATCACCCTGGTGCCCCTGCTCAGCCGGCACCTGGCCTCCGGCGACGACGACGAACTGCACGCCACGTTCACCGCCGTGTTCCGGATCGTGGCGGTCTCGTTCACCGTGCTGGCCGCCGTGTCGATGCTCCTGGCCGGCGAGATCGTGGCCCTCCTGTTCCCCGCCGTCGAGGACCAGGCCCGCCTCACCTACCTGACCCGCATCGCCCTGGCCTCCCAGGTGTTCTTCGGTATGGGCACCCTGCTGATGGCGGCCCAGTACTCGATGAAACGGTTCGTGGTCCCGTCCCTCGCGCCCCTCATCTACAACGTGGCCATCATCGCCGGCGGCGCTGTCGGCTGGCTGGTCGGCAACCCGTCGCCGGAGGCGTTCCTGTGGGGCGGGTTGGCCGGCGCGGCCCTGGGCAACTTCGGGGTCCAGTGGTTCGGGGCTCACCACCTCGGTTTCCGCCTCCGGCCGGGGGTGCCCTGGCTCCACGACTCGGTGCGGGAGTACCTGGTGCTCGCCTTCCCCCTCATGATCGGGGTGTCGGCGGTGGCCCTCGACGAGCAGTGGCCGCGGCTGTTCGGCCAGTACGCCGGGATCCCGGGGGCGGAGACGGCGTTGACGTCGGCCCGGCAGCTCAACATGCTCCCCGTGGGCATGATCGCCACCGCGGCGGGCGTGGCCGCCTTCCCGTTCCTGGCCGGGCTGGCCGCTGAACGGCGCTACGTCGATCTCAACCGCACCGTGGTCCGCTCGGCCCGCAGCGCCATCATGGTGGGCGGCCTGGCCGCCGGCGTGATCGGGGGCCTGAGTCAGCCCCTGGCCTCCCTGGCCTTCGAGCACGGTGAGATGACGCCGGAGAACGCCGCCCTGGTGGGCGACCTGCTGCTGCTGTACTCGGTGTCGATCCCGTTCTGGCCCGCTCACCAGGTGTACAGCCGGGCCTTCTACGCCCGGAAGATGATGTGGCTCCCCGTCATCGTCGGATCGACGGTGACCGCCGTCCTGCTACCCGTGCTCTGGGCCGCCGTCCACGCCTTCGGGGCCCAGGGGGTGGCCGGAGCCAGCTCCTTCGGGATCGCCCTCTACACCGTCGCCATCGCCATCACCTGGAACCGGGCCGGTGGCCACCGGGCCGCCGCCTCGGCCCAGCCCGACCCCGCCGACGGCGAACCGGGGCCAGACCCCGGCCCACCCGGCCAGGCGGCCGGTGCGGCCATGGTCGGCTTCTCAGTACGGGTCGGGGTGGCCGCACTGGCCACTGGCCTGGTGTGCTGGGGGGTCGACCGGGCCATTGGCGGCGGCCAGGGCCTGGCCAACCTGATCCCCCTGCTGGTCGGGGGGCCGGTGGGTCTGGCGGCATATCTGGGCCTGTGCCATCTGTTCCGGATCCCCGAGCTCGGCGACACCGTGGCCCGGGTCCGCGCCCGGGTGCCCGGCCTTCGGGGCTGATCCGGGCCGTGCGGACGACGAGGGGGAGGTTCCCGGCCCGACCCGGCTACCATGCTCGTCGGACGACGGACGTGGGGTAGCGTCTGACGTTCTGCCTGGGCGCTGGCGAGTGGTACAGGTCGGAGGAACGTTTGTGATGTCACGTCCCGGAAGGCTCGGGTCGAGCCTATGGAGGGTGGTGGCGGTCGTGTGCGCCGTGGCGGCCATGGTCGGCGCAGGCCTGAGCCTGCCCCCCGAGGACGGCGGCGTTCGTCTCGAGACCCACGGCGGTGCCGCCGAATCGGCCGCGTCGCCGGCCGGACCCGACCGCTCGGCACCGGACGACACCCCGTCCCCGAGCACGAGCCTGAACCCGAGCACGACCCTGAACCCGAGCACGACCCTCAACGAGGCCCCGCAGACCGCTCTGCCCACTCTGGCCCCCGAGACTCCGGCTCCTGAGACTCCAGCCGACGGGCCGGCGGATGAGCCGTCGGATGGGGAGCCGTTGGAAGATGAGCCGGCCGCGAGCGGGACGTCGGTGGGCGAGTCGGCCGACACCACGGGACCGACCACCTCGGCTGGGTCGGACACCGCCGCCGAGTTCGCCGCGGCACCCACCGCCCTCGCCGGGGCCACCCGGTACCCCGCCCCGCCCACCTCCTCCGGCCGCTCCGCTTCGGCCACCTCGTCGTCCGGCACCTCCCGGGACAGCACGTCCACCTCCGCCACCCGGACGTCCCCCAACCCCACCCCCACCCCGACCTCGGCCGCGTCGTCTTCCGGCAGCTCCGGTACCTCGGGTTCGTCGGGCACCGGTTCGTCGGGCACTGGTTCGTCGGGTACCGGTTCGTCCAGTACCGGTTCGTCGGGTACCGGTTCTCCCAGTACCGGTTCTCCCAGTACCCAGCCGCCCAGCAGCGAGGTCACACCTCCACCCACGGGTTGCGCCAACCCGTGGGCCAATCTGGAGGGGTGCGGCTGGCCCGGGTCCGGAAACACGGGCCCACGGACGGGGAACTGCCCCACCGGTTTGACCGACAACTCGGTCGGCATCAGCGGCAAGATCCGGATCACCGTGGCCAACACGGTGATCAGCTGCCAGCGGATCACCGGCATGGTGGAGATCGCCGCTAGCAACGTCACGATCCGCGACAGCACCGTCACCTACGACGGGGGTGGCGGCAACGGTGGCGGAGCGATCGTCGTCGGCGACGGCGGCTCCGGCACCATCGAACGCGTCGAGATCAACGGTTCGGGCAACACCCACTCCTGCGTCTGGCACCAGGGCACATCCGCCCTGGTCGACGGCATCAAGTGCCATGGCACCACCGACGGGGTGGTGGCCTGGGCCCGCACGGCCTACTCGTCGACCTCGGGCGACAATTTGACCTTCCGGAACAGCTACCTCTACGACTTCAACGCTGCCTCCAGCAACGGCCACATGGACGGGTTCCAGACCGCAGGCACCACCAACGTGACCATCTCCGGCAACACGATCGTGATGCCGCCGGCCGCCAACAGCGCCATCGCCATCTACAACGGACAGAAGACCGCCACCGACATCTCCGTCACGGGCAACCTCCTGGCCGGGGCCCAGTTCACGGTCTATGCCTCCGACTACAACCCGAGCATGGGCTCACCCGCCGGCGGCCACTCGGTGACTAACGTCCGGTTCACCAACAACCGGTTCAGTACCCGGGTGGCCAACTGTGTCGGAGTGTGGGGAGCCTGGTACACCACATCGAACGCGTACGGTGGCGGGCCCACCGACGGCTGGCGCCGGTCCGGTAACGTCATCGCCGAGACGGGCGTCAACATCGACGGCGGCAATCCCTCCTGCCGCTGATCCGGGGCCGGGCCCCTCGGCCGGCTGGGGACGGGCCGTTCACCCTCCGCACAATCACCCCCGGTGCCCCTGATCGGCGCCTGCTAGCGTTCGTTGCTCCGGCTCGGCATTCGTCGGTCCGCAGCGGGGGGAAGGGTGATCACGGTGGAGGAATTTCGGCGACTCGTCGCGTCGTCGATCGGGGCGACGTCCAGGCTCACGATCGACGACCACCTCTTTCCGGGCTGGAGGGCCCGGTTCGGCACCGCCCTGCCCGACGGGCCGATCGTTGTGGAGGGGGCCACGGTCGCCCCGGCCGAGCCCGGCGAACCGCTCCTGGTGGTGACCGGCACCGCGGCCGCCTTCGACCAGTCCGGCCTGGCCGTCGAGCTGACGGCCACCCCGGCCGCCGGGGCCGGGGTGGACCTGGCCGTCCGGTTCCGGCTGCCCGGCGGCTGGCGGTTTGCCGACAGCTTCCCCGGTCTTCCCGCTCCAGCCGGCTCGGCCGCGGTCGTGCCCGACTGGTGGCGTTACGCCGACGCTGCCCTGGTGGTGTCGAGCCGCGACCATGTCGACCCGGTACACGGGGTGGAACTGGCCGCCGGCGTCACCTTCGTGGCCACGGTGGACCCCGCCGACCTGGCCCCCCACCTCCACCGGTTCGCCACCGCGTTCGCCGGCGGTTCCCGGCTGGTCGTCCACGGCCGGATTGATACCACCACCGGCACCACGGTGGCCACCACGGCCGCCCCCGGGGTCACCGTCGGGGGCCTGGAGCTGACCAATGTCGTGGCCGGACTGTCGTGCCCGCCCGCAGGGCCGCCGACCGTCACCGTGTCCGGGGATCTCCGCTGCGGTGACCTGCTCATCCACCTGGCCGGCGAGGTCCCGGCCGGCCTGTCGAGCGCGGCCGTCACCGCGGTTGGCCTTCCCCCGCTCACCGGGCTGGCCGACCTCGCCCCCCTGGCCGGCGACGGCCTGTTGGCCGACCTGACCCGCCACCTCCCCGACCCGGGGCCGGTCTCGATCGACAAGCTGACCGTCTACGTCGACACCGAGACCCTGGACCTCGACGCGGTCAGCGTCACCGTTGGCCTGCCCGAGGCCGTCTGGGAAGTGGTGGCCGGCCACCTGACCGTCGACGGCCTGCGGGCCGGGGTCAGCGTGATCCGACCGACCACACCCGGCCGCACCGTGTCGGCCATGGTCACCGGGCGGGCCACCGTCCTCGGTCAGCCGGTCACCGTGTTGGCCACCATGCCCGACGGGTTCGTCAGCGCCGAGCTGCGTCCCACCGCCCCCCTGCGCCTGAGCGCCGCCATGAAGCGGTTCTTGCCCGGGGTGCCCCCGGTGAGCGATCTCCCCGTCGAGGTCGTCCGCATCGGGGCCCGGTCGGGCCGGTTCCTCAACCTGTGGGTGCTCCTGGCCGACGGCCCCGAGGCGCTCACCGTCACCGTGGGGAACACCGACCTCGTGTTCCGCCGGTGCGAGGCCGTGGTCGACTACCGGCCCGGCACCGGGGTGACCAGCTCGTTCACCGGGTCGGTGACCGTGGCCGGCGTCGAGCTCGGGGCTACCATGGCCGTCCCGGGCCCGATGATCGTGCGGGCCGAGCTGCCGGCCATGTCGGTGCGGGCCGTGATCGAGGACCTGTGCGGCCCGGTGGGTTGGTGGCCGAACGGGTTCGACGTCGGGTTCGACCACGCCACCGTGACCATCGAGCGCGACGGCGACGACCACACCCTTGCCCTCACCGCCGAGGTCGACCGGGTCGGATCGCTGTCGGCCGAGATCGGCCGGACGGCCGGGCGGGCCGGATTCGTGGCCGGGTTCACCCTGGCCGACGACTGGCGGACCGGACCCCTGGGCGACGTGCTCGGGGCCCTCGACACCCTCGTCGGCCTCGACGATCTGTCGGTCACCATCGCCTCGGCCGACCGGACGGCCACGGTCCGGGCCACCACCACGGCCGATGGGGTGCCCCTGGAGGTGAGCGGCCGCCTCACCCCGACCGGCGGCCGGTTCGAGGCCCGGGCCCGGTCGGAGCTGTCCCTGGTCGGCCTGATCGGCCACTTCGCCGCCCGGTTGGCGGCCGAGCTTGACGGGGTGGTGCTGCTCCCCGACGCCACCGAGGTCCCGGTCGACGCCACCGTGTCGGTGCTGACGGTGTCGGTTGACGGCGACGACGTCGCCCTCACCGTCCGGGCCGGGTTCGGTGACACCGACGTCGGCTTCGACCTCACGCGGTCGGCCCGCACCTGGCGCCCCCGGCTCGAGGTGTCGGGGATCGACCTCCCCGACGAGTTGCCCGTCCCGGCCGGCGTCGGCGACCTGCTGACCGACGCCAGCCTCCGGTGGAGCCCGGACACGGGGGTGTCGGTGCTGACCCGGCTGCCCGTCCACCTGACCCCCCTCGGCGAGCTGTTCGATCTGGACGAGACGTACGCCCCCATCGAATACCGGTCGGGCCAGGTGTCGTTCGGCTTCCGTCAGGAGTTGCTCACCGACGGTGAGGTCATCGACCTCGGCCCCCTCACGGTGCACCGGCTGCTGGTGGGCTACGAGGCCCCGACCGCCTTCGAGGTGGCCGTGGGCTGCGACCTCCACCTGGAGATCGGCGACACCGTGACCGACCTCCGTTTCGCCGGGGCGTTGGCAATCGACGTCCTGTCCCGGGACCTGCGGCTGGGGATCGCCCTGCTCGGCGCCGTGCGCCACGACACCGCCGGTCCGTGGACCGAACCGTTCGGCCTGCCCGGTCTGGTGGTGGGAGCGTTCGAGCTGTGGGTCGGCTCCGGCGTCCGGGCCCTGCGGGGGGCGATGACGGTCGGCCGGTCCCAGCTGGACGTCGACGTGATCTGGGACGCCACCGACCCACTGCGGACGGCGGTCCACTTCTCCGGCGAGTCCCTCACCCTCCAGGAGCTCCTCGATGGGTTCCTGGGCCGGGACGCCCCCGCACTGCCCGGCCCCCTGGGCCGGTCCGGGTTCCGGTCGGTGGCCCTCGACTATGCGGCCAGCGACTTCTCGTTCGCCTGGCTGACCGGGCCCCGCCACTACCGTCGGGGCCTGAAGGGCCACGCCCGGGTCAACCTGTTCGGTCTCGACGCCGCCTGCGTGTTCGACCTGGAACAGCGGCGCCTGGCCGGCAGCATGGAGCCCCTCACCCTCGGATCCATCCTCGAGGTCGGGGCCCGTTCGACGCCCGGACCGGTCCCCGACTGGGCCACCGGTTTCGCCGACCTCGGCGGCCCGTTCGTGGTCCTCGACCTCGGGAGTCACCCCCGGGGGACGATGAGCGCTGAGGTGACCCTGTTCAAGACCCTGACCAGGTCGGTGGACGCCTCCTTCGACGATTCGGGCCTGACCGTGGCCCTGCGGGAGGAGGTCACCACCGGGATCCTCGACTGGAGCACCGACCTCACCGTCGTGTTCCGCAACGCAGGCGGCGACTCCCGGGTGGCCGTCAACGGAGGGCTCTCGGCGTCGATCACCGTCAACCCCGACGACCTGCTCGACCGCTTGCTCGGTACGGACGTGTCGATCCTGCCCGACGTCAACCTGGTCGACATCGCCCTTGACGTCCGAGCCGGGTTCGAGGCGCACGCCCACGGGGTGGGCGGCACCCTCGACGCCTCGTTGGTGCTGTGGGGCCACCCCCTGTCGTTCTCTATCGCGGTCGACCTCGAGCTCGACTTCGAGGAGATCGGGCGGCGGGCCCTGGCCGCGGTGGAGGACGCGGCCGTCTCCCTGCTCAACTTCTTCGCCGACATCGCCGCCGCGGTGGAGGCCGCGGTAGAGGCGGTGGTGGCCGCCATCGAGGAGGTGGGCGAGGCCATCATCGCCGCGGTCGAGGACCTGGCCGAGATCGCCCAGGTGGTGGCCCGGGCGTTCGAGGACTTCGGCCGGGCGGTCGAGGCCCTGGCCCAGGCGATCGCCGACGAGATCTGGAGCTGGTTCGGCGACGACAGCGGCAAGCGGGAGCGGGAGCGGCAGCGACGGTTGACGGCCGCCCGCCTGGGTCGGGCCGAGGCCGACGAGCGGGCCCGCCGGGCCGACGCCCGCCGGTTGGAGGAGGAACGCCGCCTCCTGGTCCTGGACGTGATCGACAACCTGGCCGACGGGGCCCTGGCCGACCCCGACCTGGCCGTCACCGTCCAGCAGCGCATCGACACCAGCGACGTCACCGGCCGCAACCCGTTCACCGACACCCCTGAGTGGGATCCGGCCACCCACCGGTCGCAGTCGAACGGGTTGTGGCAGCTCGCCCTCGGCCGGGCCCGGGACCGCCAGGAGCTGCGTGACACCTACCTGGCCGCCCTCGACGTGGCCCAGCGGGAACTGACCGCCCTGGAGGACGGGGCCAGTCAGCTCCGGGCCGACCTCGACCGGGCCCGCCTCCGCCACCAGGATGCCGAGCAGCGCCTGGCCGCGGTGCGGCGCCGCCGGGACCAGGCCCGCCAGGCGTTCGCCTCGACCGCCCGGCTCATGGCCGACGCCCGGGAGGGGGCGGTCAAGATCGAGGTTGCGTTGGATGAGGCCACCGCCCTCGGCGTCCGGTTGGCCGACGACGTCGGGGAGCTGAACCGGGCCGCCGCCCCGGACCGACTCGACGCTGAACGCTCCCGGACCGTCGCCGGGCTCGGCCGGGAACTGGCCGCCCTCGACTCCCGGATCGCCGAGCACCGGGCGGCCGCCCGCCTGGCCGCGGACGGGGTCGACCTGGTCACAGCGGCCCTGGCCGACGCCGAGGAGACCATCCGCCTGTACCGGGTGTGTCGGACCAACCTGACCCTGGCCCGGTTGGACGCCGTCCGCCGGTCGATGACGGGCGAGCTGACCGGGGCGTCCGGGTTCGCGGCCTGGGTGGAGGCGTGCCGGGAGGCCGGCGGCCCCGAGCGGGTGAACGTGTCCAGCCTGCGGGGCCAGGCCGAGGAGATCCTCCGCTCCCTGCCTGACCGTCTGGTCTGGGCCGACGACCGGGCCGGGCGGGCTGCCGACGGCTTCGTCGACTCCCTGCCCCCGTCCTCACCCCCCATGGCCCTTGACGAGGCCGTCGCCGCCCTGGCCACGGTCCGGACCGCCGACCTGTCCGGCCCCGGCGGGTTCGGGTCGACGGGCTCCTGGCTCGGGCTCGGGGTGGGGGGCGGGCTCGAAGTCGGGGCCGGCCTGACCCCACCCGTGGGCGATGGGCCCGGCCGCCCCCTGGCGCTGGTCGCCGCGGGCGGGTGGGGCCCGGCCCACGACGCCATCAGCGTGTTCGGGCCCCGCACGCCACTGGCCCTGGCCCTGGCCGAGCTGCACCGCCACCCCGACCCGTCGGCCCTCGACGAGGCGGTGGCCGCGGCCGCCGACCGGTGGAGCCGGTGGCGGGTGCTCCGTAGCCAACTGGCCGACGCCCGGCTGCGGGTGGAGGCCAACGCGGCCCTGCAGACCCGGCTGGCCGGGGAGCGGGAACGGCAGCGGGTCCTGTACGCCCGCAACCTGCTGGCCCGGTTCCCGGGCGGGACCGACCTGGCCATCGGGCTCGAACCGGGCACCCCGTACGAGATCCAGGAGGACGGGGAAGGGGTCCGCACCACCACCTTCACCCTGGGCAGCACCCTCACCGGGCGGATCATCCGCCTCGACGACGACCAGGTACAGGTCCGGTACCGGCCCAACCCGTTCACCGGGCTCTTCGTGTCACCGGCCGTATACGCCTTCCCGACCCGGTCGGTGGTGACCGCCGAACCGTGGGTGTGGGGCATCGAGGTGGCCCGGCAGATCCAGCTCGGGTTGGAGGAACTGGCGAGCGAGTTGGAGCGGGCCACCGCCCCGCTCCGTTCCATCCAGCCGGCCGAAGTGGCCCAGGCCCGGGCCCGGGCCGAGGTGGCCACCCTGACCGTGGCCGAGGGGGCGGCGTCGGCGGCGATCGGCCCCGCCCTGCGGGAAGCCGCCCTGACGGCCCGGGAGCGGGAGGCCGCCACCCTGGCCCGGGCGCTGGAGCTCACCGCCGCGGCCACCGCCCTCGACGACCGTCAGTGGATCGCCGCCGTGGACCCCGGGTCCGCCGTCCGGCCGCCGGCCGCCCCGGCCTCCCGACCCGACCGCACCGCTGCCCGCCGCCGGTTGGCCGCGGTGGGGCCGGTGGCGGCCGCCCTCACCGTGCCGGTGACCGACGTCGGGCGGGTGGTGGCCTGGACCCGGGCCGTCGACACCCACGCCGCCACGGTGGCGGCCGCCCGCTCAGAGCTCGACCGGTTGGAGGCCGACCTGGTGGGCCTGATGCCGGAGGTGGCCGGCCGGTGGCGGCGGTCGACCCTGCTGGCGGTGGCCGCCCTGGTCAGCGGGTCGGTGGCGCGGGCGGTTCCGTCCGATCGCGGACTGGTCGCGGCCCGGGAGGCCGTCCAGCGGTTCACCGCCGCCGATACCGGTGATCTGGCCGCCCTCACCGCCCGGCTCCGGACCGAACTGGCCGACCGGCGATCCGAGTTGGACTCGGTGCTCGACGCCATCGGTGACCTGGCCGTGGGGGACGGGGCGGCGGTGGAGGCTTCGGTATTCGAGCTGGAGCGGGCGGTGGGCGAGGTGACCGCCGCCCTGGCCGATGTGGACCGGGGCCTGGCGGCGATCGCCGCCGAGGTGGCCCGCCAGCGATCCGAGCGGGACCCGGGGGCCACCGTGACCTCGATCGGCGCCCAACAGCTCACGGTGTCGTCGACCCGGGACGTGCGCCTGCTCCGCTCGGTGGTGGCCCGAGCCGAGGCGGTGGGCGCCCGTCTGGCCGACACCCACGTGGGCCTGGCCGCGCTTGGGGTCCGCCTCCGGACCGCGGCCGGGCGGGCGGACGAGGTCGTCCGCGCCGCCCCCGCGGTGGAGGCCGACATCGACGCCGTCCTCGCCGCCTACGGGGCGGTGACGGCCGACGTCGAGGCCATCAACACCACCCTGCCGGAGCTGATGACCCGCGTGCTCGACCTGGTGGCCGGGATCCGGGATCGGCAACGGACCGTGATCGAACTTCACCTGGCGCTAACGGCCGCCCGCCTGGTGGCGGCGGCCGGGCTCGACCGGATCCGGACCGACCGGAGCCGTATCGCCGCCGTCGACGCCCTGCTGCCACCGGCGGTGGCCGGAGCGGGACCGGCCCCCGCCCTGGCCGAGCTGACCGCCCGCACCCAGGGGCCGGTGGAACGGCTGGTGGCGGCGGACGCGGCCCTGGCCCGCACCGCCGGGGAGTCGGCCCGGGCCGTGCTGGCCACCGCGGCCGAACTGGCCGTGATCGATCCCGACCATCGCCGCCGGTTCGCCGAGGCGCGCCAGGGGGCCGCCCGGCCGACCGGGGCCACTCCGCCCCCACGGACAGTGACCGACCCCGGCACGCGGCCCCACCGCGGGGTCCTCGACGTCGACACCCCCGACGGCCCCGTCCTGCTTGACGTCGAGGAGTCGATCGATGGGGTGTTGGGCACCACCGCCGGGCCGGTCACGTCCCGCAGCCTGTTCCGCGTCGCCCTGGTCGGCCCGGCCGTCGACGGGTCCGGAGTGACCCTCGACATACGGTCGGGGGCCAACAACGCCCCCCTCACCCTGCGTCCCGGGCCCCGGTGCCCGCTGGCCGTGGCCGACGGTGAGCGGTGGACCGAACGCGAGCTCGGGCCGTCGTGGCTCAGCTCCGGCGCCTCCGGTCTCCGGCTGACGGCCCCCGACCCGGGGAGCCTGGAGGTGGTGGTCAGGATGGACCGGCGGGACGACCTGTACGAGCTGGTCCACTGGATAGCGGGTGGCCGGCGGTTCCGGCTGGTGTGCACCGGGATGCGGTTCCTGGTGGTGGCCGGTGACACCGGGATCGTGTCCACCAGCCCCCGGGTCCGCCAGTCGGTGGCTGCGGTCACTGTCGATGCCGGACCCGACGGGGATTACCGGCTGGAGGTCCACTCCGGCTCGGTCTCCGGGGCCGGGGCGGAGCTGCGGGAACCGGACGGCGCCGCCGTGGGCACGATCTACGCCGTGTCGGCGGTGCACCCGGCGTCGGCGCTGGGCGGGGGCGGTACCCGTTCGGTCCGGTTCCAGGAGCCGGCGGTGGTGCCGGTCGGGGCCGGCGATCCGGCCGCTGAACGTCTGATCGGCACCGGGGGCCGACCGATCCGCGCCACCGACCCGCTGGTGCTCGACCCGGCGGCCACCGACGACGGGGCGGTCACCGTGGCATCGTGGGTGCGCCTGGCCCCGTACTGGAGGCGGGACGGATGGACGGCGTGGACGCTGACCGGCGACGACGGCCGGACGGTGCTCAGCCTGGGCGGCCGGGCGGGCGGTGGCCAGGCCGTCACCGTGGGCGTCACGGAGGTCGCCCTGCCGGCCCTGCTCACCGGCGCCCGGTGGTTCCACGTGGCCGTCCGACTCGGCCCGTCCCGCGTCACTGTTACCGTGGACGGGGAGGAGGTGGCGGCCGAGCCGGTGCCGGGCCCGACGACCGGCCGGTGCTGGGTGACCGCCGGTACGGAGCGGGCCGACGTCGACCGGTTCACCGTGTGGACGGGGCCTGGGCGGGGGGCCGATGACGCTGCCGGTGAGGTGGCCGCGCACTTCCTCCGGCCGTCGGAAGCCCCCCGCCGGCGGCCGGCCATCGACTGGGTGGTCGATCCCGGTCGGGATCGGCAGGGGGTCGCCGGGATCGCCGGGGCGTGGGCGGGCGGCCGGCCCGACCCGTCGGCCGGGGCCCTGGATCCGGTCCTGACCCGGGGCTCCTACCGGGCGACGTCGTCCCTGGTGGCCACCGTAGTGGGCGAGCGCCACGGCCGACCGTCGTTCGTGCTCAGCACCGACGGGCGGGACGGACGGGTCTGGTTGGGGCTGGATGGCGCCGGGGGGTTGGCCACCACCTCGTCGGCCGGTGGGGCGGCCGTCATCGGCCTGCGGGCCCTGGTGATCGACGAGGTCCCACCGGAGGGTGAGGCCACGCCGGAGGAGCCAGCCGCGGTGTGGTTCCGGGCCTACGGCGCCCCCGGGGAGGACCCGGCCGAGGCAGCCGCTGACCTGGGGGTGGAGCCCGCCACGTCGGCCAACGTGGCGGGGGAGGGGGAATGGGATGAGGCCTACCGCCGGGCCGAGCTCGACCGGGCGGCCGCCGACCTCGACTGGCTGGCCTCCTGGGGTCGGTCCGCCCGGCAGATCCAGGTGGTCCTGGCCGCGGCCTGGATCGAGGTGACCGTCGACCCCCTGGACCCGGCGTCGGCGGCCGCCACGATTGACCGGATCTCTGGCGACGTGGAAGCCGACCCCGAGCGGACCGACCCGGTCGGCGCCGTTACCTACGGCCAGCCACCCCTGGCCGAGACCGTCGAGCGGTGGGAGGGCCTGGTGCGCGTGGCGGCCGAATCGGACGATCCGGCCGCCACCCTGTTGGTCGCCCTCGGCCGGGATGATGACGGCTCGGCCGGGGCGGTGACCGCTGCCCTGTCGGCGGCCGGGGCGGGCACGACCTCGTCGGCGAGCGGGTGGACGCGGGAGCTGTGGGGCCGAGCGCTGCGGACCTGGACTCCGTCGGACCGCCTGCGGGACCGGTACCGCCACCTGGCCGCGGTCGGGATCGACGTGGCTGACGGGCACCCGGCGGTCACCGATGTGGCCGCCGCCCGACGATGGGCGGTCACCGAGGCCCGACGTGTCCTGACCTCGGTGCCCGACCCACCCCCGGACCCCGGCGCCCTGGCGGATCGGCTCCGGGTGGAGCTGGTGCTGGCCACGTGCGGTGAGGCCGGGGTGGCGCCGTGGCTGGCCGGTGCGGTCGGCGGC
>JBKECK010000121.1:0-2319 GCA_047974625.1 Acidimicrobiales bacterium
CCAAGGACACCCGCACACCCCTGCGCCGAGCCCCTGCGCCGAACCCTTGTGCGCAAACGGTGTGGCACAACCGTCGCCCCAGCAACGGATGTGACACACCGTTCCTGCACAAGGGTCACCACGCCTCGGCTAGACCTCCAGTAAGCGTGTCGGCGTGTCTGAAGGGCTCCGGGTAGCACAAAGGCCTTACCCTGCATGGGTTTGCGGTCCAATGCAGCCCTGGCAAGGAAGGCCTTTGTGGTGAAGAAGATAGCGCAGGATCAGAGCCGACGGAACGCGGCACGACGGCGGCGTCGGGTGGTGGCCCGGCACCGGCTGGCCGGACACTGGGCGCCGCAGGAGACGCCGATGCTCACGGCTGGGCCGGTGCACTACGAGGTCGGCGCCAACGTGGACGCCACCTGTTTCGGCGGGATCGCCGCGGTGCACCGGTTGGTGACCCGGCTCGGCCTGCCCGAGGCGATCGACGCCGATCTGGAATTGTTGAAGGTGCACCTGCCCTACCACGAGTCCGACCACGTGCTGAACCTGGCGTACAACGTGGCCTGTGGCGGCACCCGGCTGGAGGACATCGAACGGCTACGGCATGACATCGCCTACATGAACGCGCTGGGGACGGACCTGATCCCGGATCCGACCACGGCCGGGGACTTCTGCCGCCGCTTCAGCGACGAGGACGACGTCATCACGCTGATGGAGGCGATCAACAGCGTCCGGGTGAAGCTGTGGCGTGGGCGGGGCCGGGATCTGCTCGGCCCGGTGGCCTACGTTGACGTCGACGGCACGATCACCCCGACCACGGGCAGCCGGAAGGAGGGGATGGACATCTCCTACAAGGGCATCTGGGGGTATGCCCCGCTGATCGTGTCGCTGGCCAACACCCGCGAGGTGCTCTACCTGGTCAACCGGCCCGGCAACGCCCCCAGCCACCAAGACGCCGCACGGTGGATCGACAAGGCGATCGACCTGGTGCAACCGCACGCGCCCCGGGTGTGCCTGCGCGGGGACACCGACTTCTCCCTGACCGCTCACCTGGACTCCTGGGCGCAGCGGGTCGACTTCGTGTTCGGCATGGACAACAGCGCGCCCCTGCGGGCCCGCGCCGAAGCCCTGCCCGAGACGGCCTGGCAACGACTGGAACGACCCGCCCCCCACACCAACGCCACCGGGCAGATCCGGGCACGCCGCGACGACGTCAAACAGGGCATCGTCACCCAACGCGGCTACACCAACCTACGGCTGAACTTCGAGGACGTCACCGAGTTCACCTACCAGCCCCGCAAGTGCACCCGCAGCTACCGGGTCATCGCGTTACGCAAGAACATCACCCGCGCCCGCGGCGAACAGGCCCTGATCGAAGAGATCCGCTACTTCTTCTACATCACCACCCTGACTGAGGAGTCCGCCGAGCAGATCGTCGAACTGGCCAACGAACGCTGCGACCAGGAGAACATCATCGGCCAACTCAAGAGCGGCATCAACGCGCTACGGGTACCCCTGTACGACCTGGTCTCCAACTGGGCCTACATGGTCATCGCCGCCCTGGCCTGGAACATCAAGTCCTGGTTCGCGATGACGATGCACCGCAAGAGCGACCGGCACCACTACATCCGCATGGAGTTCCGCCGCTTCCTCAACACCATCATCATGATCCCCGCCATGATCACCCGCCGCGCCAGAGGCATCACCATCCGCCTCATCGGCTACACCCCGGCCTTCGACCGGCTCCTCTCCGCCTGGAACACCACCGAACGCACCCGCTTCGGCTGAACCAACCCAGAACCGGCCACCCGAACCGAACATCACCCCCACACCCCGACCACGGCCACCCACCGTGGCAATCACGCCCGCCCGCACACCGGCACCCAGCCCCACACCAGGCCAGCGAACCCAGCCACGACCACTACCGCGACCCCAGACCAACCCAGACCGACTCCGCAGCGTCCCACCACAACCACAACCAGCAACCCAGATCACCAAGAACACACACACCAGACATGATCACCAAGACAAAACCACGCCCACCAGCCACACGCTTATTTGAGGACTAGATCTGGGCGAGCTGCGCCGAGATAGGCGGCACGGACGGAGGCGAATGAGTAGCCCTCCATCCGCTGCACCTCCACGCCCTCCTGCCGCTCGATCTCGGCCACGGCGTCGCGGTACACCGTAGGGGTCACGGCGGCAGGTGATGTCTCGTTCATGCACTGGACGTCGACCGCTCGGGTCACCTCGGGAGGGACCGTCCCTGGAGAGCTCTCGGAGGCTGAGCGGTACATCTCCGCCATCGCTGACCGACAGGCGGTGGAGAAGGGCGCG
>JBKECK010000122.1:0-35988 GCA_047974625.1 Acidimicrobiales bacterium
CCCAGTGGACAGCGGTGGTGCGGAATCCGATCGCTTCGAGGAACGCGATCTCGGCGTGGGGGTCGGCGACGGTGAGCAATCCGAACAGGTGCGAGGTCATCGCTCGATCATGACCGGTCGGCGCTCGTCCGTCTTGAACAATTGGGCGGTGCCGACGACGTGGCCGGCACGTAGAACGGCTCATCGAGCAGGGCGCGCGGACTGCGACCACCGAGGGCACCCCAGTCGCGCGTGAGGTGAGCCTGGTCGCTGTAGCCGGCCTCGCTCGCAGCCGCAGCCAACCCGCGTCGAGCGGCGATGTCGCGGGCGTACTCGAACCGGGCGAGTCGGCACGCCTGCTTGATCGATACCCCGAATTCGACGCGAAACAGTGTCGACAGGTGGCGTCGCGAGTACCCGCTGGCGGCGGCCAACGCAGCAACGTCGACCCGGCCGCGGCGGGCATGAATCCGTTGCCAGACACCTGTCAACGTCGGTGACGCGCCTGTCGAGTGACCGGTGGCGCGGGCGATATTGGTGAGCATCTGCTCGGCGACGGCGTAGCGGCGTTCCCAGGTTGGTTCGGCGGCGAGGCGTTCGGCGAACGATGTCCAGATCTCACGACGTACCGACGAGTCCGTCGCGGTCACATCGGCGGGCTCGGCCAGGCTGTGGACGAGAGCTCCGATCGGGACGCCGAACAGCGCCCGTACTCCGGCGGGTGGCAGAGCGAACTGGATGCCGTACTGGCGACCGTGGGTGAGGATCTCGGCCGGCCGGGTGTGCAGGCCGCCGACCAGCACCTGGAACCGCTCGGAGTCGGCGCCGGGCCAGCGAACACTCATCGGCTCATCGAGGTTGACGATCAGCGTCGCGGTGCCACTCGGCAACCCGTTGTGCACACTGTCGGCCGGCAGCACGAGGTCGTACCCACCGGGTTCGCTCACCAGCCCGGTCAGGACCCCACCGATCGATCGCATCACATCAGTATTCTCGCTCAGCGGCTGTCGCGTGCGCTGAACCTCGGTCCACCGACACCAGGAGCCCTAGCCGGGGCCGCGGCGGACCGTCAGTGCTCCTCGGCGTCAGTGCTCCTCGGCGTCAGTGCTCCTCGGGCTGGGTCACGTGGATCGTTCCCTGGGGGTGCTGCTGGGGCCCGTAGAGGGAGTACAGCTCCAGGGGCTTCCACCGGCTGAGGTTGACCACGTTGTGCCAGGTGCCCGACGGGATGAGGATGGCGTCGCCGGCCTTCACCACCCGGTACTTGCTGACCGAGTCCTCGCTGTCCCCGAAGTAGACCTTGGCCCGGCCGCTCTCCACCCGGAGGAACTGGTCGACGGAATCGTGCATCTCGAGACCGACGTCACCACTGGGTGGGATGTCCATCAGGGTGAGCTGGAGGGTGGGGGTGGTCCAGGCCGCGGTACGGAAGTTGGTGTTGGCCGCGGTGGCCTCGGTGACGTTGAACACCAGGGGGACCGCCCCCGGGTCGGTGGTGAACGGTTCGACGGGTGTGGGCTCGGCCACCACCGGACTCGGGGCCGGGCCGTCCTCGGCCGGTGCGTCGGCCTGGGTCGGGTGCACCGTTCCCTGGGGGTGCTGCTGGGGGCCGTACAGGGAGTACATCTGCAACGGCTCGGTGCCCATGTTGACGACATTGTGCCAGGTGCCGGCCGGGATCATGATCACGTCATCGGGCCCGGCGATCTTGACGAACGACAGCAGATCCTCGGTGCCCATCTCCACCTTGGCCGTGCCCGCCTCGATCCTGAAGAACTGGTTGACCGCCGGGTGCACCTCCAGGCCGACGTTCCCGCCCACCGGGATGCTCATGAGGGTCAGCTGGAGCGTGTCCGCCGTCCAGGCGGCGGTGCGGTAGTTCGTATTCCGCAACGTCGCCTTCTCGATGTCGAAGGCGTATGGCACCTCGCCTGGATCCGTCACTTGTGACCGGGCGGCCGCCGCATGGGCCGGCCGGGGGGTGTCCGCCGCGGAGATGGTCGGAGCGCCACCGGTGAGGGCGGCGACCGCAACGAGCGAGGCAATGGCCGCTGTTCCCTTTTTCATGGTTGATCCCTTTCGTCTGCATCGATCATTTAGCTGTATGAATCAATAGCCGTGTAGTTCATCAACTAACGTAGACAACCATGATGTGAGAGTTTTATCAAATCAAAATGGGCTTCTTTATCTAGATTAGATTTCCAGAAGTTGTATCAAAGTGACTGGAGAGTGTCGGAAGTCGCTGCGCTTGTCGCCGTTAGCTTTTCGGTTGGAGGAGCCCGGTGGGCTCGGGAAAGGCGAGGCAGCGCCGTTTCCGGCTGGCATCATGGCGCCTGATGTCCGGACCGCAAGGTCGCCTGCGTGACGATCTCTACAGCCTCTACCTGGCCGCCCTCGCCTGGGTGCTGATCCCCGTCTACGGCCGCAACCTGTCCGTGATCCTGCCCAGTAGCTGGACCGACTACGGCCCGGTGCTGGACTGGGCCATCGTCGGCGGCGCCGGGCTGGCCGTCTGGATCGGCCTGCGGGGCGGGCCACTGCTCGTACCCCGATCGGTGGTGGTGCACGAGCTGGGCTCCCCCCGGTCGGTGCGGTCGGTGCTGTGGGCCCGGTTCGTACGCCAGGCGGTGGCGGCCGGCGCCCTAGCCGCCATCGGCACCGCGGCCCTCCTAGCCGTGAGCGACGCCGCGGGGTTCAGCTACGGGGTTTCGTTCCACTACTCCCTCGTGGCCGGCCTGGCCGCGGTGGGGATCACGGGCCAGGCGGTGTGCTGGCTGGTGGCGTTCGGGGGCCACGTCCGGGGCCGGGTGGCCGCCACGGCCCTGGCCCTCATCGCCCCGGCGGTGATGGTGGGGACGATCGCCGCCGGGTTCACCCTGAGTGGGGGAGCGGGTTTGGTGGCCCTGGCCGTCTCGGTCGTGGTGTCGCTGGGCCTGGCCGCGCTCGCCCTCGACGACGTGGCCGTCGACGGGTTGTGGCGGCGGGCGTCGGCCCTGGACTCCATGCGATCCTCGCTCCAGACCGCCGACCTCCAGCGGGTCGTGCTCGACATGCGGCGGGCCACCGACCAGCCCGTCCTCCACCGGGGTCCGTCCCTGGCCCGGCCGTGGATGCCGGTGGCGCTCTGGCGCTACCTGGCCAGCAGCCAGCACCTGCTCGGCTGGCGCCTGGCCCGGGTGGCCACCGCGGCCACCGTGGCCGCGGTGCTGATGCGCTACGCCTCGGTGGACGAGGGCATCATCGCTCTGGCCGTGGCCGGCTGCACCCTCGTCGTCGGCGTCGATCTGGCCGCGTCCATCGCCGCCTTGTCCGACCAGGCGATCCTCACCATCCACTACCGCCACGGCTCGGCCGCCATCCTCCGATCCCAGCTGGTGGTGGCCCTGGTCTTCGGCCTCGTGATCGGGGCCCTCGCCGTCGCCCCCGGCGCCTCCCCGCTCGGCGGGACGGTGGCCGGCGGGGTCCTCGTACTGTTCGCCTTCGGCACCCTGGCCGCAGCGGTGATGGCCCGGATGGGATCGCCCGACCTGGTGGGTCTGATCGACACCTTCGGTGTCCAGTACATCGCAGTTATCCTGTGGCTGCGGGCTCTGTTGGGGCCGGTGCTCCTGTTCGTGGCCACGGTGGCGGTCAGCCACCAGTTCTTCCGCCCCGACGACCTGCCCATCCAGTGGCCGTGGCTGCTCGCGGTGGCGGCCGTCGGCGCCGTAGTGCTCGCAACCCGACCCCTGGAGCGGACGTGTCCTCCCCCCTGATCGACGTCGCCCACCTGACCAAGCAGTACGGGCGGACCACCGTGCTCGACATCAGGTCCTGGTGGGCGGACGCGGGGACCAACGCCGTCCTGCGGGGTGAGAACGGGGCCGGCAAGTCGACCCTGCTGCTCCTGTTGGCCGGGCTGGTGAGGCCCACCTCGGGCCAGGCGACGGTGGCCGGCCAGCCTCTCGGGTCCCGGGGCGCCCGCCGGGCGTTGAGCTTCGTCCCCGACGAGCCGGCCCTGTTCGACGACCTCACCCTGGCCGAACAGATGGCCTACGTGGCCCGCCTCAACGGCCTGGACCGGGCCCCGAAGATCACCGAGGACCTGTTCGACCGGTTCGACGCCGACCAGCTCCGGGACCGGTTCCCGCGCTCCATGTCCAAGGGCCAGCGGCAGAAGGCCGGCCTCCTGCTGGCCTTCTCCCGGCCGTTCCAGGTGCTCCTGCTGGACGAACCCACCACCGGCCTCGACGCCTCCAGCGCGGCGGCCCTCATCGAGGTGCTCACCCGGGTGGCCGACGATGGGCAGGCCGTGGTGTCGAGCACCCACGACCCGGATCTGATCGCCTCGGCCACCGCGGTCACCGTTATCTCCAAAGGCCGCAGGGTGGAAGGCTGGAGCGAGGCCGAGGTGGCCGGCATGGAGGCCGCCGACCGCAGCTTCGATCGCCCGGGGGAGGATGACCCGGTGGAGGATGATCCCCTCGACGATGATGGCGACGTGGGTTCCGGCTGGGCGGTGGCCGCGGGCCCGGTCGATCCGGCGACCCTGAAGCCCGGGTTCCGGCCCGACCGTTGGAAGCGTCGCTGACCTCGGGAACCCCGGCCGATGGCCGCGGTCCGACGGATGAACGCACTGGCGGCGACTACGTTGACGGCGACGATCGCCTCGAACCGTCGATGGTCCGTCGGGTGGTGCATGACATGGATCCTGGTAGTTGTCGATGAAATCGAACTCCATGACGCAGCATTGAGATATCACCGAGACGGACGACGGCCCGTCATATGATCCAACAGTCCGGTATACGGGAACGTCATCAAGCTTCATCGAGCGGTTGACGGGAGGATCTATGGTTATCAATGTCGACGATTCGTCATCACTGGTCGGGCGTTACGGTGAGGGCGGTGGCGCTGAGCTGCGGCACGACCACTACCTGGTGGCCGAGCAGGCGGCCGACGGGGCGACCTACCAACACGTGGTGTCGAGCGGTACGGAGCTGACCTCACTGCTCGAAGACATCTGGAACGCGGACCCCGAACGCTCCGTCCAGGTGTTCCGCCTCGACGAGGTGGCTGTCTCCCGCCGCCAGGAGTACCGGGTCGAGGTGACCGGCGTCAGCGTCTGAGGGGCGGGCGGGGTCGCCGCCTCCCCTCAACCGTCCAGGTCGGCCATCTCGGCCACCAGGCGGGCGGTGCGGTCGTTGAAGATCCGGTAGTTGGTCACCAGGGGCACGGCCTCGACGGTGGTCCGATGGTCGAACCGGATCCACTCGGGCCGGTCGGGGTCGAAAGTAGGCCAGGGGACGAGACCCGCGGTGTTGGGGTCGCCAGCGGCGGCGAAGCTGGTCCAGCGCCGTTGCATCTCATCGGCCAGGACCCGGTCCTCGTCGGACAGGGGCAGGATCGCGATCCTGCTGCCGTGGACGAACGGCAGCTCGGCGGCGTGGTAGGCACCCGCGGTCTGGGACGAGCTCGGCGGGACCCGGGCGAACTGGTAGAGCCAGGTGGGATGACCGGCGGCTGCGTGGTGGCCGGCGTACCAGAAGGCCCGCGCCCCGAAGGTGTGGTCGCCCAGGAACTCGATCGTGGCCCCGGGCTCCTGATGGTCGAGGCCGGGGTAGAGGGCCAGGAGCCGGGGGAGGTCGTCGCCGAAGGCGTCGGCCACCTCGGGTTGGACTAGCCCCGGCGGCTGGTGGACGTGGCGGTACTCCATCATCGGGGAGCCGAGCGCCGGCGCCAGCAGGGTCCCCTCGTCGGCGTTGGTGCCGACCACGAACGGCACCGGGGCCTGACGGCCGGCGGCGAAGGCGGCCAGGGGTGATTGGGGTAGCACGTAGCCGTCGATGACGGGGTAGTGGTCGCCGAGCCGGGGGGCCGCCCGGGCCAATGCGTACAGCTCTTCCGGGGTGCGTTCCCGGAGCCGGTCGATCTGGTGGGCCCCGGTGATGCCCAGGGCAGCGGCGAAGGCCACCGAACTCCGTTCGGCCGAGTCGTAGTTGAGGAACGGGTGCCGCAGGTGGATCATCTGACCGCTGTTGGCCGGGCTCTGGGCGATGGCCCGGTGGAAGAGTCCCCGGGCCAGGGGAGAGGTCATCATGTGCATGACCGACTCGCCCCCGGCCGACTCGCCGAAGATGGTCACGTTGCCCGGGTCGCCGCCGAACCCGGCGATGTTGTCGCTCACCCAGCGGAGGGCGGCGATCTGGTCGAGGGTGCCGTAGTTGCCGGCCGCACCGTAGTCGGACTCGGCGGCCAGCTCGGGGTGGGCCAGGAAGCCGAGCACCCCCAACCGGTAGTTGATGCTCACGGTCACCACCCCCTGTCGGGCCAGGGCGTTCGAGGCGTAGAACGGATCGCTGCCGGCCCCGTCCTGGTGGTCGCCGCCGTGGATCCACACCATCACCGGAAGCCCGGCTCCGGCCTCGGGCGCAGGGGTGCGCACGGTGAGGTACAGGCAGTCCTCCGACTCCTCCGGGCGGGGCGCCCGGGCGGCCAGCGTTTTCACCGCCCGGGAGCGGACTCGGTTCCAGCCCTGACCATCGACGATGGCGTCGATGAACAGATCGAACAGGGCCGCCCGCTGGTGGGCGACCGGAACGTCCCTGGTGGCCTTCCGCACCCCGGACCAGCCCTGGAGTGGGCCTGGCGGTCGCCACCGTCCGGCGCCGACCGGTGGAGCGGCGTAGGGGACCCCCCGGAACACGGCGATGTCCCGCTTCTCCGCCCACCGGCCACGGACGGTGCCGGCCTCCGTCCGCACCTCGGGTCCGTCGGTTCGGGTCAGGTCACGCAGAGCCATACTGCATGGTAGAAGATGGCCGAATGCTAGAAGATGGCCGAATGCTGGAAGATGGCCGAAGCGGCCCGGGTTAGCGCTGGAGCTCCGCCAGCAGGGCGTTGCCCCGCTTCATCGCCCCCCTGATCGTGACGTCGATGTGGGGGTCCCGGGGGAGCAGGTTGTCGTCGCCGATCCTCTGACCGATCCCGGTCTGCCGCAGGACGTCCCGCTGGTGGTCGGTCACCCCCACGAGCACCAGGCCACTACCGGCGTCGAGGAGGGTGGTGACGTAGCGGGCCAGCTGCTTGAGCAGGGTGCTCGAGTAGTGGTTGAGCTCACCCAGGTCGACCATCAGGACCCCGGGGTGGTCCGGGTCCGGCGCGGGGAGGTGGTCGACGATCGGGGCCACCGTGGCGAAGAAGTTCGACCCTGTGTAGAGCAGGAGCAGGGGCTCGTCGTGGGGTAGGACCTCGGGCACGGTGTCGTCCAGGAGCCAGCCCTCGTCGTCCCGCCGGACGGTCCGCATCCGGGCCGAGGCGGAACTGCGTGCCACGTAGGCGAGCAGAGAAAGGACGGTGCCGGTGAGCACCGCCCACTGGAGCGGGACCGACAGGGTCAGCACGAGGGTGACGAGCAGGAGGGCGCGGGGCAGGCGGCCCACCCGCCAGGCCAGCACGGCGTCGGCGAGCCGGCCCACCACGAGCTCGACCCCGATGACCAGCAGCAGACCCCCGATCACAGCTTCGGGGATGTGGCCCACGACCGGTCCGGCGAACAGCACGATCAGGAGGACCGTGAGGGCGGCGGAGACGGCGGCCAGGCGCCGGGTGCCGCCACTGTCGGCGCTCACCGCGGTGCGGGACAGCGATCCACCCGACGGCGGCGACATGAACAGGGCGCCGGCCACATTGCCCAACCCTTGGCCCGCGAAGTCCCGGGACGGATCGGAGCGGGTTCCGTCCGGGTTCGGGAATGCCGGGGCGATCCCGGCCCCCTGGGCCAGGGCGACGATGGCGATCGACAACGATCCGGCTAACAGCCCGGGGACGAGGGAGAGGTCGGGCAGGTCGGCCGCCGCGGTCGGCACGGGCAGGGCGGCCAGGCCGGAGGCGATCGTGGCCGAGTCACCGATGGTGGCGGTGTCGATCGACAGGAGCCGGACCAGTGCGGTGCCCCCGACGGCCACCAGCACAAGGGCGTACCGTTCGAGACGGGGCACGGCCTTCAATGCGGACGCGGCGACGATCGTGACCAGGCCGACCAGGGCGGTAGTGGGGTCCCAGTGGTCGGGGTGGACGACCACGTCGGCGGCCTTGACAACCTTGTTCGACACCCCGCCGGGGTCGTAGCCGACGATCTCGTCGAGCTTGCCCACCATGATGAGGACGGCCACCCCCATCACGAACCCGGTCATCACGGCGTTCGAGACGAAATTGACGATCCGACCCATCCGCAGGGCCCCGAGGGCCACCATGATCAGCCCCGCCAGAAGAGTCATGGTGAACACGGCCCGCGTGGCCTCCGGGCCCTGGTACCCGCCCTGGTCGAGAACGTCGGACACGGTCAGGGCGATGGCCGAGGTAAGGGTGCTCATCATCAGCACCGAGCTGGTGGCGGCCGCAGCGACCGCCACCGGGATCATGCCCGAGTAGATGCCCAGCATCGGGCCGAGCCCGGCGAGCGAGGCGTAGCCGATGCCCTCGGGCACGCTGTACAGCCCGGCCACGAACCCACCGACCAGGTCGCCCACCGTCCGACCCGGCCGTCGCTTCGCCCCGGTCCCGTCCCCGTGGTCGTCGTCGCTCACCATCACCCTCCTCCTGCCTGCCGTCACCACGGGCGGGGCACGCCGACCCTGGCGGTCCGGACACTGCGGTGTCGTGTCTAGACCGCCAGGGCGGAGGGGGCGAGCCGATCCGGCGTTCGACCGGTTCAGGCCGGGCGTCGGCGCCGGCCGCGGGCGGCCAATACCTGACCGGCGACGACGCCCAACGCGGCCAGCCAGAGGGCCTGGAACACATTCATGCCGGTGCGGGGCAGGGCCGGGGGTAGGACTGAGATCACGGCGATGTCCGATTCGTCCCGGTCACCGTCGGTGTTGTCGATGGCGTCGTCGACTCCGTGGCCGTTCGGGTCGCTGTTGGCGTACGAGTCGATGTCGCTGAAGGGTTCACCGAAGGCGTTGATCAGCAGCTTGCCGTCCGGCCCGATCGGGGTGGCCGCGGTGATGGCGGCCGTGTTCTCCAACCGGCCGCTGCCGACGAGGGTGGTGGCCACGGTGACCACCACGGACGCGCCGGGCTCGATCGGCCCCGGCATCGTCCGGGTCCCCGTACCGTCGGCGGCCACCGTCCAGGCCGGGTCGTCGATCCGTAGCCCGGACGGTGGGGTGTCGACGATGGTGATGTCGGTGGCCGTCACGTTGCCCTGGTTGAACACCTCGATGGTGTAGCTCACCTGGTCTCCGAGGCGGTACACGCTCTGGGTGCCGATGACCCGTTTGCGGAGGGCCAGGTCGAACCGGGGGGTCCAGAAGCCGAAGTCGACGGTCAGGTCGCTGTGGTCGTCCCGGGCGTTCGGATCGTTGGCCAGGCCGGCCTCACCGGTCGGGGCCCGACCGTCCAGGGTGACCGGGGAGGAGAACACATAATGCGAGCCCGGGTCGTGGTCGCCGTTGTCGTTGTCGTCGACCCCGTCGTTGGGTTCCGCCGAGGTGGCGGTGGACGAGATCCTTCCGTCGAGCGGACCCCCGGGCCTGAAGTTGTCCGGTCGGATCCCGACCACGTAGTCACCGGCTTCGAGGCCGCGGAAGAGGTAGGCCCCGTCGGCGTCGGTGGTCGTGGTGGCGACGGCGTCGGCGGCGTCGATGATCCCGTCGCGGTTACGGTCGTCGGGGCGGCCGTCGTGGTCGGCGTCGCTGAATAGGTCGACGACGACCCCGGCGACCGGGGGCTCGCCCGGATCGACGGCCCCATCGTTGTCGAGATCCTGCCACACCTGGTTCCCGAGGCTGTACGTCGGCGCCTCCACCCGGGCGATGTCGTGATCGTCCTCGTCACCCCCGGTGCCGTCCACCACGTCGTCGACGGTGGGGTCGTCGTTGGTGGAGTCGGCGACGGAATCGATGTCGACGATCGGTTGGCCGGTGGACGGCTCGGTCAGCGTGACACCCCCCGAGGTCGGGGTCCCGGCGGTGATCTCGGCCCCGTTGACCAGCGAGGCCAGGTCGGCGTCATCGGCGATGGTCAGCACGACCGGGACGATGGCGGTGGTGCCGGCCGGGACGGTGCCGGTGAGGTGGAGGGCACCGTTGGTGCCCGCCGGCGACCACGAGTAGGCCACCGCCACGCCACCGGTGGAGGTCCCGTCCGGGTTGGCGGCGTCGTCGAAGGCACCCCAGCTGGCGGTGTCGACATAGTCGATGAGCCGAACGTCGGTGGCGTCGGTGGTGCCCTGGTTGACCACCTCGATCAGGAAGGTGACCGCCTCGCCGTACCCGACCGGCAGGGTGGTGGCGTCGGTGTTGAGCGTCTTGCGCAGGGCCAGGTCGTACACGGGGATGAAGGCCGGGTCGTGGTCGTCCTCGTCGCCCCCGGTGTTGTCGACGGCGTCGTCGACAAGCTGGTCGCCCACGATCTCGCCCGGGCCCGACCGGTCGGACCGGTCCGGGGTCGAGTCGGCGTCGGTCAGGGTCCCGTCGGCGGCGTCACCGTTGCCGGGGTCCCCGTCGTCGTCGAAGTTGGCGATCTCGGCGGTGTTGACCAGTTGTCTGGAGGTGTCGAGCCCGGGCGCCAGCCGGACCGTCACCGGGACGGTGAGGGTCTCTCCGTACAGCAGCCGCTGACCGGCGGTGCCGGGGGTGAGGCTGACGGTGGGCAGCTGGAGGTCGGTCCCGTCCCACCCGTAGGTGTAGGCCGAGGTCGACGAGCCCCCGGCGGTACCCGCAGGGTTCAGGGCCGGGTCGAAGCCGGTCCACAGGGCCGGGTCGAGATGGTCCGCCACCTCCACCGTGGCCACCGGAGCCCCCTGGTTGGTGATGGTCAGGAGCATGGTGACGGTACCGGCGGGCAGCAGGGGCTGGTCGAAGGACACCACGGTCTTGGTCAGGGCCAGGTCGTACCGGAACCACAACACCTCGGTGTCGTGATCGTCCTCGTCGGTCCCGTCAGCATCGTGGATGTTGCCGTCGCGGTCCCCGTCGAAGTCGATGGTGTTGTGGGAGTCGGCGGGGGCGTCGACGTCGATTCCGGCGCCCGGATCTTCCGGGTCGCCCGGCGCCACGATGTCGTTGTCGGGGTTGGTGTCGGGCACCGAATCGATGTCCGGGGCCGGGTTGAGGCCGCCCGGGATGGGCCCGGTCGGCCCGTCGGGGTCGAACTCGGCGTACATCTCGTTGATCTCGGCCGTGTTCACCGCCGGGTTGCGGACCAGGTCACGGTCGATGGTGTAGGTCACGCTGAAGGTGACCGAGGTCCCGGGGGCCAGTTGGTCGATGACGAACCGGCCGTCGGACGGTGAGGTCACCCCGGCCGGTCCGGTGAAGGGCTGCTGGGTGAAGCCGACAGGGGGGTGGTCTGCCACCCCGACCGAGCGGAGCTCGGTGGGCCCCTGGTTCTTTACCGTGAGGTCGTAGGTGACCGTCAACGGGTCGGTGGTGACGTCCATCTGGTAGGCGGCCGTAGTTTTCACCAGGGCGGCATCGAACCACTGGGTGAGGGCGATGTCGTGGTCGTCCTCGTCGCCGCTGCTGTTGTCGATCACGTCGTCGACCTCGGCCCCGGCCGCGGGTTCGTTGTTGGTCCCGTCGGGGCTGGAGTCGATGTCGACCAGGGGCTGACCGCCCGGCTTGGCCGGATTGGTGGGATCGGAGTCGCCGGTGCCGGCGTCGCCGTCGTCGTCGAAGCGGGAGATCTCGGCGTGATTGGCCAGGATCGTCTCGGTGGTCACGTCGACGGTGAGCACGATGGGGATGGTGACGGTGGCCCCGGCGGGGAGGGCGCCGGTCACCCGGGACACCGGTCGGGTCGGGTCGGTGGTGTCCCAGCTATAGGGCAGGGTGACGTCACCGGCGGTGACCCCATCGGGGTTGTCCAGCGGGTCGTAGATCCAGCCGGCGTCGATGTAGTCGGTGACGTCGAAGTCCTCGATCCGGGCGGCCTGGTTGACGATCTCGATGGTGAAGGTGATCTTGTCCCCCTCCTGGATCCCGTCGGACAGGTCGGGCGACATCGGGTCCACCCGTTTGCGGAGGGCGAGATCGTAGAAGCTGAACCCAGCGATGTCGTGGTCGTCCTCGTCGCCGGGCGTGGCCTCGTTGAGGTTGCCGTCAGCGTCGGGATCGGTGTTGGTGACGCTCCGGTCGATCACCTCGTCGTCGTCGACCCCGTCGGGGGTCGAGTCCACGTCGACGGCCCGCGGGTCGGGGGCGTTGGTCGGGTCGGCGTCGGCGTCGAAGGCGGAGATCTCGGCCGCGTTCCGGAACGGGGCCCGGGTGGCGTCGGTGATGTCGTACACCACGGGGAAGCGGGCGGACGTCCCCGGGGCGATCGGGCCGGTAAGGGTGAACACCGGGTCGGCGGCGCCCACCCCGCTGACCCCCTCCGCCGTCCACAGGGCCGTGGTGGCCGCGGCGTTGAAGGTCAGACCGGGGGGCGCGTACTCGGTCACGTCGACCAGGTGGGCGGGCGCGGTGCCCTGGTTGGTTACCGTGAGGTCGAAGGTCGCCTGCCACGGGGTCACCGAGGTGTCCACGTTCGGGGACCGGATCGTCTTGATCAGCTCGAGGTCCCACACCGGCACGGTGGCCAGGTCCTGATCGTCCTCGTCCCCGTTGGTGTTGTCGATGACGTCGTCGCTCTGGTGGCCGTCGGCGGCCTCGGTGTTGAGCGCGTCGGGGGTGGAGTCGACGTCGACGAGCGGCCCGGTGGACGGGTTGGCGAGGTTGGCCGGATCCGAGTCGCCGTTGGCCGGGTTGCCGTCGGAATCGAATCGGGAGATCTCCGCCTCGTTGACGAGGGGACCCCCCGTGTATCCGGTCGCCACGGTGAGGGTGACGGGGACGAAGGCGGACTCACCGGCGAGGAGCGCCCCGTCGACCTTGGCCACCGGCCTGGTCGGATCGGTGACGTCCCAGGAGAACGGGAGGACCCGGCCGGCCGAGGTGGTGGCGGTGGCCGTGTTCCGGACGGGGTCGAAGTTGAACCTGGTCGGGTCGACGTACTCGGTGACGTCGAAATCCTCCACCGGGTCACCCTGGTTGACCACCTCCACCAGGTAGTCGATGGTCGAGGTGCCCGGGGTCAACCAGTCGGCCCCGGGGGACCAGGCCGGATCGAGGGTCTTGCGGAGGGCCAGGTCGTATTGGCAGTTGACCATGATCGACACGTCGTTGGAGCGGATCGGCAGCCCGAGCTGGTTCGCCCGGCTTCCGAAGGTGTTGGTCCAGATGTCGTCACAGGCCGCGCCCCCGGAGTCCAGGGTCAGGGTCTGGGTGTACGACGCACCGGGCCGCAGGTTCCCCGACCAGGTCGAGTAGGTGGCGGTCACGGCAGTGGCCGTGGTCGGGCATGTCGTGCCCGGCCCGGACACGACGGTGCCCCCGATGGCCGAGCACCAGGTGGTTTCGGTCCAGGCGCGGTCGGGGTCGCGGGAAACCGTCCCCGCCAGGTCCCCGGTCACCCAGACCTGGGTGGTGGCGGGGCCGGTGAGGGACACGAACCCCAGAGTCGCGGTCGGGTCGTGGTCGGTCGCCGGGGTCCGCCCGTCACCGGTGGTGGGATTGCTGACGCCCTGGGCGCCGGTGCCGGACGCCTGCTCCGCGCCGTCGGCCAGGTGGGGGAACACGTCAACGAACCTGATCCCATTGAGCATCGTGTTGCCCTGGTTCTCGATCGAGAGGGTGAAGCTCATGTTGCCGTCGAGGTCGATCAGCTGGCACCGGTCGCCCCACCCGACGGGTGGGGGATCGGTGTCGGGGTGGAGGACGCACGGGCCCTCCTGGGTGGGCACGGCCTTCAGGATCGCCGAGCTCGACCAGGGGTTCGGCATGTAGGTGCCCGCGGTGGCCGTCCCGCTTTGGGGGGCGGCGGCCGGGGGGGTGCTGAAGGCGGTGCCGGTCCACGGGCCGACGGCGTCCGAGGCGATGGTGACCGTGTTCGGGTTGTAGGTCGGCGGTGTCGAGGCCACCGCTCCGTCCAGGCGCACCTCGATGACCACGACCGCGTCCGGGTCGTTCCAGCCGCCGGGAAGGCCGGCCTGGAGCGGGCCGGTGTCGACGGCGGGGTCCGGTTCGGAGTAGCGGCACTCCACGATGTTCGTGGCGACCGCGGTGGCCTCGTCGGTGCAGGTGTACCCGTTCGCCGCAGATGGCAGTTGGAGGTACCGCACGAACTTGTAGCGGGTGGTGGTGAGGTTGTCCACGAAGCGGACGTTGGTGACCGCTTCACCGGCGGCTCCGGCGATCGCCGGGGCCAACCGGAACACGGCGGTGTCACCGTTGTCGGCGTAGTCGGTGATGAGGGCGGTGTCGGTGCCCGGATCCCAGCTCTGCTTCTGGATCGTGGGCTTCGCTGCGGCGATGAACCGCTTGTCGGCGTGGAACTCCCGGCCCCTGACCGAATGAGCCCGCTGACCGACTGCGGCGGCCGAGAAGGCCTGGGGTGGACCGCTGTCGATGTAGGGCTCGTTGCACCATTTCGTGGTGGTGTAGACGGTGTTGCCGTCATCCTCCCAGAAGGCTTCTTCACCCGACAGTTCGCTGATGACACACGAGCTACCGGCCGGGACCGGCCCCAACTCGTTCCGGTACTGGTAGGAGACCCCGGCCGGAGCGCCACCAGTCCAGGCTCCGATACCGCGGCCGGCCCAGACGAACAGTTCCGAGCCGTCTAGCTGAACGTTCAGATCGCTCTTGACCCGGGCCTGGAGGAACAACGACATCGACGGTCCCGGATCGTGGTGATGGAGGACGTCGGCACCGTCGGCGGTGTTGTCGACCGCCCCCTTCCACGGGTAGCTGGTGGTCCGCCGGAGCCGGACCCGGGTGGTGGCCGCCACCTGGGCCGGGGTGGCCGTACCGGCCGCCACCCACTGGGTGGCGTCGCCGTTGCTGCACGTGACCGTGTCCTCGGCCAGGGTGAAGTCCGGGGCACCGGTGTAGATGGGGTTCCCGAGCCCGAACTCGACCACGTACGGGAGCGGGTTACCCGTGACGGCGCCCGACATGTTCCAGAGGCGGGTGACCTCGGTGGTTCCCTTGCCGAAACCATCGGTGCCCGTGAGCACGTGGGCGTACGGTCCGTCCGACGGCGAGATCGTCGATGAGATCGACGCTGGGCTCTTCCACCAAGCGGGTGGGACATGCTCGTCGGTGGTCATGGTGGCTTGGGTGATCGAACCGAAAGGAACCAGCTCGTAGTGCCGGGTGTCGAGCGCCAGGCATCCGTGGATCGGGTCGGTGGTGGTGTCGGTCTGGCTGCCTTCGGTGGCCCACATACCGTGGATGGTGAACGTCTCGTCCCGCGAGATCGGGTAGGTGAGCTGCTGGGCCCGGTAGTTCGGGTCGTAGCCGGCCGGGGCCAGGCCTCCCACGCTGGCCTGCCGCCCGTCGAACGAGGTGTAGGTGCGCCCACTGTCCCCGTTGGCGGGGAAGACGAGCTGGCGGTACGCACCCGGAATGATGTCGACGGAGTGCTCGAATAGGCGCGCCGGATACTCACTGGAGCCGCCGCCCCCGCCGACGCTGGGCGGGAGTGGGACGTTGGACACGACCGAGGTGTTGTTGGCCGTGTCCTCGGGCACGGAGTTGGTGGTGCCCGCCACCCTGATCGGGGTGATGTCGGCGGCCGGATCGTCGGCGGGTGACGCCATCTTGTCGATCGAGATGCGATCGGACGAAGCACCGGTGATGGAGTTGTAGATCGTGTTCTGCCGTTCGATCAGGGCCCACCGAGCGGCCAGATCGGTGTTGCTGGCCCAGAAGGCGACCTGACCGTGGAGCACGACCTCGTCGGGGTTACCGGCCGCATACCCGGCCGCCACCGTGAGCTCGACGATGTCGTACGGGGTGGTGGTGACGGCGGCACAGGTCCACGTGCCGTTCGTCGGATGGGCGGCGGGCCCGTCGTACTGGCCACACGTGGTGCGGCCCGCCGGCATGATCGAGGCGGGCGCCGGGACCGCACTGGCCGGAAGGTCCCAGGCGTGGTCGTAGAAGGTCACCGCCTCGGCGGTGTTGATCGGTTCGCTGCCCCGGGAGCCAGCGGTCCAACTGAACGTGAGGGGATAGATGAAGATGGTGCCGGCCACGCCGCCGTTGGTGGCCGCGAACTGTTCGGGGACGCCCTTCACCCAGTCGCCGGACGGGGCCGCCGACACCTCGAGGGGTGGGTGGATGGTCTCGCTGAGCCCGGTCGGGTCGTCGTCGGTGGTCAGGTTGGCGGTGAGGCTGATGTCGTCACCGTCGCGCAGGGGGCCGACCAGGACGTCGAAGTACAAGGCCAGGTTGGTGCCCTCGGCGTGGTCGCCGGTGTTGCAGTACAGGGTGCGGCCATCGGGCGAGATGGAGGATGACCGGCCGGGATCGATGCCGTCGGCCTCGGTCAGGCACCCGGCGGGAACGGCCGGGATCGGCGGGTTGGTCGCCTTGGCCGCCACCCACGACAGGCCCACCGGCAGGGTGGCCTCGATGATGGCGTTGGTGGCCGAATCCTCGTTGATGTTGAAGTCCATGCGGACCCCGAACGTGTCGTAGGTCCGGACGACCCCGTTGCTGCTCCGGGCGTCGAGCCCGGGGGTGTGGGGCGCCGGGTGGATGCCGGTCGTGTCGGCCGGGTCGGTGTCGAAGGGGACCGTTCCGTCGTAGGTGACCGACACCGCGAACTCGTTCCGCGACGCGGCCCAGGACGGCACGGGGGCCACCACGATCGTGGTGGCCACCAGGAGTGTCGCCATCAGGCCACCGAGGATCTGCTTGATCGACACGGTTGTCCCTTCGCTGCCGCTTGTGTCTGCCCCGGGGGAGCCGGTGCGTCGGCAACCCCCAACGGGTGCCTGGGGAAGGAGTCGGCGGCCTGGTCGCGGTAGTTAAACTTTTTTTCTAATTGATGCCGTTCGTTGCCCGGCACGCCCGGGCCTCAGTGGCCTCGGGGGTTAGCCGGTCGAGCCGTCCGAGAGGTCGAACGGGAGCTCAGCCGGCGGCCCGGGCCGCCGCCTCGACGCGGTCGATGACGCGGCCGGGATCTGTGAACCAGTCGCTCAGCGGTACCCGGATGATCGGCCAGCCGAACGCCCGCAGCACACCGGCCTCGGCGACGTAGCGGGCGGGGACCAGGACGTCACCCGGGGCACTACCCGTGTCGGGACCTGGTTCGATGAGGACCCCGAGCCGGTAAGCGCCGTTCACCGCGATGGCCAGGTCTACCCGGAACGCCGATCGTCCGACGCCGACGTCGGCCGTCCACCCCCGTTCCCGAAGGCCAGCGGCCAGGGCCCCGACGACACGGCCGGGTTCGGCCCTAACAACACGGCCGGGTTCGGCCCCGATGGCGAGAGACCGGAGCTGGGCGGCCGACTCGGTGAGGTGGCCCCGGCTCTCCGCCTCCGCGTAGGTGAGGAACCCGGCGAGGTGAGCGGCGCCGTCGTTGTGCCGGTTGGTGATCGCCGATCCCCGCATCGAGGAGACCACGGCCATGTGCCGGCGGGCCCGGCTGAAGATCACGTTGAGGCGCCGTTCCCCACCGGCGTTGTTGATCGGCCCGAAGGTCATCCGGATCCGACCGTCCGGATCCGGCCCGTAGCAGACACTCATTATGATGAGGTCCCGTTCGTCGCCTTGGACGTTCTCCAGGTTCTTCACGAAGAGGCCCACGAACTCGTCGTCCTCGGTGCGCTGACGTTCCGCCTCGTACCGCTCGGCGAACCCGGGGTCGATGACGGCCAGTTCGTCGAGGGCGGATTCGATCGCCCCCTGCTGAGCCTCGGAGAAGGCGACCACGCCGATCGTGGGTGGGTCGTCGGTTCTCAGCACGGCCCGCACCATCTCGGCGATGTAGTCGGCCTCCGGCAGGTTGCGGCGGTCGTGATACCGGCCGTGGGCCAGGTAGTGGAACGAGATCGGCCGGGCCAACGTCTCGGGGGTGTAGGTCACCGCGTCGTCGGCGTCCTCGGGGGCCAGCTCGGATTGCTCCCCCGGATGGAGGATGGTGTCGGGCACGGTGGCCAATCGGCCCCCGTAGAAGGCCGCATTGCTGTAGGCGATCAGCGACTCGGACCGGGACCGGTAGTGCCAGTTCAACATCGACGAACTGAGGGCCAGCTCGGATTGGGTCAGAAAACTGTCGGCGTCGAGGGTGAGCGAGAGACGGTGGCCGTCCCGGTCCACCACCACGTCCCCGTCTTCGTCGTCCTCGGCCGAGAAGAACCGCGACGGTGGCATCTGCATCCGGTCACCGACCACGACCACCTGGGGGGCCCGTAGCACCGAGGGGATGGCGTCCTCCACCGGGATCTGGCTGGCCTCGTCAAAGATGACCGCGTCGAACAGGTCGGCCTCCAACGGGAGGGTGTCCGACACCGACAGGGGACTCATCAGCCATACCGGTCGAAGGTCCCGCACCACCACGGCGCTCTCGCCGCTGGCCATCTCCCGAATGGTGCGGTGCCGCATCTTCTTCTCGGCTTCGCGCTCCACCACCCGGCGACCCGCCCGGTAGGCCTGGGCCCGGTCCTGGTCCTCCGTGGAACCCCCTGCCATCGAGGCATCGGACTGGGCAACGTGCCCGAGGAAGGTGGCCCGCGCCCGTTCGACCACCACCGCGGCGTTGGCGTCGAGGAGGTCGCGGTAGAGGCGGCCGAGGGAGGCGACGGCGTCGTCGACCCGGGACCCGCCGAACCGCTCCCCACCCACCGAGGCCTGCCACCGCTGGAGCTCCCGGCGCAGCACGCCGGCCTCGAACTCGTCGAGGGAGCGGCCGGCGTCGAGCACGGCCACCAGCGCTCCGGTTCCGGTGGCTTCGACCTGCGACCACGCCACCAGGGCCGGTTCGGCCGCCACCGGAGTGCCGGCGAGGCCATCGCCCAGACGGGCGAGGTCACCGATCGTCGTGTCCGGACCGACCAGCAGGTCCGCCCCGAGCCGGGCGACTGTGGCGAACGCCCCGGCTCGGGACCCGACGTCCCCGCCCCCGGCCACCAGGGCGGCGAAAGGGGGACGGTCGTGGGCTGCCTCGACGAGGCCGCACACCGCTCCGGCGTCCGGCGTGCCGAAGCTGGCCCGGGTGCTGGCCTCGAGCTCGGCGAGCGCGGCTATCGCCCTGTGGTGGGCGGCGAGGTCGGTGAGGACCGCGGTCACGGTCGGGCGCACCTGGTGGGAGTCGAACCGGTAGGAGGCCTCCACCAGTGCCTTCACCGCCCGCCAGCGGCCGTTCAGGAATTTGAGGATCGAGCCCTCCCTGGCTTCGGCCACCTCGAGCGCGGCCAAGGTGTCCTCGGGCGACGGGGGGGTCGTCCACCGTTCGAGCACGGCCGCGGTGGCGTCCACGGTTCGGGCCAGCTCGCTCTGCCGTCGGGCGGCCTCCCGCAGCTCGCCGTGCTGGGCCGTATCGGGGACGAGGGCGGCGAGGGCCCCGACCGCGGCCGCGGACTCCACCACCGGTCCCCACGTCCCGGCGTCGCCGAGGTCGCGGAGCAAGAGGGAGGGATCGAGGCCAGCCACCGCGTCGAGGAGGTCCCGGCCCTGTCGGCGGCAGGCCGAGACCGGGTCTACGTCGACCAGGGCACCGGGGGCCAGTCGCAGGCCGGCCAGCTCGCCGAGCGGGTGGGCGAGACCGGCGGCCCCGAGGGCCTCGGCCACCCGGTCGAGCTGGGGCCTGAGGGCGTACCAGTCGGGTATGGTCGCTTCGGATCCGGCCGCCTTGCCGGCGGTGACACCCATCCCGGCCCCCACACCCGCACCGGTCTCGAGGCGGGCCAGCCGCTCGATGGCGGCCGCCACGGGGAGCCCATCGGCCAGGTCGTGACCGAGTTCGCGGGTCAGGTCGCGCAGTGGTCGCAGGCTGGCCTGGATCTCATTGAGGAGGCCGGTCCGGTGGTCCTCGGCGGGCCGGGCTCCGGGTCCCTCCGGTCCGTCCGGGCCGAGGTCGGTTAGCCAGGCGTGGTAGGTGGCGCCCAGGTCGGTGACGAAGCGTTTACGGTCGAGCTGGGAATCGTGGATCAGGGCGGTGAGGTCGCCCAGCCCGACCTGGTCGAGCCGGTGGGCGACCACGTCGATGGCGGCCCGCTTCTCGCACACGAACAGGACCCGCTTGCTTTCGGCCACCAGGGCGGCGATGACGTTGGCGATGGTCTGGCTTTTACCGGTGCCCGGTGGGCCCTGGATGATGAACGAATCCCCGCGGACGGCCCGCCTCACCGCCCGGGCCTGGGCGTCGTCGGCCGGCAGGACCAGCATCTGGCTGGGATCCAGCGGTTCGACCCCGTCGGGGCGGGCGCCGGGACGGTCGGGTCGGAACAGGGCTTCGAACGGGGTGGTTGTGATGTCGAGCGAGTCGCCGGTGAGGACCTCGTCGTAGTCGCGGGCCAGGCTGGTGCGGCGGGAACCGAGGAGGGCGAGGGTGACACTGCACAGGTCGACCTGCCACCGGTCGGCCGAGGCCTCCCCGCTGACGATGGCGAAGGTCTCCGAGGTCCGGGCGCCGGGACCGCCCGCCGGGTCGGCCGCGGTGTCGTCGATCGGGTCGTGGTTGAAGGCCGAGGTGCGGGGGCGGGGGGCGGCCCCGGCCAGGTCCCGGAGGGGGAGCTCGGCGGTGCGGACGAACCGGTCGTACAGGGCGTGGCCGAGGGGCCGCCAGTCCTCCGGGTCGTAGCTGAAGTCCTGTCGCCGCCAGCGACCGGAGGTGGCCAGGCTCCGGGCCCGGCGCCGGCGGTAGGTGTCGACCCGCAGCTGGGCCCGCCGGCGGAGCAGGTCGACCCGGGGCTTGTCCACCAGCTCGATCGACACCGCCGGGGAGCTGCTCCGCACCGACCGTTCCAGGTCCGCCACGAAGGCGGCGATCGCCCCGTCGTCGGTGGCCACGGTCTCGGGCAGGTCGATGTCGAACCGGTTGGCGAACACGTGACGGAGCACTGGGTTGACCGTGGCGTCGTGGCCCGAGGCGTCGAGGCGGTAGCGGGTCTCCACCCCCTTCCGGCGGACCAGGGCGGCCGGCAGGGTAAGGAGGGGGGAGACGACCGCCTCGGCGGCCGCCGGGTCGTACCAGCGGAGGAAGGCGATGATGAGGCGGAGGCGACCGTGCCCGGTCTCCAGCGTCGTTCGGCGTTCGTCGGCGATCAGCTTGTCGAGCGCCGGGGCCAGGTAGGGGGCCTCCTCGAACCGGCACCACCGGGCCAGGTCGACCTCCCCACCACCCAGTGCAGCCGAGACCGGCCCGGTCCAGGTGAGCAGGTCGCCGGCCTTGATGCGCTCGATGTCCAGCATCAGGGGAACGGACGCCTCGGTGAGCGGGATGCTGGAGGCGGTGGGCCGGTAGTACAGCTCCCGGTTGCGTCGGGAGGTGTCGAACACCCGGTCCCGGAGGGTGGCCAGCACCGTCCGTCGCCAGTCGGTGTCGGGGAGGTAGGCGGCGCTGAGGTCCAGGTCGGCGGGTAGTTCCCGGTGGTGTTCGAACCGGGCGATCACCTGGCCCAGATCGGGGGGCCGTCGGGACCGGTCGGGGTCGACCATCTCGGCCAGGACACCCCCCAGCACCGGGTGGAGGTCCCCGTTGAGGCGACTGGGCGTCCGGTGGTGCAGGGCCAGGGTGTCGATACCCCCGGGCGTCTCCAGGTCGAGGCCGTAGGCGTAGCTGGCCAGCCAGAGTCCGGCCAGGGCGATGTCGGTCAGTTCGTCGTGGTGGCCGTGGAGCTGCTCCCACACCCGGTAGCCGGACACGAACACGGGCCGTTCCGGTGGGCCGTGGTCCGGGTCGACGACGTCACGGCTGATGAGCCGACCGGGGGAGGATGGGTCGGTGAGGTCGGCCTCCCTCCGGGCGTTGACCCTGATCCCGGCCCCGTGGGCGGCCATCGTGACCGCGTCGACGGCGGCCGGGTTCGACGCCTCGCCCACCGGCTGGCTAGACCGTACGCGGAGCCGGTCGCCGTCGTAGTCGAGGGCGGACACCCCGGCGGTGCCGGTGACCAGGCCCCGCTGGTGGAGGGCCTCGATCTGGCGGAGGAGGGGGAGCCCGACGGCCAGAACATCCCCGGAGCGGGGGAGGTCACCCACCACGGCTTCGCTGAGGAGACGGGCGAACGTCAACGGTCGCCCCCTCCCGAGCGGACGGACCGGGCCGTCTGGCGGTCGGTAGCCCGGGTCAGGACCCGCTCGAACTCGTCGGCCACGCCCTGGCGTTCGGCCTCCCGGGCCAGGACGCGGATCCTGTCGAGGCCATCGGACCGTCCCTCGCACAGGGCCAGGTCGACCAGCACGGCGGCGGCCAGCCACCGGATCGACGCCTGGTGGTCGGCCAGTTCACCGTCACCGATCGGGGCGGCGTCGGCGACGGTCAGGTCCGGGTAGGACCGGACGTAGGTGGCCACCCCGTCCCCTTCTCCCTCTTCCCCGTCCGCCGTTTCCCCGTCCGCCTGGGCCTCGTGGCCGGCGGCCCGGTCGGCCCCACTGCGCAGCACCCGAGCGGTCAGGTCACGAACCCGCACCTGCCCGAGGAGGTCGAGCCGGTCGAGATCGTCGGGGCCGCTCACCAGCGCGGTGATGGTCGCCCCGGAGGTGTGCCGGTTGCGCGCCTCGATGCAGGCCACCCGGATGTGCAACTCCGGGTGGGTCCAGGCCTGGCTGGCGGCGGGGTCCATCTCCAGGATCTCGGCGGCCTGACGGAGGTAGGCGTCCGCCTCGACGTGGCGGATCCCAGCGTTCACCTTCACGATCGAGGCCACCACCGCCGGAATGCTCTCGATCAGGTCGGCGGCCGCGGCGTCGGCCCACACCTCGGTGTGGAGCCGCAACCGGCGGGCGGTCTCGCCCACGGTGTCGGCGGCTCCCGGTTCGGCGGCGAGGCGATGGATCAGGTGGTCCAGGACCAGGTAGCGGCCGTCGTCGCGGTTCCACAGCTCCACGTGGGCCAGCTCGTGGGCCAGGATGGCCTGCTGCTCGTCACCGGTCAGAAGGTCGAGCAGATCACCTGAGAACACCACGTGGATTCGGTCGTTGAGCCGGAACACCCGGGCGTTGCGGCCGTCGTCGCCGAGCTCTTGGTAGAGGACGACGGGCTCCTCAATGTGCAGCCGGTCGGCCAGCAGGGTGGCGTGGCCGGCCAGGACGTCGTGCACCCCACCGTCGAGCCGGTAGACCGACTTGAGCAGTTCGACCTCGGCCGACTCGTCACGCCGGGCTGTCACCGCGCCCGACTCGGCGAACCAGGCCCACAGCTCCGGCTCGGTCCGCTCCAGGTGATCGGCCAGCGCCTGGTGGTAGGAAGGAGTGGCGAGATCGCCGGCCCCGGACACGCCACGGTCCTCCGTCTCCATCGTGATCTGTCGTTCGGGGTCCGATGGTAGTGAGCGCCGACCCCGATGCCGGTGTCCCGGCCCCACAGGAGGTCCGACATGACCGATCACTACCGCATCCCCGACGGGTTCGTGCTCGCCCGCACCACCGACGTGTTCGACAACGACACGGTCCCCGCCGGTCTCCTGCGGGCCCACCGGGTGGCCGATTCCGTGTGGGGTCGCCTCGTCGTCCACGAGGGCACCGTCCGGTTCGTCTTCGAGGATCGGCCCGACGCGCCGGTGACGGTGACCGCCGGCGGGGCCGTGGTCATCCCACCGGCCCGGCTCCACCATGTGGCGCTTGACGGGCCGGCCCGGTTCGCGGTCGAGTTCCACCGGGCCGCCGACCCCGGTCCGGGCCCGGATGGCCCGGACGCCGGGTCGGAGAGCACCGGGCTGGCCTGAGCGCCGGGGCGCGGGCGGTTACCCCTGGTCGGGTGTTCGTCCCGCCGCCGTCACCGGTCGGTCCAGCGGGCCACGTTGGGCAGTACGACGTCGGGTTCGGGCACGGCGTCGACGAGGATCTCGTGGTACCAGCATTCCTCGGCCGAGCGCAGGACGGTGCCCGGGTACTTGGCCCGGTAGACGTCCAGGTCGATGCCGGAGGCCGACGACAGTTCGGGGAGCAGGGCGGCGGTTCCGCTGCCCTCGTCGAACTGGGCCTTGTCCCGCCAGACCACCTCGGCCGGCAGGAGGTCCTCTACCGCCCGCCGCAGGACCATCTTCTCCAGGCCTCCGACGGCGGGCATCCGCAGCTCGGGCGGGATCGACAGGGCGGTGGCGACGAGGTCGGTGTCGAGGAAGGGCACCCGGGCCTCGAGGGAGTGGGCCATGGTGAGCCGGTCGACCCGTTGCAGGTTGACGTGGTGGAGCTCGCCCAGTGCCCGGCGGGCGTCGGCGTGGAGCTCGGCCGGGGTGGCGATGTCCTTGTGGTAGGTGTAGCCGGCGAACAGCTCGTCGGCCCCCTCCCCGGTCATGACCACCTTGACGTGCCGGGCGGCCAGGCGGGCGGTGAAGTAGGTGGGTACGGCGCTGCGGACCAGGTCCTGGTCGAAGGACTCCAGGGCCCCGACGATGGCGGGCAGGTGGTCGATGATCTCGTCGCGGTCGAGGAGGTACTCGTGGTGGACGGTGCCGAGGTGGTCGGCCACCAGGCGGGCGGCGGCGATGTCGGGGCTGCCCGGCAGGCCGACGGAGAAGGTGTGGAGCTCGTCAACGTGTTGGCTGAGCAGGGCCACGATGGCGCTCGAGTCCAGGCCGCCGGACAGGAAGGCTCCGACGGGCACGTCGGCCATCATCCGGCGGACCACCGAGGTCTCCAGGGCTTCACGGACCCGGTGGGCGTGGACCTCGAGGCTCCCGGGGATCGGGTCGGGGTCGGGCACGGACCAGTACCGCCGGGCCCCCTGGTCGGAGCTCCACACGCTCCCCGGGGCGAGGGCCTCCACCTCGCTGGTACCGGCCGGGAAGGCCCGGAGCTCGCTGGCGAAGATGAGCTGGTCCTCGAAGGTGCCCACGTAGAGGGGTTTGATGCCGAGCGGGTCCCGCCCCAGCACGAGCTCATCGTCGACGGTGAGGGCAAAGGCGAACATGCCCGTGAGCTGTCGGACCGCGTCCAGACCCTGGTCGGCGATGAGGTTGAGGATCACCTCATTGTCGCTGCCGGTGCCGAACAGGCGGGTCGAGGTGAGCTCCGACCGGAGCTGGGGGGCGTTGTAGACCTCGCCGTTGCCCACCAGGACGGCGTCGTGGTGGATGAGCGGCTGGTCACCCCCGTGGAGGTCGACGATGCTGAGCCGCCGGTGGCCCAGGGTCCCGTGACCGTCGATGGCGTACATCCCGGCCGCATCCGGCCCCCGATGCGCCAGCCGGCCGAGCATGTCGGCCACCACCCCCGGCTGGTAGGACTTCCAGGTTCCGGCGATACCACACATGGTTCCGTGGCTACCCGGGTACTCCTGCCGGCGCAAGGGACCGGTGGAGCTGGTCACGCGCTGTTCACGCGGTGCACACATCGGGGCAACAGACGTCACCGACCATCCGTCCATGGGAGAGCGATGCCGGTGCATGGACGGATGGGTGGAACGTGAGCGGGCCCGGGGGCCCCAGGTGGTGGTGTGGGAGGCCGAGGGCCTGGTGGACAACCGGGTGGGGTACGGAGCCGCCATCGCCGCCCGCCTCGTGGCCGACGGGTTCGGGGTGACCACGGTGCCCCTCACCCGGCGCTCGCCGAACGCACTCGAACTGGCCGCCCCCGTGCACGTGCTCAGCGGCGGCAACACCGGGGTCGACGCCGACGTGGGTTGGCTGGCCGACGCCCGGGTGGCCCTGGCCGCGGTGCTGGAACGGGCCCGGGCCGGCGAGGCGGTGGTGACCGGGATCTGCTTCGGCGCCCAGCTCATCGCCGACGTCCTCGCCGGCGGCTCGGCCGTGTGGGAACACCCGGCCGGCATCCAGGTGGGCCTGGTGGAGGCCCGCGACGTGGCCGGGGCCGGTGGCGACGGCGGGGGAGCGGGCGGGACCGGGCGGCACGTGGTCTCCTCGTTCCACTACCACGGGGTCCGGCGGGCCGCGATCGAGGCCGTTGGGGGTCGGGTGGTGATCGACTCGGAACGGACCGAGGTGCAGGCGTTCGAGGTGGGTGCCGGGGTACGGGGGGTCCAGTTCCACCCCGAGCTCACCCCCCGGGGGATGGTGGCCACCGTCCGGGCCAACGCCCACACCATCGGTCGCTTCGGGGGCTGCCCCCGGCGGGCGGGCCGCTCGATCCTGGTCGCCCGGGGGGCCTGGAGCGACGGCCTCTGGGCCCGGTTCGTCACGGGTCCCGCGGCCGGGATCACCCGGCGTTGCCGTTGCCCGGGTGTCGGAGCGGGCGCCGTCGCGGCATGATCGGGGACGGGGCCGGACGGTCCACCCCGTCGCCGGACAGGCCATCGACAGACGGAGTCGAACATGAGTGACGCCAACGACTGGAACGCCCAGGTCATCCAGGAGTTCCGCGCCAACGGGGGCAAGGTGGGCGGGAACTTCGAGGGCGCCCCCCTGCTGCTCCTCCACACCACCGGGGCACGGTCAGGGCGGGAACGGATCAGCCCGGTGATGTACCAGGACCTCGGCGGTCCGATCGCCGTGTTCGCCTCCAAGGCGGGTGCCGACACCAACCCCGACTGGTACCACAACGTCGTCGCCAACCCGCAGGTTACCGCCGAGGTGGGCACCGAGACCCGCGCCTTCACCGCCCGGGTGGCCGGACCCGACGAACGGTCGGGCATCTGGGAACGGCAGAAGGCCGACTACCCCGGTTTCGCCGACTACGAGGCCAAGACCGACCGGGTGATCCCCGTGATCGTGCTCGACCCGGCCTGATCCGCCCTCGCGCCCGGCCCGGCGCCGGCCCCGGCGAGACAGATCGGGGTGGCCGGTAGCCTTGGAACCGGCCGTCGGTTCCGGCGGCCGGCGACCGAAGACCCGGGGTGGCATCATGTCGGAACGGCTCTTGCTGGCCATCGAAACGTCCTGCGACGAGACGGCGGCCGCCGTCGTCGCCGACGACCTCCAGGTGCGGTCGAGCGTGGTCCGGAGCCAGATCGACCTCCACCAGGAGTTCGGCGGGGTGGTACCCGAGGTGGCGAGCCGGGCCCACCTCGACGCCATCGACCTCGTCATCCCCCGGGCCCTGGACGCGGCGGGGGTCACCCCAGCCGACCTGAAAGGGATCGCCGTCACCCGGGGGCCCGGCCTCAACGGCCCGTTGCTGGTGGGGGTGTCGACGGCCAAGGCCCTCGGCCTGGCCTGGGGCCTGCCGGTGGTGGGGGTCAACCACCTGGTCGGTCACCTTATGTCCGCCTACCTGGACCGGTCGACCGAACCCGCCTATCCGGCCGTGATGCTGCTGGTCTCAGGCGGGCACTGCCTGCTGGCCGACATCGGCGAACGCGGCTCCTACCGGGTGATGGGCGGCACCGTCGACGATTCGGTGGGCGAGGCGTACGACAAGATCGCCCGCTACCTCGGTCTCGGCTACCCGGGCGGCCCGATCGTCGACCGGCTCGCCGCCGGGGTCACCCCGGCCACCCGGCTCCCGAGACCGATGATCGACGACGGCCTCGATTTCTCCTTCTCCGGGCTCAAGACGGCCACGATCCGCTACTCCCAGCAGAATCCGGCCGTGCCGGTCGACGCCATCTGCGCCGCCTTCGTCGACGCGTGCATGGACGTGCTGGTCACCAAGTCCGAGCGGGCCCTCCGGCTCGTGGACGGCCGCTCCTACATCCTGGTCGGCGGGGTAGCAGCCAGCCCCATCCTGCGGGAACGGGTGGAGGCCATGTGCGAGCGGACCTCGGTGGAGCTGATGGTTCCGCCGCCACGGTACTCCACCGACAACGCGGCCATGATCGGGGCCGCCGGCTGGTACTACCTGGACACGTTCGGCCCCTCCGACCCCCGGTTCGGGGCCGACCCGTCCCTCCGATTCCCTAACTGGTAGCCCGGTTAAGTAGACCCGCCGACTGGCGGTTAAGTAGACCCGCCGACTGGCGGTTAAGTAGACCCGCCGACTGGCGGTTAAGTAGACCGCCGACTGGCGGTTAAGTAGACCGCCGACTGGCGGTTAAGTAAGGGTCTCCTACTATCCTCTGACAGGCAGTTCAACTATCGACGGTTGATGGAGGTCCGATGGTCACCTACGGAACGGTTGCCGAAACGGAGTGGCTGAGCCCGACCATGGTCCGGATCGTGTTCGACGGAGAGGGGCTCGCCGGTTTCGAGCCGGTCCCCTTCACCGACCAGTACGTCAACGCCTGCTTCCTGCCCGACGGGGCCCCGTACGGGGTGCCGTTCGACCTGGAGCGGGCCCGGGCCCTCGACGGCGCTCATCGGCCCCGGCAGCGCCGCTACACGGTGCGGGCCTGGGACCCCGAGCGGCGCCGGCTGACCCTGGACTTCGTGGCCCACGGTGAGGCCGGCTTCGCCGGACGGTGGGCCCAACGGGCCGAACCGGGCGACCGGCTCCAGTTCCTCGGCCCCGGCGGCTCCTACCGACCTGATCCGGCGGCCGCCTGGTACCTGTTCGCCGGGGACGAATCGGCCCTGCCCGCCATTGCGGCCTCGATCGAGGCCGTGCCGGCGGGGCGGCGCTGTGTGGTGCGGGCGGTGGTGGACACCCCCGGCCACGAGGTGGAGCTACCCCCGTCCGCCGGTCTCGACCTGGTCTGGCTCCACCGGGCCACCGCGGACGATCCCACCGACCTGCTGCTCGACGCGGTGGCTGGCCTCGACTGGCCGCCCGGCCCGGTCGACGTGTTCGTGCACGGCGAGGCGGCGGAGGTCAGGGCGCTGCGGCGCCACCTCGTCTCGGCTCGGGGTGTCGACCGGGGGGCGGCCTCGATCTCCCCGTACTGGCGCCGCGGCCAGACCGACGAGGCCTGGCGGGCGGTCAAGCGTGAATGGCTGGCCACCCAGGACGCCGAGATCTGACCGTCTCCGGCTGTCTCCGGCTGTTATGGGCTGTGACCGGCGGTGATGGGCCGGGCCGATCGGTGGCCCCGCCCATCCAGCCCGGTCACCCTGGCGGCCGGCTCGGTGGTGGTCATGCCGGGGTGATCCCGAGGCCGGCAATTAGGTCCTCCACCCGGGCCCGGATCTGGTCGAGGACCATCCGGACGGTCTCGGTCGGTTGACCGGACGGGGTCGGTCGGCTCCCAGTCCTCCCGGCACGTCCTGGGTAGACGGGGCAGGCGTCGCCGCAGCCCATCGACACGATCACGTGGGCGGTGCGGGTCATCTCGTCGGTCCACGGCATCGGGTGTTCGGTGGAGATGTCGACGCCAGAGGAACAGCGCTGTCGGTGTGGACGGCTGGTGAGTGAACGGCTGTTGCTCGGCTCGGCCCCGGATCCCGGTCTCGACCGCCGTACCGGATCGTATTGACATCTATCGATCTGAATCGTTACCGTATCGACCACCATCAATTCGATTGGGAGGATCCCATGCGCCTGCAGCTCGCCCTCAACGTCGACGACCTCGACGAGGCCGTCGCCTTCTACACCCGGATGTTCGGCACGGCGCCGGCCAAGCTACGTCCGGGCTACGCCAACTTCGCCATTGCCGAGCCGCCCCTGAAGCTGGTCTTGTTCGAGGGTTCGGGTCCCAACGGCTCGATCAACCATCTCGGTGTGGAGACCGGCACTGCGGCCGAGGTGGTGGCGGCCGAGGCCAGGTTGACCGCGAACGGTCTCGACACCACGGGGGTGGACGAGACACTGTGCTGCTACGCCGAGAAGACCGAGACCTGGCTCGAGGCGCCTGACGGCAACCGGTGGGAATGGTACGTGAAGACCGGCGACAGCGAGCAACGGGAATCGGTGGTGGTCGCCGGGCCGAACGCTGGTGCCCAGTGCGGGCCCGGGTCCGACTGCGGTTGATCCGGGTCGAAAGCTCAAGCGTATCTCCAGAAACCTGAGCAAATCGGGGTCTGGGTCGGGTTTGAAGGAATCTATAGAAACACTTCAGGACGCCTTGGAAAAGATGGAGACGACCACGGTCGATCGTCCGGGGCATGTCACGGATTCGTGGGTTAGCTGGTGTCCTGCCGGTTGTGGTGGCCGTCATCGTTCTGGCCGGCACACTGGCCATGGTGCCGGCCTCGGCGGCCGTCGGCGCCACCACCGGTGACGGCAGAATCGACATATCCGAGCTGAGTCGGGCGCGGACGTTCACCCTCCCCGCGGCAGGAACCAGTCCGCCCACCTCCACCTACTTCCGGACCACGGACACCACCGGTAAACCGTGGTTCACGGCCACCCCGACGGCCACCTGCACCCTCGCCGCCGGACCGGGCCTGTTCGCCCAGCTCAACGACGGCTCTGGCAAGCTCGCCTGCGGCACCAACAGCCCCATCGCCCAGGAGGACTATGTGGTGGCCAGTGGGGCCATCATCCTCCCCCCCGGCACCCAGAGCCTGGTTGTCAGATCCAGCAACGCGCCGGTGGCGGGTGCCACCCGGGCCGCCTGGTTCGGCCTGTGGTCGGCCGAGAGCCCGGACATGGCTGACATCGTCGAGCGGGGCAGCTACACCACCGCCTACCAGGTGCCGGCGAGCGTCGACGTCCCCGTCCCCGTTCCCCAGGAATGCGCCAATCCGAACGCACTCGCCTTCCGGATATACGTGGCCGACGACGGGAACCTGTTCGGTTATGACCTTCAATGGTCCATCGACGGGGCCCCATTCACCGAGATCCCCGTCTCCAACATCTCTACCGTCGGCGGGGTGTCCTACGCCGACGACAACAGCGACGGGACCGACGACTACCTCCAGGTCGACACCGACGGTGACGGGGTGGCCGACTGGGTGGAGATGGACCGGTCCCTGGCCGGATCCACGATCGACACCGACGGTGACGGCGTGGCCGACTGCCTCGATCCCGACTCCGACGGCGACGGCAACGGCGACACCGCCGACCCCAACCGCACGATCCCGGTGGCCCTCGACGACACCCTGTCGATGGTGGCCGGGACCGGCGCCTCTCTGACCGTCGGGGCCAACGACGAGTTCCGTGGGGCCAGCCTGGTCTTCACCGATCTCGGCACGGGCACAGCCGACCCGGCCCGCTACACCCTGGCCGGCGACGGCACTCTCACCTACAACTCGACCGTCGACGACGACGCCCTCGGCCCGTTCACCGTCAACTACCGCGTCTGCAACACCGGGACCAGTCCCCCGGTATGCGCCGAGGCCGCCGTCAACATCATCGCCACCGACGACGCCAACCCGGTCCCGGTAGACGACTCCGGCGCCACCCCGGACGACCTGACCAGCACCACGGTGGGCTGGCAGAGCAACGACAACCTGGTGGACTGGGGGAACCTGACCGGTGTGGAGTCGAACTCGGTGGGCGGCGGCACCGTCATGGACAACGGGGACGGCACGTTCACCTACATCCCTGCCCCCGGGTTCCACGGCACCGACACCTTCGACTACGAGGTGTGCGACGCCGACTACCCGACCCCCAGCTGCGCCACGGCAACCGTCTCGGTGTTCGTCGGCGCTGCCCCCCGGTTGGGTCTGGCCAAGGCGGTGACGACCCCGCTCGCCGACAACGGCGACGGGACGTTCTCGGTCACCTACGCGGTCACCGCCGAGAACCTCGGCAACGAGGCCCTCGACGGCGTCACGCTCGACGACGACTTGTCCGGGATCGGCGATCTCGTCTCCGCCTCCCTCACCTCGACCGATGTCACCGTCAACCCCGCTTACGACGGCACCACCGACACCAGCCTGGCCAGCCCGTTCACCCTGGCCGTGGGGGCTTCGGTGACCGTGACCGTGGAGCTGACCGTCCTCCCCAGCGGCCCGGGTGACGTGGCCAACCAGGTCACCGGTCGGGGCACGGGGGCGGTGAGCGGCCTCCCGGCCACCGACCTCTCCGACGCCGGTACCGATCCCGATCCCGACGGCGACCATGTGGCCAACGAGGACGGTGAGAACGACACCACCATGTTCAACCTGCTGACCGACGTCCCCTGGGCCCCGGCGCTCGAGGTGACCAAGACCCTCACCGGCACGACCAGCGTCGGTGCGGGCGTCTTCGACGCCACCTTCACTGTCACCCTGGCCAACACCGGCAATGAGCCCCTCACCGCCCCGGCCCTCAGCGACGACCTGAGCGGGTTCCCGGGCTTCGTGTCCGGATCGCTCGATTCGCTCAGCGGGGCCACCGCCAACCCCGGCTTCGACGGGACCAGCGACACCGCCCTGCTCGCCCCCGGGTCGCAGCTGGCCGCGGGCCGGACCGTGACCGCCACCGTCACCGTCCGGTTTGCGCCCACCGGGCCCGGGGTGACCACGAACACCGCGGTCGGCGCCGCCACCAGTGCCTGGACGGGAGCCGCCATGAGCGCCCGCGGTGAGGCCAGCCTGGACTCCGCCGACCTGCCCATCACCACCGACGCCCGGGTCACCAAGGACCTCGTGGGCGTGGTGGACGGGTCCACCCCGGGATCGTTCGTGGCCACCTACCAGGTGACCGTCGACAACCCCGGCACCGAATCGGTCACCGTCGACCTGACCGACGATCTCCGCGTCTTCCCGCCCGGCTCGCAGGCCCGGGTCACCGAGGCCACCGGCGCCCTCACCGGAAACCCCGACTTTGACGGGGTCACCGACCGGGTCCTCGACGCCACCGACACCGTCCCGGCCGGCTCATCGGGCACCATCACCTACACCGTGGAGTGGACCCCGACCTCGTCGGCCCCGATCACCAACCGGGTCGAGGCGGCCATGACCGGTGCCGTCACCGGGACGGCCGCCAACGGCTCGGCCACCACCGACCTAACCACGGCCGACATTCCCTACGCCACCTCGCTGGGGTCGGCCAAGCGGCTGGTGTCGGTCTCCGACCTCGGCGGCGGCAACTTCCGGGCCCGTTACGAGTTCACCGTCCGTAACTACGGCACCGAACCGGTCTCTTCGGTCCAGCTCGTCGACGACCTGTCGGGGCTGCCCGCCCCGTCGGCCGCGTTAGTGTCGGCCACCGGACTCACCTTCAACCCGGCCTTCGACGGCCTGGCCGACCCCAACCTCCTGACCGGTGGCGACACCGTCGCCGTGGGCGGCACCGCCGGCCTGGTCATCGACGTCACCCTCACCCCCGACTCGGGGGCCACGCTGAGCAACGCCGCCGTCGTGACCGGGGCGGGTACCTTCTCGGGCGCGGTCACCACCGACGCCTCCGACGACGGGGGGGTCCCCGACAGTGACGGTGACGGCAACCCGTCGGGTCCAGACGAGGCCGACCGGACCCCGACCTGGCCCCCGTTCCTGGCCCGGACCGGGGTGGCCAAGAACCTCGACGGGGTGGCCGCCAACCCGGACGGTTCGTTCACCGCCACCTACACGGTCGCCATCGAGAACTTCGGCAACGAGCCCATAGTCGGCGTCCAGGTCACCGACCAACTCTCCGCCTTCCCCGCCGGGTCCACCGTGGCCCAGGTGTCGGCCGTAGGCGTCACCCCCAACCCCCGCTTCGACGGGGTCACCGACACCGGTGTGCTGGCCGGCACGGACCGTCTGGACATCGGGGCGACCGCGTCGGTCACCTTCTCGGTGCGGTTCAGTCCGACCGACCTCAACCCCATCGAGAACCGGGCCGCCGTGTGGAGTACCGGAGCGTACTCGGGTGTGGTGGCCAGCGATTCCTCAGTGGACGGGACCGACCCCGACCCCGATGGTGACGGGTCACCGGTCGAGTCCTCGGCCTCCGTCATCGACACCGCTGGTCTCGGCATCACCCCCGCCCTGGGCGTGGCCAAGCGGCTGGTGGGGGTGACCGAGGCCGGCGACGGACACTTCGTCGTCACCTACGAGGTCACGGTCGAGAACATGGGCAACGAACTGCTCGTCAACGTCTCGGTGACCGACGACCTGGCCTCCCGCGTCCCCGCCGGTTTCGTGGCTACCACCGTCGCCGGGGGAACCCTGGCCGCGAACCCCGACTTCGACGGGGTCACCGACACCCGGCTCCTGGCCGCCGGGGTCAACCTCGCCGTCGGGAACTCCGGCACCGTCCGCTTCCAGGTGGACCTCAAGCCGACCGGTCCGCTGCCCATCGACAACAACGCCGACGCCGCCGCGACGGGACGGGCCACCGGCCTTCCGGTCACGGACGTCTCCACCGACGGCACCGATCCGGATCCGGACGGCAACGGGACCCCGGACGAGGCGGCCGCCACCAGGCTCGGCGCCGACGACCTCGGCCTCGGCCCGGTCCTGGGTCTGGCCAAGGCCCTGACCTCGGTGGTCGACGCCGATGGCGGGGCGTTCACGGTCACCTACACCTTCACCGTTCAGAACCTGGGCAACGAGATCGTGACCCAGGTGCAGATCACCGACGATCTGTCCGCCTTCCCGCCGACGGCCACCGTGGCGGTCGGCGGCGACCTGACCCCGTCGGCCGGCTACGACGGCCGCACCCGACCGGAGCTGCTGGCCGGCACCGACACCCTCGACGTGGGGGCCACCGCCACCGTCGTCCTCCAGGTCACGTTCGTCCCGACGGCCGGTTTCGCCGGTATCGACAACCAGGCCCGGGTCTCGGGCCGGGGCGTGGCCAGCGGCTACGCCACCTGGGACGACTCGGTCAGTGGCTCGGCCCCGGACCCCGACGGCAACGGTACGCCGGGCGAGGCGGGGGTCACCACCCTTACCCTGGCCGACCTGCCCCTGGCCCCGGCCGTCGGGGCGGCCAAGGCCCTGGAGGGTGTGACCGACACCGGGGGCGGGGTCTTCACCGCCTCGTACCTGGTGGTGGTGCGCAATGTGGGCAACACGCCCGTGACCGGGGTCCAGGCCACCGACGACATCTCCGGGACCTTCCCGACCGGATCGACGGCCACCGTCGAGATCGTGGCCGGGGCCGGGGCGGCGAACCCGGCCTTCGACGGGATCACCGACGTCAACCTGTTCGGCCAACCCGTCCCGCTCGACATCGGTGTAGAGGTCACCGTGCGGGTCCGGATCAGCTTCGTCCCGGTGTCCACCGCACCGATCGGCAACACGATCACCGTCACCGGTACCGACACCGTCGGCGGCACCCCGCTGCGGGACGATTCCGACGAGGGCACCACCCCCGACGCCGACGGCAACGGTGACCCGTCCGGCCCGGGCGAGAACGATCCCACCCGCCTGGCCGTGGCCGACCTGCCCCTGGCCCCCGTCGTCGGCTCGGCCAAGCGGCTCGACGGCGTCGAGGACAACGGCGACGGGAGCTTCACCGCCGTCTACACCCTGACCGTGGAGAACCTCGGCAACGAGACCCTCGCGGGGGTCCAGGTCACCGACCGGATCACCGGGTTCCCGACTGGTTCGACCGCCACCGTCCGAGCCACCGATGCGCTCACCGCCAACCCCACCTTCGACGGGTTGACCGACGCCGCCACCCTGGCCGGGACCGACGAGCTCGCCGTCGGCGAAACCGGCACCATCACCGTGGCCGTCGTCTTCACCCTCACCTCGTTGGCCCCGATCGACAACGTGGCCGCCGTGACCGGCACCGGGGTGGCGTCCGGCGCCACCGTCGAGGACGTCTCGACCGACGGGCCGGTGAGCGACCCCGACGGGAACGGTCGCCCCGACGAGAGTCTCTCGACCACCCTGACCAGGGGCGACGTCCCGTGGGACACCTCGGTGGGTGGGGCCAAGGAGGTCGTCGGGACCACGGACCATCCCGACGGGTCGTTCACGGTGACCTACCGGATCACGGTGGCCAACACCGGCAACGAAACCCTGGTCAACGTCCAGGTGGGCGACTGGCTCGCCACCAACTTCCCCTCCGGGTACACCGCCACGGTCACCTCGGACGACCTCACCCCCAACGATGGCTACGACGGATACACCGATGCCGCCCTCCTGGCCGGACAGGACACCCTGGCCGTGGGGGAGACCGGGGTGATCGACCTCCAGATCACCTTCACCCCGGTCGGGCCGGTGGACATCGGCAACCAGGTGGAGGTCACCGCTGACGGTGCCGTCACCGGCACCCCCACCTCCGACCGTTCGGCCGACGGACACGAGGTGGACCCGAACGGTGACGGCTCCCCCATCGAGGCGAGCGTCAGCCACCTCCCGACCACGAACCTCGCCTTCCACACCTCGGTGGGCCTGGCCAAGGCGGTGGAGGGCTCCGGGGTCAACGCGGACGGCACCTTCTGGGTCAC
>JBKECK010000123.1:0-15774 GCA_047974625.1 Acidimicrobiales bacterium
ATCGGCGGCGTCGCCCTCCACTGGGGGTCGGTGGCCGAGATGAAGACCGGTGAGGGCAAGACCCTGGTCTCGACCCTGCCTGTCTACCTGAACGCCCTGGCCGGCAAGGGCGTCCACGTGGTCACCGTCAACGACTACCTGGCCACCTTCCACGCCGAGTGGATGGGCCAGGTGTACCAGTGGATGGGGATGACCACCGGGCTCGTCGTACCCGGCAACACCGAGACCCGCTTCAAGCAGGCCCAGTACAACTGCGACGTCACCTACGGCACCAACAACGAGTTCGGGTTCGACTACCTGCGGGACAACATGGCCCGCAGCCTCGACGGGGTCACCCAGCGCGGCCACTTCTTCGCCATCGTCGACGAGATCGACTCGATCCTGATCGACGAGGCCCGGACCCCCCTGATAATCAGCGGCAAGGTCCGGGGCGCCGCCGACCTCTACTACCGGTTCTCCGACGTGGTCCGTCAGCTCGAACGCGACGTCCACTACGACGTGGACGAGGAGAAGCGGGTGGTGGCCATCCTCGACGACGGGATCACCCGGGTGGAGGAGGTCCTAGGGGTCGAGAACCTCTACGACGGGGTCCAGGCCGACCTGGTGCACCAGCTCAACGTGGCCCTGCGGGCCAAGGAGCTGTTCCACCGGGACAAGGACTACCTGGTGGTCGACGGTGAGGTGAAGATCGTCGACGAGTTCACCGGCCGGATCCTGGACGGTCGGCGCTGGTCGGATGGTCTCCACCAGGCCGTAGAGGCCAAGGAGAAGGTGCAGATCAAGGAAGAGCAGCAGACGCTGGCCACCGTCACCCTGCAGAACTACTTCCGCCTGTACGAGAAGCTGTCGGGCATGACGGGTACCGCCCAGGCCGACGCCGCCGAGCTCGAGGCCACCTACGGCGTGCACGTGGTCCAGGTCCCCACCAACAAGCCGGTGATCCGGGAGGACGAACCCGACCTCATCTACAAGACCGAGGAGTCCAAGTTCACCGCCGTGGTCGACGACCTGGTCGAACGCCACGAGCGGGGCCAGCCGGTCCTGGTCGGTACCGCCTCGGTGGAGAAGTCGGAGGTCCTGTCCCGCCTCCTCAACGAGCGCGGTCTCCACCACGAGGTCCTCAACGCCAAGGCCCATTTCCGGGAGGCCGACATCGTGGCCCAGGCTGGGGCCCCGGGCTCGATCACGGTGGCCACCAACATGGCCGGTCGGGGTGTGGACATCATCCTCGGGGGGAACCCCGAGAAGCTGGCCGAGCGCGACACCAACGCCGAGGGCCTCAACCACGAGACCGACGAGGGCGTCGGGTACTACCGGGAACGGCTGGACTACTGGGCGCCGATCTGCACCGAGGACGGTGCGAAGGTGCGCGACGCCGGTGGCCTCTACGTGTTGGCCACCGAACGCCACGAGTCCCGCCGGATCGACGACCAGCTCCGGGGCCGGTCCGGCCGTCAGGGCGACCCGGGCGAGAGCCGGTTCTACCTGTCGCTCGAGGACGATCTGATGCGGATCTTCGCCACCGGGGCCATGAGCTGGGTGATGGACAAGGCCCTTCCGGAGGACGTCCCCATCGAGTCGAAGATGGTGACCAAGTCGGTGGAGCGGGCCCAGACCACCGTCGAGCAACGCAACGCCGAGATCCGCAAGAACGTCCTCAAGTACGACGAGGTGTTCAACCAGCAGAGGATGGTGATCTACAAGCGCCGCCAGCAGCTCCTGGAACAGGGCGACCTGAGGGAGGAGACGCTGGAGTCGATCGCTTCGGCCGCCTCGAGTCTGGTTACCACCCACTGCATCGACGACTACGACGAGGAGTGGGACCTCGAGAGTCTCCTGCCGGACCTCCATTCGATCTGGCCCAGCGACCTCACCGTGGACGACCTCCGGGGGGCCGACGACCGGGCCGCGCTCATCAGGCTGGTGACCGCCGACGGGGTGGCCCGCTACGAGGCCCGCGAGGCCGAGCTCGGTGAGGCCATCATGCGCCAGGTGGAGCGGCAGATCATGCTCCAACTCATCGACCAGCGGTGGCGGGATCATCTGACCGAGATGGACCATCTGCGCGAGGGCATCAACCTGCGGGCCATGGGCCAGCGGGATCCACTCATCGAGTGGCAGACCGAGGGCTTCGAGCTGTTCAGCTCGATGATGGCCAACCTGGCCATCGACTACGTCCGCTACGTCATGCACGTCGAGGTGACCCGTCCGGCCGCCGCGCCGGCGGCCAGGGGTACCACCGGCGACGGGGCCGACGATGCGGTCGACGCCGAAGTGGACGACGACGACGTGGTCGACGCCGAGATGGACACCGGCGAGGCCGACGACGACACCGGCGCGTCGCCGGACCGCAGTCCCGGAAACGGTCGACCGGCCCCGCCGCGAACGAGGGACGCGGCGCCGGCCCGGGAGGCCGCGCCGGCCGAAACCGCCGGGGACACCGTCCTGGCCACGGCGGCAATGGCCGGGGGCGACGACGGGCCGGTGCAGGCCCGGGGCCGGATCCTGGCCACCCCGACGGTGCTGGCCACCGAGACCTCCTCGTCGGACTCGGTCGTCGCCACCGGAGACGCGGCCGACGATCCGGCGGCCACCCGTACCGTCGTCAAGGAGGAGTGGGACAAGACCGGACGGAACGAGCCCTGCCCGTGCGGGAGCGGCAAGAAGTACAAGATCTGCCACGGTCGTCGTTGACGGCCCGCGCCCCGGGTCGGCCCGGGGCTGAGCTGGGGCCCCACGGCCCCCTGTTTCTCCCGACCGTTCCGCGCCGCGGGCCCGGGGCCGACCGTTTCGCCTCTACCGTGACCGTCCCCGATCACCCGAGATCGGGCCCCCGACCCCTCTGGACCGATCATGGCCGATCTGACCGAAGACATTGCCCACCTCACCACCCAGCTCGATGAGGCCCGCCACTACCTGCGGATCGAGGAGCTGACCGCCCGCCTGCCCCAGCTCGAGACCGAGATGGCCCGGCCCGACCTGTGGGACGACGCCGAGCGGGCCCGGGCGGTGCAGACCGAGTTCACCGCGGCCCGGGACGACCTCGACCTCTACCATGACCTGGCCCGGTCCATCGAGGATGTGGAGACCATGCAGGAGCTGTCGGCCGAGGAGGCCGACGAGCAGCTCGAGGCCGAGGCCGTGGCCCTCGTCGAACGGCTCGGCCAGCGGTTCACCGAGCTCGAGCTCCGGGCCCTGTTCACCGGCGAGTACGACGAGGGTGACGCGGTGTGCGAGATCCACTCGGGCGCCGGGGGCACCGACTCCCAGGACTGGGCCGAGATGTTGTTCTTCATGTACCGCAAATGGGCCCAGCGCAACGGTTTCGAGCTCGAGGTGACCTCCAGCCAGCAGGGCCAGGAGGCCGGCATAACCTCGGCCGAGTTCATCGTCCGGGGCCGCTACGCCTACGGCTGGCTCCAGGCCGAGCGGGGCGTGCACCGCCTGGTGCGCATCTCCCCGTTCGACTCCCAGGCCCGTCGACATACCGCCTTCGCCTCCTTCAGCGTGGTCCCCTTCGTGGAGGATGCCACCGACCAGGTCGAGATCGACGACAAGGATCTTCGGGTCGACGTGTTCCGCTCGTCGGGGGCCGGCGGTCAGCACGTCAACACCAGCGACTCGGCGGTCCGGATCACCCACCTGCCCACCGGGATCGTGGTCTCGTGCCAGAACGAGCGCAGCCAGTACCAGAACAAGGAACGGGCCATGCAGATGCTGGCCATGAAACTGGTCGACCTGGAGCGCCAGAAGCGGGAGGAGTTCCTGGCTGGCGAGGCCGGGGAGAGCAAGAAGGTGGAGTGGGGCAGCCAGATCCGCTCCTACGTGTTGCAGCCCTACCAGCAGGTCAAGGACGAACGGTCGGGTGAGACCTCCCCCAATCCGGAGGGGGTGCTCGACGGTGACGTCGGCCCGTTCATGGAGGCCTGGCTGCGCTGGCGGCGCGCCGGCGCCCTGGCCGAGTGAGGCGCCGGGTGTGCACCAGGCGTCAAGCCTGGGGCGATAGCCTGACAACCGCGCCACGCCCCGGCGCGCGGTCCACCGCTTGCGGACGACCGGCACGCCTTGACACGAGGTGGCCATGATCAGGCTGGAAGACGTCACCAAGGAATACCCCGGGCAGACCATCGCCGCCCTCCGCAACGCCAGTGCCGACATCGGCAAGGGCGAGTTCGTGTTCCTGGTCGGCCCGTCGGGTTCGGGTAAGTCCACCTTCCTCCGCCTGTTGAACAAGCAGGAGGAGCCGGACAAGGGCCGGATCTTCGTGGCCGGGAAGGACATCGGCCAGATGTCGTCGTGGAAGGTCCCCAACCTCCGACGCAACATCGGCTCCATCTTCCAGGACTTCAAGCTGCTGCCCACCCGCACCGTGGCCGAGAACGTCGCCTTCGCACTGGAGGTGATCGGTCGGCCACGCAGTGTTATCAAGACCCAGGTTCCCGCCATCTGCGAGCTGGTCGGCCTGGGCGACAAGATGGCCAAATACCCGAATCAGCTCTCCGGCGGCGAGCAGCAGCGGGTGTCGATAGCTCGGGCGTTCGTCAACCGGCCCCTGATCCTGCTGGCCGACGAGCCCACGGGAAACCTCGATCCGCAGACCTCGATCGGTATCATGCGGCTCCTGGACCGGATCAACAAGACGGGCACCACCGTGGTGATGGCCAGTCACGACCGGGGCATCGTCGACACGATGCGTCGCCGGGTGATCGAGTTGTCGCACGGCGAGATCGTGCGGGACGAGGCCCGGGGCGTCTACGAGTGACCGCCGGCGGGCTGTCCCGCCGAGGAGGATGACCAACCGATGGCGATTCGCGTCGATTACCTGGCCAAGGAGACCGGCAACAACCTCGTCCGCAACCCGACGTTGACGCTGGCCACCATCGTGACCGTGGCGGTCTCGTTGGCGTTGCTGGGGGCGTCACTGCTGATCCAGCGTGGTGTCGAGGGCTTCAACACCCGGTTCAAGGACGACGTCGAGTTCATCGTGTGGATGAACACCGACGCATCCCCGGACAACATCGACGCCACGGCCCAGTTCCTCGATAACTCCCCGACGGTGAAGAGCTACACCTACGTCGACCAGGACGCCACCTTCGAGGAATTCCAGACCTTCTTCCAGGACCAGCCCGAGGTGCTCGACCTGGTGGAACCCGATCAGCTTCCCACCTCGTACCGGGTGGTGCCGCAGGTGGCCGACCTGGCCTACATCAAGGCCGTGGGTCAGGAGATGGAGTCGTTGCCCGGGGTCGACAGCGTCGACTACGCCGAGGAGTACATCAAGTGGCTCAACGACACCACCAACATGGCCTCCTGGGTGATGATCGCGGTCGCCATGGCGTCGGCCATCGCCTCGGGCCTGCTGATGTACAACACGATCCGAACCGGCCTGTTCGCCCGGCGTCGTGAGGTGGAGGTGATGCGCCTCGTGGGCGCCACCAAGTGGTTCATCCGGATCCCGTTCATGCTCGAAGGCCTGCTCCAGGGGGTGATCGGGGCCGTGGTGGCCTCGGTGGCCCTGTTCGGTCTCAACAGGCTGATCGCGGTGACCGTCGGGGGGGAGGAGAACCTCCGGTTGTTCCAGAGCTTCGCCCTCAGCTCGGGTGAGGTGGGCTCCCTGGCCGTCGTGCTCCTCCTGGTCGGCGCGGCCATCGGGGCCATCGGGGCCGGTGTCGCCGTCACCCGCTACCTCGACGCCTGATCTGGCGTTGATCCTGAGGACCGGGCCGTGACCTGGGTGCTGGCCATCCTGGCCGGGTTGGTGGTCGTCGTCGGGGCCATGGCCGTGTACGACCTGGTCCAGACCCGTCACGCCATCCGCCGGAACTTCCCGGTGGTGGGGCGGCTCCGCTATCTCCTGGAGCGGATCGGCCCGGAACTGCGCCAGTACATCGTCACCGACAACGACGAGGAGCGACCCTTCACCCGTGACCAGCGTCGCTGGGTGTACTCCTCGGCCAAGCAGGAGAACCCGTACTTCGGCTTCGGGACCGACAACCACCTCGACCAGGCCCAGTACGTCCTGGTCCGACACTCCCCGTTCCCGTACGAACCCGAGGACGCCCGCCACCGGGCCGTGGACGAGGTCCGGGTGCCGGTGGCCAAGGTGATGGGGGAGTGGCGCAACCGGGCCGGGGCCTTCCGGCCCGGGTCGGTGGTGGCCATCTCGGCCATGAGCTACGGATCGCTGTCCGGCCCCGCCGTCGAGGCCCTCAACCGGGGGGCCGCCTTGGCCGGCGCCTTGCACAACACCGGTGAGGGTGGGATCAGCCCGTACCACCGGAACGGGGGCGAGCTGATCTTCCAGCTCGGCACCGGCTACTTCGGGGCCCGGCACCCCGACGGACGGTTCGACCTCGACCGCCTGGTGGCCCAGGTGGAGCAGTCCCCGGTCCGAGCCATCGAGATCAAGCTCAGCCAAGGGGCGAAACCGGGCCTGGGCGGTGTCCTGCCGGGCGAGAAGGTGACGGCCGAGATCGCCGCCATCCGGGGCTGTGCCGAGGGCCGCACCGTCCACAGCCCGGCCCGCCACTCGACCTTCGACTCGGTTCCCACCATGATCGACTTCATCGAGAAGGTGGCTGCGGCCACCGGTCTGCCGGTGGGGATCAAGTCGGCGGTGGGGCAGCGGGCCTTCTGGTCCGAACTGGCCGCGGAGATGGACGTGCGGGGCGAAGGCCCAGACTTCATCACCATCGACGGTGGTGAGGGGGGCACCGGAGCCGCACCCCTGGTGTTCAGCGACCATGTCTCGCTCCCGTTCCGGCCCGGTTTCGCCGAGGTGTACGCCACCTTCGCGGAGCGGGACATGCACGAGAAGGTGCTGTGGGTCGGCTCCGGCAAGCTGGGCCTGCCCAACGACGCCGTGGTGGCCATGGCCCTCGGGGTGGACATGCTGGCCGTGGCCCGGGAGGCGATGATGGCCGCCGGGTGCATCCAGGCCCAGAAGTGCCAGACCGGTCACTGCCCGACCGGCGTAGCCACCCAGTCACCCTGGCTGATGCGGGGCCTCGACCCCACCGACAAGTCGGTGCGGGTGGCCAACTACCTCCGCTCGTTGCGGTTCGAGCTCCTCCGCTTGGCCCACGCCTGCGGCCAGCCCCACCCGGCCGGGATCGCCGCGGAGGACGTGGACCTGATGCAGGGGGGTGACACCATCACCACGGTGTGGGACCGCTACGGCTACCAGCCTGAATGGCGGAAGGGGCGGGCCGTCCGCCTGGCCGATGTGGCGCCGCTCACCGGCTGACCCGGCGCCCGCCCTCCCGGTCCGACCCCGACCCCGGCGGGGGGACTTGTGCCCCCCGCCGGGGATCTGTGATGGTGTCAGGCGATGAGCTTCGAGACCATTCTCTACGACGTCACCGACCGGGTGGCCACGATCACCCTCAACCGCCCCGACCGGCTCAATGCGTTCAACGGGGCGATGCGCAACGACCTGCTGGAGGTGTGCGACCAGATCGATGCCGACGACGAGGTGCGGGCCGTCATCATCACCGGGGCAGGACGGGCGTTCTGCGCCGGGGCCGACCTCGAATCGGGGGGTGACACCTTTGACGCCGCGGCCCAGGGGCGTTCCACCGACCGGCCCAACCGGGACGGCGGCGGCACGGTGAGCCTGCGCTTCTTCGAGCTCACCAAACCGATCATCGCCGCCATCAACGGCGCCGCGGTGGGCGTCGGCATCACCATGACCCTCCCCATGGACGTCCGCCTGGCCGCTCCCGGAGCCAAGATCGGTTTCGTGTTCGCCCGGCGGGGCATCGTGCCCGAGGCCTGCTCGTCGTGGTTCCTGCCCCGCCTGGTCGGGATCAGCCAGGCGGCCCAGTGGTGCTACTCCGGGCGGGTCTTCACCGCCGAGGAGGCGGCCGACGGTGGCCTGGTCGAGCTGGTCGACGGCGGGGACGTGGTGGGCCGGGCCAACGAGATCGCCCGGGAGATCGCCGTCGAGGCCGCCCCGGTGTCGGTCTCGCTCACCCGCCAGCTGTTGTGGCGGGGCCTCACCTTTGATCACCCGATGCAGTCGCACCGGGCCGATTCGCGGGCCATCCAGGCGCTGGGCCGGATGGCCGACGCTCGCGAGGGGGTCACCAGCTTCCTGGAGAAGCGGCCTCCGGAGTGGAGCCTCGCGCCCAGCAAGGACCTGCCCGACGCCTTCCCGTTCTGGGAGGAACCCGAGTTCAGCTGACCGCCGCGGTGGGCGGTCCGCCCGCCCACCGGGCAACAACCGACGACCATCACCGACTTGAACCTCCACCGCGACTAGGGTGCCAGCCGTGGTAAATGGCGGGCACCCTAGAGACCGGAATGGCCGGCGGCTGCGTGGCCGCCCCAGGCAAGGCCGCAGCGCCGTGGGAGCCGGTCCCAGGGGACTCGATGGCAGAGCGGCGGATGGGTACGTTGAACAGGTTTGGACAACCGGAGTCTGAGTACGAGCCAGTCCTCTTGGGGGTGGAGATAGGCCGAAAGAAGGTCCGCGCCGTGTCGCTCGACGGTGAGGCCCTGACTGTCCGCGACGTCGTCGAGCGTCCGATCGTCACCGGTGACGGCCCGCGAGACCCGATCGCCGAGGAGTACTCCACCCGTTCCGCCCTCGAATCGGCGCTCAACTGGTTGGACGCCGGCCGGATCAACCGCGCCCCCATCGGCGTGTCGATCGGGTTTCCCAACTGCGGGGTCGGTAGCGGACCCACCATGGGTCCCTGGTTGACCGGGCTGTCCGAGGAGATCGGCGGTCCGATCCTCTATTGCGGCGAGGTGGGCGTCTCCTACGCCCCCGCCGACTGCATCGAGTTCGTCCACCGGGTGTTCGACGGCATCCCGGTACGGGTCAGCCGGGTTGATCTCGCTCCGGTGGCCGCCAGCCGCTGCCTCGGCCACCTCCCGAGCGCGGCCCTGACCCTTGGTTCCGGGGTGGCCTGGTCGGCTCGGGTGCTCAACGACAATGTGATGGAGGCGTTCGAGACCATCGACGGCTCGTTCGACGAGCCATTGGCCGTCCTGTCCGCCGGCCGGCCCGTGGAGCTCGCCACCCTGTCGGGCGTCGAGGTGGAACCGAGACTGCTCGAACGGCGCGGCCTGACGGTGGGAACCCTGGCCCCCGCCGTGGGGGCCGCCATCGGCCTGCTCGACGAGAACGGGTCCAGCCTGGTGCGCGGGGCCCAACAGGCTGGCACCCGGCGGCCCCGACCGTCGTCCCGGGTGGGCCCCATCGGCACTGCCGCCTTCGACGAGCGCACCCTGGACTTGGCCCGGGTGGAGCCCCGGGTCAGGGTGCAGTCCGGCGGCCCCGGGGTGGACCGCCCCCTGGATCCGGGCCCGGGCCCTCGGGCTCAGGTGGGGTTGCGGGACCGGCCGGGCCCGTTCGGTCTCGACGACCTCCCACCCCCTGACCCGCGCCCCACGGTCACCGACACTCTCCACCTCCGCCGGGTGTCGCGCCCGGTCCAACGGTCACGGGAACTGCCCACGTCGGCCCCCCTGGGCCCCCGCGACCGGCCTAGTCCGGTGCCGGTGAGCGGGGATCTGCGGACGGTGGCCCCCCGGACGATCGAGGACTTCGCTCACCCGGGCGGTGAGCTCCAGCCGGGCCTAGACCGGATCGACCTGGCCGTGATGGTGCTCGGCGGGCTCGCCCTGCTGCTGGTGCTGCTGCTGGTGCTGGTGTGACCGTCCCCGGTCGATCACCGCTGTGGATTCGACACGCCCTGGTGGCCGGTCTGGTGGCCGTCGACCTGCTCCTGCTCACCCTGATCCTGTTCAAGCACAGCATCGGACCCTTCGCCGGCCCCTCCTGAGCACGGAGCACCCGCGGCGATCAGCCGAGCTTCTCCATGAGGGGCGCCACCCGGTCCAGGTAGGCGAGGGTGTCAGCGGCCGGGTGGGGGGCCATGGACGCCGGCATGACGACGAGACGTTCCACCCCCAGTTCCACGTACCGTTCGAGCCGGTCCGGCCGCAGCGAACTGCAGAACACCGTGATCGGCACGGCCACGTCGGCCCGGCCGGCTTCGGCCTTCTTCTCCCGGAACAGGGCGATGGCCCCGGCCGGGTCGGGTTTGCGGCCGTCGTTGAGGAGCGAGGCGTCGATGGGACACCACTCGTCGGCGTAGGCGGCGGCGTGGCCGATCCCCACCGGACCGGCGTTGCCGAGGGCGACCGGGACGGTGCCCCGCACCGGTTTGGGGTACACCCACGACGGGCTGAACGAGTCCCACCGTCCCGAGAAGCTGGCCTCCTCCTCGGTCCAGGCGGCCCGCAGGGCGGCCACCCGCTCCTGCATGGCCGAATAACGCAACCGGAACGGGATCTCAGGTCGGTGGTTGGCCAGTTCCTCGGCGTTCCAGCCCACCCCGATCCCGAGGTGGAGCCGGCCGCCGGAGACGACGTCGAGGGTGGCGGTGGCGCAGGCCAGGTCGAGCAGGTCGTGTTCGAGGATGAGACAGATGCCGGTGTACAGCTTCAGGTCGGTGGTGGCCGACGCGGCCAGGGTCAGCGACACGAACGGGTCCATCATGCGCCAGTAACCCTCGGGGAGGTCACCGCCAGCCGGATACGGGGTGTCCCGCGAGACCGGTATGTGGCTGTGTTCGGGCATCCACACGGAGTCGAAGCCGCGGGCCTCGAGCTCGGCGGCCAGGGTGTCGGGCCGGATTCCGCCGGCATCGTTCAACGACAGGTACCCAAAACGCACTGGTTCGCTCCTCCGTTCTGCGGCTGGCTCGGTGGGCCGGGGCAACACCGCTCCGGGGGCGCCCTGCGGTCCGAACCGTCCGACCGCCCCCTCTGACGGCCACGCTATTCGGCCGGCACCGGAGCGTCGAGCCGCCGCAGGAGAGGCCACACCACCACCACACCCAGGATGGCCAGGGCCGAGGAACCGATCATGGCTCCCTGGATGCCGAATCTGGCCACCAGGACAGGGGCGGAAAGCACCGGGACGATCGGGGCCCCGGCCACGACCACCCCGAGGGCACCCATCACCCGGCCCGTATGGCTGGCTGGGGTGATCCGCTGGGCCACGGTCCGGATCAGGGGGAACAGGGCGCCGACGGGAATGGACCAGACGATGGCGCCGACGGCCACGATGACCAGGGAGGAGCTGATCACGTAGAGGATGCCCCCGACCCCGGACCAGGCGGTGAGGGCCGCGAGGACCCAGAACCGGGAGGCCTGGTCACCGGCCTGTTCGACGGCCAGGGAACCGATCAGCAAACCCACCCCGTAGAGGGCGTTGACGTAGCCGACCGTGGCCAGGTCCGTGTGGAGCACGTCCCGGAAGTAGAGCGGTTCCAAGGCCACGAAGATACCGAAGGCGAGCGGAGGCAGGCTCCCGAGATAGAGGATCAGGCGGAGGCGGCGGGACCGCCAGGCGTAGCCGAGGCCGTCGAACGCGGCCCGCAGGTTGCCCCCGCCTGGGCCGGTCGGCGCGTCCCAGGGGGCGGCCGGGGCCATCACCGTAGGCAGATTCTCATCGACCCGGACCGGCCGGTCGGGCAGCCGGATTCGGTTGACGATAGCGAAGGCGACCACTGAGGTGGCGGCGTCGAACACGAACACGGCGTTGACGCCGTACCGGTTCACCAAGGGGGCAGCCAGGGCTGGCCCGATGATCAACGCCATCCAGTTGGCCGATTCCAGGCGGGAGTTGGTGGCCGTCAGCTGGTGGACGGCCACCAACTGGGGCGGCAACGACACGATGGCCGTCTCCAGGGCGGCGCCGGCGAACCAGGAGATCGTTGCCACCACAAGCAACTGGGCCATGGTGTCCACCAGGATCATGCTGAGGGTGGATGGGATGAAGGCGGCCTCAAGGATGAGCACGACCCGCCGGGCGTCGAACCGGTCGACGGCGATGCCGGCCAGGGCGCTACCCACCATCGACGCCGCCGAGATCAGAAGACCCATGATGGTGAGATCGGTGGCCGAACCGTCGAGCACGAAGGCTGCCTTGCCCCACAGGCCAAGCAGGAATCCGGCCTCGGCCCCCATGGCGGAGATCAGCCGGGCGCCCACCACCGCCATGGCCAGCGGCGGGACCCGCAGCCGCCACGGGAGCGACCGGCGGTCGGCGCCACCCTCGGGCTCGGATGGCCACCGGGACCCGTCGTCGGTGCCCGGATCTTGCGGCGGGTCCTCCATGTCACCTACTGACGCTACGAGGCCGGGGTATCTCTAGGCAATGGTTTTCAGTGGGCTTTACGCAAAGGCCTTCAGTGGTGGTTCAGAAGGTGATCAAGTAGGTCGGTCCGGCAGGGACGACAGGGGCCATCGGGCCTACCGGCCCGGCTTCTCCGGAATGGTGGCACCACCGTGGCCCCGCCGCCCGAGCCGCCGTTCCAGGAGGGCGAACCCGATGCCGGGTAGGCGCCGGATGAGGCGCGGCTCGCCGGACCGAACGGCCGCCTCGGCTTCGGCCTCCAGCTCGGTGTCGGTGAGCCGCTGGTAGCGGCCACTGGCCAGACGGTCCACCATCGACCGGCGGGTCGTGTCGACGTCGGGCCATTCGTCGGCCGCCTTGCGCAGGTGGGCGTAACCGGAGGCGACGAGGCGGCTGCGGAGCCGGTCGAATTGGCCGTGGCCGAGGTACACGGCGGCCACCTCGAGGATGGACCGGCCGGCGTCGGACTTGTCCCGGTCATCCAGGGTGAGGCTCCGGCGCAACAGCCGACGAACCTCGTCCTGGTCGGGCTCGAGCTGGGCCAGCCACAGCCAGAGGGTCATTCGGCGCCGCAGGGCCGACAGCACGAGGAGCTCCCGACGGTCGGTCGAAGTGAGATCGAGGGAGTGGCGGTGGAGCCACAGGTGGCTGAGATCCTCTCCTGACAGAAGCTTGTCGGATCGGACCCGGTGCAGATCCGCCGCCCGGGCCAGGAGGAAGGACGGTTCGTCCACGACAGCCCCGGCCTCGACCACCTGGATACGGGCCCCGGTGGGGGCGTCCACGAGTAGCTGGAGTCGCGCCGAGAGTTCCCGGTGCACGGCCGCCGTGGTGTCCGCCCGCCAACGGCGATGGTCGTCGCGGGTGGCCGCGACCGTGACCCCGTCGCGGCGGACCAGCACCGTGCCGGCCGGGAACCCACCGGGCAGGTCCACGGTCGGCACCAGTGGGGGTTCGGGGGCCGGGGGCACCACCAGCCAGGTCACCCGGTGGCCAGGTTCGGCCCGGCGGGCCACGGTGAGGTCGAGCCGGTCGGGGGCGATGACCTCGTGGAGGAGGGCCTGCACCTCGGCCGGCGCCGGCCCGCCGCCCGGACGGTCGACGCCCGGGGTGGCGTCGACGGGCTCGGCGGGTGAGCCGAGTCCCGGTGGAAGCCCCCGTCGCTCCAGCACAACGTCGCCGCCACCACTGTTGGCCACCGCCACCAGGTCGCGCACCAGGGCGAGCAGACGGTCGGGCTCGGCAGGGTCGGGGGCCATCGTATCCGACGATACCGATGCCGCCGGCTGGACGGATCCGGTACCGTGCGTCGCCTGTGGATGGCGCAATGGGGCGACGCTATGAGAAGCGGGTCGTGGTGGTGGCCGTCCTCATCGTCTTGGTGGTGGCCATCATGATCACCCTGGAGGCGGTTCGATCCGCGATGACCGTCGGGTCCGTGGCGTGGCGGTCCGATTCGGTGGCCATCGACTTCACCCACGACGAGTCGATGGCGCTCGCCTCGATCTTCGTGGCGGCTGTCGGCGCCCCGATCCTGGCCCTGTTGGTCATCGATTTTCTGGCCAGATCCCCTCAGGTCACGGTCGGGCGGTCCGCCCGGAGGGTCGGCCTGGCGGCGGCAACGGTGATCGGGCTGGTGGTTCCGGGTGCCGTCTACCTCACCGATGACCGGACCCCGGACGCCGCCAGCGTGGCCGTTGACCTGGTCGGCCGGGGTGGGGACGTGGGTGCCGCGCTCGGTGACCTGACCTATGTGCCGACCGGGCCCGGGGGTCAGCCCGAACTGGTCGATCCGGTCCAGGTCGTCTACCGGGTCGACGGCCTGCGTTGCACGATCGTCCTGATCGACCCGCTCGACGTCACCGACGACCGGCTGCGCCTGTCCCCCTGGTGCACCGGGGCCTAACCGCTCGGCCCCGGTGCCGTCGGCTCAGTGCTCGTCCCAGTGGCCGTCGTGGGCGGCGTGGCGGTGGCCGTCGTGGATGTAGTCGACATGGTCGCCGTGGGGGACCGCCTCGTGGCCGCAGTCCGGGCCGTGAGCGTGATCATGGTCGGCGTGCACGGTGTGGCCGGCGGGGACGCACTCGTCCCAGTGGCCGTCGTGCTCGCGGTGGGCATGGCCGTCGTGGATGTAGTCGACATGGTCGCCGTGGGGGACCGCCTCGTGGCCGCAGTCCGGGCCGTGAGCGTGATCGTGGTCGGCGTGGATGGTGCAGGTGTCGGGCATCGGGGCCCTCCCTTTTTGAATAGGCGAACACATTGCAATTTATGCATGCATTGGCCCGGAGTCAACCCGGGAACGGCCATTGATCAGGTGACGTGAGACACCCCGAGCCGGGGTTTCCGGCCTGGTCAGCGGGGCCGACTCTCGTTGGCGTGGCTGATGGCGTCGGCGGCGATGTGAAGGACGTGATCGTCCTGGAGTGAGTAGGCGATTTCCCGGCCCCGTCGCTCGGTCTGGAGCAGCCGGGCGCCGCGGAGCACACGGAGATGTTGGGACACCAGCGGCTGGCTGGCCCCGAGCTCGTCGACCAACTCGTGGACACAGCGGGGGCCGTCCCGGAGGGCCATGACGATTCGGAGGCGCAGTGGATTGGCGAGGGCCTTCAGCAGATCGGCGGCGGCGTCCACGTGCTCCACACACGGCAAGGTAAGCATGAGTCAGCCGTGGTGCCAAGCCTGCCGACGGGATCGGTTGTCCCGGCCGCGCAAGGAGCATCGCCGTCCTACCGCAGCACGGTCCGGCGCTCCTCGAACTCGAACCGGAGCCGCTCGATCCTGCGGTAGTCCCGCGGGTCGGCTCGCTCGCCGCGCTGCATGTCGGCGCCGATTCGCTCGAGGTGCTGGCTGGCGTCGATTTTGCCGTCGAAGATTCTGCTGTGCGGCAGGCCGGACAGGTCTCGGTAGCGGGCTCGCCACCGGCCTTTGGGCGCGCGTTCGATCGACGACACGTCAGCCTCCAAGGGGGTCATGGGTTCGGTAGCAGACGTGGCGCCAGACCTTCCCGTACGTCGGGCCCAGCCCCTGATCGTGGGTCACGTGCCAGTTCGCCAGCGTGCCCTCAGGGACGCCAACCACCTTGGCGACCTCGCGGGGCCGGAGCAGTCGAGCATCGTCACGCGGGTCATCCATCACCTGACTAGGCCCGCCAACAGGGTCAAACCCCTCAACCAGATCCCGAGGAATCGGCCTGGACGCGCTCATCATCGGACTCATCAATGAGGAGTACGGGCGAACATGGCCATGAGCCTGCCCGGTCCCCACGCCGAGCCGTTGGCTCTCGAGGTCGGGCGAGAAGTTGGCGTGGGCCGACCGGGATATGTTCGCTCTATGTGAGCTTGTCGACGCTCTGGGAAGGCTCGTTGCTCGGCCTCTGCCCTGGTGGCGCTGCTGACGGACCGACGCCGACCGGTGGTCGGGTCGAACCTGGTGGAGCGCCACACGCCACGGGAGGCGACGTAGTAGGTCGAGTCCGCACCGTTCGGACGCTTGCCGCGCGACCACCACCGGGCCATCGGGAAGGGTGCTGCACTTGGGTCGAGATCGACCCATCGCCGTTGCTTTCCGAGAATCCGTGGCGCGATTCACGCGAGAAGGAAAGCAAACCTAGAAAACAA
>JBKECK010000124.1:0-13906 GCA_047974625.1 Acidimicrobiales bacterium
CGATCCTCCTCGCGGGCGACGTCATCGCTGGCTTCCGGGGCCCGGCAGGCCGGTGGTGTTGGCCACTCGGTGGGTGGCCATCACGACCGCCGGGCTGGTCATCGCCACCGCCTTGCTCGGTCCCTGGCTCCTTACCGGGAGTGCCACCTCACCGGTCGCCGGCCCGTACGCACCGGCGTCCTCGAAGCTCCTCCTCGGAACGGACGTCCTCGGTCGGGACGTCGTGTCCCGGGTCCTCGTCGGCGGACGTTCGCTGGTGGTGCAGGCCATCGTCGCCACCCTGCTTGGGAGTTGCATCGGCATTGCCGTCGGCACATGGGCCGGCATGACCCACCACCGGCGGGCCGGACAGATCCTGTTGCGCAGCATCGACGCCCTGGCGTCGTTTCCGGCGCTTCTGCTCGTACTGCTGTTCGCAGCGGCTGCCCCAGACGGCGACGTGGGCATCTTCGTCGCCATTGCGCTGGTCAGGTCCCCCTTCGCGGTTCGTGTCACCCACCAGCGGGTCGCCCAACTCGCCACGACGGAGTACGCGCGCGACGCCGAGGCGCGCGGTGACCCGTTGCTCAACCGGATCCGCTACGACGTTCTGCCTGGGCTGGCCCCGGTCGCCTATGCCGACGCGGGGATCAGGTTCCTGGCGGCCACCCAACTCGCCGCCACGGCAGGATTCCTGGGGCTGGGAGCGGACGCTCCGGCGGCGAACTGGGGCCGCATGGTGCGGGAGAACCTGAACGGGTTTTCCTCCAATCCACTACCCGTCCTGGTTCCCGCCGCCCTCCTGGCCGTCCTGGCCTTGGCGGTGTCCGCCCTGCTCGATGACGCGTCAGCCAACCATGCCGGTACGGCAGCCGGTGGAGCACGGTGAGCGCCTCCCCGCGGTCCCCGATGTTGTCGCCCGCGTCGACGACCACCATCGGGGTTCCCGATCAGCCTGCGGTGGATGTGTCCGGGGTCAGCGTGGCGCGGCCTGACGGTGGTCGAATCCTCGACGGGGTCGACATGGTGCTCCGCAACGGCAGGGTGTACGCGTTGACCGGGCCGTCCGGGGCCGGGAAGACCACCCTCCTCACCACACTGCTCGGCTACCTGGGGCCCGGCCTGCGACTGGCCGGGGGGCGGGTCGAGGTCATGGGCCGCAACCCGTTTCGTCGTCGGGATGCCCGACGGCTCCGGGGCAGGGTGATCGGATACATGCCCCAGGATCCGGTCGCGGCCCTCGATCCGCGTCGCAGGGTTGGGGCTCAGCTGGCCACGGCGGCGGCGGTGACCCACCCCGATGAGGGACGTAGGGAGCGTCGTCGCATGGTGCTCGAGGCGGCGACGACCGCGAGCTTCGATCGTGAGCTACTGGACCGACGCTCCGGCCGTTTGTCGGGCGGGCAGGCGCAGCGCGCCCTGCTCGCCTGGGTGCTCCTGGCTCGGCCCCAGGTGGTCCTGCTCGACGAGCCGACCAGCGGCCTGGATATCGACACCGCCCGGCGCGTCGTCACCGCGATGGTCTCCCTGCCGTGGCGTCCGGCCGTGCTCGCCGTCACCCACGACCTCGATCTGATCGCTGACTACGGCGGAGCGAGACTGGACCTCGTCGACGGCCGCGTACGGCCGGTCGAGATCGACCCCGGATCGACTGACCCCGCATCGATCGACGACGGGGCGTCACCCGCGGCCGGGAACCAGGAGTCCCCGCGGCCGCGAACCAGGCCGAACCTACGGGTGGTCACCGCGCCGCTCGCCGATCCCGGGCCATCACCGACACCGGCACTCAGCGCCGACGACGTCACCATCGTTCGTGGCCGCACGACGGTGCTCCGCAGCGAGTCGCTGCAGCTGGCCGCCGGGGAGCTCGTGGCGCTCTGCGGCCAGTCGGGCTCCGGCAAGACGTCACTCGCCCGGGCCCTGTCGGGATTCACGCCCCCGACATCCGGCCACCTGTTCGTCCACGGCGCCCCTGTGCCCTGGGAGGCCGGTGTCCGGGCCCGTGGCCACCACCCCTACATAGCCTACGTCGGTCAGGACGCCCGGGTCTCTCTCCATCCTCACGAGACGATCGATCGAAGTCTCGCACGCGCCGTGGCGTCGGCCGACCGGCGCTCGAGCCCGGGGGCTGGTGACCGGCCAGGGAGGGACGGCCCTTCGCCGGTCGAGCTGCTCGGTCGCTTCGGGCTGTCGGCCGAGGTCCTCGACCGGACCCCCGACCGGCTGAGCGGCGGGCAACGGCACCGGGTGCTGCTGGCCCGGGCCATGGCCGCGGCGCCCGCGGTGCTCGTCTGCGACGAGACGACGGCCGCCCTCGACCCGTCGACCGTGACCCGGGTCCTCGACGCCCTGGAAACCCTGCGGGCTGCGACCGGCCTGGCGGTGCTGTTCGTCACCCATCAGCACGCGGTCACCTCCCGCTCCGACCGAGTCCTCACCCTGGAAGAAGGGCAACTGCGATGAGCCAACTCACGCTCCTACGACCCGTGCGGGGCCGGCTCGTCACCGCCGTCGTGTTCCAGGCGGCGGCATCCGCCCTCGGCATGCTCCCGTTGTTGGCACTCGTCGCCTTCGTCGGTGCCCGGGTCGACGACGATCCGGTCCCCGCCTCCTCGGTGGCGGTGGCTGCGGTCATCGGGGCCGTCGGCAGCGTGCTCGCGGCCAGCGTGGCCACATGGTTGGCCCATCGGGCCGATGCCGATCTGGCCTGGATGCTGCAACGGCGCCTGGCCGAGACCATCCGACGGTCGCCGCTGCCCGACATCACCGGCCAGGGGGCCGGCCGGATCAAGGCCGTGGTCCAGGACGACACCGGGGCCACCCACTACCTCGTCGCCCACACCATGCTCGACGTCACCGCGTTCGTGGTGACCCCACTGGTCGGACTCGTGGCCTTGGCCGTGATCGACTGGCGTCTGGCGATTCCGGCCCTGCTGCTGCCGGCTGCGGGCATCTGGTGCTACCTGCGGGCCCTGCGGGACTCCGGGGCCCGGTTCGCCGAATACGGAGCGGCCCAGCAGCGGATCAACGCCGCCGCCGTCGACTATGTCCAGGGCCTGCCGACGGCCAAGGTCTACGGCGGCCCTGGGGGCGCCCGGGTCCGCTTCGCGGACGCCACCAGCGCCTTTCACGATTTCTTCGGTGCCTGGGTGCAGAGCACGGCCACGGTGACGACCGCGTCGTGGCTGATCGTCGCCCCCGCCCTCATCACCTCGGTGTTCGTGGTGGGCGGAGGTATCGCGGTGGGAGCCGATGGGTTGGCCCCGTCGGCGATGGTCGCCGGGGTGTTGCTGGCCCCGGCCATCGGAGCGCCGGTGGCGGTGGTCGGCCCGCGGTTGCAGGCGGTCCGCTCGGGCCTGGCGGGCCTGACCTCGATCGAGGATGCACTGTCCAAGCCGGTGTTGACCTGGGCCGACGCCGAGCCAAGCCCCAGGCCGGGCCTCCTGGCCACCGAGGGCGTGGGCCACAGCTACGACGGGGAGCGCCCCGCCCTGTCGTCGTTCACCGTCGAGCTGCCCGGGCACGGCCTGGTCGCGGTGGTTGGTTCGTCCGGCAGCGGCAAGAGCACCCTGGTCAGCCTGATGGCCAGATTCCTGGACCCGAGCGAGGGTCGCCTCACCCTCGGCGGTGTCGACCTGAGGGACCTCCCCGAAGCCGACCTCTACGAGAGGGTGGGATTCGTGTTCCAGGACACCCAGCTCCGGCGGGCGTCGGTCCGCGATGTCCTGACCGGCGGCCGCACCCTGGCCGCCGCCCGGATCGAGGAGGCGGCCCGCGCTGCCTCTGTGCACCACGACATCATCGGTCTGCCGCACGGCTACGACACGGTGCTGGCCGAGGACACCGATCTGTCCGGGGGGCAACGCCAGCGGGTGTCGCTCGCGCGGGCCCTCGTGCGGGAACCCGACGTCCTAGTGTTGGACGAGACCCTCTCGGCCGTCGACCCCACAACCCGGAGGGCGCTCCTGGACACCCTCCGCGCCCAGGCCGCCGAACGCCTCGTCGTGCTCGTCACCCACCAGATCTCGGTGGCGGCGGTGGCCGACCGGATCCTGGTCCTCGACGACGGCCACCTGGTCGGCGACGGGACCCACGATGATCTCAGGGAACGCTGCGGTTCGTACCGGGCGCTGGCCGGTACCGGAGCGGCCAGCGCGACCGGAGAGGACGAATAATGCTCCAGACCCTGTACCGCGTCCTCCCACCTCCCGAGGCCCGGCAGCTCCGGGCCCTGGTTGCCTGGCTCACGGCGGCGGCCGTCCTGCAGGGAGTCACGCTCGGCCTGGCCGGGCTCGCCACCGCGGCCGTGATCGACGATGTGTCACCGGGCCCCTGGCTCATCGCGGTCGGGGTGTCATGCGCCGCCTTCGTTGTCGTCCAGTGGTTGGCCCAACAACGGGCGTTCCATGTCGGCGCTCGCACCGCACGCGCCCTCCACCACCGTCTCGGTGACCACCTCGCCGAGTTGCCGCTGGGTTGGTTCACCCCGGCCCGCCAGGCCGAGGTCGTCGATTCCGCCACCGGCGGGGTGCCCCAGCTGATGTCGTACCCGGCGCTGCTGTTGCGGCCCGCCATCACCGCCGTGGCGGCACCGCCTGCCGCTGCCGTTACCCTCGCCTGGCTCGATTGGCGCTACGGCGCGGCGGTGATCGTCGCAGGTGCGGTGGCGTGGCCGGTGGCCCGCTACAGCGGCCGCCTGGCCCGCACCATCGACGCCCGGCGGCATCGCACCTCGACCGAGGCCACCGCCCGGGTGTTGGAGTTCGCCGAGCGTCAACCGATCATTCGCACCGACGGCCGGGCGAGCGACGACGAGGATCTCGGCATCGCCCTGGCGCGGATGAGGGCCGAGGGCCGTCGATCGGCGGGAACCGTCATCCCCGGCCTGGTGATGTTCGGCTTCACCATCAACGCGCTCGTGGCCGCCCTACTGGGTATCGCCGTCGCCCTGCTGGCCACCGGCGGGGCGGCGATCGGTGGTTTCGTCGGTGCCGTCATCGTGGTGGTGCGCGTCGCCGGTCTGGCCGCCACCGGCGCCGAACTGGCCGCGGGCCTTCGGCTACAGGCCGCGGCCCTGGACCGACTGGCTGACGTGCTGGCCGCTCCGCCCCTACCCCAAGCCCCCGCTTCGGCGGTCGGGGCCGGTGACGGCGTGGGGGAGGAGGATCCCCTGATCCGGGTTGAGAACGTGTCGTTCGGCTACGACGGTACGCCGGTGCTGACCGACGTCTCGCTGGAGGTGCCGCGGCGGGGGTTGACGGCGATCGTGGGTCCCTCCGGCGCCGGCAAGACCACCATTATCCGGTTGCTGGCCCGTTTCTGGGATCCGGACGCCGGTTCGATCACCGTCGACGGTGTCGACCTCCGGGCCATCCCGGCCCATGAGTTCTATCGCCAGGTGGCGACGGTGCTCCAGGATGACCACCTGCTCGATCTCTCCATCGGGGAGAACATCCGTCTCGGACGACCCGACGCCCCGGCCGAGGAGGTCGACGCCGTCGTCCGCGCCGCCGGACTGGCCGAGACCGTGGCCGGTCTGCCCGACGGCCTGGCCAGCCCGGTTGGTCCGGGGGGCAGCTTGCTGTCGGGAGGTCAACGCCAACGGGTGTACATCGCGCGGGCGCTGTTGAAGGCGAGCCCCTTGACCCTCATGGACGAGGCGACCTCGGCCCTCGACCCGGAGAACGCCCGGCTGGTCACCGCGGCCGCCCAGCGGCTGGGGACGACCGGCGCCGTGGTCGTAGTGGCCCACAACCTCGACACCGTCACCGGGGCCGACCAGGTGCTCGTCATCGACGGCGGCACCGTCCGGCAGCGAGGCGCCCACGCCGATCTGTCGCTGGAACCCGGCCTCTACCGGGATCTGCTGCGGGACCACCTCGCGCCCGGGTGAACCCCGTGTCGGTCAGGTCGGGCCGGACGTGACGAGGTGGGGCGCCACGCTCATCAGCTTCTCCCGGGTCTCCTGCAACTCCCGGGCCGGATCGGAGGCCGAGACGATGCCGGCTCCGGCCCGCAGCCAGGTCCGGCCGCCCCGGGACAGGACCGTCCGGAGCACGAGGGCAGCATCGAGCGACCCGTCGGCGGCCGCGGTCAGGACCGCTCCGGAATACAGACCCCGTGGCGCCGTCTCGAGCCGACGGATGGCGTCGTAGGCGGCCACCTTCGGGATCCCCGACGCCGTGACCGACGGGAACAGCGAAGCGAACGCGTCCCAGGCATCGCAGCTGGGCCGCAACCGCCCCGTGACCGCCGAGGCGAGATGTTGCACCGACCCGCGGTCGAGGACGTCCATGAACTCGTTCGCCCGGACGGAGTCGGGTTCGCACACCGCGGCGAGCTCGCCGAACGCGTGATAGACGCTCATGGCGTGCTCGGCGATCTCCTTGAGATCGGACAGGAGCTCGGAGCGGTTGGCAGCGTCGCGCTCCGCCCCCAGCCCCGCGGCCCGGGTACCGGCCAGGGGTTGGGTCCGGACGAGGCCCCCGTCGTCCACCTCGACCACGGTCTCCGGGCTGAACCCGGCGATCCGCCAGCCGCCGAGCTGAACGAGATACGACCGGGCCGACGGCACGACGGCCCGGCCCCGCTGGTAGATCGCCCCCAGGTCGGTGGTGGCCGGCACCGGAACCGGTCGCGACAGGATCACCTTGTCGAGCCCGGTCGACCGGATCTCGTCGACGGCCAGTGCGACCGAGCTCACGTAGTGATCGGCCCCGGCGAGAAGGTCGACCTCGACCCGGGCTCTCCGTCCCGGCTCCGGGCGGTCGGTGGCGAGGGAGTCGGCCAGCGCTTCGGCCCGACGCCGGTCGTCGGCCCGGATCTCGGCGCCGTTGGCCGTAGCCACCACCTCGACCTCCGGAATCATCAGATACAGCAGGGTTTCGTCGGTCGCGACCCCGGTGGGTACCCGGGCGAGGTGGAGGGCGAGCTCGAACGCCGCCCATCCGTAGGCCCTCCGGCCGGCAAGGGGGCAAGATCGGAGCAGGGCCGCCAGCTCGCTCATGTCGGGAGCGTGCGTTCCCGACCCCCACGATGTGGTGATCCCGCCGGCGGATAGCTTCAGCCAGGCGGCGGCTCCGATGGCGATCCGGCCCGGACCGTGGCCCTCGTAGACGACGTAGGGCAGGTCGCCGGCCCAGTCGACCACGGCCGGCAGCCGATCGAGAGGATCGACGTCGAGGGGAAGGCGGCAGTGATAGCCGTACGTGGTGCCGATGTTGCTCATGGAGCCTCCTCCGGGTGGGTGAGTACGACCGCCACCGGTAGGCCGGAGCCGGTTGGGGGACCGAGTGGGCGCACCGCCATGCCGGACTCCGTGGCCAGGCCCCCGGGGTCGACGTGGTGCCAGATGTGCGACGACACGACCTCCCGACGCCGGGTTCCGTCTGCGCCTCCCACCAGCCAGCGGGTGGTGAATCGCATCGTTTCGGGACCGGCCGGCTCGCCGGCCACCCACCATTCGTAGGAGTGGCTCCCGATGGTGGCGCGAAGCTGGCGTGACGGCGGGAGTGGCCGGGCGGAGCGGGTTCCCATCAGCTCGACGACGATCACGCCACCTTCGGCCAGCCGTGCCCGTAGGCGTGACCACAGCCGGATCCGCGCCTCGGGGTCGAGGTGCCCGGCCACCCCGAGGATCACGGCCGCGGTGAGGCGGTCGGGAAGGTCGAGATCCGGGGCCGCACCGTTGGTGACGGTGACCCGGGGCAGCAGGACGGGTCGGTCGACCAGGCGGGACCGGATCACGGCCCGCATCCCGGCCGACGGTTCAGCCGCCACGATCGCCGCGTCGGGGACGGCATCGGCGATCACCTCGGTGATCGCGCCGGTACCGGCCCCGATCTCGACGATGGGCCCTTCGGCCGGATCGATATCGCCGAGACCGGCCAGTGCCTCCGTCACCAGAGGGCCGCTGACCGCGGCCTGGCGTTCGGCCACCAGTTCATAGAACTCGGCCATCGGGCCGTAGTCGGCCCCGGTCCGGCCGTGGTCGGGGCGGCCGAGGGGGTCCCCGGTGGATGGTGTCATGGCATGTCCATCCACGGTGGGTGTTGGCGAACGAGGGCGGGATCGGCGCCTTCGAGCACGGCCGAGACGACGGCGGCCCGACGAGGTCCGAGATAGAAGTGGTCCCCCGGGAACACCCGGGTGGTGAGGGGTCCTGTGGTGAACTGGGACCAGGCCGCGGCACCGGTCTCGTCGAGTTCAGGGTCGTCGGTGCCGCGCAGCACCCCGATCGGGCAGCTCAACGGCCGGCCCGGTCGCGGACGGTACGTCTCCGCCATCCGGTAGTCGCCGCGGACCATATCGAGGACGGCGGCCCGCATGTCGGGATCGGCGAGGATCTCGGCGTGGGTGCCGCCGAGGCGTACCAACTCGTCCACTAGTCCGTCGTCGTCCCTGGTGTGGACGTCACCGCCCAGTCCGAGGTCGGGAGCTTGACGGCCCGAGACGTAGAGGGCGAGCGGCTCCGGGTGCCCGAGCCGGCGGAGCTGTTGCACGGTCTCGTAGGCGACGACCGCACCCATGCTGTGTCCGAAGGCCAGCCAGGGTCGGTCGAGCAGCGGCGCCACGGCCAGGGCGATTCCGTCGGCCAGGGCGTGGATGCTCCCGGGCACGGCGTCCGAACGCCGGTCCTCCCGGCCCGGGTAGCAGGCGACGAGGAGCTCGACCGCCTCGGGTAGGAGCGCGTCCCAGGAGCGGTAGGCGGCTGGCGCGCCACCGGCGTGCGGCAGGCACAACAGGCGCAGCGAGGCGCCGGCCCTGACCCGGTAGCGGCGTAACCAACGATCGGGGTGCCGGGTCGCGTTCACCAGGTGACCGGCAGTGATTCGAGGCCGTAAGTGGCCGAGTCGGGTTTGACGTCGAGATTCTCGAACGGGGTCGTGGCGGCAAGACCGGGAAAGCGGGCAAACAACCCGGCCAGCGCCTCATGGAGCTCGAGCCGGGCGAGGCTCTGTCCCAGGCACTGGTGGATCCCGTGCCCGAACGCCACATGGTGCCGCGGGCCCCGATCGGGATCGATCTCGGTCGGATCGGGGAACTCGTCGGGATCGTGGTTGGCCGCAGCCAGCAGGGCGATCGCACCCTCACCGGCCGGGATGACGGTGTCGCCGACCAGGGTGTCGGTGGTGGTGACGCGCAGGGGGATGCTGTCGGCCACCGACAGGACCCGGAGCAGCTCTTCGACGACGGCCGGCCACAGGGAAGGGTCGGCCGCGAGCCGGCTGCGCAGATCGGGGTGGCGGGACAGGTACAGGGCGCCGAGCGTGATCATGCTGGTGGTCGTCTCCCGCCCGGCCACGATGGTGATGCCGACCGTGGCCAGGAGCTCGGGCATGGTGACCAGGCCCGGTTCGAGGTAGTTGGTGGCCAAGGCCGAGAGCAGGTCGTCGCCCGGGTTCCGCTGCCGTTCGGCGACCAACGCCCCCAGCACCGAGAACAGGTTGCCGAGAGCGGCATTGACCTCCTCGGGTGTGCTGTTGCGGCCCCCCGAGACGCGGGTCACGTCCCGGAAGAACTCCAGGTCGTCGGTGGGGGCACCGAAGAGGCTGAGCACGGTGGCGGTCGAGATCACGTTGGCGTAGTCCGCCACCAGGTCGGCGGGGGGGCCGGCGTCCTCCATCGCGTCGAGCTGTTGGCTGATCTTGGTCCGGACGGGTTGGCGCAACGCCTCGGTGCGCCGCAGCGTGAACTCGGCTTGGAGCATCCGTCGGTACTTGGTGTGCTCGGGTGGGTCGGTCCGGATGAAGGGGCGTGCCTCGGCCCCAGCCTCCTGCTCCCCGGCTCCCATCGCCGGGAACGCCGGCAGCCGGATGTCTGAGCTGACCGAGGGGTCGGTGAGGAAGGCCCGAACCTGGGCGTAACGGGTGATCAGCCGGGGCGTCTTGCCGGTCGGGATGTGGACCTGGGGCACCGGGTCGACCCGGCGGAAGTTGGCGTACTCGGGCGGTGGTTCGAACGGTGTGGTCCGAGCCATCGGGAAGTCGGGGAGACGGGGAGCGTCGGGCTCCGAGGTCGGAATCTCGGTCATGGGGTCCTCGTTGTGGTTGGTGTTGAGGGGCCGGTGGGATGGGCCGGTGGGATGGGCTGGTGGGGCGTCATGACGGTGGGGGCAAGGAGGGGGTGGAGAGGACACCGAGCGGGGCCGAACCGGGGTCGGCCCCGCTCGGTGCGGAACCGACACCGGTGAGCTCGAGGCCGGACTCCGCGGCCAGGTCCTCCAGGGTGATCGGGTACCAGCGATGGGTCTCGCTCGTCTCCCCGATGGCGACGCCGTCGGCGATGACGCGCCACGTGCTCGTGAGGTCAACCGCGTCGGAACCGGCCGGAGCACAACTCGACCACCACTCGATCTCGTGGGTCCCCACGCTGGCCTGGCCGAGCCGCAGGGGCCCGAACGATGCTCCGGGCCTGATCGACAGGAGCTCGACAACGATCGGAGCTCCGGGCGGCATCCGGTCGGCCAGCCGACGCCACAACCGGACCCTGTCGTCGGCTTCGAGATGGCCGGCGACACCGCACAGGACGGCGGCGGAGATCCGATCGGGAAGTTCGAGATCCGGCGCCGGGTCGGGGGTCACGGTGACCCGGCGCCGGTGATCCGGGAGGCGAGCGATCCGGCCCGTCAGGACCGCCCGCATTCCGGCGGAGGGTTCGGCGGCAATGATCTGCGCTTCGGGGAGGGCGGCCGCTATCGCCCGGGTCACCAGACCGGTGCCGGCCCCGATCTCGACGATCGGCCCCTGGGCGGGATCGACGGCCCGGAGGAGGGCGATGACGGCCGGGGCGGTGGTGGCGGCCACCCGCCCGGCCGCCATCAGGTCGTAGAACTCGGCCCCCGTGTCGTACTCACGCCACGAGCCCGGGTCGTGTTCCGCCGTCGGTCGTCCGGGGAGACCCTCGGGCCGGGCCCGCTGGTGGTCGGAGAGCGGTGGGGCATGATCACGGTCGACCAGGTCGGCGACGTCGACTCGCTGGGGGGCCGTCGCCCGGACGGTCTCGGGTGGGCCCAACCGGTCGGTGAGGGCGGCCCACGCCCGGGCTGTGGCCAGGTCGAGGCTGGATTCCTTCAGGCTGTCGGCCCCCGAGTCGACGGCGGAGAGCAGGTCGTCGAGGGCGGCGGCGACGGCGTCAGGCCACCAGGTGGCCATAGCTTCGGCGATCGTGACCGGCTCGGTGCCGGGCAGTTGGGCGCTGGTGGGCCGGGCCAGACCGGGGGTTGGTCCGTCGATCACCCGCCGTCCGGTGTGGTCACGGTCGGCCGGCCACCGGGGGCTCCACAACACCGGACCGTGGGTGTCGGCGAGGGTCAGCACTCCCGCCTGGGTCCCGAGCGCGATCCGATGCCACAGCAGCATCTGGTTGTCCCGGTCGACGGGGTCGAGCTGGTTCTGCACCCTCAGGGTGACCGGCACCCCACCGATCTCGCCGACGACGGTGCGTAACGGTCCCGAGCCGACGACCTCAACCCAGGACCAGGGCCGGACCGTGCCCAGCGCCCGGGCCAGGATGTCGACCAGTGGATGGAGTACGTGGACCGGGGCGGCGGCGTCGACGAAGTCGATGTCGTGGTGCCGCCGGAGCCGGGCGGCGGCGGCCAGGAACGCCCGGACGGTGGGAAGGTGGCGGTAGTGGAGGTGGACCCGGTGGTGGACCCCGTGGGCCCGGGCCTCCCGGGCGCAGGCGGTAGCCTCGTCGGGGTGGACCGGATGTTCCTGGAGCACGTGCAGCCCACGGCGGAGGAGTTCCAGGGTCAGGTCGGTGCCGGACCCTCCCGAAATGGCCGAGCCGACGGCGACACAGGCCAGGTCGGCCGTCCCGGACGCCTCCGCCAGGATCGACGGGTCGAACCCGCCGCCGGGTCCCCGGACGTCGTGGTACGGGACGTGAAAGGCGTCGGCCAGTTCCCGTGACGCGGCGCCACCTCGCCCGACGACGCCAACGAGCACGGAGCGGTCGGGGCGCCTCGCCACCGCGGCCGCGTGCACGCGACCGAAGCCGCCACCAGCGACGAGGACCCTCCGGGGTGTCGTCATAGGGCACCCTCCTCGTCACCGCCGTCGCCGGCTATCAGATCGATGACGGTGTCGGGGGCGGCGGCGGTCAGGGCGGTTGTGGTCCAGGTCGGATCGAGTACCTCTCCCGCGAACCGGGCACCGGGTTCGATATCGCCGCGAAGCACGGCGGACGCGGCCACCGCGGCCACCGCACCGGTGAGCCGGTAGCTATCCGGACATCGCAGCAGGACGCTCCTGGTGCTCGAGGCCCAGGTCATGGTGAAGCTCATCCGGTAATAGGACCGCTGGCCGGCGAGGTCGAGGTCGGCGGCGCGCGTCAGGCGGTCGATGATCTCGTTCGGCTCCTGCCCCCCGACCATGGCGGAGGGCAGGGTGGACAACACCGCCCAGGCGGCCGGTCCCGGATGGGCGTTGAACCAGTCGACATGGTCAAGGCCGAGCGATCGGGCTACCCGCTCGGTCTCGTGGCTGAGGAAGGGTTGGAGGGCGGGGCGACCAGGAAAGCCGGGGACGGTTGCGGTATCGGCGGGCCTGAGAACGTGGGAGCGGCGGGAGCCGTGGCGCCACGCCGCCCCGGCCTCGCCGAACAGGCCGTCGCCCCCGGATCCGGGCCCGGCCGGGCCCTCTCCGAGTGAGAGCAACAGGTCGGTGGCCACCGTCGACGTGCAGGGCTCAAGGCCTCCGGCCCACCCGGTGAGTCCGACCGGGGGGCCATCACCATCGGACGTTCCGGCGTCAGCTAGCAAGCGAGGAAGAAGGGCTGAGAGCCCGGGGAGGACACCTGCCGACAACAGCACCGGGCGGGGCACCGAGTGCGGTTCGAGCGCGGCCTTGACGGGGGCGTCGCCAGTGACCTCGACACAGGCTGATCCGGCGGCGACGGTCTCGCGGGCCACCGCCTCCCGGAGGGCGTAGCTCGGTCCGGCGCAGTTGATCACGACCTCGCAACCGGTGGCGAAGGACCGCATCGACTCGGGGTCGGTGACGTCGACGCGGCGCCCCTCGGTCCGGCCGGATCGGCCGTCGGCCAGCGCCGCCACCGCATCCCCGGACCTCGCCCCAAGCCGCAGCCGGTTGATGCCGAGGCGACCGAGGGCCTCGATGGCGCCCCGGCCGACGGCCCCGGTGGCGCCGACCACACCGACTAGCTGATCGCTGTCGGGACCGGTGGCGCTCATAGCAGCACCGCCCCGTCGGTTATCTCCTCCAGGCGGTCGAGCAGGCCCGGGGCGTGGGCCACGTCGATGCAGCTGAAGTGGTCACCCGGGACGTCGACGATCCTGAGGTGCCCGAGGGTGAGATCGGCCCAGTGGGTGGTGACCGCCTCCCGGCTACCTGGGAACGGGTACGCCCCGCTGTGGCGGAGGAAGGTGATGTCCCCGGGGTACGGCTCGGGTCGGTACCGGGTGATGGCGAACACACTCTGCCGGAAGGTGCGGGCCAGCCGGTCCATGTGCTCGGGCTCGTACATGCCGGCGGTGGCCGGGAGCGACGCGCACATCCGGGCCACCCGATCCATCCGCGGGGTTGCCGCCAGCATGGCGAAGCCGGCGGCGAGGTCGGCGAACTCGCCGTCGAGGTGGGCCAGGCCGCCGTCACCGATCTCGCCCGGTGTCCGGGCCAGGGCGGCGTCGGCGGCCGCCGCAACGTGGAGCTCGTCACCGGGGAACCCGAGATCTTCGGGGGCGATCCCCATCATGACGGCGAACGAGTACTCGCTCAGGAGTTCGTCTTCGAGGCGGAAGCGGGGGCTGTGACTACTGATGGCGGTGAGGGTGGCCACGTCGGCGCCCCCTTCGGCCAGGCCGCGGGCGACCTCGGTGGCGATGAGCCCGCCGAGGCAGTAGCCGACGATGTGGAAGGGGCCGGGGCCAAGTTCACGGAGGTGCGAGACATAGTCGGCGGAA
>JBKECK010000125.1:0-16338 GCA_047974625.1 Acidimicrobiales bacterium
CCCGGCACCCGCTACCTCCGACCATTCCGCCAGATCATCGAATCGATCAACCAGACCCTCAAGGCCCAACTCGACCTCGAACGCCACGGCGGCCGCAAACCCCCCGGCGTCTGGGCCCGCGTCCTCCAACGCCTCCTCGCCCTCACCACCGCCATCTGGCACAACGAGACCACCAACCAACCCGGCCCAGCCCGATCACTGATCACCTACGACCACTAACCCTTGGAGCCAATCATCTAGCTGGACCGGCGGCGCACCCGGATCTTGATCGGGGTGGGCCCGAAGTCGAACGCCTCCCGCAGGCTGCGTTCGATGTAGCGCACGTAACTGTCGTGCAGATTCCGGTTCGTGAACAGGGTGAAGGTGGGCGGATCGGTTGCCCCCTGGGTGGCGTACAGGATCCGGGCGCCCCCGGCCGCCGGCTGGGCCTGCTGGGCCCGCCGCACGCAATCGTTCACCTTCTTGGTTGGGATGCGGGTCTGGTAGGCGTCGATGGCGAGGTCGAGGGACGGCAGGAGCTTGTGGACCCCCTTGCCCGACAGAGCCGATATCCGGTGCACGGGTACGCCGGGGAGGAAGCCGAGCCGGCGCCGGATCTGCCCGTTGAGCGCTTCCCTCTCCTCGGTGGACAGCAACTCCATCTTGTTGAGCACCAGCACGATCGGGCAACCGGCCGCGTCCACCCGCTCGGCCAGGCGCTGGTCCTGCTGGGTCACCCCCTCGGTGGCGTCGATCACCAGCAGGGCCACATCGGCTCCATCCACCGACTTGAGGGCCCGGACCACGGAGTAGTACTCGGTGTCCTCGTCGATCCGACTGCGGCGCCGCATCCCGGCGGTGTCGAGGAACCGGATCGGCCCGCGGCGGGTTTCCACCACGGTGTCGACCGTGTCACGGGTGGTGCCCGGCATGTCGTGGACGACGGACCGTTCCTCCCCGATGAGCCGGTTGAATAGGGTCGACTTGCCGACATTGGGCCGGCCGACCAGGGCGATGGAGAACACCCGGGGCCCGTCGGGGGCAGTGGTGCCCGCCCGGCCGGCCGCGCGGCGTTGGGACCGGGCCACCCGACCGACCCCGGCCGGATCGAAGGGGTCCACCACCTCGCCGACGTCATCGGCCTCCGCGTCGGCCCCACCGTCCTGGTCGACCGGGCCGTGCTCCCCCATCCGAACACCGGTGTCCCCTCCGGAGGCCCCGGCCGCGGACGGGTCCCCGGGTGATCGTTCGCGGCTGGTCGGCACCGCCTCCGGGGGGAGGGCGTCGACCACCGCGTCGAGCAGGTCGCCGACCCCGCCGCCGTGCATGGCGCTGACCGGAAACGGTTCGCCCAGTCCGAGCGACATCAATTCCCACACCCCGTCGACGTGGCGCTGGTCGTCGACCTTGTTGGCCACCACCAGCAGAGGACCGTCGAAGGAACGGAGCCGCCGAGCCATCTGGCTGTCCTCCTCGGTGACACCCACCCGGGCGTCGAGCACGAGCAGGACCACGTCCGCCCCGGCCACGGCCGCCTCGGCCTGGCGCGACACCTTGTCGTCCAGGGCCGACCCCTTGGCCAACCAGCCCCCGGTGTCGATGACGGTGAAGTCCCGTCCCCGCCAGTCGGCCACCACCTCCTTGCGGTCTCGGGTCACGCCGGGGCGCTCCTCCACGATCGCTTCGCGCCGGCCGATGATTCGGTTCAGCAGGGTCGACTTGCCGACGTTGGGGCGGCCGACGATGGCCACGCGGGGCAGGGGTCCGGTCATGCGCTGGTCTCCCGACGGTCCAGGGCGGCCCGCAGGGCGGTGCCGCTGGTGGCCACCACCTCCACCGGCCGCGGTAGGTCCTCGACGGTCATCCCGTCGAGGAAACGCCCTTCGGTGAGGCACACGTCGGGCAGGAGGTAGTGGTGGCCCTCGGGCTGAGCGGCCAGGCAGCGGGCCACGTCGGCCCCCACCATCAGGCCCGACACCGAGATGTTCCCCCCGAAGAACCGGTTGTCGACCACCACGAACCGGGGTGGCGGACCGGGAAAGTGACGGCCGACGATCGGGCCCAGGACCCGGGCCCCGTAGGCACTGGTCACCACGGCCACCGGGGCGTCCCGCCGGACCCCGAGCCGGACCGGTTGACCTGACCGCGGGCCCGGAGCGGCCGGACCGCAGGTCACGGCGGGAACCGGGCCGCCAACCGGGGCCATGGGCTCGGTGCGCGGGGCCCGGTAGCCGGCGGCGGGTGCGCCGTCGACGGCGGCGAAGAAGCCCGAGCGGGGGGTCAACTCGGTGGCGGACCGGCCGGTGAACTCGAGCTCGAACTGACGGGCCATCCCGATGCCGTCCTCGTGCATGGGGAACCCCTCGTAACGGTCCGGGTCGGGGAACGGCCGGTCGGCCAACAGGTAGTACTCGTCGCCGGCGAACACCAGCCGCCGCCCGCACAGCTCCAGGAACACGTCCTGCCACTCCTCGACGATGTCGATCACCGTCGACGCCTCGGCCGGGGTGTGCGGGCGCAGCTCCGGTTCGGACGAATGGTCGCTCACCCCGAGGGGTACCACGGCCACGGACGCCAGTTCGGGGAACCGGTCCAGCACACCGGCCAGGGTGGCGTCGAGGGCGTCACCGTCGTTGAGTCCCGGACACACCACGATCTGGCCGTGAACCTCGATGCCGTGATCGAGCAGGGCCCGGAGCCAGCGGAGGCTCATCGCCCCCCGCCGGTTGCGGAGCAGGCGGGTCCGGAGGTCCGGATCGGTGCTGTGGATGCTGACGTAGAGAGGCGACAACCGCTCGGTGACGACCCGTTCCAGGTCGGCCTCGGTGAACCGGGTCAGGGTGGTGAAGTTGCCGTACAGGAACGACAGCCGGTAGTCGTCGTCCTTCAGGTAGAGGCTCGACCGCATCCCCGGCGGCAGCTGGTAGATGAAGCAGAACGGACAATGGTTGTCACACGTGCGGACCTGGTCGAACACCGCCGAGTTCACATCGATGCCCAGGGGTTCACCGTCGGCCTTGCTGATGTCGACGGTTCGGGGGAGGCCGCCCCGGTCAAGCTCGAGGCTGACATCGGGCCCGTCCACCAAGAGCTGGTAGCGGATAACGTCGCGCGGGATCTCACCGTTGATCGACACCACGGCGTCGCCCACAGCGACCCCAGCCCGGTCGGCCGCGGATCCGGGCGACACCGCCAGCACGAGAGGGGATTCCACTCGTCCAGGCTAGGGCTTCGCCCGGTTGGGCGCGCCGAACGGCCGGCTGCAACCCTGGGTCGTCTGTGAGCGGCACCCCGGCCACCAGTCCCCTACGCCTCGCCGTCGTTGGTTCAGGGATCTCGGGCCTCACCTGCGCCCACCTCCTGGGCGACATCCACGACGTCACCCTCTACGAGGCCGACCCCCGGCTCGGAGGTCATAGCAACACCGTCGAGGTCGATGACCCGTCGGCGGGGGCCCTCGGGGTGGACACCGGCTTCATCGTGTACAACGACCGCACCTACCCGAACCTGGTCCGACTGTTCGCCGAGCTCGGGGTCGGCGCCGTCGACACCGAGATGAGCTTCGCGGTCACCGACCACGAGTCCGGCTTCACCTACCGGGCCACCAACCCCAACACCCTGCTGGCCCGCCGCCGGAACCTGGTGGACCCGGACCTGTGGCGCATGCTGGCCGACATCGTCCGCTTCTACCGGCACGGACGTCGGTTCCTGCGCCGACCGGACCCGACCGTCACCGTGGCTGACTTTCTGGCCGACGGAGGCTACGGCCGGGCGTTCGTCGACCTCCACCTGATCCCGATGGGGGCGGCGGTGTGGTCGGCCAACCCGGCCACCTTCGACGCCTACCCGGCCGCCTCCCTTCTGGCCTTCCTGGACAATCACGGCCTGCTCGGAATCGGCGACCGACCCCGGTGGCGGACCGTGGCCGGCGGTTCCCGCCGCTACGTCCAGGCCATCGCCGACCGGTTCTCGGGCACGATCCGGACCGGCACCCGGGTGGACGCGGTGACCCGGTACGACGACCATGTGATCGTCACCACCCGCCACGGGAGCGACCGGTACGACCAGGTCATCCTGGCCGGCCACAGCGACCAGTCGCTGGCCGCCCTCACCGACCCGACCCCGGCCGAAACCCGGCGCCTCGGGGCGATCCGGTACCAGCCGAACCGGGCCACCCTCCACACCGATACCGGCCTCCTACCCCCCGCCCGCCGGGCCTGGGCCGCCTGGAACTACGAGCGCCTGCCCTCCACCGGCACCCCCGGCCGAGCCGTGCCCCCGGCGGCCGAGACCGTGCTGCCAGCAGCCGGGGCCGTGCCCCCGGCGGCCGAGACCGTGCTGCCAGCAGCCGGGGCCGTGCCCCCGGCGGTGGTGCCCGAGCTGCCGGCGGTGGTGCCCAACCAGGCCGTCTCGTCGGCGAGCCGGGACGGGGCCGTGATCACCTACGACCTGAGCACCCTGCAACGACTCGGCGGAAGCCGCCGCTACCTGGTGAGCCTCAACGCCGAGCACCGGGTCCGACCACGGACGATCATCGCCTCCTTCGATTACGCCCACCCGGTGTTCGACCGGGCCGCGGTGGCCGCCCAGGCCGAGGTGGCGGCGGCCAACGGTGACCGACGCACCTGGTTCTGCGGGGCGTGGCTGGGCCACGGCTTCCACGAGGACGGCCTCAACTCGGCCCTCTCGGTGTGCCGGCGTCTCGGAGCGACCTGGTGATATCCCCACCGAACCCGGACCGTCCGGGCCCGGCCGCTGTCCAACCCGGGGACGCTGCCGTCTGCCCCGGCGTGGTCATGCACCACCGCCGATACCCGACCGTGCACCGCTTCACCGCACCGGTCAGCTACGTCTGGATCGACCCGGACCGGCCCGGAGCCCTCACCGACCAGCACCCCCTGTGGTCCGCGGAGCGGGCGGCTCCGGCCCGGTTCCGTCGCGTCGACTACCTCGACGGCGCCGACACCCCGCTCGGGCCCGCGGTGCGGGCCGTGGCCCGACCCGTCGTCGACCACCCCAGGACGGTCGCCGGCCCGCTCCGGATGCTGACCCAGATCCGTCGGTGGGGTTGGCTGTTCAACCCGATCACCGTCTACCTGCTGTGGCCCGAACCGGCCGGACTGGTCGAACGGTTCGGCGGGCCCACACCAACGGTGGCGGTGCTGGAGGTCAGCAACACCCCGTGGAAGCAGCGGTGGACCTATCCAGTCCCCCTCGACACCGGGACCGAAGGGTTGAGGGGCCGGTTCGACAAGGTCCTGCACGTCTCGCCATTCCTCGACGAAGGTTGGACCTACGACCTGCGGATCGCGTCCGGAGGCCCGGACGGGCGAGGCATCACCGTCGGCATCGACGTCACCGCACCCACCGAACCGACCGGCCGGCCCGGCCCGGGGTCCGCACCGGTCGACCCGGTCGTCCTGACAACCCAATTGGCCGTGCGCCGTACCGCACCCACCCGTTCGAGCCTCTCCCGGACCATGCTGAGGAACCCATTGTCCACCCACCGTGTCAGCGCCGGCATCCACCGACAGGCCCTGGCCCTGTGGCGGGCCAAGGTGCCCGTCCACCCCCACCCCGACCGTCGGGCGTCGCGGAACGCCCCGGCCGGCGGCCCGACGTCATGACCCCGGCCGCGGACCTCGAACCCGTACCCACCCCGGCGGAGGGCACCCGCCGGGACCGGACCGGACCGCTCCGGTCCCGGTGGTCGACGGCACCACCACCAGCGGGGGCGGTGGCCGGCGTGGCCAGGTCCGTCCTCGTGGGCCTGCTCGAGCTGGGAGCCGTCGACCGGTTCGAGCTCGTCCACCCGGACCGGACCGTCACGGTGCACGGACCCGGCCGGGTCATCGACCTCCGCTCCGACGGACCGCTCACTCCCCCCGAGCCGGAGCTGACCGCCCGGATCGTCATCCACGATGCCCGCACCTGGACCGCGGTGGCCCTCGACGGATCGGCCGGCCTCGGCCGGTCCTACATCGAGGGGTGGTGGACCGCGGACGACCTCACCACGGTGCTCCGAGCCCTCACCCGCTGCCTCCAACCCCTCGACGAGGTCCGGAACCGGGCCGCCCGGATCACCGCCCCGGTGGCCGAACGGCTCCGCCGCCTCCGGCCCGGGCCGACCCGGCGCACCAACCGGATCGACATCGCCAGCCACTACGACCTGGGCAACGACTTCTTCGCCCTGTTCCTGGACGAGACGATGACCTACTCGGCCGGGATCTTCCCCTCACCGTCCGCATCCCTGGCCGACGCCAGCCGGGCCAAGTACGACCGGCTCATCGCCAAGCTCGGCATCACCTCCGACCATCACGTCCTGGAGGTCGGCACCGGGTGGGGCGGCTTCGCGGTCCGGGCCGCGTCCCGCGTCGGCTGCCGGGTCACCACCACCACCATCTCCGCCGAACAACACCGCGAGGCCACAGCCCGGGTGGCCGCGGCCGGGCTCGACGACCGGGTCACCGTACTGGCCGCCGACTGGCGGGACCTGAAGGGCCGCTACGACCGGGTGGTGTCCATCGAGATGATCGAGGCCGTCCACTGGCGGCACTACCGGTCGTTCTTCCGGGTCCTCGGCGACCGGCTCCGACCCCACGGCCTGATCGGCCTCCAGGCGATCTGCGTTCCCGACCGGCGCTACCGGCGCACCCGGACCACCGAGGACTTCATCCGCCGGTTCGTGTTCCCCGGCGGATGCCTCCCCTCGGTCGGGGTGCTCACGGCCGAGGCGGCCCGGGCCGCCCGGCTGCAGACCATCGACGTCGACGACCTGTCCGCCCACTACACCGAGACCCTCGACCGGTGGGCGGACCGTTTTGAGGAGAACCGTGACGCGGTGGCCCGGCTCGGTCTCGACGAGACTTTCCAACGCCTTTGGCGCTTCTACCTGGCCTACTGCTCCGCCGCCTTCGCCGAACGGCACTGCACCCTCAACCAGGTGGTCCTGGCCGGCCCCGGGTGGCGGCCGGCCGGCCTCGATCTCCGGCCGTGTTGACCTCCCGCCGCGCTCGCCCCCGGCCGTGCTCACCTTCGATAGGGCGCGGCCCGGGGGCGACGGGGCCACGTCGCTAGCATGAACGCCAATGGCTGCTGAGCACCCCTCCCCCGTCCCTTCAGGACGCGGCGCCCCGGCCACCGAGGCCGGAGCCGGCCCGGCCGCTGGCAGCCCCGGTGCAGTGGAGCGGGTGCTGCTGTGCGCGCCGCGGGGTTTCTGCGCCGGCGTGGAGATGGCCATAAAGGCGCTGGCGTGGATGGTCCGGACCTTCGAGCCCCCCGTCTACTGCTACCACGAGATCGTCCACAACAAGCTGGTGGTCGACCGCTTCGTCGACCAGGGCGTCGTGTTCGTCGACGACATCGACGACGTCCCCCCGGGCCGGCCCATCATGCTCTCGGCCCACGGCTCGGCTCCGGCGGTGGTCACCGCGGCCCGGGACCGGGGTAGCTATGTGGTCGACGCGGTGTGCCCCCTGGTCACCAAGGTCCACCACGAGGTGAAGGTCCGAGCCGGCAAGGGTTATCAGATCGTGTACGTCGGCCACGAGGGGCACGAGGAGGCTGTGGGCACCATGGCGGTGGCCCCCGAGGCCATCTACCGGGTCGAGTCGATCGATGATGTGGCCGCCCTCCCCGATTTCGACGGGCCCACCGCCCTGCTGGCCCAGACCACGCTCAGCCACCGGGATTGGGCCGACGTCGCCGAGGCGGCCAAGACCCGCTTCCCGGACCTGTTCACCCCAGGCCGGAGCGACCTCTGCTTCGCCACCACCAACCGGCAGTCCGCCCTCATGGCCGTGGCCGACCGGTGCGACGCCTTCGTAGTCATCGGCTCGGCCAACTCCTCCAACACCAACGCCCTGGCCAAGCTGGCCGCCGAGGCCGGTTGTCACCGGGTGTTCCGGGTCAACGGACCCGGCGAGCTTCCCGACGACCTGGTCGGGGTAGTCGGCGTGACGGCGGGGGCGTCGGCACCCGAGGACGTGGTCCGCAGCGTCCTCGCCTACCTGGCCCCTCGGCACGGGGTCGAAGAGGTGGCCATCACCAACGAAGACGAGTACTTCCCTCCGCCCCGTCACCTGAGGGACCTGCTGGGCGCTGTCGACACCGCGGTCACCGCCGGCCTCGGCGGATCACGAACCGGTCGGCCCCCGGTGGACGACCGGGCCGTCGACGCCGCCGGCGTCCTCACCGACCTGGCGGACTCCACCGTCAATTGACCCGGGGGCGACCTCAGCCCACCCCGGCCCGGGCCTGGGCCTCGTCGAAGAGGGATTGGAGACGGTCGCGGAGCTGATCACTGACGGCCATGATCTCCCGGCGACGGACCCGCCGGCCGGGCTCCCCGGGCGGGTCCATCGCCTCGCCGATGACCAGGACGATCTTGGCCGGGCGGGGCAGGTACCGGCCGCGGGGCAGGGCCCGTTCGGCCCCACCGATACCGACCGGGATGATCGGGGCCCGGGACCGACCGGCCAGGAAGGCAGCCCCCTGTTTCAACGGCCGGACCTCGGGCCCGGAGAACCGGGTCCCCTCCGGGAACACGACCAGCGGGTCCCCGTCGGCGAGGACCTCCTCGGCCCGGCGGAGGGCGACCCGGTCGGTGGCGTGACGCTCCACCGGGAACCCGCCCATGGCCGACAGGAACCAGCCCACCCCCGGTATCCGGAAGAAGTTCTCGGCCCCCATGTACCGCAGCACCCGGGGGCCGGTGATGGCCACCAGTGGGGTGTCGAGGATCGACCGGTGAGCCCCGGGGGCCAGGATGTACGGGCCGGTGGCCGGGATCCGTGATCCGCCTACCACCTCGACCCGGAACCAGATCCGCAGGGCCAGCGACAGCGCCGCCCGCAGGACCCGGTAGGTGAGCCGGGCGGCCGGGCTGAAATCCCTCGCCGCGGTGACCTCGTCGCCGACCGGGCCGGCGACATGGTCAGCCACGGGCCGCCCGGACCAGGATGTCCACCACCTCGTCGATGCTGAGATCGGTGGTGTCGAGAACCCGGGCGTCGTCGGCCTGGCGGAGTGGGTCGACCTGGCGGGTCGAATCGGCGTGGTCCCGCCGGGCCAGAGCCTGGGCGACCCGGTGCTGATCGTCGGTCGCCTCGTCGCGGGCCCGGCGGGCGGCCCTGGCGCTGTCCGAGGCAGTCAGGTACACCTTGAGGCGGGCGTCGGGGTATACGACGGTGCCGATGTCGCGACCCTCCAGGACCCCACCGCCGTGCTCCCGGATCCACTGCCGCTGCCGGTCGACCAGTACGGCTCGGACCGACTGGTTGGCGGCCACCGCCGACACGGTGTCGTTCACCGCGGCGGACCGGATCGCCGTGGTCACCTCGACCCCGTCCAGCAGAACCACGCCGTCCTCGGCCAGTTCGACCCGGGCCGATCGGGCCGTGTCAGCCACCGCGGCCTCATCGTCGGGGTCGATCCCCCGGCTGAGCACAGCGAGCGTGACCGACCGGTACATGGCCCCGGTGTCCAGGTACCGGAGGCCGAGCTCGTCGGCCAGGCGGCGGGCCACGGTCGACTTGCCCGACCCGGAGGGTCCGTCGATGGCGATCACCACAGGGTCCGGGTTCATTGCAGGGACCGGACCGACGGCCGGTAGCCGCGGGCCATGAGACCCCCAAGGAACCGTTCCGACCGGCCCTCGTCGACCACGACGACCATCACCCCGCGGCGTCCCTCACCGGAGTGGCTGATCTCGAGATCGTAGATGTTGACGTCCAGTTCGGCGGCCAGGGTGGCGATGGCGGCGATCTCCCCGGGCCGGTCCGGGATGGTGATGGCCAGCTCGACAAGGTCGTCGGCCGGGCCGAATCCGACCGGCAGGTTGATCCGGGCCGACCGGGCCGAGGTCAGCAGTTCCAAGATCCCGATGCGGTCCCCGGAGGCCACCAGGTCTCGGACCATGCCGAGTTGGTCGATGAGCTGATCGAGGCCGGCCACGATGGCTCGGCCGTTGGCCACGCAGATGTCAGGCCAGATCGACGGACGACCGGCCGAGATGCGGGTCATGTCCCGGAACCCACCGGCGGCCAAGCGGAGCAGGGCCTGGTGCTCCACCGAGGCCTCGACCGCCATGTTCATCAGGGTGGCGGCGGTCAGGTGCGGCACATGGCTCACCTGGGCCACCAGCTGGTCGTGGACGTCAGGGGCGAGGGCCAGCGATTCGGCCCCCAGGGACCGCACCACCGCCCTGACCCGGGCGAACGCGTCCTCGTCGGTGGTGGGGGTCGGCGTCAGGACCCACATGGCCCCGAAGAACAGGTCCTCGGCCGCCCCGGCCAGACCGTCCTGCTCCGAGCCCGCCATCGGGTGGCCGCCAACGAACCGGGGGTCGTCGACGGACCGGCAAATCTCGAGCTTGGTCGACCCGACGTCGGTGACCACGCCGTCGCAGCGGGCCAGGGCGTCCCGGGCCAGGTCAGGGACGACGCCGACCGGAGCGGCGATCACCACCAGGTCGCTGGCCTCGTCGAAACCGGTCTCGTCGGCCGCGCCAACCGTCACCGCCCGCACGGCCACGTCTGGATCGGCGTCGACCGCTGACACCGTCCAACCCTGCTTGCGCAGGGCCATACCGACGGAACCTCCGATCAGGCCAGTGCCGACGATGGTGGCGCGCCCCGCGGCCGTCATCGGGCCTCGTCGCCCGGCTCGACCAGGTCGGGTCGGAGCACGGCGGCCCCCCGGAGGAACACATGCCGCAGCTCATCCCGGGACCGGTCGGTGTCCAGGTGGAGCAGGAGCCGGACGCAGCGCTCGAGACTGCCCTCGACGGGCATCTCCCGGGCGCAGATCAGGGGGACGTCGGTCAGCCCGTAGGCCCGGGCCGCCACCGCGGGGGCGACACTGCGCAGATCCTCGGTGGCGGTGAAGAAGACGCTGATGATGTCGTCGGCGCAAAGATCGTTCCGCTCGAACAACAGCTCGAGAAGGTCGGTGGTCCGCTTGTGGATCTCATCCGGATGGTCGGCGTCCACCGTCGTCGCGCCGCGCAGCGCACGTACTGCCATGGCGGCGCATCGTATCGCTCGCCCGGTCGGCTGCCCCAGGCCGGACGGCGCCCCGATCGGCTCAGGGTGAACGGACCGCCCGTTGCAGCGCGAGGACCTCGTCGCGGGACAGCTCCCGCCACCGGCCCGGCTTGAGGCGGGGATCGGTGAGGGGTCCGATCCGGGTCCGGACCAGACGGATCACCGGGTGGCCGACCGTCTCGCACATCCTCCGCACCTGGCGGTTACGGCCCTCGTGGATGGTGAGGCGGATCAGACCAGGGGCGACGACGGCGACCCGGGCCGGAGCGGTGACACCGTCGTCGAGCTCGACACCCTCCCGCAAGGTCCGCAACACGGCCCGGCCCGGCCGGCCCCGCACGTGGGCCAGGTACTCCTTCTCCACCCCGAACTTCGGGTGGGTGAGCCGATGGGCCAGGTCACCGTCGTTGGTCAGCAACAACAGTCCCTCGGTGTCGAGGTCGAGACGGCCGACGGGCACGACCCGGGGCTGATCCGGGACCAGGTCGGTCACGATCGGGCGGCCATGCGTGTCGGCGGCGGTGGTGACCACCCCTTTGGGTTTGTTGAGGAGGTAGGTCACCAGGTCAACCGTGGTGGAGTAGACAACGCCGTCGACCTCGACCCGGTCGGTGGCCACCACCTTGTCGCCGAGGATGGCCGTGCGGTCGTTGACCATCACCCGACCCTCGGCGATCAGGTCCTCGCAAACCCGGCGGGACCCCAGACCGACCCGGGCCAGGACCTTCTGCAACCGCTCCGGAGACCCGTCGCCGGGTCCGGCCTCGACCGGGCGGTCGGGCCCGGCGGCTGGTTCGGGTTCGGGTTCGGGTTGGGGATTCGTGGACACGGCGGAGCCTAGGACGGCGTGTCGCCGAGGCTGGTTCCGTTGGTGCCGGGGCGGCCCGACGGGGACACGTTCGGCTCGGGTGGGATGACCGTGCTCAGGTCCAGCGGGGGCACGTTGTCGGAGACGTTCGGGCCGGGCCCGTCGTCACCGGCTGCCGTCGGGTCCGGGTCACGCTCCGACGCCGAGTCAGGGGAGCCAGCGGGGTCGACGTCGGTGGTCAAGGTCAGCTCCAACGCCTCGACCACGGCCGCGGACGGTACGAACTCGCCCAGGGCGGGCAGATCGGTGAGATCCCGCAGACCGAGTCGTTCGAGGAAGGCAGAGGTGGTGCCGAACAGGGTGGCCTGGCCGGCCCCAAGGTCACGGCCCACCTCCTCCACGTAGCCCCGTTGGACCAACGTCCGCAGCACCCCGTCGACGTTGACCCCGCGGATGGCGCTCATCTGGGCCCGCGAGATCGGCTGCTTGTAGGCCACGATGGCCAGGGTCTCCAGCGCCGCGTTCGACATCCGGGTCGACTGGCCATCCAGGGCGTAGCGCTCCAGGTAGGGGGCGAGGTCGGGGTGGGTCTGGAACCGCCAGCCGCCGGCCACCTCCACCAGCTCGAAGCCCCGGCCCTGGTCGGCGTACTCGGCGGCCAGGAGCCGGATGCGGGTGTCGACCACCTCCAAGGGCAGCTCAAGCAGTTGGGCCAGGAGTTGGGCGGGGACCGGGTCGGTGGCGACCAGGATGATGGCCTCGATGACGGGGCCGGGATCCGTTAGCTGGGTGGGGATGCCGTCGTCCCCGCCGTTGGAGGTCGGGTCGGTCATCCGTCGTACCGTTCGACGCCCACCGCGGCCAGTTCACGGTCTTCGGCGGAACCGATCCAGTCGACCGTCAGGTCGCCGAACACCCTGGGTTGGTCGATGTCCACCAGCCCCTGTTTGAACAGCTCGAGGACGGCGAGGAACTGGACGACGATCTCGATCCGGTCCGTCAGGCCCCGGGTGAGCTGGCGGAACGTCTGACGGCCCCCGCCCAGGAGCTGATCGACCACATCGGCGATGGCGTCGGTGACGTTGGCCCGGATCGGGTTGACGTGGGCCAGGGAGACGTGGGGCACCGGCTTGGCCGTGGCCACCCGCAGGAAGGCGGACCGGAGCTGCATCCCGGTGACCCCGGCCAGCGGATCGGGTGAAAGGTGCAGGTACTCGTCCTCCAGGCCCGAACGGCGGGGCACCGACCGGGCCGACCGCTCGATCAGCTGGGCGAGCACCTGGGCCGCGTCCTTGAAGGTCTTGCACTCGAGGAGGCGGGCCAGGAGCAGATCCCGTTCCTCCCACAGGGCGAGCTCCTCGTCGAGGTCCACCTCCCGGTCGTTCGGGAGCAGCCGCCGACACTTCAGCTCCACCAGGGTGGCGGCGATGAGCAGGAATTCGGTGGCCACCTCCAGGTCACAGGCCTGCAACCGCTCCAGCTCGGCCAGGTAGGCGTCCACGATGTCCGACAGGCGGACCTCGTACAGATTGACGTCGTCGGCCAGGATCAGGTGGAGCAGGAGGTCGAAGGGGCCTTCGAACGCTTCGGTCTGGACCTGAAATGACATCGGTGTGATTCTAGCCCACCCGGGTGTTGAGCCGAGCGAGGGCCACCGCAGGCGGCCCGGCCGGGGAAATTTCGGGTGTCGGATCACCCGACTCCCGTAGTCTACGGGACCATGACCGAGCCATCGCTACCACGGGCGTTCTCCGGCATCCAACCGTCGGGGGCGCTCCACCTCGGCAACTACCTGGGCGCCATCAAGAACTGGGTCAGCCTCCAGGACACCACCCGGGGTGTGTACTGCATCGTCGACCTGCACGCCCTCTCGGTGCCCCACCCCCCCGGCGAGATCAAGGCCAACACCCTCGCCCTCGCCGCTGACCTGTTGGCCATCGGGATCGATCCGGAGAAGTCGATCCTGTTCGTCCAATCCCAGGTGCCCCAACACGCCGAGCTGGCCTGGCACATGCAATGCGTCGCCTCCGTCGGCGAACTGCGGCGGATGACCCAGTTCAAGGACAAGAGCGAACGCTCTGACTTCGTGTCGGCCGCCCTGTTCACCTACCCGGCCCTGCAGGCCGCCGACATCGCCCTCTACGACAGCGACATCGTCCCCGTCGGTGACGACCAGCGCCAGCACGTCGAGTTCACCCGGGACGTCGTGACCAGGTTTAACAGCCGATTCGGCGACACCCTCGTCGTCCCCGAACACCAGATCCCGGCCGCCGGAGCCCGCATCATGGATCTCCAAGAGCCGACCAACAAGATGTCCAAATCGACCGATTCGCCCCAGGGGATCATCCACCTGACCGACCCGCCCGACGACATCCGACGCAAGCTCAAACGTGCCGTCACCGACAACGACGGGGAGGTCCGCCACGACCCGGACAACAAGCCCGGCGTGTCCAATCTCCTGACCATCCTGGCCTCGGCCACCGGACGGGAAGCCGACGAGGTGGCCAAGGAGTACGAACAATACGGGCCCCTGAAGACCGACGCCGCCGAGGCGCTCATAGAGTCGCTCCGCCCCGTCCAGGAACGCCGGGCCCAGATCGACCCCGCCACCACCGCTGACATCCTCCATCGCGGTGCCGAACGGGCCCGGGAGAAGGCGTCCGAGGTCATGAGCCGGGTCCGCGACGCCGTTCAACTGCTGACATAGCCGGGGCGGGCCGGGCGGTTCCCGACCGCCCCACCCTCCAACGATTCCAGTGGAAGGTCAGCTGAGCCCAGTCTGATCACCGCCCACCGGTCATCCGGCGGGGCACTGAGTCAACAGCCTCCCTGGTTCGGGTGGGGACCGGTACAGGTGATGAGGGCCTTCAGCTCGGTGACCCGCAGAGGGACCTGGGTGATCGTCGGCCCCATTTCGAGGCGACCGGACCCACTCGACGAGGTATAGGTGACATCCCACGTGATGCCCATCTCGACGGTGAAGATGTCGGAAGCAACGATGGTCGACGCATTACGGTACGTGTACGAGCAGGCGCCCGGGGCCTCGGCCACGTAGGGTGCGGTCGCGGCCTCGCCCGTACAGCCGGCCACCGCGCCGGGATCGGCGGGGTCCCCCGAGGCGAAGATCAGCTCCTTGGGCTCCGCGGTGATCGTCACCCACGCCGACATGCCCGGCGGTCCGTCGACGCTCGCCGTGGCCACGATCGGCTCCCACGTCTCGGCCGTCGTCCGGAAATCGAGGGGCACCTGCACGTACACCCAGCCGGGCTCGGGGGCCTCCGGCCTGATAATGGGCTCCGGCGCTGGGAGCTGCCCTTCAACACTGTCCCTCAGATCGGCCAGCAGATCCTCCGCGGTCACCAACGGAACCCATACATAGTCGACTCGGCCGTCGCACGACCGCCGATACAGCTCACTGGTCACACCACCCTCTGTCCGCAGCAAGTCCCCCGCATCATGGCCGGTCGTCTCCTCGAACCCCCCACGGACCCTCCACGTGCAGGCGGGCTGGCCGGACGATCCGCCCTCGTCCCGACCGCCGGACCTGACGCGCACGGATCCGCTGAAGGTGTCGCCGTTGGAGGTCGCACTTGAGTCGCTGACTCCGGCGAAAGCTACAACGGGGTCGCATGACAACGCCAAGAGCACCAGAACGATGCCAGTCACCAGCTTCATTGAGGACACTCGGTGACCCCCTCAAGTCGCTCTATGACTTCGATCCGATAGACCCGCCAGTGGCCATCGACATCTTGTCGAACATAAGATTCACTTATATTGGTCACAATGACGTCGTTCACAATCACATCCGCACCCCCTGGTCCAGCTCCGGGATCCACTAGTACGCCAGTGTCAACCTGACACACTCGCACGAAAGCTGAACTCGGATCATTTGGATCCAATTGGGACTCCAGAATCTCATCCGAACTCGGCACCCCTTCCAGATTCGGCTTCGCCACCCAGCCCTCGGCCGCCCAACGTTCAGCGACAACGACAAGTTCGTCCAAGGCCTCTCCCGCAGTGGTAGGCGAGAGCGCGACCCGTGGCTCACACGCCTGCGGGTCACTGACACAGTCGATCCATGCCTTCGCTTTAGCCAGTACCGCGTCCGCCGCGGCCTGGGCAGGGTCAGTGGTGGTTGTAGTGCCCATAGTCGTGGTCGGCCGACCCTCGGAGGGAAGGGGACCGAGCGATACAGGCGTGCTCGGCGGGTTGGTGATGTCGGCGCCATCAGCGTTCTCACCACTGCAGGCAGTCGCCAGGAGCATCCACAACATCAGCATCGCCAGAGCACGCCGGAGCCGCCTCGGGCGCGCCGAATCCAGCCGCGCGGCAATTCGTCGAGACAGAATGGCTCCCCTCCTCACCGGCCGCGGCGTGCCCACGCCGCGCGTTCGGTCTCCCCCGGCGGTGTGGCCCGACCACCCCGCGAAGAGGCACACTATAACCCGCTGACCAGGGAAAGCTGCGACAACCACCAACAGGATCCGCCCGCCGTCGTGGAATATC
>JBKECK010000126.1:0-4090 GCA_047974625.1 Acidimicrobiales bacterium
CGCCCCGTGCTCCCCTCGCCTCCGGCGAACCCGCCTCCCCCGGCGGCGACACCGCCCGGCCCGCCACCGCCGGCGCCGTAGCGGCGCCGCGCCACCGGCGACGCCGAAAGCCCGGACGCGCCGGCGGCTCCGGTTCGCGAGGATCCCGCCTTGCGAACCCGAGCCCCCCATGCTCCACCGGAAGGGGTCCCCCCCGTCCCGTGGGATGACATCAACCCAGTTCGCTGCCCACGATGGACACGAAGCTGACGCATTCACCCGGGGCGCCACCCAGGTTGTGAGTCATGCCGAGGGTCTTACCTCCCTCGGAGACCGACGAGATCTGGCGGTCGTCGGGGGCCTCCTGCCGGAGCTGCAACCAGCACTCGAACAGCATCCGGAGTCCGGATGCCCCGATCGGGTGGCCGAAGCTCTTCAACCCACCGTCGGGGTTGATGGGCAGCTCACCGTCGAGGTCGTAGGTCCCGGCGAGGACCTCCTTCCAGGCCATGCCCCGATCGGCAAACCCGAGGTCCTCCATGAGTACGAGCTCGGTGGGGGTGAAGCAGTCGTGCACCTCGGCCATGGCCACCTCCGCCCGCGGGTCGGTGACCCCGGCCTGGGCGTAGGCATCAGCGGCGGCCGCCGCCACCTCGTGAAAGGTGGTGTAGTCGTACTCCGGATCCATCGGACCGGCAGCCGGGCCGGCCGCGAACGCCAGGGCCTTCACGTACAACGGATTGTCGGTGTACTTGTGGGCGTCCTCCACCCGGCAGATGATGGCGGCGGCGGCGCCGTCGCTCACCCCCGAACAGTCGAAGATGCCGAGCTGGCCGGCGATGAGGGGGGCATTGCAGATCGTGTCCTTGCCCACCTCCTTGCGGAACTGGGCCCGCGGGTTGCGGGCGCCGTTGAAGTGGTTCTTCCAGGCGATCCGGGTGAGCACGTCCTTCATCTCGTCCTCGTCCACCCCGTACTTCTCGCAGTAGGCGGGAGCGAGCAGGGAGAACATGGCCGGGGCCGTGAGCTCCGGCTTGGTGCCGTCGTCGGGAATGTTGGCGCTGACCAGGCCGGACATCCCGTTGTCCTTCAACTTCTCCACCCCGAACGCGGCCACGAGGTCGTAGGCGCCGGACGCAACGGCGTAGCAGGCGTTGCGGAACGCCTCCGAGCCGGTGGCACACATGTTCTCCACCCTGGTGACCGGCTTGTAGTCGATCTTCAGGGCCCGACTGAGGGTGAGGCCCGATACCCCGGATCCGAGTGTCCCGAACCAGTAGGCGTCGATGTCCTCCTGCTTGATCCCGGCCGACGCATAGGCGTCCTTGGACGCGTCAACCAGCATGTCGTCGACGGAGCGGTCCCAATGCTCGCCGAACGGGGTGCACCCCATCCCGACGATGGCGACCTGATCCTTGATACCTCGAGAGGCCATTGGTTTTACTTCCTCGTGTCCTTCGCTCCGGGTGGCATGGACCCGTTCTTGTGAGCTGAGCGTTGTGGTGGGTTCTGTCCTGGTGGGTTCGGTGTCGTTCGGTGGTTGGTCTGTCGTTCAGTTCAGTCCGTCGAAGCGGACGAGGTCGGATCGGACGGGCCTACGAGGCCGCCGGCCGGGCCTTCCAGAAGTAGTTGTGGACCCCGTCAGCGGTCATCATCCGCCTGAAGGTCATGGTGACCCGATCACCGATCTTCACGCTGGAGGGGTCGGCGTCGGTGAGCTGGCACTGGAATCGTCCGCCACCGTCGAAGTCGATCACCACGGCGATGGTGGGGGGCGACAGGGAGTAGGCGAGACGGTCGATGGTGAAGGTGACGACGGTGGCCCCGACGTCGGCCATGGGCACCGGTTCCATGTCGTCGACGGCGCCCCCCTTCACCGAAACCCGCTGGGGCGGCAGGTGGACCGTGCCGGTGGACCGGTCGCGCGAGCCGATGAAGGCGTACTTCCACGCCTCGGACCGGTACGACGGCGGGGCAGCGGGCGGGGTGGGATCGGGCCGGCGGGGCGGTTCCCGATCGAGGAAGCCTCGCCAGGTGAGGAAGGTCTCGTAGCCCAGGCCGTCGTTGCCGGCCGCGATCTGGTCGGCCACGGTGACCGCCGGCTGGTAGCCGGTGATGGCGTCGGTGGTGCGCAGGAAGCCGACGTCGACCCCGTCGGCCAGGTTGATCACCATGATCAGCTGGCCCGGTTCGGCGTTGTCGAGCACCGAGGCCAGCACCAGGCCCGAGTGGGACGAACCCGTGGCTCCGACGGTGGTGGTGAGGTCGTCGACGACGGCCTGGCCGTCTACCCCGGCGGCACGGGCCGCCCCCCGGACGGCACGGGACTGGAGACCGGTGATGATCACCGCGTCCACGTCGGACGCCTCGATCTGGGCCTCCTTGAACGCGGCGTTGGCGGCCTCGGTGACCAGGGGCAGGTAGGCGTGCTCGCCGAAGCGTTCCTCCCAGACCCGGGAGTGGTTCCACCCCGGGATCCGCCACCGGTCCAGGAATTCGGCGGTGGCCGACGCCCCGCCCACCCATTCGGCGATGACGGGGCCGTCCTCGTCGGAGCCGATCAACCAGCCCACGGCGGCATCGCCGGTGTTGGCCTCGTCCGACGAGCCGGGACGCCCGGTGCGGACGTCGGCGGCCAGGACCAGGCTGGGCCGCGACCCGTCGAGGGCCGACCGCAGGGCGGCGTCAACCGAGCGGGCCGACCCACCGACGTCGCCGGCGAACACGTGGGAGGGAAGATCCAGCGCGGCGTGGATCACCGTGGCGTTCGTCTTGTCGAGGTAGGGCGGCGTGGCCGTGGCGAACATGAGGCCCGCCGGCATCACATCACCCGCCGTGGCCAGCACCCGACGACCGGCCTCGACGGCCATCGAGGTGGCGTCCTCGTCGTAGGAGGCGACGGCCCGGGTGCCACGCCCTCCTCCGGTACCCAACGCCTCGGTGATGACACCACGCTGCAACCGGTTGTACGGAACATACGCCCCGTAGGCGATGATCCCCCGCATACGACCTCCTGATCGTCCGCGACCCGCTCGGGACGCGGAATACACGTTCCAACGCCGGCCCGGCGCGGGCCCGTCGTCAGCAACTCATCCGTGACCGGGATTCTAGTTGAGCGGTCTGACGGCGAACCAAAGGAGGAGGGTGACCCGGCCCCGGGGACACCCTCCGGAAAGGGCCGTCCGGGGGTCTATGGGTCAGGTGTAGAACGGGTTCTCACCGGCGGTGTGGTCGGTGGCGTCGACCACCTCGGTGATCTCCGGCAGGGCGTCCAGCAGCATCCGGCGGATGCCGTCCTGGAGGGTCATGGCGCTCGCTGCGCAGCCCTGGCACCCACCGCCCATGGTCACGAAGACCCTGGTCCCGTCGATCCCGACGAGGGCGGCGTAGCCGCCGTGGGAGGCGAGGGCCGGATTGATGGCCTGGTCCAGCACAGCCTGCACCTTCTGGGGGAGCTCACCCTCGAGATCGAGCTCCAGGCCGGCCAGGGGATCGGGCGTGTTGGGATTACGGATGACCAGGCCGCCGCCGGAACTCCCCGACGGCACGTCCAGGGTGGAACCCGACATCCGCTCGATCGAGTCCGCCGGGACGATCACGGTGAGCTCGCCGTGATCCCCCTGGGGATAGACGGCGTCCTCCGAGCCCGCCTCGGCGGTGGGGATCAGGTCGAGGGCGTACATGAACTCGGTCATGTTGGCCCCGGTTATCGCCACCCGGAGCGCCATCGACCCCGGATCGTCCTCACTCGCCCTCACGTCGAGCACAGTGGCCAGGGCAGCGTCGGTGACGCTGAGCGGCTGGGCGGTGACGGTCTCGGTTGCGCTCATGGCTCCACGATACCGATCGGGGCCGCCGCCCGATCAACCGCCCGGTTCGGCACACTCGATCCTCGATGACCCTGACCTCCCCCGATCCGACCCGCCTTACCGCCCGGCGCCCCCGGCGGGGAGGCCTGATCGCGGCCGCGGTGGCGTTGGTGACGATCCGGGTGGTCGTCGTGGGGATGTTGGCGTTCGGCCCGTGGACCGACGAGGCCGACGAGCTGGCCGGATGGGACGTCGAACGGTTCCAGGTCGTGGCCGGAGTCGAGGGCCAGCCCTACGTCGAC